>DASWRD010000043.1:0-66089 GCA_036403315.1 Candidatus Elarobacter sp.
TCGCTCGCCGCGAACAGCGAGAGCGTGACGCCGCCGTCCGCGAGCTCCTCGGCCGCGAGCCGCAGCCCGACGACCGGCGCGTGCAGCACCACGCCTTCGAGCCGCGCGCGCAGCAGCTCGAACAGCGTCGAAGGCAGCGCGGTCGGCTGCGCGACGCGCGTCGCGACCTCGCGCGTCTCGCCGTCCTCGCACTCGAGCTGCAGCACGAGGCGCCCCGCGCGCTTCCCCGCCGCCGACAGATCGTCGACGACCCACCCGACCAGCGTGCGCAGCGCGAACAGCACCTGCTCTTGCGAGCTCGCCTCCCCTTCGCCGTAAAGCGCGCGGTCGACGCGCAGCGCGCGGCCGCGCGGCTCGAGCGGCCGGTCGTCGATGCCGCGCGCGAGATCGTGCCAGCGCGCCGCCTCGATCCCGAAGCGCCGTACGAACGGACCGTGCGGCAGCGCGGCGAGCTCGCCGAGCGTCGTCACGCCGAGCAGCCGCAAGCGCTCGCGCACCGTCGTCTGCTGCGCGCGCGCCGAGATGCTCGCGTCGAGCGCGAGCTCGATCGGCAGCGGCGCGAGAAATGCCGCGGGATCGCGATCGCACACGAGCCCGTCCCCGCGCCACGTCGCCGCGTGCGCGACGAACCGGTTCGGCCCGAACCCGACCCGCACCGGAAGATCGAAGCCCGCCAGCGCGCCGCGCACCGCGTCGAGCCAGCCGGCCGGATCGCCGGCGACGCCGTGCATCTCCACGAACGCACGCCCGAGGCCGCCGTCCTCGACGATCGGCGAGGCCGCGTCGAGCGCGTCGAGGACCTCCGCCCACACCCGCGCGTCGGCGGCCGGGTCGTCGAACACCGTGCGCGCCTCGACCGCGACCGCCTGCGCCTGAACCAGCGTCATCCCGGGCCGCACCCCGCACGCCGCCGCCGTGAGCGTGCAGTCCACGACGCGCCCGCGCTCGATGCGGTCGGCGAGCACGAGCGGCGCATCGAGATCGACGCCGGGCTGCGTCAGCCGCGCGACGGCCAGCCGAAACGCCGGAACCCAAACGCAGACGACGGGCATTCAGACCTCGGCCCAATTGTGGCGCACAGTTGACTATTCGAGCCGAGCGGCGTACCCTAGCCGCAGCCCGCCCTTGGAGTGAATCAGGAGCGCACCACCATGCCCACCGTCGACCAGAGCGTCTCGTCGCTCCAAAGGACTCTTCGTGCGCACCTCGTCTCGGAGCGGGCGCAAAGCCGTCTGTCGCAAGCCGACCTTGCGGATCGCGCCGGCGTCTCGCGTTATACGATCGTTCGCCTCGAGTCGGGTGACTACGCGAACCCGGGGCTGGAGCTGCTTGGAAAAGTTGCCGCGGCGCTCGGCGTCGGCGTTCACGACCTGCTCGCCCCGATCGCGCCCGACCGGCCTTCCGACAGGGAGCTGCAACGCCGCGCCGCGGCGCCGCAGAGCGATTTCGTCGACGCGGACGCCCTGCTCGCCGCAATCGACGAAGCCAACGGGCGCCGGCGCTACTCGAATCGCGGGCGCCGGCGAGTGGAGCGTTAGCTTCCACCGCGCGGTCCGCGATACGATCGCGGACCACGGGACGAGAAATCGGGACTTCGCGCCGACCCTCGCGGAGCTGATCGCGCGTTTGCGGTCCGACCCGAAACAATATCCGAGGAAAGCGGGGCCTCTGCAAAAAGCACGCGCCGCCCGTTTGCGCTTTCGCAGCCGTGAATCGTGGCGGGCCGTCTTCGTCGTGGACGAGCGAACGCATCGGGTCAACGTGCTGTCGCTCGGCCCGCACGATCGTGCGTACGACGATGCGGCACGACGGATACGACCCTGAGAAACGTCTACAACGCGTGCGAACGTTGAACCGAGCATGCTGCACGCGCTGATTCTCACGCTTGCCTTTGCGGTGCCGACGTACGGGCCGATGCCGGCGCCGTCGGGGTCGCCGCCCGTGCCCGCGGCGCGGATTCCGACCGCGGCCGATGAAGCGCTCATCATCAACTCCGGCTCCACCAACAGCGCCGGATACCGCTTGCGCGTGTACGCCGACGGCACCACCGCGCTGCAGCAAGCCGACGCCGCGGTGCGCAAGCACGTCGCGCTCGCGCTCGTCAACCGCTTCTTCGCCGACTTGCGCGCGGCGGGCCCGCTCGACGCGCTGCCGCGCGCGGCGTGCATGAAGAGCGCGTCGTTCGGCTCGTCGACGCAGGTTGCATATCGCGGTAAGACGTCGCCGGATCTGACGTGCCCGAGCGCGTCACCGAAGGCGCGCGCGCTCGCGGTCGACGCCGACGCGCTCGCCGCGGCCGGCGGCGTCACGATGCTGCTGCGCCCGCTGCGTTCGCCGTAGCGTGGATGATGAGACGGCGCTGAGAGCGGCGTGAGCATTCGCTGAGATCGCGTGATGCGCGTGCCGGCTCGCGTGTACGATGACCGGGCGGACGCCGTCCGCACCGCATTCATCGATTCAGGAGGAACCCGATGTTCACAAAAACCCTCGTTGCAGCCGCGCTCCTCGCCTCGCTCGTCACCCCGCTCGCCGCCAGTGCCGACGGCGAGGTCGAACAGCGCATCGACAACCAGCAGCACCGTATCAACCAAGGCGTGCGCAACGGCTCGCTGACGCAACGCGAGTACCGCCGGCTCGACCACGGCCTCGACCGCATCGAGGCGCAGCGGCGCCGGGATCTGCGCGACGGCAAGCTCAGCCCCGCCGAGTACCGGCAGCTCAACCGCGCGGAGAACCGGCTGTCCGATAATATCTACTTTCAGAAGCACGACCGGCAGCACCAGCGCCGGCACCGCTGACCGCGAGCTCGCGCTCGCGCACGTCAGCCGGCAGCGGCCGGTCTTCGAACGGATCGCACCGCACCAGCGCGTCGCCCACCGGGGCGGCGCGTTTGTGCTTGCGCACGACCGCGCGCACGTCGTAGCCGGCGAGCTCGCCGAGATGGCCGGCCGGACCGTTCCAGCGAACGCGCTCGATCGCCGTCTCGAGCCGTACCGACGCGAAGTAGCGCAGCTCCGCCGACGCTTCGTCGCCGACGGCGACGAGCAGTGCGTTCGCGCGGTGCACCAGGCTCGCGAGCCGCGTCCACGTAGCGGAGCCGGTGCCGCGCCCGCTCGGCAGCGTGGGGATCACGACGACGGTGAACGCGCCCGAGCGGACGACGATGTCGGCCGCGCGCGCGATCTCCACCGGGTCCTCCGCCTGGACGATGAGCAGCCGTTCGAGCCGGACGCCCGCCGCCGCGAGCGCGGGCGGGAACAGGCGCACCCCCACGATCGCTCCCAGCCCGCGCCGCGTCGCCGCTCCGAGCAGGCGCGCGGCGAGCGCGCTCCGCCCGGAGCTCGGCGGCCCCTCGAGCGTTCCGATCGTCCCGCGCGGAAAGCCGCCACCCAGTGCGGCATCGAGCGGGGCGATCTCGGTCCGGACCAACGCTTCGTCGCCGAGCGCGAACGCCGCCGCCGTCGCCTCGCGGTGACGGCGGTCGAGTCGGTCGCGAAGGGCCGCGAAAGCCGGATCGACGCCCATGGGAGCCTAACTCTATCGAACACATGTTCGATTGTCAATCGGATTTCGGAGGGAGGGACGGAGCCGCCGCGTGGGGATGAACCGAGAGCCCGTGTCCGCTTTACCGACCGTCCCCGCCATCGCGATCGACGTCGCGCCGATCAGCTTCGTCGACCGCACGCTCGCCAACGGCCTGCGCGTCATCCTCGCGCCCAACCGCCGGGTGCCGTCGGTCGCGATCGACGTCGCGTACCGCGTCGGCGGCAAGGACGACCCGCCGGGCCGCTCGGGATTCGCCCACCTCTTCGAGCACTTGATGTTCAAGGGGACGTCGCGGACCGCGCCCGAGACGATCGACCGGCTCACCGAGGACGTCGGCGGCTTCAACAACGCCTTCACGTCCGAGGACATCACCAACTACTACGAGGTCGTCCCGTCGAACCACCTCGAGCGCCTGCTGTGGGCGGAGGCCGACCGGCTGGCGTCGCTCGACGTGAACGCGGCGAACTTCGCGACCGAGCGCGACGTCGTGATCGGCGAGTACGACCAGCGCATCCTCGCGGAGCCGTACGGCATGCTCGACGAGCTCGTCAACCGCGAAGCGTACGCCGTGCACCCGTACCGCAGCGGCGTGATCGGCAGCCCCGCGGAGCTCAACGCCGCGTCGCTCGATGACGTCGTCGCGTTCCACGCGACGTACTACCGGCCCGACAACGCGATCCTCGTCGTCGCCGGCGACTTCGAGGTGGACGAGGCGTCGCGCTGGATCGACGCGTACTTCGGCGCGATCCCGACGCCGGCGTCCGCGATCCCGCGCGTCCACGCCGTGGAGCCCGAACAGATCGCGGAGCGCGCGCTCGAGCACCGGGCGGCGAACGTGCCGCTCGCGGCGGTCGAAGAGGCGTATCACATCCCGGGCGCGTCGCACGCCGACGTGCCCGCGCTCGAAGTGCTCGAGACGCTGCTCGGCTTCGGGCGTTCGTCGCGGCTCTACACCGCGCTCGTGTACGACAAGCAGGTTGCGACCAGCGCGACCGCAGGCGCCGACCTGCGCGAGCATCCCGGGCTTTTCGGATTGCGCGTGACGTGCGCGCGCGGCGTATCGCTCGCCGATGCGCGCGCGGCGCTTGCGAGCGAGCTCGACCGCGTGCGCGCGGCGCCGCCGGATCACGCGGAGCTGATGCGCGCCCGCACGCAGATCGCGAGCAGCGTCGTGCGCTCGCGCCAGACGAACAGCGGCATCGCGCTGATGCTCGCGCAGTCGGCCGCCGAACGCGGCGATCCCGGCTTGGTCAACGACGATCTCGCGCGCTATCTCGCGGTGACCGGCGACGACGTCGTGCGCGTCGCGCGGACGTATCTGCGGCCCGAAAACCGTACCGTCGTCGAGTACTTGCCGGCATGACCGACGCATCGCGCGCCGTGACGGCGTCCACGCTGCCCGCCCCTGCCGCTCCGCGCGACGCGACGCTGCCCGCGCCGGTCGAGCGCGTGCTCGACAACGGCTTGCGCGTCGTCGCGTTCGCACAGCGAAATTTACCGCTGGTCGCCGCGCAGCTCGTGGTGCGCGGCGGCAGCGCGGCGGAGCGCGAGGACGAAGCCGGTCTGTCGGCGCTCGTCGCCGTGCTGCTGACGCAGGGCACGCTGGTGCGCGGCGCGACGGAGCTCGCCGCGGCGAGCGACGCGCTCGGCGCGCGGCTGGACGCGGGCTCAGGCTTCGACGCGTCGCTGTTGTCCGTCAGCGCGACGACGCCGGCGTTCCCGTACGCGTTCGCGCTGCTCGACGAGGTCGTGCGGCAGCCGGCGTTCGCACCGCGCGAAGTCGAGCGCGTGCGCACGAAGTCGATCTCGGATCTCGCGCTGACCTACGCCAGCCCAGGCGCGGTCGCGCGCCTCGTGGCGCAGCGTGTCGCGTACGCGGGCTCGCCGTACGGCCATCCGGTCGCGGGCACCGTGACGACGCTGCCGGCGCTGAGCCGCGACCGCGTCGCGTGGTTCCACGAGCGGTTCTACCGGCCGGACGACGCCGTGCTCGTGATCGGCGGCGACCTCTCGGTCGACGACGCGTTCGCGCTCGCGGACCGCGTGCTCGGCTCCTGGCGCGCGCCCGACACGGCACTCGACGTGCCGCCGGAAGCGGCGATACCGCCGCCGCGCACGCGCGTCGTGATCGTCGACAAGCCCGATGCGGGGCGAACCGCGCTCGTCGTCGGGCGCGTGTCGATCGCGCGCGGCTCACCGGACTACTATGCGGCTACCGTCGCGTCCGCGGTGCTGCACGGGTACAGCGGCCGGCTCAATCAAGAGATCCGCGTCAAGCGCGGCCTTTCGTACGGCGCCGGCGCGTCGCTCGTCGCGCGGCGCATGCCGGGATTGTTCAGCGCGTCCACGCTGATCGACCACACGCGCGCGGTGGAGGCGACGGACGTCACGCTCGCTGCGATTCGCTCCCTGGTCGACGCGCCCGCGAGCGACGAAGATCTCGTGTCGCGCAAGGCGACCGTGACGGGCTCGTTCCACCGCTCGATCGAGACGATCGACGGCATCACCGCGTCGCTCGCGGAGCACGCGCTTTACGGCGTCCCGCTCACCGAAGTGCAAGAGTTCGCGCGCCGCGTGCAAGCCGTCGACGCGGCGGACGTGCGCGACTTTGCGGCGCGCGGTTTCGTGCCCGACAACTTCATCGTGCTCGTCGGCGACGCGTCGAAGTTCGCCGACGAGATCGCGCGTAGCTACACGGACGTGCGCGTGATCCCGTCGGGCGCGCTCGACCTCGGCTCGCCGGCGCTCGGCGGCTGACCGCCGCCGCTTCGACAGGGCGCAGCGCACGATGTCGTTCTTCCCCGACCGCGCGTCGGCGGTCGCGCTGCACCGCCAGCTCGCGACGCACGTGCGCGACGCGGTCCTCGCCGGAGAATTGGCGGGCGGCACGCGGCTGCACGCGTCGCGCACGCTCGCGCAGCAGCTCGGCGTCTCCCGCAACACGGTCACGCAGGCGCTCGACCAGCTCGTGGCGGAGGGCTATCTCGAGACGCGCGCCGGCGCGGGGACGTACGTCGCGAGCGGGCTGACGCCGCGCGCCCGCAGCGGCGGCATCTCCGCGGCGGCGGTGCCGCGGCTGTCGGCCCGCGTGCAGCGGCTGCGCGTCGCGCGCGATCCCGACGGCGGCAGCGAGCCCGCGTTGTTCCGCCCCGGCGTCCCCGATCTCTCGCTGTTTCCGGCCGCGGTGTGGCGGCGCATCGCGAACCGCTGGCTCGACGCGCCGGCGACGCGCGGCTACGGCGACCCGCTCGGCTTCCGCCCCCTGCGCAAGGCGATCGCCGCGCACCTGCGGCAGACGCGCGGCGTGACGCTCGGCGCCGACAACGTCGTCGTGGTCGAAGGGACGCGCGCCGCGCTCGCGCTCATCGCCGACGTGCTCGTCGATCCGGGCGCGCCGGTCGCGGCTGAAGATCCCGGCTATTTCGCGATGCGCGACGCGGTGGGCGCCGCGGGCGGAACGGTCGTCCCCGTCGCGGTGGACGACGAGGGCTTCGATGTCGCGCGCGCGCCCGCGGACGCGCGCCTCGCGTACGTGACGCCGTCCCACCAGTATCCGACGGGCGTCGTGATGGGGCTGCGGCGGCGGCTCGAGCTGCTCGCTTGGGCGCGCGCGGCGAACGCATATGTCGTCGAAGACGACTACGACGCGGAGTTCCGCTACGACGGCGCGCCGCTGCCCGCGCTGCAAGGCCTCGACGACACGCGCGTGCTGTATGTCGGCACGTTCAGCAAGACGCTCGCGCCGGGCTTGCGCGTCGCGTGGATCGTGGTGCCCGATGCGCTCGTCGACGCGTTCGCCCGTGCGCGCACGGTCGTTTCCGGCGGCCCGGCGTTCCCGGTTCAAGCTGCTCTCGCCGCCTTCGTCGCCGAAGGGCATTTCGCGCTGCACGTGCGCCGCGCATCGGCGGTATATCGCGAGCGCCGCGACGCGCTCGTGCGCGCGCTGGAGCGCCGGCTCGGCTCGTTCGTGCGCGTGCAGGGCGCCGCGACGGGGCTGCACCTCGTCGCGCGGTTCGACGGCGACGACAGCGCGGTCGCCGCGGCCGCCGCGGCGGAGAACGTCGTCGCGCCGCCGCTTTCGGGCTACGCGCTCGACGGCCGCGGGCCGGCCGGGCTCGTCTTGGGTTTTGCGGCCGCCGGCCCCGTCGCAATCGAGCACGCGGCCGAACGGCTGGAACGCGCGTTCGCCGCGGCGCGGCACCCGGCGGGCGCGCCGAATCGGCCCTCGCGCGGACTGAGCTCGGCACGTAGCATCGCACCATGAGCACGACCGCGCCAACCACGACGGGGCCGAACACGACGGCGCCGAACACCACCGTGCGGCGTTTGGCGCAGCGCGCGCGCTACGACCGCGAGAACGTCTACGCGATCTTGGACGACGCGTACGTCGCGCACGTCGGTGCCGTCGTGGACGGCGCGCCCGTCGTGATGCCGTACGCCTGCGCGCGCGTCGGCGACGAGCTCGTGCTGCATGGTTCGGTCAAGGCCGGGATCCTGTCCGCGCTCGCGAACGGTGCGCGCGTGTGCGCGACGGTGACGCACGTCGACGGCCTCGTGCTCGCGCGCAGTGCCTTTCACTCCTCGATGAACTACCGCTCCGCGGTCGTGCACGCGACCGCGCGCGTCATCACGGATCCCGATGAAAAGGTGCGGCTGCTCGACGCGCTCGTCGACCGGCTGCTGCCGGGTCGCCGTGCCGGCATTCGCGCGATGGCGCAAGGCGAGCTCGACGCGACACAAGTCGTCGCGCTCGCTCTGGATCACGTCTCGGCGAAGATTCGCACCGGACCGCCCACGGAGCCGCTCGAAGACCGCGATGCGGGCGTGTGGGGCGGCGTCATCCCGCTGGCGCTGACGCACGGCACACCGCAAGCCGACGAATTCACCGCGGCGGGGGTCGCGCCGCCGGCTGCCGGCCGGCCAGGGTGACATGGAAGTCTACGCGCTCACGATGACGTGAGCCTTACGGGATCAGCAGCAGCTTGCCGACCGTCTTGCGTGATTCGAGGTCGCGGTGCGCTTGCGCCGCGTCTGCGAGCGGATACGTCGCGCCGATGCGCACGTTGAGCTTACCGCTCTTCATGGCGCTGAAGAGGTCGCGCGTGCGCCCCTCCAGCTCCTCGCGTTTGGAGATGTAGTTCACCAGCGTCGGGCGCGTGAAGAACACCGAGCCGGCCGCGGCCAGCTTCTGCGGCTCGATCGGCGGCACCGGGCCGCTCGACGCGCCGTAGATCACGAGCATCCCGCGCGGGCACAGCAGGCTCAGGCTGCGCTCCCACGTGTCCTTGCCGACCGCGTCGTACGCGACGTCGACGGCGTGCTCGCCGACGATCGCACGCGTCGCTTCGGCGAAATCCGTCTTCGCGTACACGATGACGTGATCGGCGCCCGCGTCGCGCGCGAGCTGCGCCTTTTCCTCGGTGCCGGCGGTCGCAATCACCGTTGCGCCCTTGGCTTTCGCGAGCTGCACGAGGAGCGCGCCGACGCCGCCCGCGGCGGCGTGCACGAGCGCGACGTGGCCGGCGCGCAGCGGGAACGTGTCGTTGACGAGGTAGTGCGCCGTCATCCCTTGCAGCATCACCGCGGCGGCGGTGCGGTCGTCGACGCCGTCCGGAACTTGCACGAGCAGCCGCGCCGGCACGGCGTTGTACTCGGCGTAACCGCCGAGATTCGGCGACTGCGCGTACGCGACGCGATCGCCCGCCTTCAGTTCCGTGACGCCGTCGCCGACGGCTTCGACCACGCCGGCGCCTTCCGCGCCGACGATGAACGGCAGGTCGCGCTTGTAGAGTCCCGTGCGCAAGTAGGTGTCGATGAAGTTGACGCCGCTCGCCGCTTGGCGGACGAGCGCTTCGCCGGGGCCGGGCGACGGCGTCGCGACGTCGGCGAGCTGGAGCACTTCGGGACCGCCGGTGCGGTCGATACGAATCGCGTTCACGCCCCGTGGTGACCGCAAAAGGCAGCGGCCGGTTTCCGCGCGGCGCACGGGGGTACGCTGTGCAGATGGAACGCCGCGATGTGTATCAGGACGACCTCACCCAGGAGCGCCAGCCCACGCCGGGGGACCGTGAAGACGTCGCGTCCAGCCAGGTCCTCGACCCCGACGCGCCGGCCGACGGCGAGGAACAGCAGCAGCCGAGTTAGACGTCGCGCCCCGGGCTCGCCGACGTCCCGGGGATGCGGGGGATCGACGGGTCGTCGAGCGCGACGTCGGTGGTCGTCGCTATGATCTCGCGGTCGACGTCGCCGCTGACGAGCCCCATCGACTCGTCCTGCGCCAGCGTCGTCTGGCCTTTCGCCGCGGCGCTGTCTTCGTGGAACAGGTACGACGACGACGTGGGATCGAGCGCGCCTGGCGGCGCCTGCTCCACCATCGTCGCGAAATGCTGCAGATCGTGCTGCAAGCGGCGTTCGAACTGCCCGCCCGCGCCGAGGAGCTCGCCGAGCTGGCCGAGCACGCCTGCGGGCGGGTCGTAGCTGACGTCGACCGTCACTCGCGTGCGATCCGTGCCCACCGGCTCGAAGGTGACGCGGCCGCGGTTGCTCACACCGTCGACCGACCGCCAGCCGATCTGCTGGTCGGGGATCCAGTCTTCGTTGACGGCATCCCATTCGTGCTTGCCGGCCACGTCGACCACCCAGTGGCTGCGCTCGTCGTCGAGGTACGTGACCTCTTTCACGAACGTCATGAACTTGGGGTAGTCGTTGAAGTGCGAGTAGAGTGCGTAGACCTGGTGGACCGGGGCGTTGACCGTGACCGCCGCGCTGTGCTCCGCCATGCGAACCCGTCTCCTTTCGCTCTGCGAGCGTTTCGCTAACGTACCCGTTGCGGCTGGGAACCGCACAACGCGGGTACGATAGGCCGGCTATGGCGCTGCACTTCGACGTCGGCATGCTCAAAGAAACGTTCGCGCGGTGGAACGCGGACAAAGCGCCGCGGCTCGCGGCAGCGCTCTCGTTCACCACCATCTTCGCGATCGCGCCGCTGTTCATCATCGTGATCGCCGTCGCCGGCTACGTGCTCGGGGTCGCGAACGGCACCGGCCACGGTCACGGTGCCGTCGAGGACAAGATGCTCGCGGCGATCCAGGGCTCCGCCGGCAAGGGAGCGGCCGACATGGTGCGCGGGATGGTCTCCACCGCGTACAACAAGCCGCACCAAGGCCTGATCGCGTCGGTCATCGGCTGGGTGACGCTGCTGCTGGGTGCGGCGGGTCTGTTTGCGGCGCTGCAAGACGCGCTCAACACCGTGTGGCACGTCGAGCCGCCGAAGAAAAAGCTATGGGCGGCGATCCGCGACCGGCTGACGTCGATCGGGATGCTGCTCGCGATCGGGTTCTTGCTGCTCGTGACGACGGCGCTCAACGCGGTGATCGCGTTCCTGTCGACGTACGTGTCGCACGCGCTGCCGTTTCCCGGCGCGGGCTTCGTGTTCGGGCTCGTCAACCTGATCGTCTCGCTCGGCCTAATCACGCTGCTGTTCGCGCTGATGTACAAGTACTTGCCCGATGCGAAGATCGAGTGGCGCGACGTGTGGACCGGCGCGTTCGTCACGGCGGTCGGCTTCGTGATCGGACAAGCGCTGATCGCGCTGTATCTCGGCAAAGCCGGGGTCGAATCGGCGTACGGTGCCGCGGGCTCGCTGCTGGTGCTGCTCCTGTGGGTGTACTACTCGTCGATGATCCTGCTGTTCGGCGCGGAGTTCACGCGCGTCTACGCGGAGAAGCACGGCTCGCGCATCGGGGCCGAGCCGAGCGACGTCGATCCCAACGCGAAGACGACCGCCGATGCGAAGGACGCGGTCGGCGACGGCGAGGACGAACCGCGCCCTCGCGTCCCAACCGCGCGCGGCGACGTGGCACCCGAACGCCCGGCACCGCCGGCGGCCTCGCCGTCGGCGAACGGCCGCCCGCGCCCGACGGGGCGTCCGCTCTAGCGAATCGCGGCGCTCCCGCTGACGAGGCGGGTCCGCGACCATTTTTCGTACGGCTGGATGCGGCGAAAGATCGAGAGCCAGCCGACGATCGCGAACAGGCTCGCGATCAGCGAGGCGTAGCGCCCGATCGCGCGCCGAAAACCGACGCGCGGATCGTGGTTCGCGCGAATGACGCGCAGGTCGAGCACCATCATCCCGAACGTCTGCCCGATCAGCGCGACCAGGACGATCGCGTAGATGCCGAACGCGAACCATAGCAGCGCGTCGTCGTTGAACGTGATGCTGGTGTGCGGGGCGCCCGGCACGATCTTCTTGAGGTCGCTACCGTTCAGCGTGACCTTCGGCCCCAGCGCGCGCGCCGCCGGCACCAGCGTCTGGATGACGACGACGTCGACGACGAAGGCGCCCGTGCGCCGCCAGAAGCTCGCGTACACGGTCTCGAGCGACTCCTGGACCGGCGGCGCGTCCGCGTTCTCCGCGAAACGGTGCGACCACGTCAGGTACAGCGGGTCGCGCGCGAAGCGGTGCAGCGCCGCGATGCGGTTCGTGGCGTACGGCGTCGACGCGCTCCATTCCGCCATCCGCAGCGACGGCTCCGCGTGCAGCTCCTTGAGCTGGGCCGCGAACGCGCCCAGCTCGACGCGGCGTCCCACCGCGCCGAACGCCGACACGGCGATCGCGCGCATCGCCGCGTCCAGCGAGCCGCAGCACAGCAGCCCGGCGCGGTCGGCGGTGTAGTCGATCTTGCGAAGCCACGCGCCGAACGCGATCGCGATCACGCTGTTCTCGCGGCCGTTCGAGCTGAGCAGCGACGTGTAGCGCGTGTGACCCGATGCGATGTGCCCCAGCTCGCGCCCGATCAGGAAGCGCAGCTCGTCGGGTTGGAACTGCTCGACGAACTGCGCGGAGATCACGATCGCGTACGGGTCGCCGATCCCGATCGCGACGACGGGCACGAACGGGTCGTCGCGGATGAACACGTGCGGCGTCGGCATGCGCATCATCCGTGCGCACTCGTCGACCACCGCATGCACGGCGCCGAACTGCCCGGCGTGGATGCGCAAGCCGCCGCCCAGCAGCCGCCCGCGCGCGAACGCGACGTAGATCATCGCGCCGATGAGCAGCAGCGCGATCTCCTGCCAGCTGACTTGATGCTGCAGCAGCCAGCCGAGCAGGACGACCGTGATCGGCAGCGAGCACAGCGTCAACACGAACGTCACGCGCTCGCCGCGGACGCGGAGCGACTCGCTTCCGGTGAAGAGCGCCGCCACGTGCCTCCTACTTCAGCATGAAACCGCTGGGGTGGGCTTGGCGCTCGTAGGCGAACTTCCCGTTCGTGATGCGGTAAAGGTAGCAGTTCGGGTCGAGCACGTCCCCGGTGGACGTGAAGGTGTACGAGCCCGTGACGGTGTCGTACGAGCCGCCGCTCGCGATCGCTCGGATCAGCGCGAGCCGGTTCGTGGCGTTGGCGCGCCGCGACGCGGCGCGGATCAGCTGCACCGATGCGTAGCCGAACGCGGCGACCGGCGTGAGCGCGCCGTAGTGTGACTGGTACTCCTGCACGTCGCGCAGCACGGTCGGCGCGAGCGGATAGTACGGCACCGTCGTCGACACGACGAGCCCCTCCGCTTCTTTCGCGTACTGCTTGAGCGTTTGCGCGTCGAAGAAGCCTTGCGTGCCGACGAGCCGTCCGGTGTAGCCCTTGGCGCGCAGCGTGCCCAGCAGCGGCCCCATGTCATCGACGTTGCCGGCGAGCACGACGCAGTCCGGGCTGTGGCTCAGCACGGCGTCAGCCGCTTTCGCGAAATCGGGCTTGTCCACCGGGAAGATCGTCGCTTCGGTGCTGACGTGCAGCGAGCTCGCGCGGCGCACGAACGCGCCGGCGACGTCAGGCCCGTACTCGGTTTCTTGCGACACCACGTGCGGCGCCTTCGACCCGGTCTTGATGACGTACGCGGCGACGAGGCTGCCTTCGTCGGAGTCCTTGGTGGGAAGCCGGAACACGTTGCGGTAGCCGCGCGCGGTGATGCGGTCGTCGGTGACGGTCGGCACGATCAGCGCGACCTGCGCGTTCGCGTACGCCGGCTCCGTGACGAGCGTCGCGGCGGAGCTGACGTGCCCGATCACGGCGATCACGTCGGGCGAGCCGGTCGCGAACGCGGCTTGCACCGTGGCGTCCGCGGGCGTGTTGTGGTCGTCGTACGCGGTGTACAGCAGCAGGCGCTCGAACGACGGGCGAATGCGGTTGAACTCGTCGGTCGCGCCGCGCACGCCGTCGAGCAGCTGCCGCCCGATGCGCGCGTCGGGCCCGCTCTGCGGGCACACCACGGCGAACCGTAGCGTCGGCGTGTACGGCAAAACCTGCGCGACCTGGCTCGCTCCCGCGGCGGCGCCTGCACCGGCCAGAAACTCGGAGCGAATCACCGCGCGACGTACGACGCGAGCGTCGTCCCCAAGAACGCGACCGAGAAGCCCATGTTGGTGAGGAAGACGCGGTCGTTGAGCACGAACACGTCCTTGGCGAGCGCGATCAGGCGTTCTTCGTAGATCGTCACCCCGAGCGCGAGCGCGACGCCCGCGTAATAGAGCCAGCCCGCGTGCGCGACGAGCCCGGCGCCGAGCAGCGCGAGCGTCATCGCAAGGTGCAGCAGCACGGGCCACACGCGCGCGCTGCGCTCGCCGAACCGCTGCGGGAACGAACGCACGCCGTTCGCGACGTCGAAGCGCACGTCCATCAGCGCGTACAAGATGTCGAACCCCGCGACCCACACCGTGACGGCGAGAAACAGCAGCAGCGCGGGGACGTCCACGCGGCCTGCGATCGCGACGTACGCGCCCAGCGGCGCGCACGCGTCCACGGCGCCGAGCACGAAATGCACGAGCCACGTGAACCGCTTGCACAGCGGATATCCCACCGCCCCGAGCGCGGCGAGCGGGAGCAGCTTGAGGCACAGCGGGTTGAGCACCGCCGCGCTCACGACGAGCAGCGCCAGCCCGCCCCCGATCGCCCACAGCATGACCGAGGCCGGCAATTTGCCGCTAGCGACCGCGCGCTTCGCGGTGCGCGGGTTCGCGGCGTCCATGTCGCGGTCGAAGTAGCGGTTCGCCGCCATCGCCGCGGTGCGCGCACCGACGACGGCAAGCGTGATCCACAGCAGCTGCCACCACGACGGCAGCCCGCGCGCGGCCATGACGGCACCGACGTACGCAAACGGCAGCGCGAAGAGCGTGTGCTCGACGCGAATGTCGCGCAAGAATAACACGAATGCCGGCGCACCCTTCGACAGGCTCAGGCTGACATTGGCATTTGGGACTTGCGGCGAGTGATTCATTTGATGCGCTCACTGCGCGGGCCGACGTCATCCGGCGAGGACGACGCGGACGCCAGCAGCCGTGCGAGGCGTTCGGGGCCTTGGCCCGACCAGTCGTCACGCTTACCGATGCGGGTGAGGTCGCCGAGGCCGTACTCTTTCCAGCGCGCCGTCACGCGCTCGCGCGTCGCGGCGTCCATGCGGATCTCCGGCGGCCAGTCACGCGTGTAGCCTTCGCCGGGGGTCTTGCGCGTGGCGTCGATGCCCAGCTTGTGTCCCATCGCAAGCTCGTACGAGCCGGCGTGGTCGAGGTCGTCGACCGGGCCCGGCATGATGACCAGATCGCGCGACGCGTCGATGTTGTTGAGCGCGTTCCACACGACGCCGCGCACGTCGTGAACGTCGATATCGTGATCGACCACCACGATACAACGCGTGAGCATCATCATGTGTCCCAAGCCCCACAGCGCGTTCATCACCTTGGTCGCCTGGCCGGGATACGACTTGCGCACCGCGACGATCACGAGGTTGTGAAATCCGCCTTCCACCGGCAGATTGTAGTCCGTGATCTCCGGCACCACCATCTGAAGCAAGGGAAGAAAAATGCGTTCGGTCGCCTTCCCGAGCCACGCGTCCTCCATCGGCGGCTTGCCGACGACCGTCGCGCCCCAGATCGCGTCGCGCCGGTGCGTGATCGCGGTGACGTGCAGCGTCGGATACAGATCGGCGGCGGAATACACGCCCGTGTGATCGCCGAACGGTCCCTCCACGCGCAAGTCGTCGTTGTCGACGTAGCCCTCGATCACGAAATCCGCGTCGGCCGGCACGTCGATGTCGACCGACACCGCTTTGGTGATGCGAATCGGTTTGCCGCGCAGAAACCCGGCGAATGCGAGCTCGTCGACGACGGGCGGCAGCGGCGCAGTCGCGGCGTACGTCAGCGCGGGATCCCCGCCCACCGCCACCGCAACCGGGATCTTGCGGCCCCATTTCGCGGCGTGCACGCGGCCTTGCTTGTGGCGCTGCCAGTGCATGCCGGCGTTCGTGCCGTCGTACACCTGCACGCGGTACATGCCGACGTTGAACCGCCGCGTCTGCGGATCTTGCGTGAACACGAGGGGTAGCGTGATGAACGGCCCGCCGTCGAGCGGCCACGTCGTGAGCACGGGGAGCTTCGCGAGGTCGGGCGGATCCATGACGACTTGCTGCGACGGCGCGTCACTTTTGATGCGCCGCGGGATCGCCGACGCGCCCGCGCTCGCGAGCGACGCGAGCCGGCCCAGCTTGCCGCCAAGCGAACCGGGCAGCCCGAGATCGATCGTCGCGCGCAAGCGTTCCTCGACCTCGCGCAGCGACTTCGCACGGAGCGCCAGCGCGGTCCGGCGCTCGGTGCCGAACTGGTTGGTCAGCACGGGAAACGCCGAGCCCCGCACGTTGCGAAACAGCAGCGCCGGGCCGCCCGCCTTCACGACGCGGTCGGTGATCTCCGCGATCTCGAGCCGAGGATCGACCTGCGCGTCGATCGTCGCCAGCTCACCGGCGCCGCGGAGCGCCCGCACGAACGCCCCGAGCGATTCATAAGCCACCGCCTAACCTTAGACGGCGCGCCGGACAGTTCATCGCCGGGACGCAAAGCCGGCGCGCTCCAGACCAGATCGATGTGCGCCGAGCGCACCGTGGAAACACATCGATCCACCGGTGCCGACCTCGCCGCATGCTAGGTGCTACGCCGGTAATGGCTTCGCTACGTGTGCCGAGCGGCCCACGAACAGCACCATCAGCGCGGCGATCATGCAGAGCATGCCCGACGTGACGAACGCGAGGTCGTAGCTCGACGTCCACGTGCGCGTCAGACCTGCGAGATATGCCGTCAGGCCCGCGCCGAGCTGGTGGCCGGCGAGGATCCACGCGAACATCGTCACGCCGGTCGCGCGTCCGAAGCACGTCGTCGCGAGCTTGAGCGTCGGCGGTACCGTCGCGATCCAGTCGAGACCGTAGAACAGCGCGAACAGCGGCAGCCCCAGCGTCGCGACGCCGAACGCCGTCGGCAAGAAGAGCAGCGACAGCCCGCGCAGACCGTAGTACCAGAACAGCAGCCAGCGGCTGCTATAGCGGTCCGACAGCCACCCCGATGCGGTCGTGCCGACGAGATCGAATACCCCCATCGCCGCGAGCAGCCCGGCCGCGTGCACCTCGGAGATGCCGTGGTCGCCGCACGCCGGCACGAGGTGCGTGCCGATCAGCCCGTTCGTGCTCGCGCCGCAGATGAAGAAGCTGCCGCTGAGCAGCCAGAAATCGCGCGAGCGCATCCCGCTGCGCAGCGCGGCGATCGCGTTGACGAACGGGTTCATGCCGGAACGCACCGGCGCGACGACTTCGGTCGCGCCGAGCATCGGCAGCTGCATGTCCGACGGGTGCTCGCGCACGAAGAACAGCGTGACGGGCACCAAGAGCGCGCACACCGCGGCGATGAACAGCACTTCTGTGCGCCAGCCGCTGCGCGTCACGAGCACGCCGAACAGCGGCAGAAACACGAGCTGTCCTGTCGCGTTGGCCGCCGTCAGCACGCCCATCGCCGTGCCGCGGTTCTTCTCGAACCAGCGGTTGACGATCGTCGCACCCGCGACGAGACCGATGCTGCCGGTGCCGACCCCCGCCATCAAGCCCCAAAGGAGAAAAAACTGCCACGGCTGCGTCATCAACGACGACAGCGCCGCGCCCAGCGCGAGCAGCGCGAGGGCCGCCGCGACGGTTCGTCGCACGCCGAAACGCTCGAAGATGCCGGCCGCGAAGGGCCCGATGAGGCCGAACAAGCCGATGTTGATCGCGATCGCCGCGGAGATCGTGGCCGGGCTCCAGCCGAACTCTTTCTCGAGCGGCTGGATGAGCATCGTCGGCGACGATCGTACGCCCGCCGCCGCGATGAGCAGCACGAACGCGACGCCCGCGACGACATAGGCGTAGTGCAGCCGGGGCTTCACCGGTGATTGAACGGACATCAAGCTTCGGGACGCGCCGCTACGCGGCGGAGTTGCTTTCGACGGGGCCCCGCGCGTCGAACGCCTCTTGCGCGGCGCGCACCTGCGGCAGATGCTCCTGCGCCCATACGGCCAGTGCCCGCAGCGGTTCGTCGAGCGTGCGTCCCAGCGCGGTGAGCGAGTACTCCACGCGCGGCGGGATCACGGGATAGACGGCGCGGACTACCAAGCCGTTGCGCTCCAAGTCGCGCAGCGTCTGCGTGAGCATCTTCTGCGAGATCCCCTGGATGGCGCGGCGCAGCTCGCCGAAGCGGACCGGCACCGGCGCGTCGGACAAGATGCCGATCACGAGCGTCGTCCACTTGTCCGCGATGCCGTCGAGCAGCTCGCGGGTGGGGCAGGTCTTGGAGTAGACGTTCGACTCGGTATTGGTTTCCATCGGGTTCCTACACCACTTCCGGGTGCCTAGTTGAAGATCGCGCTTCGGTATGTAATAGTGACTTACCACCTCACCATACCATATCGAGCCCGCAAGGGCAAGCGAGCAGGAGACCAACCGTGACCACCACTCAAACCGCCAAGACCTACGCGATCGATCCGGCGCACACGACCGCCGAGTTCATCGTGCGCCACCTGATGATCTCGAAGGTTCGCGGCCGCTTCACGTCCGTCACGGGCACGATCAACGTGCCCGAAGGCAGCACCGTGCCGGTCTCGATCGACGTGACCATCGACGCCGCGTCGATCGACACCCGCGAAGAGCAGCGCGACGCGCACTTGAAGTCGGCCGACTTTCTCGAGGCCGAGAAGTTCGGGACGATCACGTTCAAGAGCACCGGTTTCGACGGCAGCGGCGACGCGTTCAAGGTTCGCGGCGATCTCACGATCCACGGCGTGACGCGCGAAGTCGTGCTCGACACGACGTTCGAAGGGCGCACGACCGACCCGTGGGGCAACGATCGCATCGGCTACGAAGCGCATACGAAGATCAGCCGCAAGGACCACGGGCTCGGATGGAACCAGGCGCTCGAAACGGGCGGCGTCCTCGTCGGCGACGACGTGAAGATCGAGCTCAACGTCGAGGCGATCGCGCAGAAGTAAGCCGCGGGCGGACCCGGAACGGTGGACGTGTCATGGCACAGTTCATCGCCGCCGTCCGCCGCGATCTCGACCGGTTCTCCGCCTCCGACTTCACGCCGGAGCTGCTCGAAGAGGAGGCGGAGCGCGCGCGCCAGCTCTACGCCGACGGAATTTTCCGGCAGATGTGGGGCCGCGCGGACCATCCCGGCGCGGTCATCCTGATCGAAGCCGGCACGCCGGACGAAGCGCAAGCGGTGCTCGCGTCGCTGCCGCTCGCGGTGCGCGAGATGCTCGCGCTGGATCTGCTCGTGCCGGTGACGCCGTACCGCGGTTTCGGCCCGCGCGGCTGACGGCAGCCACAGGAGTTGAACGCGGCACGCCGGTAATTGCAGCCTGGGGTGCCCTCCCGCTCACGATCCGGGGAGACTTCCGTGCGCTTGCGATTCCTCCCGATGCTTACACTTGCGGCGATCATGCTTGCGCCCAGCATGGCGAGCGCTGAATTCGACAACTCCATTCCGGTGAGAAACCTTACGGCGAACGCGCCGATGGTCGTCACCGAAACGTCGGTGTTCTTTCTCGACAACGGCAACGTTCGGGTATGCCTGAGCTTCCGCAACGTGAGCGCGAAGGCGGCGGCGGAAGTCGACTTCACGTTCCGGTTCGACGACTTGCTCGGCAGCCCGATGCGCGAGGCGATCCTCCATCGCACGGGTTCCTTCGGCCCCGGCATCTTGATCGAGGGAAAGATGAGCGCCCTGGGCGGCAGCCCCGACTCGTTCAACAACTGCGTCGTCATCCAAGGCGCCGCGATGAAACCGAGTCGCGAGATCGTCGACGAGGTCGCCGTCGTGTTCGAGGACGGCTCGACCTGGAAGAAAGGCGCCCCGTTCGTCGCCGCGTTCACCCGCTCGGGGACGAGGCTTGCGAACGGCGGTACCACTGTCGGCGGATCCGCCCCCGGCGCGCCTCCCGCCGGCGCGACGGTGACCGTCGGCGGCGCGACCGCGCAGGGCGGCGTCATCGCCGGGACCGGTCCGGCGTTCGGTACGATCGCGTGGATCCCGGGCTCGCGCACCGCCGTCGGCACGGCGGTCAACGCGCCGACGCAAGACGTCGCGGACTACGCCGCAATGTCGAAGTGCAACGGTCTCGCGCCGGGCGGGAGCGGCTGCACGGTGCGCGTGCGGATGTTCGGCGCCGACAAGAAATGCGGTGCGGTTGCGACCGATGACGCGCGGTTCAGCACGGCGAGCGGTTCGAACATGAACGATACGATCAAAGCTGCGCTGGACGCGCTGCAGCAGCAAGGCGGAACGCTCGGAGCGAACAACATCGTCGCGTCCGCCTGCAACTCACGGTAGCGTCGCCTTCGGCTCCGAGGACCAGCCGAAGTCGAGCTTGATCTTCGTCGCGGTCGACAGCTTCGGCTTGCGATCGTTCGGATCGAACGCGCAGACCGCTTTGAGGGTGATCTTCGCGGCGACGTCGAGCGCGGCCACGTGGCCGAGCGCGAACGCGAACGCATGCTCCACGACGACGTCGTCGATCGGCGCCGGCGCTTGACCGGACGCGAACGCGACGAGGTGCGTCTTCACCGTCGCATCACCGACGGTGAGTCCGTTCGCATCGACGTCTTGCGCGACGCAGCCGCACAGATCGGTCGCGAACGCCGTCGCGAGCGTCTGCGCCAGCGTCTCGCCGCCGGCCGTCGCGTGGCCGCCGATGAACGCCGATTTGGCCATCTCGCCCAGTGCGAGCACCGCCGCGCCGCCGAACGCGGTGAGCCCGGCGGTCGCCGCGTCGCTGACCGCCGTGCGCACGGAGCTCGCGAGGTCGTCAACGATCTTTTGGTTCACGATGCTCTCCCCGGTGCGGACGCGCTCGTTCCGTAGCGCGTGAAGGCGGCGGCGCTGCGCGCGGCCGGCGGCGGTTCCGCGTGCAGCACGTCGGTCAGCGTCGAGCCGCCCGACGGCGTCTTGAACACGTACACGATCACGTCGCACGCGAGCGCGTCGTCGCCGAGCCGCGCGACGACCTGCTCGACGCCCGTCTCCGCGAACGTGTGCATGAACGCGGGCCCGATGCCGCGCACGTTGGGCTGCGTCGTCACCGACCACGTGAGCTTCGCGGCAAGGCTCGGCGGATCGGTGTGCGCGGTGAACGTCACGGGCGTCCCGGCGACGGCGATGCTGCCGTCAGCGGGTGACGCGATCGAGAGCCGGTGCATCTGCGGTCGGCCTTTCTGCTTCTGCGAGCGGCGGGTTCTGACGAGGATCACGACCCCGAGGGCGGCGAGCCCGATGCCGCCCGCGCCGAGCGCCACGGGCACGAGCAGCGGAGCGAACATCACCGGCGGGGCCGGCGCCGGCGTCGGGCTCGGCGTTGCCGTGGGCTCCGGCGACGGCGTCGGCGTTGCGGCGTTCGCGATGACGGACGGCGTCTCGGTGGCGGCGGGCGAGGGCGCCGCTGTCGGCGTGCGCGCCGGCTTTGCCGTCGGTCGCACCGTCGGCTTCGGCGTCGGCGTCGCGGTAGGCCGTGGCGTCGGCGAAGGTGTGAGCCGCGGCGTCGGCGTCGCGGTCGGTGCGGGCGTCGGAGTCGCCGTCGGATGCGGTGTCGGCTTTCGCGTGGGATGCGGCGTCGGCTTCCGGGTCGGTCGCGGCGACGGGGTCGCGGTGGGAAGCGGCGTCGCCGTCGGTGCCGGCGACGGCGACGGGCTCGGCGTCGCACCGGCCGGAGTGACGCTGATGCGCGGCAGAAACGGCGCGAACACGCGGTTGAGGCAGATCGTTTGCGCCAGCGCGCGTTGGCTCAGGCACAGCGCCGTCGACTCCCGCAGCCCCGGATGGTCGGCGAGGCCCAGCGCCGCCAGGCATTCCGCCGCGCTCGGCACGGGCTGCTTCACGGCCGGCACGACGGCAGCCGGCACGCGCGGATCCGGCGGGACCGCGCCGCCGACGGCGGTCGTGCCCGCGGTCCCGGGCTGCACGGGCGGCGCCGTCCGGGTCGCCGTGACGGTCATGCAGCGCTGGAACCGCGCGGTGTACGCGTTCGGGACGGCCCCGCGGATGATCCCCTGGAGGAGCGGCGCCGCGTTCGACGGCGTTCCCGAGGCGGCCACCGCCAGGGGCACGCACCACGCGATACCGAGCAACCTGACGAGCCATACGCCCATGCGGCCCTTTCCGGGGGAGTAAGGAGAGCTTTCGGGTGCTCGGCCGCGGTCGCCTGGCGGCCGGTAACGCGGACGCCGCCGGCGTCGCGTTCGCCCTTCGGACGAATCGCCCAGGACGCGCGCGCCACGTTACTCGATGCCGAGCTTGGCGAGGTACGACGGGAGCACGTCCACGGGATCGCCGCTGTCGTTCACCGACAAACCGTGCCAGGCGAAGCGCACGACACCGTTCGCATCGATCAAGAAATCCGCGGGGATGCGATATTTCGCTCCGGCGCGCAGCTGGAGCTCCGGCGAGATCACGGCATCGAGCTGATCGACCGGATAGATTGCGACCGGAAACGGGAGCGCGGCGTTCGTCACCGCTTTGCGTGCCGCCGCGTCGTCTTCGAGCACGTCGACGCCGACGAAGCGCACGCGGTCGCCGAACTTTGCGTACGCGCCGCGCACGAACGGCAGCGCGTCGCGGCACGGCCCGCACCAGCCGGCGAACAGGAACACGTACGTCGGCTTGCCGCGCAGCGCGTCGAGCGCGAGCGGTTTTCCCTCGCTCGACGTGAGCACGACGGACGGCACGGGCTTGCCGACGCGGTCCGAGAGGTCGAACACGGTCGGCGGACGGCGTGCCGCGCCGGTGAGCGCGACGGACGCGATCACGGCGAGCGCGAGCGTGCGAGTGCCGAACATGAAGAGAGCCCGTCTTCCGACGAGCTCTCTTCAGGTTCCCTTTCGGGCCGGGACGTTAGTCGGCCGAGCCGCCTCCGCCGCCCGGACGCGGGCGCCGCCGGCGCGGCCGGTCGCCGCCGCCCTCACTACCACCACCACCGCCGCCGCTGCCGCCGCTCGGGCCGCCGCTGCGCGGGATGAACTCGCGACGCGGAGGCGCGCCGTTGCCGCGCGATCCGCCGCCCTGGTCGCCGCCGCCGCCCGACGTGGACTCGCCGGCACCGCCGCCGAGAACCGCCTTGCGACTGAGGTTGATGCGGCCTTGGGAATCGACCTCGATCACCTTGACCATGATCTGGTCGCCCGGCTTGACGACGTCCTCGACGCGCTCGACGCGGTCCGCGGCGAGCTGCGAGATGTGGACGAGGCCTTCCTTACCGGGCAAGAACGCGACGAACGCACCGAAGTTCATCAAGCGCGTGACGGTACCGAGGTACTGCTCGCCGATCTTCACTTCTTTGGTGAGCGCTTCGACCATGTTCTTCGCCTTCTCCGCGCCCTCGGCGTTGGGACCGGCGATGAACACGCGGCCGTCGTTCTCGATGTCGATCTTCACGCCGGTGTCGGCGACGATCTTGTTGATCACCTTGCCGCCGGGTCCGATCACGTCCTTGATCTTGTCGGGGCTGATCTGCAGCACGATCATGCGCGGCGCGAACTCCGACAGCTCGGCCCGCGGCTCCGTGATCGTCTCCTTGAGCTTGCCGATGATGAAGAGGCGCGATTTCTTCGCCTCGACCATCGCTTCGCGCATGATGTCGATCGTGATCCCGGCGACCTTGATGTCCATCTGGATCGCCGTGATGCCGGCTTCGGTGCCGGCGACCTTGAAGTCCATCTCGCCCAGCGAGTCTTCAAGGCCCTGGATGTCGGTGAGGATCGCGTGCTTCTTGCCTTTGAGCACGAGGCCCATCGCGACGCCCGCGACGTGCGCCTTGATCGGCACGCCCGCGTCGAGCAGCGCGAGCGTCGAACCGCAGACGGACGCCATCGACGACGAGCCGTTCGATTCGAGCACTTCGCTGATCAGGCGCAGCGTGTAGGGGAACTCATCCTCCGGCGGCAGCACCGGCACGAGCGCGCGCTCCGCGAGCTGCCCGTGACCGATCTCGCGGCGGCCCGGCGCGCGCATCGGGCGCGTCTCGCCGACCGAGTACGGCGGGAAGTTGTAGTAGTGCATGTAGCGCTTGTTGGGGATGTCGAGGATCCCGTCCAAACGCTGGTGGTCGCTGATGGAGCCGAGCGTCGCGGCGGTGAACACCTGCGTCTGGCCGCGCGTGAACACGCCCGAACCGTGGACGCGCGGCACGTAGTGCACCTTGCTCCAGATCGCGCGGATCTCGTCGGGCTTGCGGCCGTCGGGCCGGATCTGCTCGTCGACGACCATGGTGCGGAGCTCGTCCTCTTCCATGGCCTTGATGATCTTCTCGAACTCTTTGTTCTTGGGATCTTCGATCAGGCTCTGCACGGTGGCGTCGCCTTTTTTGCCGAGTTTCGCGAGCGCCGCTTCGCGCGAGAGCTTGTCGAACGCCGCGTTGCGCTCGAGCTTGTCGACCACGCGCATCGCCTTGGCGACTTCTTTTTGGAAGTTCTTGCGCACCCACGCGTCGAGCGTGGCGTCGGTTTTCAGAAGCGGGTACTCGCGTTTGGCCTTGCCCACTTTTTTTGCGAGCTGGTCGATCGCTTTGACGATCTTCTTGATCTCTTCGTGCGCGAACGCGACCGCGTCGAGGAACACGTCCTCGGAGATCTCTTTCGCGGCGCCTTCGACCATCATCACGGCGTCGAGCGTGCCGGCGACGACGACGTCCATGCCGCCGCTCTCGTACTGCTCGAGCGTCGGGTTGGTGATGAACTTGCCGTCTTCACCGCGTCCGACGCGGACGGCGGCGACGTTCTTGTCGAACGGGATGTCGCTCACGGCGAGCGCGGCGCCGGCGGCGCAGACGGCGATGACGTCGCTGTCCAGGCCGGGATCGGTCGAGAGGACCGTCGCGATGATCTGGATGTCGTTGCGGAAGCCGTTGGGGAACAGCGGACGGATCGGGCGGTCGATCTGCCGCGCGCTCAGCACGCCGTGCTCGGTCGGGCGGCCTTCGCGCTTGATGTAGCCGCCCGGGATCTTGCCCGCCGCGTACATCTTCTCTTCGTAGTCGCAAGTGAGGGGGAAGAAGTCGATCCCCTCACGCGGTTTTTCGGACGCCGTAGCGGCGCATAACACGACGATTTGATCGCCGTAGCGGACGAGAGCGGACCCGTTGGCTTGCTTCGCAAGCTCCCCCGTCTCAATGACGAGCGTACGGCCACCGATCTCGAGCGAGACGGATTCTGGCACTGGTACTCCTAGATTTTCAGTTCTTTTGCTGTTCGTTTGATTTGTATGAACAGGCGCCGGTTCGTCGCCGCTCGTTGCTGTGCCTGGCCCGGTGACCACCGTCGTCAAGGAAGAGGCGGAGGGCGCTCGCTTATTGCCGATCAGGATTGTCAAGACTGGGTCAACGGACCATCTAGGAACTGTAACTTTAACAGCAGAATGCCGTTTACAACACGGTGGGTCTCGTGTATAATCGCCTTACCCAGGAAAGGGTTGACCAGCGCTAGCAAGCCTGTGGACCGCCGGCTCGGCAGAGAAGAGCAACCACGACTGGTGACGCGCCGGCCCGGACGGAGCCGGGAAAGGAAATCATCATGGAAACGCAAGCCCAGTCGAGCGCCGCGGTTGCGGGCGCGAACGAGCTCAAGAAAGTCACCGTCAACTTCGCCATCGAGACGTATCGCGTTTTGGCGGACCTCGCCGCCAAGCAGCAAGTCACCATGTCCGAGGCACTCCGCCGCGCGATAAAGCTCCACGCGTTTCTCATGATGAAGCTCGCCAACGGCGACACCATTATCGTTCGTAAGGCGAACGGAACCGAAGTTGAGTTGATGATCGGCCTTTAGCCGATCAAAACGACCCCTCGTCATCGCCTTCGAACGGCTGATCCTGGTCTGGGTCGATTCGGATCGGGCCGACCGGATCCAGCCATTCCTCGCCGTCGGTATCATGGAGCGCGACCGGCGCAAGGAGAACCGTGGGTTCGCTGTCATAGCGCAGGACGACGGCGTATACCGAGCGGTTTTCACCGACGTCGTTGCAGAGCCACTCGGCATTGGCCGCGACGTCACTGACCGAAATGCGCCTCATGCTGCCTACCCTCCATAGCGAGTATAGCATGGGCGGCGGGGCTCCGCGTTCTCACTCAGCGCAGTTCGTCCGGCCCCGCGAACGTAAACCGCAGCGTCGCGAAATTGTCGTAGTTCGTGCTGTACCGGTTACCAAAAACGTCTTCGTACCGAATCTCGATCGCGCCGTAGACCGAACGCTTATGCGGCAGGTTCGGCAGCTTATGAGCAATGCCGCGTTCTTCGCCGACCCCGAGACCGGCGATCTCGTCCACCAAAGGCGGTGCACCGCCCGTGAATGCGGCCCGAATCCAAATGTGCAGGGCTGGGCCGGTTCCGATGTTTTTCGCGAGCAGCCCCGGCGACACGGCATGGTTCCCAGGGTCGCGCGCAAGGCCGATGCGGATGATGGGCATGAGCCGCTGGCGGTGCCTCACGTGATCTTGCACGAACATCGAACGCGTCACCCGGACAGAAGCCGCGGTGGCGACTGCGAGTCCCAGCGTTCCGGCGGCGATCAACAGGTCGAGCGTGTCCTTTCGCTCCCAGTGCTCGAACCAGCTCGGATGAGTGAGCAAGAGCACGAGCACGCCGAAGCACACCCAGAACACGGCACCCGTCAGGCCGTCCCTCTCAGGCGGCAAATCCGCACCCGCAGCCATCGCGCCTCCCCTGCGGCGGGCGCTCCCGCCGTCAACAAATGAAAACCGGCGGTTCTGGCCGCCGGTTCCGTCGTTCGTCGTAGTCCTGGCGCTCGGTTAGCGGCGCAGCCCCAAGTCCGCGATCAGCTTGCGGTAGCGCTCCAGATCTTTGTTCTGGAGGTAGGCGAGCAGGCGCCGGCGCTGGCCGACCTGCATGAGCAGGCCGCGGCGGCTGTGGTGATCCTTCTTGTGGATCTTCAAGTGCTCGGTGAGCTGGTTGATCGACGCCGTGAGGATCGCGATTTGGACGTCGGCCGAGCCGGTGTCGTTGGGACCGCGGCCGTATTTGGTCGACAGGTCCGACTTTTGTTCTTTGGTCAGGGGCACGGGGTGCGTGGAGCTCCTTTCGACTCGCGCGTCCGCAGACTCCGTGGGTCCGCGACGGCGACCGACGGATCATACCAAAACGAGAGAACTGCGTCAAAGCGGGTACCAGGCACGGCGCATGCCGGACCGCCCGGGCCGCCGGCCCGCTCGCTGATGTTCGACCCGACGAACGCGGACGACAGCCGCGCCGTCCGGTATTTTCGCGTGCTGTCCGAAGCCGGGCGCCTGTTCGCCGAGTCGTTCGAGCTGCAGCGCACGCTCGACGCGCTCGTGCGGCTCACCGTCCCCGAGCTCGCGGATGCCGTCGCGATCAACATCGTCGACGACGACGGCGTCACGCGCACGGCCGCGCTCGACGTGCACGACCCCGCGCACCGCCCGTTGCTCGAACAGCTGCGCGACGCGTACGTCGTGCAGCGCGATCCGGACCGCGGGCCGCGCGTGTTCGCGCACGATCCCGGCTTCCGCGAGCATGCGGCCGCGAGCTGGATCGCGCCCGACCGCTTGCCGGTGCTCGAAGCGCTTGGCTACCGCACGAGCCTCGTCGTGCCGCTCGTGTCGCACGGCGTGCTGCGCGGCGACCTCGTGTGCCACTGGTCGCACAAGACGCGCGAGTTCGACGCGTTCGTGCTGACGCTGTTCGAAGAGCTCGCGCGGCGCGCGGCGGTCGCGATCGAGAACGCGCAGATGTACCGCCGCGAGAAGCGCATCGCCGACGAGGTGCAGAAGGCGCTGCTGCCCGCGGCGCTGCCGCAGGTCGCCGGGTACGCGTTCGATGCCGTGTACTCATCGGGGGAAAGCGACGTCGAGGTCGGCGGCGACTGGTTCGACGCGTTCGTCCTGCCCGACGGGCGCGTCGTCGTCTCGATCGGCGACGTGTTCGGGCGCGGGCTGCACGCGGCCGTCGTGATGTCGTCGATCCGCCACGGACTGCGCGTGCTCGCGCTGCAGCAGTCGCAGCCCGACACGATGCTCGCCGTGATCGACGAAGCGCTCGCGCGCGACTATCCCGACGCGCTCGCGAGCGCCGTCGTCGGCGTGCTCGACCCGGCCGCGCAGACGCTGACGTACGCGATCGCCGGACATCCCAGCCCGCTGCTGCGCACCGCCGACGGTGAAGTGATCGCGCTGCGCGGCGTCGGTGTGCCGCTCGGCGTGCGCGGCACCGTCAAACCGAACGTGCAGACCGTCGCGCTGCCGTTCGGCGCGACGCTCGTGTTCTTCACCGACGGACTGATCGAGTCGGACAAGGATGTGGCGCGCGGTGAGGAACGGCTGCATGCGGCGCTGCGCGACGGCACGATCGCCGGCGCGGCGCAGCCGGCCGACGCGATCAAGCGCCACATGCTCGCGCGCGGTGCGAACGACGACGTCGCCGTGCTGACGATCAGCGTGCTCGGCGCGATTCCGCCCCGCACGCAGGCCGCGCCGACGCCCGCGTGGGTGTTTCGCGCCGACGACGCGCGCTCGGCCGAGGACGCGCGCGCCGGCTTCATCGCGTTTCTGCGCTCGCGCGGCGTCCCCGATGCGAACTACGCCGCCGCGGAGCTCGTGTTCGGCGAATTGATCGGCAACGTGGTGCGCCACGCGCCCGGACCGATCACGGTCGAGGTCGATTGGAACGCGGTCGATCCCGTGCTGCACGTGATCGACCGCGGCCCCGCCTATGACATCGAGGCGCGCCTACCGGCCGACGTCATGAGCGAAAGCGGCCGCGGCTTGTTCCTGATCTCGGTGCTCGGCGAGGATTTTTCGGTCACGGCGCTGCCTGGGTACGGCAACCACGCGCGCGTGCGGCTGCGCATCGAACGGCTCGAGCGCATCGCGTCGCGCCGCGAGTAAGCGCTGCGGCGCGCCGCCGCTCAAAGCGCCGGGTCGTCTTGCGTTTCCTGCAGCGCCGCGGTGATGTGGTCGCGCAGCTGCGCGAGCTCGGGCGGAAGGTTGGTCGTCTGCTGGCCGAGTGCTTCGAGCGCGGTCAGCACGCGGCGCGCCTCGGCGCGCTCGACCGGGACGTACAGCGTGCGCGCCAGCTCCTCGTCGAGCCGCTCGATCGCGCGCTTCGCCATGTTGGCTTGACCGAACGAGTACGCGTGATGGCTGGCGTTTCCGAGCAGCTTGAGCTCCGACTCCAGCCAGTCGCGGTAGTCTTTGAGCAAGACGTCCTCCTGTGGGCGCGGAACCCGACGACTCGTGGAAGGTGACGACGGCTTCGTGACGGTGGCGCGCGTCGCCGACGTCGCGCCGGGGACGGGGACGGCGGTCGTCGTCGGCGCGCGCGAGATCGCGCTGTTCAACGTCGCCGGCACGTTCTATGCCCTCGACAACACCTGCCCTCACCAAGGCGGGCCGCTTGCGGAAGGCTGGATCGAAGGGACGCGCGTCACGTGCCCGTGGCACGCCTGGACGTTCGAGCTGGCGGACGGTACGATGACGCTCGGCGACTACGCGTCGGTCGAGCCGTTCGACGTGCGCGTGCGCGGCGACGAGGTGCAGGTCAGCCGCACGCCGCGCTCGCGCTGACGCGCGCTCGCACGCCGACGGGCACGGACAATCGCAGCGTGACCGACGCGGGCGGCCCGATGCGGTCGACGCTGGTCAAATAGACTTTGTCCGCAAGGTTGTCGACGGCGAGCGAAAGCGCCGTGCCGCCGGCGCCGCGCAGCGTGATCCGGCCGCCGACGAGCACCGCGCTGCCGAGCGGCTGGCGTTCGAGATCGTCCGCGAACGTGGGCCCGCTGTACGACACCTCGACGCCGCCCGTCAGCGCGCGCACCGTGCGCTCGAAGCTCAGCGACGCGGCGGAGTCCGGCACGTACGCGAGCCGCTTTCCGATTTGCGCCGTGGAACCGGCGGTTACGCGATCGTGCTGCACGTTGAGAAAGCCGCGCACCCGCGCGCATGCGCGGGCGCGGTCGTACTCCGCGGTGTACGCGTCGGTCGCGGTGCGGCCGAAGTTCGCGCGCCGCTGCACGTTCGTCGCGATCGTCTGAAAACCGATCGCGTTGCTCACGCGCGTGCCGGTGTAGTCCACGGCGAAGCGCGCGGACGGCGTCGCCACGTCCAAGCCGAGCTGTACCGAGCGGCTGCGCTCCGGCACGAGCGATGGGTTCGACTGCTGCAGCACCGCGCCGATGCGAAAACTGCGCACGAGCTCGTTGAGGTACGGCGCGCGCAATCCCGTGCCGAACGCGGCGCGCAGCGCGACCGCCGGCGACGTGTCGAGGCGCAGCGCGACGCGCGGGGAGATCGCGGCGGCGTGCCGGTCGCCGAGCGCGTGCGTGTCGATCGCGTCGTAGCGCGCGCCGGCGATCGCGCCGAAGCGCCGAGCTTCCCAGGTGCGCTGCAGCGCGACGCCGTCGAGCCGCTGCGTCCCCGCGACGTCGCTCTGCACCGTGCCGTCGAACGCGATCTGGTCGCTGTTGCCGGTGACGATCCGGCGTTCGGCGACGAGGGCGAGCGCGCCGTCGCGCAGCGCGCGGTCCCAGCGCGCGCGGCCGCCCACGTCCGATGTCGGGACGTGCTGCGTGTACAAAAGCGCGCCCGGCGCCGCCGGCTTGTCGGCGAGGTTCACGAGCGTCGTCGCGCGCGCGAACGCCGTCACGGCGAGCGTCGCGTCACCGGCGCGCGTCCACGTCGCCGCCGCCTGCCGAAGCGAGCGCGAGAAGCCGTCGTTGGGGCGGCCGTCCTGCTGCGCGTCGTCGCTTGCGAGCGCGTCGACGTCGATCACCGTGCGCTGCGTGGCGCGGCGCAGCCTTACGTGCGCGCTGTCGGCGGTGCCGATCGCGGTGCGGTCCACGCGCGACGTCTGGCCGGGCGGGATCACGCCGTATGCGAGGCGCCGCGTGCTCGCGAACACCGACGTTTGCAGCGCGCCTGCCGCGCCGGTTGCAGCGAACGACGCCGAGCCGCGATCCGCACCGCCTGCGCTCGCTTCCAGCCGGCCCGACGCGACGTTCGCGGGCGAAAGCGTGGTCAGCGAGAGGACGCCGCCGATCGCGCCGGAGCCGTACAGCGCCGAGCCCGGCCCGCGCAGCAGCTCCGCGCGCGTGATCGACGCCGCCGGAAACGCGTTCCAATCCACTTGCCCGCCGAAGCCGTCCTGCGCGGGAACGCCGTCGACGAGCAGCGCGCCGCGATCGCTTCCCGCGCCCGCGAAGGAGACGCGCAACTGGCCGTAGTTCGTGAACGGTGCGTTGCTGCGGTCGCGGTCGAACCCCGGCAGCGCGCGCAGCACGGCGTCGAGCGACGCGGCGGTGGATGCGCGCAGCGAGCGCGCGTCGAGCACCGACGCCGCCTGCGGCGCACGGTGCAGCGACTGCGGGCTCCCGCTGACGACGGTGACGCTGCCGATCTGCGGCGGCACGCTCGGTGACGGTGATGCGCTCGGTGACGGCGACGCACTCGGCGCGGGCGATGCGGCGATCACGGCGGCCGCGAGCGCGGCGAACAGCACGGGGTCCGGCGCGCGCTAGGCGAGCGCGTCGCGCAAGCCGGCGATCGTTCGCGAACCGCTCGCGAACACCGCGATGCGCAGCGCCGTGATCAGCTCGTCGATCAGCGCTGCGACGGCGGCGTCCGACTCGTCGGCGGCGCGCAGAAACGGCAGTGCGAGCCCCGCGAGGTCGGCGCCGAGCGCGAGCGCCTTCGCGACCTGCACGCCGTCGCGGATCCCGCCGCTCGCGACGAGCGGCACCTCGGGCAGCGCGGCGCGCACCGCGGCCGTCGCGCGCGGCGTCGCGTAGCCCCAGCCGCCGAACGCCTCGGCGATGCGCTCGCGCGCCGCATCGCCCGCGCGCTTGCCCTCGACGCGCGCCCACGACGTGCCGCCGGCGCCCGCGACGTCGATCGCCGCGACGCCGCAGCTCACCAGCCGCGCGGCCGTGGACGGCGCGATCCCCGAGCCGACGCTCTTCGCGATCACCGGCACGTCGAGCGCTTCGCACAGCGCCGCGATCTTCGGTTCCAGCGCGCGAAAGTTCGTGTCGCCGCCGGGCTGGATCGCCTCTTGCAGCGGGTTCAAATGCAGGTAGAGCCCATTGGCGTCGAGCGCATCGACGAGCCGCCGCGCGTCGTCGGTGCGCACGCCGTAGTTCAGCTGCACCGCGCCGACGTTCGCGAACAGCACGACGTTCGGCGCGACCGCACGCACGTCGAACGTCGACCGCAGCGCATCGTCCTCGAGCATCGCGCGGCCGCTGCCGAGCGCGAACGCGATCCCGGCGGCTTCGGCGCCGCGCGCCAAGCGGCGGTTGATCTCCGCGGCGCGCGTGGTGCCGCCGGTCATCGACGAGATCAGCAGCGGCGCGCGCAGCGGCAGCCCGAGAAACGCCGTCGTGATGTCGACGTCCGCGAGCGCGATCTCGGGCAGCGCCTCGTGCCGCAGGCGGACGGCGTCCCAGCCCGCGTCGAGCCGTGACGCGACGTCGTCGGTGAGGCACACGTCGAGGTGGCGCGACTTGCGCTGCTCGGTCGATTCCGGCATGGACCGACAGGCGTCCGTGCCGCAACCGGCGATCCCCTCCTGATGGACTCCGAAGCAGCTGCCTACGACGGCGCCAGCGGGACGGCGGGCGGGCCGGCGTTCGGTGCGGCTCTCGCACGGCTCGCCGCCGCGAAGGACCTCGACGTCGCCGGCCTCGCCGCGGCCGCCGCGCTGGATCCCGCGCTGCTCGAGCGTGTCCTCGCAGGCGAGGCGCGGCTCGCCGTCCCCGCGCTCGCGCGGCTGGCGAAGGCGCTGCGACTGCGCGCGATCGGCTTCTTGCAGCAGACGGAGCTGCTGGGCCTCAGCGTGTACGCGAGCGGTCTGGACCCGCTCTACTTCCTGCCGGACGGCCAGATCCGCTACGACGCCCGCATCTACATGCGCGAGATCAACCCGCGCCACGCGGTCCCCGAAGGCGACATGACCAAGCGCAACCCGGTCCTCAAGGCCCTGACGGACGACACGGTGCTGGACCCGGCCGGCAAGCTTGAGGTGGAGCTCGCCTACCTGCTGCGCGCAGCGGTCCAAGGCACGGGCGGGACGCTGTAGGCGGAGCAAGAGGCGGGGTGCGTGCGCGGTGAGAACGCCCGATCCCCTATGGAGATCGAAGGTAAGCGAATCGCCGCCCTCGTGGGCGACGGGTTCGAGGAGTCCGAGCTGATCGAACCGCGCCGCGCGCTCGAGGAGTCCGGTGCGATCGTGACGATCGTCGGCGTCGACGACCGCGCGCTGCAGAAGATTCGCGGCAAACGCGGGCTCGACGAAGGCCAGAGCGTGAAAGCGGAGGAGCTCGTCGCGGACGTGACCGCCGACGACTTCGACGCGCTCTTGATTCCGGGCGGCCAGTCGCCGGATCATATCCGCACCAACAAAGACGTCCAGCGCTTCGTGAAAGAGTTCGATCAGGCGAAGAAGCCGATGTTCGTGATCTGCCACGGTCCGCAAGTGCTCATCTCGGCGAACGTCGTGCGCGGCCGGACGCTCACGGGCTTTGCGTCGATCGCCGACGACATCCGCAACGCGGGCGGCCTCTACCGCGACCAGCCTGTGGTGCAAGACGGCAACTGGGTCACCTCACGCAACCCCGGCGACCTGACCTTGTTCAACCGCGCGATCATCGAAAAGCTGGCAGCGCAGAACGCCCCGGTGTAGGCATTTAGCCCACGAGGCTCAGCCGCGGGTTCGGGCGTTCCGGGCGGCCCACTTTGTGGCATTCTTTCCAGCCGGCGCCGTCGTCGAGCGCAACGATGTCGGCGGTGAAGTCGAACGACCCCGCGCCTTTGAAGAACGCGCTGCCGACGGCGTAGGCGTCGGCTGGGACGAGGTCGTCCTCGAACTTGCGGATGCGCGCGGCGTCGAAGCCGCCGCTCACGACGATCTTCACGTTGCGGAAACCTTCGGCGTCGAGCGCGTCGCGCACGTTGTGCACGAGCTGCGCGTTCACGCCGGTGGGCGGGAACGTGCCCATCTGCGGGATCACGCTCTTGTCCACCAGCGTGCCCGACGTGTCGAGCCGCACGCCCCATAAGCGGTCGCCGAGCGCGCGCGCAGTCGCGACCGACGTGCCCGCGCAGTCGTTGTCGAAGTCGACCAGGGCGATCACGTTGACCGCCGGGTCGATGTACTGCGCGAACTTCTCGGTGGCGCGCACCGTGTCGCCGCCGTATGCCGCGATGAGCGCGTGCGGCACCGTGCCCATCCCGCGCGAGCCCCACCATTCCGCGTTCGCGTCGGTCGACACGCCGAGCGCGCCCGAGATGTACGCGGCGTAACCGTCGCCCGTCTGCACCAGATGGTGGTCGAACCGCGCGGGAAAGAACAGCACTTCCTTGCCGCCGGCGGCGTCGACGATCGCGCGCGCGTTCGTCGCGATGCGCGTACGGCGCGCCAGCACGCCGAGATACGGCGTCTCGAGATGCGCGAACAGCGCGTAGTCGCCCTCGATCGTCATCACCGTCTCGAACGGCGTGACCGGATCGCCGTCGTACAGCGCACGCACGGTCAATTGCTCCCAGCCGTCTTCCCAGGCGCCGTTCCTGTGCCGCCCGCTGCACAGCTTGAGGATTGCGATCGCCTCATCGATCCCGCACAAGATCGCCTGATTTCGCTGAAACACTTGCATGCGCACGCGCGGGTGGTAGCGGTCCGCTTCGAGGATCTCGCGCGCCCGGTTGAAGTACGTGTCGGAGTAGTAGCCTTCGCGCATCTTCTGGACCGGCAAGTTGAGGATCGCCGGGTCGAGACGCCGGCGCTCGGTGCGCAGCATGGGACGCCCGTACGCGGGCGTGGAACGAACTCCTCGTCACCATGGCAACCCGGACCAACGGCCAGATCGCCAAAGACTTGCGCGAGATACGCACCCTGATGGAGTTCGCGGGGGAGCCGTTCTTCAAGTTCATGGCGTATGAGCGAGCCGCGGAGACGCTGGAGAACGCCGCGCCGCTCGGTGCCGCAGGCGTGGACGCGGCGCGCCTCACCGAGCTGCCCGGCGTCGGCAAGACGATCGCCGGCCGCATCGCGACGCTGGCGCAGACCGGGACCGACCCGTATCTGGAGGAGCTGCGCGCGAAATATCCCTCGACGCTGCTGGAGCTGCTCGGCGTCCAAGGCGTCGGCATGAAGACGGCGCAGCAGCTGTTCGAACGGCTGGGCATCGCGTCGCTGGCCGACCTCGAGCGCGCGCTCGACGACGGCGCGCTCGCCACGATGCCGCGCTTGGGAGCGAAGTCGATCGACAACATCCGCCGCGGCGTGCTCGCGTACAAGGGCCGCACGAAGCGCACGCCGCTCGGCGTCGCGCTGCCGGTCGCGCGCGAGGTCATCGCGTACCTGCGCGAGCTCACCGACGCCCAGGACCTCACCGCGGCCGGCAGCGTGCGGCGCCAGGAGCCGGCCGTCGGCGACGTCGACGTGATCTGCACGTCGGCGCAGGCCGAAAACGTGGTCGCGGCGTTCACCGCGTGGGACCGCGCGGAGGCCGTGCTCGCGGAAGGCCCCACGAAGGCGAGCATCTGGCTCGCGGGCGGCTTGCAGATCGACTTGCGCGTGCTGCCCGCGCACCTGTACGGCAACTTGCTGCAGCATTTCACCGGCTCGCGCGAGCACAACATCCAGTTTCGCGAGCTGGCCGTGCGCAAGAATTTGCGCGTCAGCGAGAACGGCATCGTCGACCTCACCGACGGCCGCACGATCGTGTGCCGCACCGAAGAGGAAGTCTATGCAACGCTCGGTATGCCGTACATCCCGCCGGAGATGCGGCTCGGCATCGGGGAGATTCAAGCGGCGCTCGACGGCACGCTGCCGCGCGTGATCGAGCTCAGCGATCTCAAGGGCGACTTCCACCTGCACTCGACCTACTCGGACGGCCGCGACACGCTCGAAGCGATGATCGCGGCGTGCGCGGCGCGCGGCTACGCGTATCATTCGATCAGCGACCATTCATGGGGCCGCGGCTCGATCGGGGTCGACCCCAACGACCTGCGGCAGCAGCGGCGCCGCGTGCGCGAGATCGGCGACCGCTACGGCATTCGCACGCTGTGCTCGTCGGAAGTGGACATTCGCGCCGACGGTTCGATGGACTACGACGACGAGATCCTCGCCGAGCTCGACATCGTCGTCGCGTCGGTGCACTCGGCGTTCAACCAGTCGCGCGACGCGATGACGGCGCGGCTGCTGCGCGCGATCGAGAACCCGTACGTGAACATCATCGGGCACCCCACGGGCCGCAACGTCGAGACGTTCGCGGGCTACGACTTCGACCACGACGCGGTGTTCGCGGCGGCGGCGCGCACCGGCACGGCGCTGGAGATCGACGGCCAGCCGAGCCGGCTCGACCTCCCCAGCCCGCTCGCGCGGCGCGCGCGCGAGTTCGGCGTGACGTTCACGTGCGACTCGGACGCGCACCGCGTCGCGCACCTCGAGAACGTCGCCTACGCCGTCGGGCAGGCGCGCCGCGCCTGGGTCACCGCGGCCGAAGTCCTCAACGCGCGCCCGCTGGAGGAAGTCCTCGCGTTCGTGGGGGCGAAGCGAGCACGCGCCGATGCCCATCCCCGCGCCGGTTCCTCCGTCTGAGGAGCGGCGGCTCGCCGCCCTCTACGAGTACGAGCTCCTCGACACGCCGAGCGAGGCGCTCTTCGACGCCTTCACGCGCCTTGCCGCGCAGCTTTGCGAAGCGCCCATCTCGCTGATCTCGCTGATCGACGCCGACCGCCAGTGGTTCAAGTCCGCGCTCGGGCTCGATCTGCGCGAGATGCCGCGCGACCTTTCTTTCTGCGCGCACGCGATCGCGAGCGACGGCGTCTTCGAGATCGCGGACGCGGCCGCCGATGCGCGCTTTGCGGACAACCCGCTCGTCGCCGGGCCCGAAGCGATCCGGTTCTACGCGGGCGCTCCGCTGCGGTCGGCCGACGGCCACGCGGTCGGAACGCTGTGCGTGCTCGACCGGCGCCCGCGCGTGCTGACCGCCGCGCAGCGCACGTCGCTCGCGGCGATCGGTGATGCGGTGGTCGAGCAGTTCGAAGCGCGCCGCACGCTGCTGCGGCTGTTCGACAGCTCGCAGACCGAGATGTACCACGTCGACGTCGCGACGCAGCGCGTCCTGTTCGCGAGCGACGCGGCGCGTCGCAACCTGGGCTACACCACCGACGAGCTGCGGCAATTGCCGCTGGTCGAGCTGCTGCCGTCGCTGACGAAGAAGGGCCGGCTCGCGGAACGCCTGCTGGAATTGCGCGCCCATCCCGGGCGCCGGCTCAACATTCGCACGCTCGCGCGCCGCAAGGACGCCACGACCTACCCGATCGAGCTGCGCATCGAGCTGGTGCCGACGCGCGGCCGCGAGATCGTGCTCGTCGTCGCGACGGACCTCACCGAGACGGAGCGCGCGCAGGAGCGCATCAACTTGCTGTCCGCGGCGATCGAGGCGGCACAGGACCCGATCATCCTCGCGAAGCCGGGCGCGAACGCATCCGAGCCGGCGACGATCGTCTATGCGAACGAGGCGTTCGTGCGGCAGAAGGGGGCCGCGCGCCCCGAAGCGGTGATCGGCCACCGTGTGGACGAGTTCTTCGGCCCCAAGACCGACCGCGCGCGGCTCGTGCACATGCGCGAAGAGATGATGGCCGGCCGCCCCGCGCGCGTCGACTACATCTCGTACCGCGCCGACGGTTCGTACTACCACACCGAAGCGACGGCGCGCCCGCTGCTCGACGACACCGGCCGCACGACGCACTACGTCGTCGTGCAGCGCGACGTGACGGAGCAGGTGCTGCGCGGCGCGCAGCTCACGATGCAGAACGAGCGGCTCACCGCGATCACGTCGATCGCGCGCACGCTGTTCGCGTCGCTCGAGCCGACGGTGCTCGTCGACGCGCTGCTGTCGGGCGTGCACGAGCTGGTCGACGGGCACGCGACGCTGTACGCGCCGCGCTCGCGCGGCGGTTTCGCGGCGACCACCGATTTGTCGTCGCGCGACGACTCGCGGCCGGGTGACGATTTCGTCGCGCTCGCATCGCGCAGCGACGTGTGCGTGCTCGACGAGCTCGAGCAGCGCGCGGCGGTCCGCGTCCCGGGCTCCGGCGGCGGGACGGCGTACGTGCTCGACGTGCAGCGCGAGACCCAGCTCGGCGCGGCCGACGTGTTCGCGCTGGGGCTGCTGGGGCAGTACTTCGCCGTGGCCGCGCGCAACGTCGAGCTGTACAAAGAGCTGGCATCGCGGCGCGACGCCGTCGTGGAGCTCAACCAGGTGAAGAACGACTTGATCGCGATGCTCGCGCATGATTTCAAAGGCCCGCTCACGACGATCGTGGGGTTCGCCGACGTGCTGGCGGAGGACGACCGCTTCGACAGCGAGTCACGGCAGTATCTGGGCATGATCTCGTCGAGCGCGATGCGCCTGGCGTCGCTCGCGACCGACACCCTGGCGCTGTCGCGGCTCGAGCAGAACGAGCTCGCGCTCGTATTGGACGAGGTGGACCTCATCACGCTGGTGCGCGACGTCGTGCGCGTGTTCTCCGTCACCAGGGCAATTGACTTGCGCGTGTCGGGGACGCCGCTCGTCGTCAACGGCGACGCGGCGCGGCTGCGGCAAGTCGTCGAGAACGTCGTCGGCAACGCGATCAAGTACTCACCGGGCGGCGAACCGGTCGAGGTCGCGCTGCGCTCGCGCGCGAGCGGCGTCGAGATCACGGTGCGCGACCGCGGGATCGGGATCCCCGAGAACGAGCGCGCGAAGCTGTTCGGCCGGTTCGCGCGCGCCAGCAACGCGCGCGCGCTCGGCATCGGCGGCACGGGGTTCGGTCTCTACCTCACGCGCACGATCGTCGAGCTGCACGGCGGCACGATCTCGGTCGATTCCGTCGAAGGGCAAGGCTCGACGTTCCGCGTGTTCGTGCCGGCGCGGCCCGCGCACCGGACCGTCGCGTCGCGCCGCATCGCGCTGCTCGATGCTGACGGCGACGCGCGCTCGTACGTCGCCCATACGCTGCGCGACGACGGCTACGCGGTCGCGGTCGCCACCGGCGGCGAAGAGCTGCTGCGCACGCTTGCCGACGGCCACTTCGACGTCGCGCTCGTCGATGCGGACCGGCTCGGCATGCCGGCAGATTCGTTCGTCGCCCGCGCGAACGGCACGCCGCTCGTGCGCATCAGCGTGCGCATGCCGGCCGTGCGCGACGGCTGGGACGCGTTCTTGACGAAGCCGTTCTTGATGAAAGACCTTTACGGCGCCGTCGACGCCGCGCTGGACCACGCGAACGGCGGGCGATCCAGCGCGCCGGCCAACTCCGCCGGATCTTCGTAGACCGCGTCGGCGCCGCGCAGCGTCGCGGGGTCGTTACCGCCGCAGAGCAGCGCCACGCACGGCACACCGGCGCGGTGCGCTGCCTCGACGTCGTACTCGGTGTCGCCGACCATCACCGCGTCGGCCGCCGCGATGCCCGCTTTCTTCAATGCCGCGCCGATGATGTCGGGATCCGGCTTGGAGTCTTGCGCGTCGTCGCCGGTCGCCGCGACGTCGACGAGCGGTCCGAGGTCGCCGCGCGCGAGCAAGCCGTCGAGCTCGGATTTCTTCGCCGACGTCGCCACCACGACGCGCGCGCCGCGCGCGCGCACCGCTTCGAGCAGCTCGCGCGCGCCGCGCGTCGGCGGGATCGTCCCGAGCTCGCGCTCCTTGAAGATGCGCTTGCGCGCTTCCCCGATCGCCTTGCCTTGCGGGCTGTCCTCTTCGAGCCCGGGCACGAGCATCGGGAGGACCTTGTCGCCGCCCATGCCGATGAGCGGGCGCACCCGTTCGAAGGGTATGGTATAGCCGGCTTCGGCGAGACACGCGACCCACGCGCGGGCGTGCTGGTCGTTGGAGTCGATCAGCGTTCCGTCGACGTCGAAGAGTACGGCCTTGGTCATCGGAACGCTCCTACCCGCCGCCGCGCACACCGACCCAGCCGAGGTGACCGTGTCCGATCCCAAGCCCGTCATCGATCTCACCGCGCTGCTGTCGCGCGCGGCGGGCGCGCTGGGCGAACGCGTCGGCATGCTGCCCAACGTGCTGTCGAAGCGCTCGCGAACGCTGCGCCCGCGCATCGCCGGCAAGAAGCGGACGCCGAGCGTGTGCCCCTACTGCGCGGTCGGCTGCGGCACGACGGTCTACAGCGACGGCGACACCATCGTCGACATTGAGGGCAACCCCGACTCACCGATCAACGCCGGCACGCTGTGCCCCAAGGGCGCGGCCACGTACCAGCTCCACGTCAACCCCAACCGCTGGACGACCGTACGCTACCGGGCGCCGTATGCGAGCGAGTGGACGGACGTGCCGTACGCATGGGCGATGGACCGGATCGCGCAGCGGATCAAGGAAACGCGCGACCGCACCTTCACCGAGCACGACGAGCAGGGCCGCCGCGTGAACCGTACGACGGCGATCGCGTCGCTCGGCGGCGCGACGCTCGACAACGAAGAGAACTATCTCATCGCCAAGCTGTTCCGCAACGTCGGCACGCCGTTCATCGAGAACCAGGCCCGCATTTGACATAGCGCGACGGTGCCCGGTCTGGGCACCCTGTACGGCCTGGGCGGCGCGACCACCCATCTGATGGATCTGCAGCATGCCGACCTCATCGTGATCCAGGGCTCCAACTTCGCGGAGAACCATCCGGTCGGCTTTCGCTTCGCGCTCATGGCGAAGGAGCGCGGCGCGAAGATCGTGCACGTCGACCCGCGCTTCACGCGCACGAGCGCGCTGGCCGACATGTACATCCCGATCCGCCCCGGCACCGACATCGCGTTCACGGGCGGCTTGATCAACTACGTTCTTTCGAACGAGGCGTGGTTCCGTGAGTACGTGCTCGCGTACACGAGCGCATCGTTCCTCGTGCACCCGGATTTTCGCGACACCGAGGACCTCGACGGCTTGTTCAACGGCTACGACGCCGAAACGCGCACGTACGACGCGAAGGCCTGGCGCTACGACATCGACGAATCGTCCGAATCGTCGGCGGGCGGCGGCGACGCGTCCGTGCACGGCGGCGGCAAGCGGCCGAAAACCGATCCGACGCTTCAGCATCCGCGCTGCGTCATCAACGTGCTCAAGCGGCACTACGCGCGCTATACGCCGGAGATGGTCGAGCGCATCACGGGCGCGCCGAAGGAGTCGTTCCTCGCGCTCGCGCGGCTGCTGGTGGAGAACAGCGGGCGCGAGCGCACGGCGGTGTACGCCTACGCGATGGGCTGGGCGCAGCACACGGTCGGCGTGCAGAACATCCGCGCGGCCGCGACGCTGCAAGCGCTGCTGGGGAATACCGGTCGCCCGGGCGGCGGCATCATGGCGCTGCGCGGGCACGCGTCGATCCAAGGCTCGACCGACATCGCGACGCTGTACGACAGCTTCCCCGGCTATCTCAAAGTGCCGACGCTCGAGAAAGACGAGGCGGACTTCGCGGCGTGGACCAAGGGCCACACGATGCGCTCAGGGCGCTGGGCCGACTTTCCGAAGTTCGCGGTCTCGTTTCTCAAAGCATGGTACGGCGAGCACGCCACCGCGGCGAACGACTGGTGCTTTTCGCGCCTCCCGCTCAACACCGGCGACCATTCGGACTTGCCGATGTTCTTCGCGATGAAGGACGGCGACGTCGAAGGGCTCGTGCTGTACGGTCAAAACCCCGCCGTCGGCGGGCAAAACGCGGCGTTGCAGCGCGGCGCGATGGAACGCCTGAAGTGGCTGGTGGTCCGCGACATGTTCGAGACGGAGAGCGCGGCGTTCTGGAAGCGCGAAGGCGCCGACCCGCACGACATCGGCACCGAAGTGTTCTTCCTGCCCGTCGCGGGCGTCGCCGAGAAGTCGGGGACGTTCACCAACACGATGCGCCTCGTGCAATTCCACGAAAAGTCGGTCGAGCCGCCGGGCGACGCGCGCAGCGATCTCGCGTTCACGTACGACTTGGGCAAACGCCTCAAAGCGCTCTACGCCGGCTCGGCGAACCCGCTGGACCGGCCGATCCTCGACGTCACCTGGGACTACGAGAGCGACGACGCGCGCGAGCGCGGGGAGCCCGACGTGGAGAAGATCATGCGCGAGATCAACGGCTATCATGCCGAAACGGGTGAGCATCTGCGCGATTCGCACGAGCTGCGCGACGACGGCACGACCGTGTGCGGCGCGTGGATCTACACCGGCATGTTCCCGGAGCCCGGGCGCAACCTGACGCGCCGCCGCACCGCCGATCCGGCCAACCCCGTATCGCCGGAATGGGCATGGGCATGGCCCAACAACGTGCGCACGCTGTACAACCGCGCGTCCGCGGACCCTGCGGGAAAACCGTGGAGCGAGCGCAAGCGGCTGGTGTGGTGGGACGAATCCGCGGGCCGCTGGACCGGTGACGACGCGCCGAACTTCCCGGTCGAAACGCCGCCCTCGTACCGCGCGCCGGACGACGCGCGCGGTGAAGCCGCGGTGAACGGCGACACGCCGTTCGCGATGCTCGAGTACGGCCGCTCCGAGATCTTCGGGGTGAACGGAACCGCCGATGGACCGATGCCGACGCACTACGAGCCGCGCGAGTCGCCGGTCGGCAACGCGCTGTATCCGAACGTGCAGTACAACCCGGTGCTCAAGGAATGGCGCCGGCGCGACAACCCCTACCACGCGATCGGCGACACGAAGTACCCGTACGTCATCACGACGTACCGGCTGACCGAACACCACGCGTCGGGCGTGATGAGCCGTCAGCTCCCGTGGCTCGCGGAGCTGCAGCCGGCGGCGTTCTGCGAGATATCACCGGAGCTCGCGGTCGAGAAGAGCATTCGCAACGGCGACTGGGTCACGGTGGAGACCGCGCGCGGCGACATCGAGGTGCGCGCGCTCGTCACGGGCCGCATCACGCCGGTGCGCTTGGGCCCGGGCCGGTTCGTGCACCAGATCGGCATCCCGTACCACTTCGGCTACGAAGGCGAGGTGCGCGGCGACTCCGCGAACGATCTCCCGCCGCTGGTCGCCGATCCGAACGTGACGATCCACGAAGGCAAGGCCTTCACCGGCAACATTCGCGTCGGCCGCCGCAGCCCGTTCTCGCCGCGAAGCGCCGAAGTGATCGCCGTTCCCGAAGACGAGCAGACGCCGTTCGGCAACCCGCAGCACCCCGGCCCCGTCGCGGGCCCCGGCGACGGCGGCGGCACGGTGGAGACTGCGATCGTCACGCCCGCCGAGGTGATGGAGGCCGCCCGCCTCGTCCACCGCTGGGAAGCCGGGGACGGCAACGGCACGTCGTCAGGGTAACGGTCGGCATGGCGAATCAACCTGAGCGCGGACCGGACCCCGTCGCGGACAGCGACCGGGGCGCCGGCACGACACCGCCCGAGACCGGGCCCGAAAGCGCGTCCGTCGTCGGGCGGCCGGCGACCGAGCGGCCGCGGACGGCGTTTCACGAGCCGGCCGAGACCGCAGCCGAGGAGCGGGAGCCGTTCAGCGAAGGGGAGGCACTCGCCGAGGGCGGCAGCTTCGACGCCGTCGCGCCGCCCGGAGCACCGCCGCCCGGCTGACCCGCAAGGCGGGAACCGCTGGTGTACAAAATACCGGGGTCCAACCTTCGGGGAGACCGGTTTTGGAGACGATCGACATCACGGGCGGCGTGCCGCTCGGGCAAGCCGCCCGGGTCATGCCCGTCGCGGGCGCGGAAGGCCGGCGCAAGAAGCGCCGCGGCCAGGGGCGCGGGCGCCAGCTCGACCCGGCCGCACTCGCGGACGTGCGCGCGCTGCTCGGCGACGAGCCGCGCCGGCGCGACCTGCTGATCGAGCACCTTCACAAGATCCAGGACCGCTATCGCGCGATCTCGGCCGCGCACCTCAACGCGCTCGCCGAAGAGATGAGGCTCGCCCCGGCGGAAGTGTTCGAGGTCGCGACGTTCTACCATCACTTCGACGTGGTGAAGGAAGGCGAGGCGGCGCCGCCCGCCGTCACCGTGCGCGTATGCGACGGTTTGTCGTGCGAGATGGCGGGCGCGAAGACGCTGCTGCGGATGCTGCGCAACGGCGGCTACGGCGACAGCGTCCGCGTCATTACCGCACCGTGCGTTGGGCGTTGCGACACCGCGCCGGTCGCCGTCGTGAACCAGAATCCGGTCGACCACGCGACGGTCGCCGCCGTCGACGAGGCGGTCGAAAGCAAAGCGCTGACAGCGCGCGAGCCGTCGTACACCGGCTATCAAGGCTACGTGGGAACCGGCGGGTACGAGCTCCTCAAAGCGTGCGTCGCGGGCGAGCGCACCGCCGACGACGTGATCGCGACGATGGAGAACGCCGGCCTGCGCGGCTTGGGCGGCGCGGGATTCCCCGCCGGCCGCAAGTGGAAGATCGTGCGCGCCGAAGCGGCGCCTCGGCTGATGGCCGTCAACATCGACGAAGGCGAGCCCGGTACGTTCAAAGACCGCTGGTATCTCGAACGCGACCCGCACCGTTTTCTCGAAGGGATGCTGATCGCGGCGTGGGCCGTCGGCATCGCGGAGATCTACGTGTACCTGCGCGACGAGTACGCCGCGGCGCGCGCGATCCTCACGCGCGAGATCGCGGCGCTGCAAGCGAAGTCGCCGATGCCGCTGCCGCCGGTCCACCTGCGCCGCGGCGCGGGCGCATACATCTGCGGCGAAGAGTCGGCGATGATCGAGTCGATCGAAGGCAAGAAAGGCATGCCGCGGCTGCGCCCGCCGTACGTCGCGCAGGTCGGCGTGTTCGGCCGCCCGACGCTCGAGCACAACATGGAGACGCTCTACTGGGTGCGCGAGATCGTCGAGCGCGGCGCGGAGTGGTTCGCGTCGCAAGGCCGCAACGGCCGCAAGGGCTTGCGGTCGTTCTCGGTCAGCGGCCGCGTGCAAAAACCGGGCGTGCACCTCGCGCCCGCCGGTATCACGATGCGCGAGCTGCTCGCCGAGTACGCGGGCGGCATGCTGCCGGGCCACACGTTCTACGGTTATTTTCCGGGCGGCGCTTCCGGCGGCATCCTGCCCGCGTCGATGGCCGACATCCCGCTCGACTTCGACACGCTCAACCAGTACGGGTGCTTCATCGGCTCCGCGGCGATCATCGTGCTGTCCGACAAGGACACCGCGAAGAGCGCGGCGCTGAACATGCTGCGCTTCTTTCGCGAAGAGTCGTGCGGTCAGTGCACGCCGTGCCGCGTCGGAACCGCGAAAGCCGTCGCGCTCATGGAACGCGACGACTGGGACAAGGCGCTGCTCACCGATCTTTCGACCGTCATGATGGACGCGTCGATCTGCGGGCTGGGCCAAGCCGCGCCGAACCCGTATCTCAGCGTGTACAAGTACTTCCCCCATGAGGTCCAATAGCGTGGCGATCGCACCGCAACGAGTTCAGCCGCACGCCGACGGCGCGGCACGCATCACGTTCTCGCTCAACGGCACGCCGGTCGCGGCGCGCGAGGACGAGACGATCCTGCAGGCCGCCGACCGCCACGGCATCGAGATCCCGCGGCTGTGCTACAAAGACGGCTATCGCCCCGACGGCAACTGCCGCGTGTGCATGGTGGAGATCGAGGGCGAACGCGTGCTCGCGCCGTCGTGCTGCCGCCGTCCCAGCGAAGGGATGACGGTCACGAGCACCAGCACGCGCGCCGTCACGTCGCAGAAGCTCGTCACGGAGCTGCTGCTCACCGACATGCCGGCGCAGTCGGCGTCGCCGTACAAGCGCGAATCAGAGCTCGACGTGTGGGCCGCGAAGCTCGGCGTGACGCAGGCGCGCTACCCGCAGCGGCACCAGCCCGCACCCGACTTGTCGCACCCCGCGATGTCGGTGAACCTCGACGCCTGCATCCAGTGCGGGCGCTGCGTGCGTGCGTGCCGCGAGGAGCAGGTCAACGACGTGATTGGCTACGCGTGGCGCGGCGAGCACGCGAAGATCGTGTTCGATTTCGACGACCCGATGGGGACGAGCACGTGCGTCGCGTGCGGCGAGTGCGTGCAGGCGTGCCCGACCGGCGCGCTGACGCCGGCGAACGGCGTCGCGCTGCTCGTGCCCGACAAGCAGGTCGACTCCGCGTGCCCGTACTGCGGCGTCGGCTGTCTGCTGACGTACAGCATCAAGGACGACAAGATCATCTACGTCGAGGGCCGCGACGGCCCGTCGAACGCGAGCCGGCTGTGCGTCAAGGGTCGCTTCGGCTTCGACTACGTGCACAACCCCAAGCGCCTCACCAAGCCGATGATCCGCAAGGACGGCGTCGCGAAGACCGCCGCGCTGCTGGATCCCGACAACATGTGGGACGCGTTCCGCGAGGCGACGTGGGACGAAGCGCTCGAGGTCGCAGGCGGCAAGCTGCGCGAAATCCGCGACGCGCGCGGGCCGAAGGCGCTCGCCGGGTTCGGCTCCGCGAAGGGCAGCAACGAAGAGGCGTACTTGTTCCAGAAGCTCGTGCGAACGGGCTTCGGAACCAACAACGTCGACCATTGCACGCGGCTGTGCCATGCGTCGTCCGTGGCGGCGCTGCTGGAGGACGTCGGCTCCGGGGCGGTGTCGAACCAAGTCGAAGACGTCGCGCTCGCCGACGTGGCGATCGTGATCGGCTCGAACCCGACGGTCAACCACCCGGTTGCCGCGACGTTCATGAAGAACGCCGCGAAGAACGGCACGAAGATCATCCTGATGGACCCGCGGCGCAGCGATCTCGCGCGCCACGCGACGTACTTCCTGCAATTCAACGGCGACACCGACGTGGCGCTGCTCAACGGCTTGCTGCACGTGATCATCGAGGAAGGGCTCGCGAACGAGGCGTTCATCCGCGAACGTACCGAGAACTACGCAGCGCTGCGCGAGAACGTGAAGGACTACTCGCCCGAAAAGGTCGCGCCGATCACGGGCATCGACGCGCAGACGATCCGCGAGGTCGCGCGCCTGTACGCCACCGCGAAGGCCGCGATCATCTTCTGGGGGATGGGCATCTCGCAGCACATCCACGGCACCGACAACGCGCGCTGCCTCATCTCGCTCGCGCTCGTCACCGGCCAGATCGGCCGGCCCGGCACGGGGCTGCACCCGCTGCGCGGCCAGAACAACGTGCAGGGCGCATCGGACGTCGGGCTGATCCCGATGATGTTCCCGGACTACCAGCGCGTCGACAACGCCGGCGCGCGCACTAAGTTCGAAGCGCTGTGGAACACCAAGCTCGATCCCAAGCCGGGGCTGACGGTCACCGAGATCATGGACGCGGTGCACACCGACGTGATCCACGGCATGTACATCATGGGCGAGAACCCGGCGATGTCGGATCCGAACGTCGAGCACGCGCGTGAGGCGATGGCGAAGCTGGAGCACCTCGTCGTGCAGGACATCTTCTTCACCGAGACCGCGAGCTACGCCGACGTGATCTTGCCGGCATCCGCGTTCCCGGAGAAGACCGGTACGTTCACCAACACCGACCGCCGCGTGCAGCTCGGCCGCAAGGCCCTCGACCCGCCGGGCGACGCGCGCCAGGATCTGTGGATCATCCAAGAGATCGCGCGCCGCGTCGGCCTCGGCTGGAACTACGCCGGTCCGGCCGTGGTGTTCGAAGAGATTCGCCAGGCGATGCCGAGCCTTGCCGGCATCACGTGGGAACGCCTCGAGGCCGAAGGCTCGTGCACGTATCCGCTCGAGCACGAAGGTGATCCGGGCGAACCGGTGATCTTCATCGAGGACTTTCCGCGCGCGGGCGGCCGCGGGCTGTTCGCGCCCGCTGCGTACACGCACGCCGACGAGATGCCGGACAACGCATATCCCTACATCTTCACGACCGGCCGGCAGCTCGAGCACTGGCACACCGGCTCGATGACGCGCCGCGCCAGCGTGCTCGACGCGCTCGAACCGGATCCGGTGATCAGCGTGCATCCCGACGATCTCGCGAAGCTCGGCATCGTGCCCGGCGACGCGATCACGCTGGAGTCGCGGCGCGGCGAGCTCACGGGCTACGCGCGTGCGGACCGCGGCATGCAGCGCGGCACGCTGTTCATGCCGTTCGTCTACAACGAAGCGGCCGCGAACCTGCTCACCAACGACGCGATCGACCCGTTCGGCAAGATCCCCGAGTTCAAGTTCTGCGCCGTCAAAGTACGCGCGGGCGGAGCGGTCGCCGCCGCGATCCTCTGAGCTGCTCGACGCAGCGGCGGCAAAAGAAACGAGGCCCGTGCGTGCTGCACGGGCCTCGTTTGTTTCTTCCGGCGGCGCGGTTACGGTGCGGGCGCTTGGAAGAGCTTGAGCGCGTTGTTGAGCGTCACCCAGACGCCCCACGCGAGCGGGATGCCTACCCACGCCCACGCGAGCAGCAGCTTGACGGTGAGCGAGGGATCCTTCGTCTCGATTGCCATGTCGATGCTCCTTACGTTGCGGCTTTGGCGCCGGCGGCGAGGTCGGCGACGTAGTGGCCTTCGCCGACCGGCTTCACCAAGTAGTTGCAGATGAAGCCGACGACCAGCAGCCCCGCGCAGATGATCATCGTCACGGAATACGCGTCAGCCTTGGCGACGCCGTGCGCGATTTGGTACTGCCGGATGTAGTTGACCAGCACCGGACCCGCGACGCCCGCGCACGACCACGCCGTGAGCAGCCGGCCGTGGATCGCGCCGACCTCCACCGTTCCGAACATGTCGCGGAGATAGGCCGGGATGGTCGCAAAGCCGCCGCCGTACATCGTCAGGATGATGCAGCAGATGAGCACGAACAGCCCCAGGCTGCCGATGTTCTTCGTCCACGGAATCAAGAAATACAGCACCGCGCCGAGGCCGAAGAAGATCATGTACGTCTTCTTGCGGCCCATGAAGTCCGACATCGACGCCCAGAAGATCCGGCCGCCCATGTTGAACAGGCTGAGCAATCCGACGAAGCCCGCTGCCGCGACCGCGGTGACGGCGAACATGTCTTGTACCATCAGCGAGGCCTGACCGAGGATCCCGATCCCCGCCGTGACGTTGAGGAACAGCACGCCCCACAGCAGCCAGAACTGCGGTGTCTTGATCGCTTCGGTCGCCGTGACGTTCCGCGTCGTGATCATGTGCGCCGACGTCACCGGAGCGACGTAGCCCGCGGGCTTCCAGCCCGGTGCGGGGACGCGTACGAGGAGCACGCCGACCATCATGAACACGAAGTAGATCAGGCCCATCGTCAGCATCGTCGCCGCGACGCCGTTGGAGGTCGGCGACGAGTAGTATTTCATCAGCGCAACCGCAAGCGGTGCGCCGATCAGCGCGCCGCCGCCGAAGCCCATGATCGCCGTGCCGGTCGCGAGGCCGGGACGGTCCGGGAACCATTTGATCAGCGTCGAGACCGGTGAGATGTAGCCGATTCCCAGGCCGCATCCGCCGATGACGCCGTAGCCGAGGAAGACCAGCGGCAGCATGTGCAGGTTGACGCCGAAACTGGCGACGATCAGGCCGCCGCAGAACAGCGACGCCGAGGCGAACATCGCCGCGCGCGGCCCGGCCGATTCGACCCAGCGGCCGAACACGGCCGCCGAAAGGCCGAGGAACACGATCGCGAGGCTGAAGATCCAGCCGAGGTTTGCGATCGTCCAGTCCCCGGGCGTCGTGGATATGACCTTCGCGGCCGCGGGCGGACAGGCGTGCTGCGCGGCGCAAAGCAGCTGGGCCAGCGGCTTGTTGAAGACGCTGAACGCGTAGGCCTGGCCGATGCACAGGTGGATGCAGAGCGCCGCGGGTGGCACGAGCCAGCGGCTGAAGCCGGGTCCCGCAATCGAACGAGAACGGTCGAGAAAGGCCGCCAAAACGTCGTCTCCTCTGCGCCCTTTCGCGGGCGCGGACACTCCCAAGTGCGACTTTTGTACGGAGGTCCGCCGTCCGTGACCTGCGTCACCCGAACGAGTCGTGGGTAGCTGGACCCCGTGAGCGCGGAGACCGGCTTCTTCACCGACGTCACGCTGTGCATCGGCTGCAAGGCGTGCGAGGTGGCGTGCAAGCAGTGGAATCAGCTTCCGGCCGACGGGTACGCGTTCTCCGGCAATTCGTACGACAACACGGACCGGTTGTCGGCGACGAGCTGGCGGCACGTGGCTTTCGTCGAGCAGATGGACCGCGTCGATCCCGCTTCCTCGCGCTGGATGATGCTCTCGGACGTCTGCAAGCACTGCACGTTCGCGGGCTGTCTCGAAGCATGTCCCACGGGCGCGATCGTGCGCAACGAGTTCGGCGACGTCTACGTGCAGCCCGATGTGTGCAACGGCTGCGGCTACTGCGTGCCGTCGTGCCCGTTCGGCGTCGTCGCGGTGCAGCCGACCACCGGCATCGCGCAAAAGTGCACGCTCTGCTACGACCGCCAGAAGGATGGCCTCGAGCCGGCGTGCGCGAAAGCGTGCCCGACGGATTCGATCACGTTCGGCCCCCTTGACGAGCTGCGCGCGAAAGCCGAGGCGCGCGTCGCGGCGTTGCGCGCGCAGGGCCGCGATGCGCAGCTCTACGGCGTGGACGGCGCGGAGACGCGCGACGTGGGGCCGCTCAACGCGTTCTTTCTGCTGCCCGACCGGCCCGAAGTCTTCAACCTGCCGCCGAAACCGGTGCTGCCGTCGACGTTTCAGCCCGCCGCGTACGCGTCGGGGCTGATCGGTGCGTTCGCGCTCGCCGCGGTGGGGCTCGCGGTGTTTCGCGCGCCGCGACCGCGCGCATAGTGGCGGACGTCCAGAAGCACGGCGCGCAGTACGGCGCCGCCGGGGCGTACTCGCCCGACGCGGTGGCCGCGTCGATGCAGCGCGGCGACGGCGGCTTCGGGCGCGACCAGCAGTCGTACTACGATCATCCCGTGCTGCGCAAAGCGCACTGGAAATGGGAGATCGTCGCATATTTCTTCGCGGGCGGCGCCGCGGCGGCGAGCTCCGCGCTGGCAGCGCTCGCGGCGCGCGGCGGCGATCCGGAGGACGCGCAGCTGGTGCGCAACGGCCGTTACACCGCGCTTGCGGGCGCGCTCGCGAGCAGCGTGCTGCTGGTGAAAGACCTCGGCCGCCCGGAACGCTTTCTGAAGATGCTGCGCATCGCGAAGCTCAAGTCGCCGATGTCGGTGGGCGTGTATACGCTCGTCACGTTCTCTACGAACGCCGGCCTTCGCGCGCTCGAGCAATTGCGCGCCGACGGCGTCATTGCGTTCGATCTCGCATGGGCCGCCAAGCCGCTGCGCGCGCTGACGGGCGCGCCGTCGACGGCGCTGATGGCGTCGTACACCGGCGTGCTGCTGTCCGCGACCGCGATCCCGGTGTGGTTCACCGGGCGCCGCCACATCCCGGCCATCTTCGTCTGCTCCGCCGCGTCGACGGGCGCGGCGCTGCAGAACGCACTGCTGGTGCTGACCGGCGGCTCCGCGCGCACCGCCAAGAAGCTCGAGCTCGTCGAAGTCGTCGCGTCGCTTGCCGAAGCGGCGCTGCTGCTGCATTGGGAGCGCAGCGCCGGCGCCACGGCCGCGCCGCTGTTCACGGGCGCACGCGGGGCGAAGCTCAAGACGTACACGCTCGGCGCCGGCATCGTGCTGCCGGCGCTGCTGATGCTGCCGTCGCTGCTGGCGCGCAAGCGGCCCGCGAAGCACCACCGCGTACGCACGCTGATCGCGGCGGCGTGCGCGCTGTACGGTGGCTACGTGCTGCGCGAGAGCGTCGTGTACGCCGGCCGCGACTCGGCCGACGACCCGCGCGCCTACCTTCGCCACCCGGAATGAACTGCCGCGGGATGGCCCGCCGGCAGGACATCGACCAGCCGCGGCGCTAGGCTTGGGACAAGGCGACCGTCTGGTCGCCGTCCCGGAGGTTCGACCATGACCGCACGTCGTCCCAACTACGTCGGTATCATCGCCGGCGCCATCGTGTTCTTCGCGTTCGGCGCGATCTGGTTCACGGTGTTCAGCGCCTCGTGGATCGCGGCGGTCGGCAAGACGAAGGAAGAGTTCGCGACGGCCGGCTTCACGCCGTACGTGATCTCGTTCATCGCGGGGCTCCTGGTGTCGTACTGCTTCGACAACATGCTGTGGCACTACGAGCGGGCCGACGCGATGAAGGGTGCACAGGTCGGCATCCTCACCGGCGTCTGCATCTTCGCGGCGATGCTCGCGAACTTATACAGCTTCGAGGTGCGCCCGATGGCGCTGATGCTGATCGACGGCGGTTACGGCATCGCCGGCTTCGTCATCACCGGCGCGGTCGTCGGCGCGCTGCGCGGTCGCGCGACCAAACGCGCGGCATGAACCGTTAGCGCCGCTACGGGAAGACGGCGCGCGCGAACACGATCCCCGCGAACACCGCCGCGACGGCGGCGATGACGCTGCCGAAGCCGTACCACACGCTTTGCAGGCTGAACGCGTCGCGGCTGAGCACGTACGTCTCGTAGGCGAACGCGGAGAACGTCGTGTAACCGCCCAGCACTCCGGTCGCCACGAACACGCGAGCGTACGGGTTGAGCCCGAGGCGTGTTTGCGCGAGCTGAACCACCACGCCCAGCGCGAACGCGCCGCTGACGTTGATCGCGAACGTTCCCCACGGGAACCCCGGACCGAACCGCTGCAGAAACCACGTTCCAACCAGGAAACGCAACACGGCACCGAGCGCGCCGCCCACCGCGACCGCGGCCGTGGCCGCTAGCTGGTTCATCGCTGAGCGTGTTCGAAGGCGCTCGCTTGTGGTCCCTGGCGGTGGTGCGTCGGTGGTGCGAGGGTGGTGCGACGGGAGCGCGACGCCGCCCCAGCGGGGACGCTCCCTGCGCGCATCGTGCGCTCTGGTCGCTCGGCGCTCCGGCGCTCCCGCCCATCCTGGGCTCCGCGCCTCCGCGACGCCCCGCCGCGGCGGCGTCGCGCTCCCGTCTAAGGCACGGTCTTCGTCAGCTGTCACCGTTACTTCGGCACCGTTCTCCCTCGATGTCACCCTGAGCTTGTCGAAGGGTGCGCCACGATCGATGTTTGACGTCTTACTTTGCGTTCCAGAAGACGAACATCGCTATTGCTGCGCAGGTCATCAGCGCGAACGTCAGCCAGCCCCATGCGCGTGCGATTGGGGAGCTCGTCCAGCGGCCCATGATTTTTTTATTGCTCGCGATCGTGACGATCGCGAAGACCAGTGGGACGGCTGCTACTCCGTTGAAGACTGCCGACCAGAACAGAACTTTGATCGGGTCGAGGTGCACGAGATTCAGGATCGTGCCGATGACGATCCCGGCGGCAAGGATCGCGTAAAAGCGTGGTGCTCGTTTCGGCGTTTCGCCTAGGCCCGTGTTGAACGACATCATCTCCGAGGCGACGTAGGCCGAGGAGCCTGCGAGGACCGGGATCGCGAGCAGGCCTGTTCCGACCATGCCGAGTGCAAAGAGGAGATACGCAAAATCGCCCGCGAGCGGGCGCAGCGCTTCCGCGGCGTCTTGCGCGGTTGCGATATCGTGTTTGCCGTGCGCGCCCAGCGTTACCGCGGTTGTCGCGATGATGAAGAACATCACGAGGTTCGAGTAGACCATGCCCGTGTTCACGTCGGCGTGCGCGTCGGCGATCTCGTCTTTCGTCGCGCCTTTGCGCTCTGCGACCGTCTTGCGGCCTTTGTCTTTCTCTTCTTCGACCATCATCGACGACTGCCAGAAGAAGAGATACGGCGAGATCGTCGTGCCGAGCAGGGCGACGACCGTCGTGATCCAGTGCCCGTCCGTGTGGAACTCCGGGACGACGGCGTGGCGCAGGATGTCCAACCAGTCCGGCTTGACCAGAAACACCGTCACGACGTACGCCAGGAGCGCGAGCGCCAGCCATTTGAGGACGCGGCTCAACATCGCGTACGAGCAATAGAATTCCGTAAGTACGAGCACGACGGAGAACGCGATCACCCAGACGAGAACCGGCAGTCCGGCGACCATGTGCGCCGACGCCGACATGCCGGCGAGGTCCGCGCCGATGTTGAACGTGTTCGCGGTGATGACGAGCGCCGCGAGCCCGAAGGCGAGCCAGGCCGGGAACAGCTTGCGCATCACCGCCGCAAGGCCGACACCGCTCACCATGCCGATGCGCGCGCACATGCCTTGGACGACGGCCATCATCGGCGTCGTGATCAGCGCGAGCCACAGCATCGAGAGGCCGGTGGTCGCGCCGGCGACCGAGTAGGTCGAGATCCCCGATGGGTCGTCGTCCGCCGCGCCGGTGATGATCCCCGGTCCGAGCTTGCGCAGAAAGTGGACGATGCGGCTCGGCAGCGGTCGGCCCGGCGATTTGCGCCCGCGGGCCTTTGCGGCGCTCACGCGGACGAACGTACCCTGCTTCCTCAGATAGCAACCATGCGGTGTGTGGGCGGCACACCGGCCCGTTCGTGCTACGCCGGTTCGAACAGCGTGGGTTCGGCCGAGCGCCAGCCTTCGATGGTCAGAAGGTGGAGTTTCGTGTTGACGCCGCCCGCCGCCGAGAAGCCGTGCATCGTGCCGTCCGCGGCGACGATGCGATGGCACGGAACGATCGGCGCGAACGGGTTTCGACCCAGCGTTTGGCCCACGGCTTGCGCTCCGTGCGATTCGCCGATGCGTTTTGCGAGCTCGCCGTACGTGATCGTCTCGCCGGGCGGGATCGCGCGGGCCGCGGCGTAGACGCGGCGGTCGAACTCCGCGAGATCGCTCGTGTGGAGCGTGATGCCCGACAGATCGTCGTGTTCGCCCGCGAGCAGCGCGGTGACGCCGTCGATCGCGCGCACGACGTTCGGCGGCGGCGGTGCTTCGCGTGCGTCCGGGAAGCGGCGCTGCATGCGGCGGCGCGTCGCGCTTTCGTCGTTTCCGGGAAGCTGCGAGCCGACGATGTCGCGACCGGACCACGCGATCGCGCAGTGGCCGATCGCGGTGGGGAAGAGGGCGAAACCGGTGGCGTTCATCGCGATCGTGCGGGACCTTTGAAGACGGCGAACAGCAGCAGCAGCGACGGGATCAGGACGATCGCGCCGCCTGCCGCTGCGATCAAGAACGCTTGCAGCATCGCCGGGGATGCGGCCGCGGCCGCGAGCGTCCACCGGCCCGGGATCAGTGACGGCGCTTGCGCGCCGAACCAGCCGCCGAGCACGGCGAGGACTTGCGCGCCGACGGCGACGCGCGCGAGCGTGTCGCGGCGGCGCGCGATCAAGAGCATAACGACCACCCCCAGGATCATCGCCGTCACGATCGCGATGCGTGCGGCCGGCGCCGTCAACGCTGCGAAGAACGCCGGCTCCGCCGTTCGCGCGAGGAGCGCCGGGATCAGGCCCGCGATCCACACCGCGAACGTCGCGCGGACCGCTCGGCGGCGGAAGTCGTCGCGCAGCGCGGGGTCCGCGGTTTCGCGCACGAGGAAGACCGCTGCCAGCTGCGCGCAGAGCGCGACCGCGAACAGGCCGACCGACAGCGCGAACGGGGACGTCCACGCGTACACGCCGGTTGCGAGCGCGCCCGCGGCGTCGCCGAGAAAGAACGGCGCGATGATCGACGACGCGCCGAACACGAGCGTCCACGTGCGCGCCGTCGCGACGGCGTCGGACGCGTAGTTGCGGAACACGAACGCGGCGCCGCGCAGCACGATGCCGGCGAGCGCGATCGTCAGCGGCGCGTTCAGGTTCGCCGCCAGGTCGGCGTACGCAAGCGGGAAGCACGTGAACAGCGCGACGAGCGCGAAGATGAGCCACACGTGGTTCGACTCCCACACCGGGCCGATCGCGTTCGAGACGGCGTCGCGCTGGGCGGCGCGGCGCGGGCCGCTTGCAAGCAGGTCCCACACGCCGCCGCCGAAGTCCGCGCCGCCGAACACCGCGTACAGCATCAGCGCGCCGAGCGCGACGAGCGCGGCGCCGAGCACGAGCGTCATGCCGGCGCGTTCTCCGAAAGCGTCGTCCGCTCGCCGCCGTGCGCGTGCGCTCCGACGCGGCGCAGCAGCCACCAGCACGTCGCGGCGAGGATCACGTAGACCACGGTGAAGCCGTAGAACTGCACGTCCAGCCCCGGTGCCATGGTGACGGCGTCCGTCGTGCGCAGCAGACCGCGCGCGATCCACGGCTGGCGGCCGAACTCGGTGACGAACCAGCCCGCTTCCATCGCGATCACCGCGAGCACGCCGCTCGCCGCGATGCCCTTCAGCAACAGGCGCGACGCGGCGCGTTTGCGCAGCGCCACGATCGCCCACGCGAACGCGACCAGCAGCATCAGCGACGCGCTGCCCACCATCGTGTCGAACGAGTAGTGCACGATCGCGACCGGCGGCCGGTCGGCGGCGGGGACGAGGTCGAGGCCTTTGACTTCGGCGTGCGGGTCGAACGCGGCGAGAAAGCTCAGCGCGCCGGGGATCTCGATGCCGTAGCGCACGCCGTCGCCGGTGACGATGCCGCCGATCGTGACCGGTGCCTCGCGCTGCGTGCGGAACAGCGCCTCCATCGACGCGAACTTCACGGGCTCGTTCTCCGCGTCGAAGCGCGCGATCACGTCGCCCACCACGATCTGCAGCGGGATCGCGACCGTCGCCACGACCATCGCGATCGTCAGCCCGGCGCGAACCTGTTCAGCGCGACTCGTCGCGGTGCCGCGAAGCAGCGCGAACGCGCAGACCGCCGCGGCGCCGAAGCCCGTCACGACGTACGCGGCGAGCGTGGTGTGCAGCACCTCCACCAGCCACGGCGGGCTGAGCATCGCGACGAGCGGCTGCACGTCGACCACCTTACCGTTCTCGATGCGAAAGCCCGTGGGCATGTTCATCCACGCGTTCGCGGTCGTCACGAAGGCCGCCGAGAACGCACCGCTGATCGCGATCGGCAGGCCCGTGAGCCAGTGCGCGCGCGGGCTGAGGCGGTCCCAGCCGTACAGATAAAGCCCGATGAAGATCGCTTCGATGAAAAACGCGAAGCCTTCCAGCGAGAACGGCAAGCCGATGATGCCGCCCGCGTATCGCATGAACTGCGGCCACAACAGCCCGAGCTCGAACGACAGGATCGTGCCGGACACGGCGCCGACGGCGAACAGGATCGCCATGCCCTTCGCCCACGTGCGCGCGAGGTCGTAGTACGCCTGCCGCTTCGTGCGCAGCCACAGGCCTTCCGCGGCGAACACGAGCAGCGGCAAGCCGACGCCCAGCGCCGCGAACACGATGTGGAACGCGAGCGAGGTGCCCATCTGCGCGCGCGCGGCGATCACGTGGTCCATGCGCTGATTCTACGCCTTGTGAGACGGCCCGGGCGCGATCATCGTCGGAACAGTCCGTACGGCGGCGGGGTGGCGTGCGCTCCCTTCACGGCATGCCACAGAATGTCGTTGAGCTCGCCGGGCTCCACCCGGTCGGCGTGCGCGAAGTCGAGCCGCGCGCTGTCGGCGGCGCGGTACGCGGTCTTGCCGTTCTTGGCGTCGAGGTCGATCTGCGCGGGCAGCGCGTCGAACGGCTGCAGGTTCGGCGCCGGCCGGAACGCCGCGGTGAGGGGGCGCGCGCCGGCGTCGTACGCCGACATCGGCGGAAGGCCGAGCAGGATCTCGATCGTGCGCAGCACCGACGCCTGCGTGTACATCGCGTGCTGCACGCCGCCCGCGGCGTACGGCGACGCGAGATAGAACGTCGAGCGCTGCTCGTCGACGTGGTCCGGTCCGTTCTGCGCGTCGTCCTCGATCACGAAGACCGCGGTGCTCGCCCAGTCCGTCGAGTGCGAGATCGCGTCGACGAGCTTGCCCACGGCGAGATCGTTGTCGGCGACCATCGCCTGCGGCGTCGACTCGCGCTCGCGCGTACCGCTGGTGTGGTCGCGCGGAAATCGCACGATCTCGAGCTGCGGGAGCGTGCCGGCGCGCTCGTATGCGTCGAACTCGCGCTTCCACTCCGCGAAGCGGTCCACGTCGCGAACTTTCATGTCGTACGTCGCGAAGCGGCGGTCCGTGTTCGGCCGCAGCGTGTCGTCGGCGACCGAGACCGGGGTCGGTTTGCTCGGCCCCGCCGTGACGTACTCGCCGTAGTTGCGCAGCGTGATGCCGTGCGCGACCGCGTCGTTCCAGAGATAGCGCGCGTGCGGCACGGCGGCTTCGCCGGCGTCCTCGAAGTCGTAGAGCGAACGGCGGTTGGCGTAGTTGGGCGGCCACATCTTCTCGAGATAGTCGTTCGCGAACGCCGCGGTCGACCAGTTGTGGCCGTCCGCGCTGACGTGCGCGTTTTCGAAGAAGCGGTCGAACGTGCCGAAGCGGCGCGCGAGCGCGTGCTGGTTCGGTGTGACGCGCGCGCCGAACAGCACGAGCGACGGATCGCCGTCGGCGCCCGCGACGTCGCCGAGCACCTGATCGTACGAGCGGTTCTCCTTGATCACGTACACCACGTGGCGGATCGGGCCGCCGGCGCGCACGACCGCGCTCGGCGCGACGTCCTCGTGCTGCGCGAGGTCGCGCACGTCATCGAGCCCGCGCGCGAGCGCCGCGTCGTCCGGGATCGCGATGCGCCGGATGGAGCCGACGAGCTGGTTCGCGACGTACTGCGACGTGCCGGTCGCCATCGCCATCGGGTACGGCTTCAGCCGAGGGTTCGGGTGACCCGACTCGCCTTTGCCGTCGGCGACGTACAGCACGCCGTGCGCGCGGTCCACCGCGACCGCGGTCGGGTACCAGCCCGTCGGGATCGCGCCCAGCGGTGCGAGACCGTCCGCCGTCGTGCGGAACACCGCGACCGCGTTCGCCGCGCCGCACGTCACGTAGAGCCTGTCGCCGTCGAGCACCAGCGCGTTCGGCGACGCGCCGACGGCGTCCGGCCGCGCGAACGGCAGCGGCACGCGCGCGACGACGCGTTCGCTCGCGAGGTCGACGACGGCGACATCGTCGTCGTCGCTGTCGGCGACGTACAGCCGCGCGCCGTCGCTCGCCAGCGCTACCGGATGCAACCCGACCGCGATGTTCGCGCGCACAACGTGCGCGGCGACGTCGACGACGTCGAGCTGCGACGCGCCGCGGTCCGCGACGTACAATGACCTGCCGTCGCGCGCGAACGCGAGCGCCGCGGGATGGCGGCCCACCGACACCGTCGCGGTGATGCGCTCCGCGATCGGATCGACCAACGCTACGCGGTCGCCGAGATCGCCGGCGACGGCGAGCGTGCCGTCCGGCGCGCGCGCGAGCGCGGCGGGAAAGAACGGCAGCGGCAGCGACACGTCCCGATCGACGTTCCCGGTCGCGGTGTCGACGTGCGCGAGCTGTTCCTGAAAGGCGCCGGCGACGTTGACCCACACGCCGTCGCCGTCGGCATCGCGCAGCGGCGCGCCGAACGCGCCGGCGAGCGTCACGACGGAGAGCTCTTTCAGCGACGCGGCATCGAGCACGCGCAGCACCGGCTTGCGATAGCCGGCTTCGAGCTCGATGACGCGCGAGCCATCGCGCGAAACGACGATCCCGGTGGGCAGCGTGCCGACCACGGCAACCGCGCCTTCGGGACCGCGAATGCGCCACGCGGTCGGCAGCGTCGTGACGCCGGGCGCGGCGACGACGACCGCCGTCGCTACGGCGACGCATGCCGCTGCAATCGCCGTGGCGGAACGGATCAACGGCGCGCGAGCGCCATCGCGATGACGCGCGGCGCGAACGCGGCGGCGAGCGCGACGGTGATCAGGAAGAACGCCGGGTGCACGAGGCGCAGATCGTCGTGCGCGATCGCACGGCAACCGATGTTCGTGCCCGCCATCGCCATGCAGAACAGCCCGTACGCGAGCTGCAGGCGGTACCGCGGATCGATCGCGGATCCGAAAAACGAGCGCCGGTGCTCGGGCAACCACCACCACAGCATGGGAACGGCGACCGCGAGACAAATCGCCGCCGTGGCGATCCCCCACGTCACGTCGAAGGCACGCGATCCTTCCATCCATTCCCAGCCCACGCTCCGACGGCCGTTCCGTCTCGCCTTGTCGTCCTCCCCCGCGGTGGGATAGAGAGCATGGGGAAGGGAAACATGATCGCTACGATGACCGTTCACGAGCGGCTGTTGGACACGGGTGCCGACGAGCGCGAAGCGCACGATGCCGAAGCATTGCTCGGCCGTTTCATGCCGCACGGCCGGCCGATCGAGATCACCGACGAAGTGCTGAACGCGGCACGGCGCGGCGATCACGTTACGATCGTCTGCCTGCTCGCGGAAGAAGTCGAACCGGACGCCATCGACCTTGCGATGCTCGCGGAAGCGCAAGCACTCAACGACGGAACGACGATAGGTGTCGATATGTATTTCGACGAGCGCGCCGCCAAAACGTCGCGTACGAACGAGTAACGATCAGTCCCATCCACATTTTTTCGATGACGGCGCCGCGCCGGCGCGGCACCGCTCTCGATACGGTGGAGGGAACGGCGGAAAAGGACCTGCGGCTCGAACGAGCCGCGCTGAGACGGCTGGAGGCGATGAGCGACGCGGATGCCTTTTCCATTCGCCGTGCGTTGGAACGCTTCGCCGGCGGAAGGCATCGGTGACGTCCGAAAGCTGCGGGGCACATCGACCGGTGCACGAAGGTTGCGTATCGGGCGTTATCGCGCGATCTTCGTCGCGACGACGAACGAGATCATCGTGCTCACGATCTCGGATCGCAAAGACGCCTATCGCTGACCGCCTATGCGCGCAGCGCCGCGCCCAGTGCGGCTGCCGCGACAACGACGAGCCACGGCGCAATGCGCAACGCGGCGATCGCGCCGAATGCCGCTAGTGCGATCGCGATGCGAACCGGGCTGGTGCCGAGCGACAGCAGCACGGGATCGTAGAGCACCGCGCCGAGCAGTCCGACCACCGCGGCGTTCGCGCCGCGCACCGCGCCCGCCGCGCGCGGTGCGCCGGCGACGCGGTTCCATACCGGCGCGATCGCGAAGATCAGTGCGAACGACGGCAAGAAGATGAGCACGATCGCGACGAGCGCGCCAGCCAGACCGTGCAGCGGCGACAGGTTCGCATAGCCGAGAAACGCGGAGAACGTGTTCAGCGGCCCCGGCATCGCTTGCACCGCACCGTACCCCGCGAAGAAGTTCTGCGACGTGATCAGCCCGTCGCGCACCATGCTCTGCAGCAGCGGCAGCACGACGTGCCCGCCGCCGAACACGAGCGAGCCCGCGCGGATCAGTGTCGCGAGGAACGCGATGACCGCGGTTTTCGGCAGCGCGGTCGCCGCCACGAGCGCGACGAACACGCAGCCGGACACGATCGCGACGCGGCGCGGCACGCGGATCGGCAGCGCGTCGGCGCGCAGGCCCGGCGCGTGCAGCACGAACGCGCCCGCAAGCGCGCCGAGCGCGATCGACACCCACTGCAGGCCGGGATGCGGGCGCAGCGCGAGCGTCACGGACAGCGCCGCGACGGCGATGAGCTTCGTCGGCACGTCGGTGCACAGCGACCCCGCCAGCCCGACGACGGCCTGCGCCACGACGGCCGCCGCCGCCGCGAACAGTCCCGCGAGCAGCCCGCCGAACCACGGCGGCACGGCATGCTGCTCCGCGCCGCCGAGGGCGGCGGCGAAGGCGATCATGATGATGGCGGACGGCGCCGTGAACCCCAGCCACGCCAGGAACGCGCCGAGCGGCCCCCCGCGCGTGAGCCCGATCAGCATCCCTACCTGGCTCGACGTGGGTCCCGGGAGCACCGAGCAAAACGCGACGATCCGGGCAAAGGTCGCCTCGTCCAGCCACCGCCGCTCCTCCACGAAGGTGCGCCGGAAATAGGCGAGATGAGCGATCGGACCGCCGAACGACGTCGACCCGAGCCGGAGGAACGTCGTGAACACCTCGCGCACGACGCCCTGCTTACCACCGGAGGAACCCGACCTCATGCACCTGGGCGAATTGACGGTCTACGCCGACGGCCGCTTCGCGCGCTACGACGACGCGAAGGTCGGCCTGCTCACCCACGGCCTGCAGTACGGAACCGGGTGCTTCGAAGGCGTGCGCGGCTTCTGGAACGCGCGTGAGGAGGAGCTCTACCTGCTCAAGCTGGCCGACCACTTCGACCGCCTCGCGCAGTCGGCGCGCATCCTGATGATCCAGCTCCCGCTGTCCACGCGCGAGCTGTGCGACCTCACCGTCGAGATCTGCGCGCGCAACAACTTCCGCGGCGACGTCTACGTGCGCCCGTTCGCGTACAAGGCGAACGAAGACGTCGGCGTGCGCCTGCACGACGTGAAGGACGCGTTCGCGATGGTCGCGATCCCGTTCGAGCGCTACTTCGACACCGACCGCGGCTTGCGCGTGGGCGTGAGCTCGTGGCGCCGCATCGACGACACGATGGCGCCCGCGCGCGGCAAGATCACCGGCATCTACGTCAACAGCGCGCTCGCGAAGAGCGAGGCGGTGATGAACGGGTTCGACGAAGCGATCATGCTGTCGGCCGAAGGCCACGTGTGCGAAGGCTCCGCGGAGAACGTGTTCATGGTGCGGCGCGGCGTGCTGTACACGCCCGACCCGTCGCAGAACATCCTCGAAGGCGTCACGCGCCGCGCGATCATCACGCTGGCGAAAGACGAGCTCGGCTTGGACGTGGTCGAGCGCGCGATCGACCGCAGCGAGCTAGTGATCGCCGACGAGCTGTTCATCACGGGCAGCGCCGCGGGCGTGCAGTGGATCGAGTCGATCGACAAGCGTCCCGTCGGCGACGGCAAGCGCGGCCCAATCGCGACCGCGCTGATCGACGCCTACGACCGCGCGATCCACGGCGCGATCCCGAAGTACGAGGACTGGCTGACCCGCACGTACGCGGGCCGCCACAAGGCGGCGAGCTGACGAATCCGTCCGGCGCGCCGGCGACGTGGCCGATCGACGAGCTGCGGCGCTATGTCTGCGCGCCGCGCGGCCGCGTACCGCGGGCGCTGCTGCTGTTCGCGCGGCGGCGCGGCAACCCGGTCGGCGACACCGCGGCGGCGGCGCGCAACTACGCGTGCCTGCGCGCGGCGTTCGGCGAGATCGCGCTGTCGGTATGGAGTCCGGATAACGAGCTGTGGAGCGCGCTGTGCGGCACGGACGTCGGCTACGTGCCGTTCCCCGGCGACTGCGTCGCGCTCAGCGGCGTCGACCTCATCGTCGCGGACTGCGTGCGGCTCGACGTCGAGCTGACGGCGGCGCTCGATGCGAGCGGCGCGGCAGTGCTCGATCTCGCGCCGGGCCGGGATTTTCGCTGGCGGTTGCCGGGCGCCGCGTGGCACGCGCTGTCGCTGCCGCCCGACGTCGATTGGTCGCGCCGGCTGATCGCGGTGTACCGCCAGCTCGGGGTCGAGATCACCGACGAGCAAACGCTGCTGCGGCCGCCGCGCCGCGGCACCGGCGTGTATATAAACCCGTATGCGAGCACGGTCGCGAAGTCACTGCACCCGGCGTTTCTGCGCGAGGTGCTCGCGCAGCTCACGGGCGAGCCGGGCGATGTCGACGTTCTTGACGGCGAGCGCGGAAGCGGCTCTGCGGTGTGTCCGTCGCCGCCCGAAAACGTCGCGGAGAGCGAACGCGACGATATAGCGGCGCTCGGCGCGTGCGTGCGCGAGGCCGGGCAACGCGGCGGGCGCATCACGGTGCTGCCGGCGATGCGCGCCACCGAATACGTCGAGCACATTCGTTCAGCCGGCGCGGTCATCGGTTCGGACACGTCGAGCCAGCACGTCGCGGCGCTGTTCGGCGTGCCGTCGATCGCGTGCTATCCGCCGCACGCGCGCGGAAGCTACTATCGTTCGCCGGGCTGGAACAACGTGTGCTTCACGGTGCCCGAGCCGGATCGCCCGGCGGAGGTCCGTTCGCTCGCGGCGCTAGCGACGACGCTCGCGACCGCGTTCGCCGGCGGAGCGATCGCCGAACCGCGCACGCTGCCTGCCGCGACGACGCTCTTCGCAACGTTGCGGGCGGTCGCACGGCGCGAGCTGGCCGTCGCGCGCGCGCGTCCCCTCATCGACGGTGCGCTCGATGAGCTGCGCGCTGCGCTGCCGGCGGCATGGCGCGCGCACGCGCTGGCCGAAGCCGAGGTGCTCGCCTGCCACATTCTCGCAAACGCGCTTGCCGCTCCGGCGGCCGTCGACACGCACGGCAACGTGCGGCTCGACCAAGGCACCGCAGGCAATGCGATCGCCGTGCTCGCGGCATTGCGCGACGACTCCGCAAACGGCCGCGCTGCCGGCGTAACTGCGCTGCGAGCTTAGCGGCGCTGCAGGCTCAGCAAGGGGCGGCGATCAGGGCGCGGGCGTCGCGGTGGGAACAGCCGGCGGCGCAGACACGCTCTGCGGCGTCCACATCTGCTGTTCGGGGGTCGGCGACGCGGCGTCGGTCGGCGCTGCGCGCTCGGACTCGGCATCAGGGTTGAAATCGTTGACGCCGCGCCAGGTCGCGAACTTGCCGAGCGCGTCGTAGGCTAACCGCGACACGCCGCGGATGAAGCGCCGGCCCGACGCGAGCGTCGGCAGATCGGTCGTCATCACCGCGATCACGTACGGATCGTCGCCTTCGTACACGATCCCGACGTCGTTGAGCGTGTCGTGCAGCGTCCCGGTCTTGTGCGCGATCGACGTCCCGGCGGGCAGCGGCTCGGGCAGTAAACTGTTGTGGTGCTGGCCTTTGAGGATCGCGATCATCGCGCGCGACGACCACTCGTCGATCAATTGGTCCTTCGCCATCGCGCGCAGCAGGTGCGCCATGTCGGCGGGGCTCGAGCGCAGCGCCCAGCGGATGCGCGGGCCTTCCGAGCGGATGAAGTCGGTGAGCCGCGTGTGCGTCAGTCCCAGCTCGACCATCGACGCGTTGATGTGCGGCCGGCCGACGAGGCGGATCAGCATGTTCGTCGCCGTGTTGTCGCTCACGCCGATCATGAGCTGCAGCAACCGCGACACGGGATAGCTCGTGCCGGCGCGGCCGCCCGCGAGATCGCCCGAGCCCCAGTCCTTGTCGGAGCGCCGCAGCGTGACGCGCGTGTTGAGGTCGAACTTGCCGGTGCCGAGCTGGCGGAAGACTTCGACCATCACGGGGATCTTGATCGTCGAAGCAGCCGGCATCTCGGTGCCCTGGTTGATCCCGGTGGTCATGCCGGTCGTAACGTCCTGCACCACGATGCCGACGTGCCCGGGCGCGCGCATCGAAAACGCGGAGAGCCGCGCCTGGAAGGCCGCGAGCGGCTCCGGCACGACCATAGCGCCGGCGGGTGAACCGACGGCGAACAGAACGGTGAGACTGACGACGCCGGCAACGAGTCGTCGCGGTACCCGCATGGTCTTCTTATTGTCGGTAAGCTACGACGAAAGTCAAGGTGCCTTTGGACAACGGCCCCATTGTCATGCTGAGCTTGTCGAAGCATGCGCCACGATCGTGGCTGACTCTCAGAAATGGTGGCGCACCCTTCGCCCTGAGCTTGTCGAAGGGTCAGGGTGACAGAGCTCTCAGGGGTGACGGAGCTCTCACGTTGACGATTGGCGTTACTGCCGGACGTATGGGATGCCGTCGGCGGCGGGGGCGCGGACGCGGCCTGCGAAGCCGGCGAGCGCCACCAGCGCTGCGAGGTACGGCAGCGCTTGCATCAGCTCGCTCGGGACGCCAGCGCGCTGCAGCGAGTACTGCAGTGCTGCGAAGAAGCCGAAGAACAGCGCCGCGCCCGTCGCGCCCAGCGGCGTCCAGCGGCCGAAGATCACCGCGGCGAGCGCGATGAAGCCGCGGCCCGCCGTCATGCCGTCGGAGTACAGATCGAGCTCCGCGAGCGAGAGGTACACGCCGCCGAGCGAGCAGATCGCGCCGCCCGCCACGACCGCCCAGAAGCGCGTCTTGAGTGCGTCGATGCCCGCCGATTCGGCGGCGCTCGGGTCCTCGCCGCACGCCCGCACGCGGAGTCCCCACGGCGTGCGCGTCAGCACCAGATGCAGCGCAGCCGCGGCAACGAACGCCAGCACGATGAGCACCGTCTCGCCGGTGCGCCCGAACGCGGGCACCTCGTGCGACGCGCCGGGCTGGTGGTACACGAGCACGAGCCCGAACGCCGCCGCGGCGAGCGCGGCGATGTTGAGGCCGGTGCCGGCGACGATCTGGTCGACGCCCAGCCGCGTCGCGGCGAAGGCGAGGATCGCGGCAAGCAGCATGCCGGCGAGAACGCCGGCGAGCGCGCCGAGCAGCGGGCTGCCGGTCGCACCGCTTACCACGACGGACGTGAACGCTCCGGCGATGAGAATGCCCTCGAGGCCGATGTTCACGACGCCCGAGCGCTCGCTGAGCACGACGCCGAGCGCCGCGTAGATCAGCGGCGTC
>DASWRD010000044.1:0-6349 GCA_036403315.1 Candidatus Elarobacter sp.
GAGGATGTGCAGCTTGGCGCGATCGCGCAACCGCGCGACGTCGGCAGTGTCGAACGCGCGCGCCAGCGTGCGCGCGAGCGCCGTGCGCGTCGCCTCGCCGCGCGCGCGCGTCTCGCCCGCGAGGTTCGCGCCCGCGTCGTCGAGCCGAGCGCGTGCGGCGGCCGCCGCCGCGTCGAATGCGTCGAGCGCCGGCGCGACGGCCGCCCGCCGCGCGGTCAGCGCATCCGACGGCATCTCGAGCGCATCGGCGTCGAACGCGAGCGCGTCCGCGGCGCGCGTCGCCACTCTCCGCGCCTCCGCCGCCGCGCGGCGCAGCCGCGAGCGCCCGGTCGTGGCGACGAGCGACGCATCGAGCGCGCCGAGGAACTCGCGGAAGCGGCTCTGCGCGATGAGCGCATCGTCCGCGGTCAGCAGCCCTTCGGCGTACTCGCGCGCGGACAGCGGGAACACCGGCGTCCCGGGCGCGTGCTTCGCCGCTTGTGCGACGATGCGCTGCGCGGCGACCTGCCACCCTTCGCGCTCACCGTCACGCATGCGCCACAGATCGATCTTCGTCTGCACGATGAACACGCACTCGATGTAGCGCCGTACGATACCGAGAAACGAGGCGTCGCCTTCGGTAAACGGCTGCTGCGTGTCGATCAGGTAGAGCACCGCGTCGGCGCCCGGCAGATACGACAGCGTCGCGCGGCGGTGCGCGGGGTTGATCGAGGCGAGGCCGGGTGTGTCGGCGACGACGAAGCCGCTTTTCAAGAACGCGGAGTCGACCGCGATGCGCACGAGCACCGGCGCACCGGAGTCTTCGTCGTCGGTCGCGTCGTGCAGCTTGCCCTCTTCGCCGACGGCGATGAACCGCGCGAGCCGCCCGAGCGGGATGCGCTCTTCGCGCCCGTTCGCGTACAGCGCGGTCGCCGATTCGTCCGCCGCGTACGTCAGCTCGGTGATCGTGGCGGTCGACGGGTTGATGTCGGTCGCCAGCAGGCCGGCGATGCGCTTGCCCCCGGGCCGTTCCTCGAACTCGACCTTACCCAGCAGCGCGTTGAGCAGAAACGACTTGCCGCTCGAGAACTCGCCGACGACGGCCAGCACGAAGCGCCCGTCGCGCAGCCGCGTGCTCGTGCGCGCGAGCGCGTTCGCATCCTCCGCTCCGTCGTGCCGGCGCTCGGACTCCGTGCCGGCGAGCTCGCGCAGGTCGTCCAACAATGCGGCGACGTCGTCACGCGCGCTGCGATAGCGTTGGAGTGGATCGTTCACGCGACGCTCACGCGGGCCGCTTCGCGAACCGTCCGGCGTCCTCCGCCGAAGCGCGGTTCCGCTCGTGGAGGAACCGGCGGACCGGGGCATCTATGTCACGACAGCGGTGCGATGCTGCGCCGCGAGGGGATGGACCGTGGGTCACGACGCCGCGACGATCGACGCGCGATACACGCGACAGTTCGGCGTGCGCGCCGGCTACCTGCCGAAAAAGCGCGAAGCGCTCCACGGCTGGCACTGTGAGATGAAGGCGACGGTCGAGGCCGTCAAAGCCAAGGGCGAGGTGCGCATCGTCAGCGGCGCCGTGCGCGAGCTCGGCGCGCTGATCGAGCGGGATCCCATGGTGCGGATGTATGTGAGCGAGATGCTCGAGCAGGTTCGCGATATCCCCAACGTACCGCCGACGCCGCGAACCGTCGAGGACTTGCTGATCGCGCTGGACCAGATCACGCGGACGGCGCCGCACTACGATATGACGCACAGCGTCGCGTTTCCGATGTCGGCGCTGTTCTCGAACATGATGATGACCGACGCCGGCGAGGCGATCTTCCGCAACGCGGCGTTCAACGACGGGATCCGGCTGATCCTCAAGGACTGGTACCGCTACTTGAACACGCCGGAGAGCCGCCACACGCTCAACCACGGCCCGCGCGGCTGGCTGTCGCCGTTCGCGTACCAGGACATGAAGCTGTACGAGTTCGTGACCAAACCGTCCGACCCGCACTGGGGCTGGAAGTCGTACAACGATTTCTTCCACCGCGAGATCAGGAAGGAAGCCCGTCCTGTTGCGGGCGCGGGCGATCCCTCGGTGATCGTCTCCGCGAACGACGGCCACGTGATCACCATCGCGCGCGGCGTCCAGCGCACGGACCAGTTCTGGCTCAAAGGCGAGCCCTACTCGCTGGCCGACATGCTGAACCGCGGCAAATACGTCGACCGCTTCGTGGACGGCTACGTGTTCCAGTCGTTCTTGAGCGGCGCGAACTATCACCGCTGGCACGCGCCGGTCGACGGAACGGTCGAGGACGCGTACGTGGTGGACGGCTTGCAGTTCAGCGACGCCGAGTCGGCGGGGCCGGATCCCGACGCCGACTTGGCGGACGGGTACTACGCCTGCGTGAACACGCGCGGCTTGGTGTTCATCAAGGCCGACAACAAGGCGATCGGCACGGTGTGCGTCATCCCGATCGGCATCACCGAGATCTCGTCGGTCGAGATCACGGTCAAGGCCGGCGACAAGGTGAAGAAGGGCGATCAACTGGGCTACTTCAGCTACGGCGGTTCGACCCTGGCCTTGGTGTTCGAACGCGGTGCGATCGATCATTTCACGGCACCGGCACCGGCACCGGCACCGGCGCCGCCGAAGGGACAGTTCGATCCCGGCGCCGGGCCGCCGATCCAAGTGAACGCGCAGATCGCCGTCGCGAACGTCTGACGCGCGCGGCGCTCAGCCGCGGATCACCGCCAGCACTTCGTCGCGTCTCTGCTCCATCAGCGCGCGCGTGTCGCCTTCCACGTTGACGCGCAGCACCGGCTCCGTGTTCGACTTGCGCACGTTGAGCCACCAGTCCGGATATTCGATCGTCACGCCGTCGAGGTGGTCGATCTTGGCATCCTTGAAGTGCTCTTCGAGCGCATGCATCTCACGGTCCGCGTCCGCCACCGGCAAGTTGATCTCACCCGAACGGAAGCGCGTGTTGTACGGTGCGATCGCGTCGGTGATCGCGCCGTCGATCTCGCTGAAGAGGTCGAGGCACTGCAGCAGCGCGATCATCCCGGAGTCCGCGAACCAGTTCTCGCGGAAGTAGAAATGGCCGCTGTGCTCGCCGCCGAACGGGATGTTCTGCTCGCGCATCTCCGGCTTGATCAGCGAGTGCCCCACCTGCGAGCGCACCGGGATCCCGCCGTGCTTCAGGACGGCCTCGGGCACGCTGCGCGAGCAGATGAGGTTGTACAGGATCTTCGAGCCGGGATATTTCTTCAGCGTCGCGACGCCGACCGCGGCGGTGACGATGCTGCCGTCCGGGAAGCCGCCCTTCTCGTCGACGAGGAACATGCGGTCGGCGTCGCCGTCGAACGCCGCGCCCAGGTCGCAGTGGTTCTCCAGCACCGCTTTGCGCAGCGCGAGCTTGTTCTCGTCCTCGATCGGCGACGCCGGATGGTTCGGGAACGTGCCGTCGAGCTCGAAGAAGAGCGGGATCACCTCGCACTGCGGCAGGTACTTGAACACGTACGGGACCGTGAGGCCGGCCATGCCGTTGCCCGCGTCGATCGCGATCTTGTACGGCTTGATCTTCGCGACGTCGCGGATGAACGACACGCAGTGCTTGCCGAAGTCGTCGAGGATCTCGCGCGAGCTCACGGTGCCTTTGCGAGCCGGTTCGGTGAAGCGCCCCGACGCGGCGAGGTCGCGCACGTCGCCCAGGCCGGTGTCGAGCGAGATCGCTTGCGCTTCGTCGCGGCAGAACTTCAGCCCGTTGTACTGCGCCGGGTTATGCGACGCCGTGATCATCACGCCGCCGTCGAAACCGTAGTGGCCGACGGCAAAGTACAGCGCGTCGGTGGAGATCAGCCCGATGTGCGTGACCCCGGCGCCGCCGTCGGTCGCGCCGCGCGTCAGCGCTTCGAGCAGCTCTTCGCCCGACGGCCGCATGTCACGGCCGATGCAGATGTTTTTGCGGCCGAGGGCCTGCACGAACGCGCGGCCGATCCAATACGCGACCTCGGGGGTGAGCTGGCTTCCGACGATCCCACGGACGTCGTAGCTCTTGAAGATCGACGTATCGAACGCGTTGGGCATACCGAGCCCGGATTCGGAGGGCAAAACGCCCCCACCTACGCCGGTGCCGAGCGCGCGACGGCATGAACCGCACGGCGAGCGGGCACCGGACGCGGCGTGCGGGGTTCGCAAGCAGGCTTCTCGCTGATCGAGATCCTCATCGCGACGGCGCTGTTCGCGACCGTTGCGTTCGGCGCGTTCGAAGTGGTGCGGCAGCTCGTCGTGAACGCGCACCAGCTCACGGCGCGGCACGTCGCGTACGCGTCGCTGGAGCGGCTCACCGCGCAGTTGCGCGCGGAGGCGCGCAGCGCCACCGCGATCTGGGCGAGCGCACCGGCCGCGGGCAGCGCGCACGACGACTGCGTGCAAGTCGATTTCTTCACCGCCGACGCGGCCGGACCGAAGTTCTGGAGCTACCGCAATTTCCCCAACCATACGAGCACGGACGCGATCGCCGGCGACGCGCTGGAGCGTCTCGCGGGCACATCGCCGATCGCTCCGTGCGACGCGGCGCACGACGGCACGGTGATGCTCGCGCACGTGCGCGCGCCGGTGTCGGTCTCCACGATCGCTCCCGGCCAGCTCGCCGCGCACGAGGATCCGTATCTCGCGCAGGGCGACTCAGCGTTCGTCGCCGCCGGCGTTCCCGCGACCTCGCCCATCCCGGTGGGCGTCGCCGATGCGGGCGGCGCGCCGGTGCGCGGCGGCAACGCCGTCGTCGAGCTGCGGCTTGACACCGACGACGGCTCGCGCGTCGTCGACTTGCTGCCGGGCGTGTTCCCGAGCGGCTTCACGGAGGTGCTGCGCTACACGTGCAGCGAGCGCTGCGACGTCGGCCACGACACCGCTGCACCGAAAACGCTGACGAGCTGCACGCTGACGTGGCAGCCGGGCTGGAGCACGTTCGTTCGCTGGAACGATTACACGACGAACGCGGACGGCTCGCTGGCGTTTCCCGGCGGCTGGTTCATCGCGGGCACGTTCACCTTCACATACGGCGGGACGCGCGCATCCGACGGCGGGACCGACACGCTCGCGAAGCCGTATGCCGCGACGAACTGGGATGCGGCGCGCGACTACGCCGCGTTTCCGCCGGACCGCCCTGCGCCGGACGGGTCGCGCGCCGGCAGCTTCGCACCGTGGGACGTGCGCACGGAATCGCCGGCAGCGTGGCTGGCCGATTTCGCGCCGTATCTCGCCGCGGGCGAGAGCGCGCCGCTCGCGGCCGAGCAGCAGCGGTGCGACGCGGTGCAAGCGCAAGGAGCGAGCGGTGGATTCTACGCGAACGGCTGAGCGCGGCTTCACGCTGCTCGAGGTGCTCGTGTGCATAGCGATCCTCGCGCTCGTCAGCGCGGCAACGTTCGGCGCGTTCGCCGCCGTCGCGCGCAACGCGACCCCCGGCACGGCGCGCGATCTCGCGCTGATGGCCGGCGAGAACGCGCTCGCGCGCGCGCGTGCCGCCGCGGCGTACGCATCGTCGCCGTCGCAGGATGCGAGTACGCTGCTCGCCGCGCGAACGTGGGCGCTGCGGCCCGGCGTGACCGCCTACGTCGCCGGCGCGCGACTGCGAGCGGGCGCGTCGTGCGGCCAAACCGCACCGCGCACGTTGCGATTGCCCGTCGCGACGACGTACGACGCGGCGAACGAGCGCTTCAGCGTCGTTGTCACCTATCCGCGGGATCCGTGCCGCGTCGCGAGCGACGGCACGGTCCCGGCCGACGATGCGGCGACCGTGACGCTCGCGGAGACGCTGCCGCCGTCCGTGTATCCGCCGGGCGAGACGATCCACCGCGACGTCGCGCCGCCGGCACGCATGTAACGTGCTCGGCACGACGGTGTGGTTCGTGGCGGTCATCGGCCTGCTCGCCCTCACGCTGATGGACGGCGCAGCCGCGTTCGGGCGCGCGGGCGTCCACGCCGCGGCGGACCACGCGATCGAAGCCGCGCTGCACGACGCCGTCGCCGACTATCAGAACCAGCTGCAGGCCGCCGGCGAGCATTCAAACGCGCCGCCGCAACCGCTTTCGCGAACGTTCGCACCGCAAACGGCCGGCAACACCGCCGAACGCGGCTTCACGCTCGCGTATACGGTCACGCCTACCACGCTGACCGCGCCGGCGTGTCCGCAAGACGCCGCCGTGCCTTCCAGCGGTCCCGACACGGTTGCGTGGCTGCAGTGCGGCGGCTTCGTCCGCGAGTCGCGCATGTCGCTGCGCGTCGTCGTGCGTGTGCTCGACGCCGCGGGCGCGCAGACGCTCGCGCAACGGGAGCAGCTCGTGACGCTGCGGCTGTTCGGCGAGCCGCCGTATAGCGCGG
>DASWRD010000045.1:0-8838 GCA_036403315.1 Candidatus Elarobacter sp.
TCGCGGCCAAGCCCGACGCGATCAAGAAGAAGGCCGGGCGGGTGGTGGAGGAGGTGCTCGACGCGCTCGATACCGGCAAGCTGCGCGTCTGCGAGCCCACCGACGACGGCTGGGTGCTGCATCCCTGGGTGAAGCGGGCGATTCTGCTGTCGTTCGGCCGCTTCGACAACGCGCGCATCGTCGAAGAAGCCTTCGCCGACACGGCGGGGCCGCTCGACGCCATCGAGATGCGCTACCGCCTGCCGTCCTACTACGACAAGCTGCCCACGAAGCGCAATTGGAAGAAGCTCGGCGCGCGCTGCGTCCCCGGCGGCATCGCGCGCTACGGTTCGTATCTGGGCAAGGGCGCGATCCTGATGCCCGCGTTCGTGAACATCGGCGCGTACGTCGACGACGGCACGATGGTCGACACGTGGGCGACCGTCGGGTCGTGCGCGCAGATCGGCAAGGACGTGCACTTGAGCGGCGGCGTCGGCATCGGCGGCGTGCTCGAGCCGCCGCAAGCGATGCCGGTGATCGTCGAGGACGGCGCATTCGTCGGCTCGCGCTGCATCGTGGTCGAAGGCGTGTGCATCGGCCGCGAAGCGGTGCTCGGCGCCGGCGTCGTCCTGACGGCCTCGACGCCGATCGTCGACGTGCGCGGCAGCGAGCCCGTCGTGAGCAAAGGCGCCATCCCTCCGCGCGCGGTCGTGATCCCGGGCACGCTTCCCAAGCGCTTCCCGGCCGGCGAGTTCGGCACGCCGTGCGCGCTCATCATCGGCGACCGCAGCGAGTCGACCGATCAGAAGACGTCGCTCAACGCGGCGTTGCGCGACTTCGAGGTGCCGGTCTAAGCGCGTGAACCCGCGGGTTGCGGCCATCGAGCCGTCGCTGATCCGGGTGATCGCGGCGAAGAAGAAGCCGGGCGCGATCGACCTCGGCTTGGGCGAGCCGACCTTGCTGCCGCAGCAGCGGTTCATCGACGCCGCCGCGCGGTGGGCGGGCGAGCACGGCGTGAAGTACACGGTGAACGCCGGCGATCTCGGTTTGCGCGAGCGCATCGCCGCGCACTACGCGTACCCCGGCATGTCGGAGGCGCGCAACGTGTGTGTCATGACGGGTTCGCAAGAAGCGGTGTACGTCGCGATCAAGACGCTGCTCGACCCGGCCGGCGACGAGCTGCTCGTCGTCGACCCGGCGTTTCCGGCGTATGCGAAGATGGCGCAGCTCGAAGGCATTTCGCACCGCCGCGTGCACATGCGCGCCGACGACGACTTCCGCTACGACGTCGACGCGATCCTCGACGCGGTCGACCGCGCGACGCGCATGATCGTCATCGGGTCGCCGGCGAACCCGACCGGCCGCGTCTTGCGCGACGCCGACGCGCGCCGGCTCGCCGCGGGGCTGCTCGCGCGCGGCGGCCCGCCGGTGTGGGTGCTGCAGGACGAGATCTACCGCGAGCTCACGTACGTCGGCGATCCCGGCTATGTCGCGAACTACTATCCGCACACCGTGGTGGCGAACTCGCTCTCGAAATCCAACGCGCTCACCGGGATGCGGATCGGCTGGCTCCTGGCGCCCGACGGCGCCATCGACGCACTCGTCAAGACGCACGCGTGGGTGACGTCCACGGCGAGCGCGTTCGGCCAGCGTGTGGCGTACGAGATCTTCGGCGAACCCGGCGCGCTCACGGAGCAGTCGGCGTGGTACCGGACGCAGCTCGCGCGCACGGTCGCGGCGCTCGACGCGAGCGGCTTGCGCTACGTCCCGGTCGACGGCGCGTTCTACGCGTGCGTGAAATTGCCGCGCGGCGGCGATTCGCTCGCGGCCGCGTTGGAGCTGGTGGAGAACCGCGGCGTCGTCGCGATCCCGGGCCGCATCTTCGGCGACTCGCTGGAAGGCTGGCTTCGGCTCAGCTGGGTGGCGCCGATCGCGGACGTTCAGGAAGGCTTGCGGCGGATCGCGTCGCTGTAGCGCCCGGTGCGCGCCCGAAAAGCAGTCCGCCGACGGCGGTTACACGCCGTGCTGTAAGAGCTTGATGATGTCGTCGACGTTCAGGTGCGCGTAGCCGTGGTCGCGCAGGCGCTGGATGTAGTTCACGCTGACGCCGTTGTCGTGCAGCCGGATGACGTCCGCGACCGAGGCGCGCACACCCGCCCGCTCCAATCCGGTGATATAGTCACCGCGGACGCCGTGATCGGACAACGCCGTCAGGTCGCTCGCGGTGATACCGCGGTAGCTCGCCGCCGCCGTCGCTTCGATGAGGCTGGGGCGTACGCCGTGGTCGCGCAGCAGCGCCAAGCTCTTCACCGTCAGCGACGGCATCGCCGTGTGGATCGCAGCGGCTTGCCGCGCGTCCACGCCGTGATCGCGCGCGAGCGTCAAGTCTTCCGTCGAGATCGGGCGGTAGCCGGCGTCCGCGAACGCGCGCACGTATTCCCCGGTGACGCCGTGATCGCGCAGCTGCACGAGCGCCCGCAGCGTCTTCGGTGTCAGCGGCACGTCCTTGAAGCCGCGCAGCAACTCCGTCGTGACGCCGCGGTTCGTCGTGTCGACGAGATCCGCGGGCGTCGGGCGTTCGAAGCCGCTCGCGAGCGCGGTGTCCAGCATCGCAAGCCTGAAGTCGCTGAGCGTGAGCTCGAACAGCTCGTCGTTCGTCGCGGCCCGAATGCCGCGCCGCGCGAGCTCGCGCTGGAACGAGGCATCCGCAACGACGGCGTACGTGCCGCTGCCGCGCCCGTCGCCGACGGTACCGTCGAACACGAGCTTGCCGGCGTCGTGGCCGATCTCGAACCGCCGGCGCGCCGGCGATCCGCTCACGTCGCTCGCGCCCAGCCCGCGCAGCGCGCTCACCGGCACCGTGTGCGTGCTGGCGTAGATGCGGTTCGACCCGCCGCTGCGGCGCTCGTACTTGACGTGCAGGCTGACATCGCTGCCGCCCTCGGCGGTCAGCGACCACGTGCGCGTGATCTCGTCGGCGGCGGCGGGCCGCGCCGTGACGCACGCCAGCGCCGCGAGTGCGAGCACCGCGACCGCGCGCCCTACAGAATTCGCTCTATAACGCATTGGCGCTGACTCCGCGTTCGTGCAGCTTGACGATCTCGTCGAGGGTGAACTTGGGGTTGCGCTTGGCGTTTATCGCGTCGACGTACGAGAGCGGGACGCCGTGCTGCGCGAACTCGATGATCGCCGGCGCGCCGACGTCGTAACCGCGCTCTTTGAGGCCGGTCACCAGCTTCGACGAGACGCCGTGCAGCGCGAGCTCGATGATGTAGGCTGAGCTGAGCCCGGAGATCGCGTGCTGCAGCGTGCCCGCGTATCCCGCGGAAACGCCGCTCTGGAGAAATCGGACGACGTCCGACGGCGACGCCTTGACGCCGTGCTGCCCGAGGTCGTCGAGATACTTCGACGTGACGCCGGAGCGCGCAAGCAAAACGATCTCCGCGACGGTCGCCCGCCGGTCGAAATACTTGCTCGCGGCGATGAGCAGGCTGCCGCCGACGCCGTTGTCGTGCAGCGCGATGATCTCGTCGGCCGAAAGCTTCTGGTACCCGGCGATGTTGAGCGCTTCGAGCAGATCGACGCGCGCGGCGACCACCCGGGGCGCGGGCGCCGGTGCCACCGACGTGCTTGGCGACGACGATGACGCGGAGAACGAGTACTGGAACTTCGTCGGGTGGGACGTGGTGGGCCGCCCGTTCGAGTCCGTCATCGACACCGTCAGCGAAGCCTTTGCTGCGCTGATACGCCCGATGGAAAACGACGTGATCGTCGAATGCGCCGCGGACTGCTTTGCGTGATGCGCCTCGATCACGTCGTGCCTCGCAGGGACGACCGCGACCGCGCGCGGTTTGGGGACTTTGCCGGCGGCTGGCCGCGTCGCGGCGGTGCGCGGCTTCGCCACGATCGTGGCGGCGATCGGCTTCGCGACGACCGGCCGAAGCACGGCGGTCGTCGTACGGTGCGCCGGAGCTTTCTTCACCGCCACCACCACCGCCGTGCGCGCGTGCGCCGGCTTTGCGCCGTGCGGCGGCTGCGCAGGGTGCGCGACGACCGTGGTAACCGCCGGCGTGACCGCGTTGCCGATCACGGGGGCGACCGGCAGCAGCACGAGCGATACAGCGACGATCGCGATGCCGCACGCCGCGGCGGGTCCGCCCGCGACGGTCGGCCGCACGTCGCGGTGCTTGTTCAGCAGCCGCTCGATGCGGATCGAGATGCTCTTGCGCGACGCGAAGATCGCCGGCGTCGGGACGGGCCGGTGCGGCCACGGCGTCGCTTCGGCCATCTTCGTGAGGCCGACCGCGTACGGCCGCACTTCGCGCGTCTGCGTCACCACCCAGTCGTCGCACGCGACCTCGCGCTCGAGGTCGAGCTGGCGCGCGATCCAGCGCACGGCGGGATTGAAGAACAGCACGGCGCACGCGATGCGCTCGAACGCGCACGTCCAGTCGTCGCGCCGCTGCAGATGCGCCATCTCGTGCAAGCTGAAGCGGTCGACGTCGGCACGGTCGAAGCTGGACAGCAAGTGATCCGGCATCAGGATCATTCCGTCGAACAACCCGACCGCGACCGGCACCGGCACGCTCGACGACACGCACAAGCGCGTCTCGCGCCCGCCGCGCTGCGTCGACTCTTCCCACAGCGGCATGCCGTCGCGATACGCCGGCGGCAGCGGCAGCGCGTCACGCTGCAGTCTCGCGAGCGCGACGTAGCCGATCCCGATGCGCACGAGCCCCAGAAGCGCGCCCGCGATCCACAGTGCGGCCACGACGAGCGACACCGCGCTCGGAAGCGCGATTCGCGGCCGTTCGAACCGAGGTCCCACCGGTTCGGCCGGGGTCGGGCGAGCGGGCGCAACGCGCGCGAGATCGGAGCGCGTCTTCATCGTCGTGTTCGGCTGAGCCGAAGAATGCGCCACGATCGCGCCGGCAAGCGGCGCGGCCGCGGCGGCTGAGGCCTCCGCCGATACGGCGGCTCGGTGCTGCGCGATCGCAAGAACGCCGATGGTGATCGCCGGGAGCGCGATCAGCGCGATCAGCGCAAGGTACCAGATGGCGTAGCGCGTCGTCGCGTTCGCGCTGCGGAACACGCGGATCGCCGCCGCCGCCAGCAGCACGACGAGCACGCCTTGCCACAGGCTGTCCAAGACATACGAGGCGATCGCGAGCGCCGCCGATTCGAGTGCGCCCGCCGGAGCGAAGCCGGTCATGATGCGTTCTCCTCGTAGCGCTCGACGAGCGCGCGCAGCCGCTGGAGCTCGTCGTCGGACGGCCGGTCCTTCTCGACCAATTGCAGTGCCAGTTCGAACGGCGAGTTCGGGAAGAACCGGGTGACGAGGTGGCCGACCGCGGAGTCGGCCGCAGCGTCCCGGTCGACGACCGCCCGGTACAGGTAGGCGCGCTCGAGCTGCTCGTGGGCGATGTAGCCCTTGCGCTCGAGGATCCGCAGCGTCGTCAAGACGGTGCTATAGGAGAGCGCGGGCGGCCCCAGGGCCTCCATGACGTCGCTGACCTTGGCGGCGCCGATGCGCCACAGGACCTCCATGAGACGGAGCTCCGCATCGGTGAGCACGGAAGAACGGCGACGGGCCAAAACGGAGACCTCGCGAGCTGCTAACGAATTAATAGCAGGATAGCGCGACGGGGGCGCCTTGTCAATTAATTCGTTAGCAGGTGAGCGGCGGCCCGGCTCCCCCCGCCCGGCCTGGCTGCCCCGGCTCAGGTTTTCGGTCCGGTGCGAATCTCCACGAAGTGGTCCGGATGGAAGTACGTGCGCGCCGCGCGGCGGACGTCCGTCGGCGTGACACGCGCGTACCGCTCGGCCAGCGTCGAGTAGTAGTCCGGTGCGAGCCGGTCGGTGCCGATGTTCATCAGGTCGCTCGCGATCGCGGCCGTGGCCTGTTCCGCGAGCAGGATGCGCGCGGCTTGGCGCGTCGCGCAGCGGCGCAGCTCTTCGGGATCGACCAGCTCGTTCTGCAGGCGCTTGACCTGATCGCGAACCAGCGCTTCGGCGGCGTCCACTTTCGACGGCACCGCGCGGAACGACGCGACCCACGTGCCGCGGTCGCGGTCCGACGAGTAGGTCGTCCCGATGTTGTAGACGAGGCCGCGTTTCTGGCGTACCTCCACGAACAGCCGGCTCGCGAACGACTGGTCGTCGAGCAGCGCATCGGCAAGCATGAACGCGTCCGCGTCGACGTCGCCTTCCGCGGGCGCGGGCTGGCCGAGCTCGACCGACACGTCCAGCGACGGCGTCTCGACGATCTTGCGCACCGGCGACGGCAGCGGGATCGGGTGCAGATGCGGATCGGGCGCGGGCCCGTCGGCGTGCCAGTCGCCGAACGCGCGCGCGACGCCGGCGCGAATCGCGTCCGGATCGACGTCGCCGACGATCACCAGCGTGGTGAGGTCGGGCCGGTGATATTTCTTCACGAACGCGCGCACGTCGTCGATGGTGATCGACTCCAGCGACGCCTTCGACGACTCGCGCAGCGCGGGATCGTTCGCGGGGTACAGCGCCTCGGCGAACGCGCGCTGCGCGCGGTAGCCGGGATCGATTGCGCGCCGTTCCGTGGCGACCGCGCTGTTCTGGCGGATCAGCACGAAGCGGTCTTCGGGCAGCAGCGGCCGGCGCACGTCGTCCGCGAGCGCATCCAGCAATTTGTCGGTGTCGCGCGCGAGGCCGTGCGCGCCGAACGACGCGCCGAAGCCGATCCCCGCGCCGAGGTCGTCGCCGAGCTGGTGCTGCGCGGTGTAGTCGTATTTCGCGCTGCCGTACGAAAGCAGCGCGGATGCGATCCCGGCGATGCCTTCTTTGCCGGGCGGCTCGAAATCCGGCGAGCGCCGCATCGAGCCGCTGATGAACACGGTCCCGTTGTCGTGCACGCGCTGCACCAGCAGCTTCAAGCCGTTCGGCAGCGTCGTCTGAACGGGCGCGACGCGGCTGCGCAGCGCGAGCGGGCGCGCGAGATCGGTGCGCATCCACGCCGGCTGCACGACGGCGCCGTCGGGCACGCGGCCGCCGAAGTCGTCTTTGACGGTGCCGCCCAAATCGGCCGGCGGCTTCGCCTTCGCGGGATCGGTCGTCGTCGGCTCCAGCACGGCGTCGGCGTTCGGCGTCGCGAACACGCGCCGTGCGACTGCGTTCACGCTCGCGACGTCGACGGCTTCGATCTCGGCCGCGTACGTCGTCGGGTCGCGGTCGCCCGGGAACACGTAGCCGCTCCCGAGCGCGCCGGCGAGCCCGGAGATCGAATCGCGCGCGAACACGAGCCCCGTCAGCTGGCTGCGCTTCGCGGCGGCGACGAACTCGGGGTCGAGTCCGCGCGCGAGCGATGCCGCGAGCACCGTCTTCCACGCGGTGCGCGCTTGTTCGGCGGTGTGGCCGGGCGCGACGAGCAGAAACGCGTGGAAGGTCGCGACATGGCGGTCGAGCGACGGCTGCAACCCGAAGCCGAGCGTGATGCCGCTGTCCACCAGCGCGCCGCGAAACGGACCGCGCGGGTTTTGCAGCGCGACGAGTGCGACGAGCGCGCGCAACCCGTCGCCTTCCGTCGTACCGGACGCGGGCGGCGCGGCGTACGCGAGATCGACGACGGTGAACGGATACTCCGCCTTCACGCGCGCGACGACGCCGGTGGCCGCCTTCGGCCGCTCGATCGTCACCTTGGGCACCGCGCGCGACGGGATCGGGCCGAACCATTTGCGTGCGGACGCGAACACGGCATTCGGTTCGACGTCGCCGGTGACGACGAGCGTCGCGTTGTTGGGCGCGTACCACGTGCGGTAGTACGCACGCAAGTCGGCGACCGTCGCCTTCTCGATGTCGCGCTTCTCGCCGAGTGCGGTTTTCCCGAGCGGCGAGCCCGGATACAGTTTCTCTTGCAACCCGGTGCCGAAGCCGAACAGCGGGTTGCTGTGATCCTGCGTCCACTCTTGCAGGACGGCGCCGCGCTCTTTGTTCCAGTCCGCCGGCGCGAGCTTGAGCGCGTGCATGCGGTCGGCCTCGACGTGCAGCGCGCCGTCGACGCGATCGGCCGGCAGCACGAGGTCGTAGCGCGTGTACTCGTTGGTCGTCTCGGCGTTGACCTGCGCGCCGAGCCGCGCGCCCCAATCGTCGAGCCCGCTCGACGACAGCGTTTTCGTCCCGCGGAACATCATGTGTTCCAGCGCGTGCGCCAAGCCGGTCTTCCCGCGGTGTTCGTACGCGCTGCCGAAGCGGTACCACATGTTGACGACGGCGACGGGCGCGGCGTGATCTTCGAGCACGACGACGCGCAGGCCGTTCGGAAGCGTGCGAACGTGCGCGGGAACGACCGGGTTCGGCGCATCGGCGCGAACCGGGATCGCCGCCGTGCAGAGCAAGACCGCGGCGGCGCAGAGCGCGGCGGCGAGTCGGCGAGCGGGCATCCGGTGATGATACGACGGTTATCTGAGAGGTTCCGCCGCCGCGTACGCGCGTGCCGTGCGATCGACTGCACGGTATGGTGCGAGGCCGATCAGCTCGCTTCGCCGGACCGAGACGCCGTCACGACCCGCCGCTCGGCGCACCAGCTCGGTGACGCGGTAAAGCGGCACGCCGTCGACGTCGGTGACGTTGCACGACACCTGGACGCGGTCGGCAGCCAACCGCAGAGCGAGGCACTTGAGGCTCCGCAAGCCGCCGCTCGACGCGCGCAGCCGGCGCGCAATCCGCTTGGCCAGTGCGAGGTCGCCGCTGGCGAGCTCGACGTTGTAGGCGATGAGAAAGGGTCGCGCCCCGATCGCGATCGCACCGGCGGATGCGTGCGCGGCGTCGCCATAGTCGAAACGCCAGCGCTCGTCGCCGGCGAGCCGCTCAGCTAGGCCCTCGAACCCG
>DASWRD010000046.1:0-59056 GCA_036403315.1 Candidatus Elarobacter sp.
GCCGCCGCGGCCGATGCTCGGGCGGTATCTCACGCCGGGCGACTCCGCCGGAATCCTGCGCTGGCTGCGCGACGACGCGCCGCGTGATGCGCACGCCTATGTCGTGTCGAGCGACATGGTGGTGTACGGCGGGCTCGTCGCGTCGCGCATCCCCGGCGTCTCGCGCGCCGTCGCGTACACGCGGCTGCAGGATCTCGCGGCGATTCGCGCGGCGCGGCCGAACGCGTCGTTCGCGGTGTTCGGCACGGTGATGCGGCTCGCGCCGACCGGCGTGCCGAACCTCGGCGCCGCGGCCTCGTTTCCGTTCGCGGGCGGCGGCGTGTGGGGTGCGGTTCAGCAGTACGCGAACTTGCCCGATCCGCCGCGGACTGCCGAGCAGATCGCGTTCGCGGCGAAGCTGCGCGCGCAGCTCGGGCCCGTGCTCGACGCGTACCTCGAAACGCGTGCGCGCAACCGCGACGTCGATTTGTTCGCGCTGCGCGTCGCGGCCGAGGGCGGGTTCGACCGCGTCGTGCTCGGTCAGGACGACGCCGGACCGGTCGGTTTGCACCTGCAAGATCTCGCCGCGCTCCGCGCGTTCGCCGCGAAGTGGCTGCCGCCGTCGCGCGCGTCGATCGAGCCCGGGGCCGACGAGCTCGCGATGGCGCTGCTGTCGGCGGCGCTCGCGCGCGAAGCCGCGATCGTCCCGCGCGTGCGCGTGATCTACTCGCGTCCCGACGGCGGCAGCGTGAACGACCCGCTGGAGTTCGCGCCGATCGCCACGACGATAGCGGACTTGATTCGGACGTGCGGCGCGCGCCCGGCGGTCGCCGGGGGGCCCGCGGATATCGACCTGTTCGTGCGCGTCGCGGGGACCGGCGCCGCCGACGAAGCAACGTTCGTCGAGCGCATTCAGCAGCCGTATCGCTCGCCGATTGCTGACGACCCTATGCGCGCGCCGGTGACCGCCGTCGCCGACTTGTCGTTTCTTGCCACCAACGACTACGCGCAGCACCGCCAGTTGATGGACGAGCTGATCGCGCGCCACGTCGCGGGGCGGATCGACGCGTTCGCGTCGTGGAACACCGTCGCGAATACCATCGGGACCGCGCTGCCCGAAGCGGTCGCGGTGCTGGCTGGGCGCCGGCTCGGGACGTACGATGCGCGCGCACATGCGACGTTCACGCTGATGCGGTACGTCGACGACATCGCGTTTCACGCCGATGTGCGCCCGCAGCTCAACGCCGATCTCTCGGCGCACGGCGTCAGCGATCATACCTACTTGCTGCCGGACGTCGCGCGCGCCGCGTCGTCGGAGAACCGCGCGAAGCTGTGGCGCGACGGTCTTCAGTTGTTCGCGCAGATCGCGCCGGCCTATCGCGACGGCGGGTTCACCATCACGCTGCCGTGGGATCGCACCTTCGAGACCGAGCTCGATCTGCGGCTTAGCCGCTAGGGATCGGTTGTGCCGACGCTGTCGGAGAGTCCAAGCGATTCCTGCGGCGTGAGGCGGTTCGTCGGGCGCAGCTCGGCGAACGTGATCGTGACGGCGTCGAGCCGTCCGCCGCCGGTGTTCAACGGTTCCAGCGCGGTCTCGCGCGCGATGTACGTGCCGCCCTCGAGCTGCTTGAACTCCACGCGCCACGGAATCGCGTCGAGCGGACGGCGGTTGCCGATCCCCGCGACGACCGCGCGCACCGGCAGCGCGCTCTTCGTGTCGAGCCACAGCTCGCGCAGCCGGTAGCGGTACGGATCGCGCAGCGGGCGCAGCCCGAGGTGGTGCAGCGCGACGCCGTTCTCGGTGACGTCGCCGAGGTCGCTGACGTCGTACGTGCGCGCTACGGTACCGGTGCGGCCGATGGTCGGCAGCGTCGAAACGCTCGCAGCCACTTGGCTCATGTCGGCGGAGGCGCTGATCGACGGTGCGTTGAGCGCGAGCCCGAAGTCTTGATCCACGGCGAATGAAAGCTGGCCGATGGGATCGTTCGTCGGCTCGGTGTTGACCGTGCGGCCTTTGGGTGGCATCTCGCCGGGCTCGAGGTGTCCGCTATGGCCGATGCCGCCCATGCCGATGTTGATGCCGTGCGGAACGTGCGGGTGCGCGGCTTCCTCGCGCGCGAGCGCGTGCGAATGCACGAGCCTGCGGCGCAGGTCCTCGACGGTGTCCCACGTGCTGACGACTTGGCGGTTTCCGTTGCGGAACGTGACGACGGTCGCGTACACGGCGTAATGCGCGTACGCGGCTTCGGTGCGCGCGCGCCGTGCCGCGGCGAAGAGCTCGTCGGTCGCGTTCAGTGCCGACGGTGCCGGCGACGACACGGCGACCGGCGCCGCATCGAGCAGCATTAAGAGCAAGAGCGTGGATATCACGGTGCGCCGGTCGTGGGCTTCTTCGAGAGATTCGTTCGGCTCGGTTCGGCGGCGCGCATGACCGGGACAACGGGCTGATGCGAGCGAGGGTTCCCTAGCCGCCCGCAGGCTGGCAAAGCTCGATCAGCACGCCGGCGGTTGATTTCGGATGGAGGAAGGCGATTGTGTTTCCGTGCGCGCCATTGCGCGGCTTCTCGTCGATGAGCCGTACACCGGCGGCCTTGAGCCGCGCGAGCTCAGCGCGGATATCGGCTACGCGGTACGCGGTGTGATGCAGCTTCGTTGCCGCGTCGCCGCGGAATCTCGCGATCGGCGAGTCCTCGCTGAGCGGCCGCAGTAGCTCGATGACGGCGTCGCCGGTGCGCACGCCGACGGCCTCGACACCTTGGTCGGCGATCGTCTCGCGATACACCTCGGTGAAGCCCAGCGTTTGCGTGTAGAGCGCGATCGTCGCCTCGAGGTCTCTGACGACGATCGCGACGTGGTCGATCGGCGCGTCGATCACGCGATCCGCTCGCGGGCGACGTGCGTGCCGAACACTTCGCGCAGCACGTTGCAGATCTCGCCCAGCGTCGCGCCGGCGTCGACCGCTTCGATGAACGGCGGCATCAGGTTGTCCGTGCCGCCGGCGGCGCGGCGCACCTCGGCGAGCGCGGCGTTCGTGCGCGCGGCGTCGCGGTGCTCGCGGAACGCGCGCGTGCGCTCGACCTGCTCGCGCTCGATCGCCGGGTCGATGCGCTGGATCGGCATCGGCACGCCGTTCGTGCCTTCGTTGAACTTGTTCACGCCGACGACGATCTGCTGGCCGCGCTCGATCGCCTGCTGCGCGCGGTAGGACGACTCGCCGATCTGGTCCTGCATCCAGCCGCTCTCGATCGCCGCGACGGCACCGCCCATCGCGTCGATCTCCGCGATGAGCTCGCGCGCGCGGGCGATGAGGTCGTCGGTGAGCGCCTCGACGTAGTACGAGCCCGCGAGCGGGTCGGCGACGTCCGTCACGCCGCTTTCGTGCGCGATGATCTGCTGCGTGCGCAGCGCCACGCGCGCCGACTGCTCCGTCGGCAAACCGAGGGCTTCGTCTTGCCCGTTCGTGTGCAGCGACTGCGTCCCGCCCAGCACCGCCGCGAGCGCTTGCAGTGCCACGCGCACGACGTTGTTCTGCGGCTCTTGCGCGGTCAACGTCGAGCCGCCCGTCTGGGTGTGGAAGCGCAGCATCTGCGACTTCGGGTCGTGGGAGCCGAACTGGTCGCGCACGATCTCCGCCCAGAGTGCGCGCGCGGCGCGAAACTTCGCGATCTCTTCGAAGAAGTCGTTGTGCGCGTTCCAGAAGAAGGAGATGCGCGGCGCGACCGTGTCGACGTCGAGCCCGGCGCGCTGCGCCGCGCGCAAGTACGCCTTCGCGTCGGCGAGCGTGAACGCGATCTCTTGCAGCGCGGTCGAGCCGGCTTCGCGGATGTGGTAGCCGGAGATGGAGATCGTGTTCCAGTTCGGCACCGACTGCGCGCAGTACGCCATCACGTCCGTCACCAGACGCATCGACTGCGTGGGCGGGTAGATGTACGTCCCGCGCGCGACGTATTCTTTGAGCACGTCGTTCTGGATCGTGCCGCCGAGCTTGTCGAACGGGATGCCGCGGCGGCGCGCGACGGCGAGCACGAACGCCAGCAGGATCGACGCCGGCGCGTTGATCGTCATCGACACGGTGACCGCGTCGAGCGGGATGCCGTCGAACAGTGTCTCGACGTCTTCGATCGTGTCGATGGCGACGCCGACCTTGCCGACCTCGCCGCGCGATTGCGGGGCGTCGGAGTCGTGGCCGAGCTGGGTGGGGAGGTCGAACGCGACCGAAAGCCCCGTCACCCCGCTCGCGAGCAGATAGCGGTAGCGCTCGTTCGATTCGGTGGCGGTCGCGAAGCCGGCGTACTGGCGCATCGTCCAGTGCCGCCCGCGGTACATCGTCCGGCGGATCCCCCGGGTGTACGGAAACGAGCCGGGCGGCGGGCGGCGGACCGGCGGCTCCGGCTCGTCGTAGAACGGCCGCAGCGGGATGCCGCTGGCGTTGAGATCGCGGGCGCTCACCCCGTACGGTTGCGCCGGTCGGGTCCCGGCGCCCTATGCGGGCGCGGGCTCGCGGGAAACTCCGCGGCGGTTCGCACAGTAGGTGCGGGCATGAGGCGCTTTCGTATCGCGACGGCGGCATTTGCCGCGCTGTTCAGCTTCGCCGCGGGAACCTTGCTGGTGCCGGCGACCGGGGTGTCGGCGCAGCCGGTTTCGCCACCGCCGGCATCGGCGGCCGTGTTGACGCCGGAGCAAATCGCGGCCATCGACAAGATCGCCGCGACGGCGATCGACCGCAAGGCCACGCCGTCGGTTGCGATCGGCGTCGCGAAGAACGGCAAGCTCGTCTTCGCGAAGGCGTACGGCCACCGCAACCTCGACGACAAGGTGGCGGCCGATGCCGACACGATGTACGCGATCGGCTCGAACACCAAGCAGTTCACCGCGGCCGCTATCCTGCTGCTGCGCGACGCCGGCAAGCTCGACGTTGACGCGCCGGTGTCGCGCTACCTGCCGAACGTGCCGCACGGCCGCGAGGTGACGATCCGCAACTTGCTCACGCACACCGGCGGATACGCGGAGTTCACCGAGCTGCCCGACGTGGACCGGCTCGCCGCGCGCCCGGCGACGAACGAAGAGATTCTCGACACCGTCGTCAACCGCCCGCTCGGATTCAAGCCCGGCACGAAGTGGCAGTACTCGAACACCGGCTACGTGATGCTCGCAACGGTCATCGAGCACGTGACGGGGACGAGCTACGCCGACTTCCTGCGCACGCGCATCTTCGAGCCGCTCGGGATGATGCGCACGCGCTATGAGGACCAGTCGCTCATCGAAACCAATCGCGCGACGGGCTACACGCGCTTTGCGATGGGCGAGCAAGAGCACGAGTCGCACCTCGACTATTCATGGTTCTCCGGCGCCGGCGCGATCGAGAGCACGCTCGCCGATCTCGAGACGTGGAACAACGCGATCGACCGCGGCACGCTGCTGTCCGCCGCGTCGCGCGACATGATGCACACGTCGTTCAAGCTCGCCGACGGGACCGACACGCATTACGGCTTCGGCTTGTTCTTGCAAGCGCTGCCCGGCGGCAAGCACGCGGTGCTGCACGGCGGCGACACGACCGGCTTCGGCACGCAGGACGCGCGATTCGTCGAGGACGGCGTCGACGTGATCGTGCTGACCAATCAGGAGCCTGCGTCGTACAACGCGATCATGGGGGCGGTGTACGCCGCGGTGGTTCCGGCGCCGCCCAAGCCGTTGCCGACGGCGACGCCGGCGCCGAGCGGCCCCGCGCCGGGTAACCCACCGCCCGCGCAGGCCGCTTTGCCGGCCGCCGCCACGCCGAAGCCGGCGGCCTCGCCGACCGCGATCCCGTATTCGAAACCGGAGATCGACGCGCTCGCGCGCCGCTGGCTCGACGACGCGATCGCCGGCAACATCGACTTCACGAAGCTGCGCGCGTCGACGCGCGCCGGTCTGCGGCTGCCGCGCATCCAAGCGGCGCTGCGCGACCTGGCGCGTTTCGGCGATCGCACGTACACGCTGATCAACGTCGACCGCCGCGCGCCCTCGTCGGCGTATCAGTATCTGCTGCGCACGCCCAAGCGCACGCTGCTGTACATCTTCGCGATCGACGACGACGGCCTCATCGGCGGCGGCGACGTGTACGACCCAAACCCGCTCGCGCCCGATCCGCCGCCCTCGCCCGCGCCGCCGGCAGCGCCGAAGTAAGCTCGCTTACCGACATCCGAACCGGACTCTGCTAGCGTTAGAAGTACGATGAAACGCAGTACCGTCCTCACCGGCATCGCGGGCTTGCTTCTGGCCGGTCCCGCCGCCGCGCGCGCCGCGGGCGCGCTCGTCACGCACACCGACGCGGAGTGGCGCAAGCTGCTGCCGGCGGAGTCGTACGACGTCCTGCGCCACGACGGTACGGAGCGCGCGTTCTCGAGCCCGCTCGATGACGAGAAGCGCGCCGGGACGTACTTCTGCCTCGGCTGCGACCTCGCGCTGTTCTCGTCGAAGACGAAGTACGACAGCGGCAGCGGCTGGCCGAGCTTCTACGCCCCGCTGCCCAACGCGGTCGCGACGCGGAGTGACGGCTCGATGCTCATGGCGCGCACGGAAGTGCACTGCGCGCGCTGCGCGGGACATCTCGGCCACGTCTTCGACGACGGCCCGAAGCCGACGGGCTTGCGCTACTGCATGAACGGCGTGGCGCTGCGGTTCCGACCCGGTCGCGCCGCATAGGCGGAGCGTCGCGTCTTGCGCCTGCTCGCGCGATGCCGTACCATCGAGCAAGTTCGGTAAGCCGTCGTAAGGCCTGCGAACACGTCGAAAGGGGTGGGCGATGCGAGCTCGCGCGTTCTCGGTGGCGGCGTTCATGGCCGCATTCGCCGTCGTCACGTCCTCCGCATCGAGCACCGCGCGTGAGCCGGCGTTTACCGGGGCTTCGCCGATACCGCCGGGCATCGCGGCACGGCGCTTCATCAAGCACGTCGTCGTGATCGTCCAGGAAAACCGCACGTTCGACAACCTCTTCGGCGGGGTCGTCGGGCCCGTGCTGCAAAAGCCGATCCCGTACGCGGGAGCCGATGCGACCGTTCCCGCCGCGGTGGCGCCGCTGCTGAGAACGACCTCGCTCGACGTCCCCGGAGCGTACGGCAGTCACGACGCGTGGGCGTGCGTGAACCAAGGAACGCCGTACCCGCGTTTCAGCACGCGGCAGTGGATCGCGGTCGCGCGGCACCAGATCGGGCCGGCGGTCTGCACGCAGCACGATTATTGGTTTTTCCACGCCGTGCCGCAGAGCCAGCGGCAGATTTACTGGGAGATTGCGCGCGCGTACGGGCTCGGCGACAAATTCTTCGCGGCGACGGCGAGCGCATCGTATCCGCCGCATCAGTTCCTCGTGACCGGCGGCGCCGCGTTCGGCCTGAACGGAAGCACGTTTTCGATCGCCGACCAGCCGGAACCGGAAGGCGGCTGTTTCGACGACTATCCGACGTCGTCCGTGCCGGTCGTCGGGGCGACGGATTTCTTCTCGCTGACGCTGACGAATTTACCGGATTCGCGCGGGCATTGTTACGACCGGCCGACGTACGGCGACCGGCTCGACGAGGCCGGCAAGTCGTGGATCCACTACACGACGGCGCTCCCGCGCGATTCGGGCGTTTTCGACGGCTTCATCAACAACCGCAAATGGTATCGGCAAACCCAGAACCTCATGACGCCCGGTTCGCAAGTCGCGACGCACTTCGCCAAAGCGATGCAGGTCCTCGACGATGCCGGTTCGCTGCCGCAGTTCGCATGGGTGAAGCCGCCGTGTATCAAGCAGAGCGATCATCCGGGCGCAGGCGGCCACAACGGTCCGAATTGGGTCGGCAGCGTGATCAACGCGATCGGGAGATCGCCGGACTGGAGCAGTACGGTGATCTTCGTGATCTGGGACGACTGGGGTGGCTTCTACGATCATGTCGTGCCGCCGGTGAACGCGGCCGGACGGCTCGGCCCGGGCGTTCGGATCCCGTTTCTCGTCGTTTCGCCGTACCTGGCGCATCCCGGACGCGTCACGCACGTGACGGGTCACCCAGGCTCCATCATGCGCTTCGTCGACGAATTGTTCGGCTTGAAGCCGCTGACCGGCTTCGACGGCACCGCGCAGGAGCTCGACGGCTGGTTCGACTTCACGAGCGCCAACGCGAAGCGACCATTCGTGCCGATCGCCGCCGCGGCCGGTGCCGGTCGCTGGAACGACAACATGTGCGCCGGGAGCATGCTGAGGATCGCCGACTGATCGTGCTACCGCGTGAACTGCGCCGCGACGCCGTTGCGTCTCGGCCGCACCGCGGCCACGACGAAGAGCACCGCGAGCAGCGCTTGAAATGGAATCGGTGCAACGATCTTCCACGTGCCCGGAATCGCGCCGTGCGCGACGGCGAGCGCCGGTAGCACGACCGCGAACAGCTGATCGAGCGCGCACAGCCACAGGAGCGGGCGAAACCGCACGGGGTCGCGGAACGCAAGCGCGTAGAGGAGCGCCGCGACGACGAACTCGCCGCCCGCGAGTTGCACGAGCGCGGGATCCTTCACGGGGATGTCGAGCAGCGGCGGGATGAGCTGCGGCGCGAAAAGCGACAGGAGTCCGACGTAGGCGTCGATCGCGCCCCCGATCGCGAGCCCGACCCGAACGACGATCGTGAAAACGTCGCGCTTCATGCGATCGTGAAGACGTGGTGCTTCATGAGATCGTGACGAGCGCGGTGCGCGCCTCGACGGTCGCGCCGGCCGCGACGTGGATGGTCGTAACCGTACCTGACTTGTGGGCACGGATCTCGTTCATCATCTTCATCGCCTCGATCACCGCGACGACGTCGCCTTCGTTCACGCTCGCGCCTAGGGTGACGGGGATCTCGACGACGACACCGTGCATCGGCGAGATGACGTCGTTCCCGGCGGCGGCGGCAGACTTGCGCGTGCTGCCGCCCTTCTTCGGAATGGCAGCCCGCGCGCCGGCGGCGCCCGGCGTCGCCGTGCCCCGCGGCACGGGCAGGTCGACGAACCGCACGCGAAAGAGTCGCCCGTCCACCTCGACCCGAATGGTATCGTTCCCGGTGCCACCCTGAGCGCCAGTGTCACCCTGAGCTTGTCGAAGGGTGCGCTCACCGCGCGAAACGCCGTTCGACGCCGATGCGCCGAGCGACGCCGCGAACGGCTCGAGCGTCGCCGTGCCGTACGACGCGTCGCGCACGGGCCCGAAGTCGCACAGCGCGCGCAGCAGCGGCAGCGTCGTCGGAACGCCGGTGATCGCGTACTCGTCGATCGCGCGCGCCAACCGCGCCAGCGCTTCGTCGCGATCCCGCCCCCACACGATCAGCTTCGCGATCATCGAGTCGTAGTCGGGCGTGATCGCAAACCCCGGATACGCCGCGGAATCGACGCGCACGCCGAACCCGCCCGGCTCTTTGTAGCGCTGCACGGTCCCAGGCGCAGGCCGAAAATTCTGCGCGGGATCCTCGGCATTGACGCGCACCTCGATGGCGTGGCCGCGGAAGCCCGCGTCGACGACGTCCTGCGAAAACGACAGCGGCCGGCCCGCGGCGACGAGGATCTGCTCGCGGACGAGGTCGATCCCAGACACCTCTTCCGACACGGTGTGCTCGACCTGGATGCGCGTGTTCATCTCGAGGAAGTAGAACGCGTCGCCGCTGACGAGGCATTCGATCGTGCCGACGGAGTCGTACGCGATCGCCTTCGCCGCCTGCACGCCGGCGGCGCGCAACCCATCGCGCACGGACGCGGAGATGCGCGCGGGCGCTTCCTCCCACAGCTTCTGGTGCCGGCGCTGCAGCGAGCAGTCGCGCTCGCCGACGTGCAGCACGCTGCCGTGCTTGTCGGCGAGGATCTGCAGCTCGACGTGCTTGGGGTTTTCGAGATAGCGTTCCGCGTAGATCGTGCCGTTGCCGAAATATGCGGTCGCCTCGCGCGAAGCGGTCGTGAAGGCGGACTCGATTTCCTCGAGCGTGCGCGCGACCTTGAGCCCCTTGCCGCCGCCGCCGCCCGACGCCTTGAGCGCCAGCGGCATCCCGAACTTCTCCGCCGCGAGGCGCGCGCCGGCGACATCGGCGATCGCGTCGGTTCCGCCGGGTACGACGGGTACCCCGGCGGCGACCATCGCCTGGCGCGCGCGCACTTTGTCGCCCATCGCGTCGATCGCGTCGGGATGCGGCCCGATCCAGGTGATCCCCAAAGCGATGACAAGCCGCGCGAACGCCGCGTTCTCGGCGAAGAATCCGTAGCCGGGATGGATCGCGTCGGCGCCCGCCCGCTGCGCGACGTCGAGCAGCTTGTCGGCGTTGAGGTACGACTGCGACGGCGCCGCCGGCCCGAGGTGATACGCTTCGTCGGCGTAACGCACGTGCAGCGCGTCGCGGTCGGCGTCGGAGTACACGGCGACGGTCGCGCAGCCGAGCTCCTTCGCGCTGCGCATCACGCGGATCGCGATCTCACCGCGGTTCGCGACGAGGATCTTCGCGAACGGCGCGTCAGCCATCGAGCCGCCCCGCGGCGTTCCAGCGCGACGCCGCGCTCGCGGCGAAGCGGATGCTTTGATCGTCGTGGTCGGGCAGCCGTCCCGCTAAGCTCCACCGCGACGCTTGCGCATGCACGGGAGCATCGTCCGCAGCCGCCGTCGCCGCGAGGTATGCCGCCGCGATCGCGGCGAGCTCGTCGGCGCTCGGAACGTGCATCAGCTCTGGGCGACGTCCGGGTACATGCCCATCGCATGATATCCGGCGTCGACGAAGTGCACGTCGGCGGTGACTTGCGACGACAGGTCCGACGCGAGATACACCGCGCAGTTGCCGACGTCGTCGGGCGTGACGTTGCGCTTGAGCGGCGACGCCGCGCCGACCTTCGCCGGCATCGACGAGAACCCGGCGACCTGGCGCGACGACGCCGTTTTGATCGGCCCGGCCGAGATCGCGTTCACGCGAATGCCGCGTTCGCCCAGATCGAACGCGAGATATCGCACGGTCGACTCGAGCGCGGCTTTGGCGATCCCCGCGATGTTGTAGTTCGGCACGATCTGTCCGGAGCCGAGGTATGTGAGCGCCATGACGGACGCACCATCGTTCAGATTGTCGTTGAGGTGCCCGACGAGCGCGATGAGCGAGTACGCGCTGATGTCCATAGCCATCGCAAAGCCGTCACGCGAGGTGGTGTAGACCTTCCCGGAGAGGTCTTCTTTTTTTACGAACGCGATCGAGTGCACGAGCCCGTCGATCTTGCCGGCGCCCGCGGCCAGCGCGCGCAGCGAGTCGTCGCTGGTGACGTCGCACGCGAACACCGCCGCGGCGCCGAACTCCTCGGCATGGCTGCGCACCGCATCCTCGACCCGGTCCCCCTGATAGGTCAGAATGAGCTTTGCCCCGTGCGCGTGCAACTGCCGCGCGATCCCGGTCGCGATGGACCACCGGTTGGCGACCCCGGTGACCAGGATGGTCTTTCCGTCAAGCAATCCCACGAGGACCGGTCATCGGCCGGAGCGGTCCGACAACCCTCCCGATGGCCTAGGCCGCCCGCCGGAGGCGGCGCGATAGGCGCGCAACCACCCGCCGCTCAGCACGAAGCGCGGAAACGTGATGAACTGCTCGGCGAAGATCCGCGTGACGACGTCCCGCGGCCCGGCGAACGGAATGGGCCGCTCGGGCTCCGTCGCGTGCCCGCGCCCCTCGGCCGCAAAAGCGGCAGCCGCGACGGCGACGCTCGCCAGGGCGGCGACCGGGGAGCGTCCCGCGACCGCGGCGACGAACGCCACCCACGAAAGATCGAACACCGGCACCGCAACGATATGGATGAGCAGATTCGCGCGCTCGGTATGCACGCGCGGGTAGTCGCTGAGCTGCGAGGCGAGAAATGACATTGGCGGTGATCCGTAGTGCTCGCGGTTAAATCCTGTATTGCGGGTGAAAGCGTGACTTTTACGACAGCATTATCGGGGATGTCATTCCGTTCCGAGGTAGGTTCAGGGCCATGAATTATAGCGGAATATTCCCGTGCTTGCGGCGTGGCCGTTCCACCCGCTTGTTCGCAAGCGCATCGAGCGCGCGCGACACCGCGCGACGCGTTTCGCTCGCGTTGATCACGTCGTCCACGTAGCCTCGTTGCGCCGCGATGAACGGGTTTGCGAAGTGCTCCGTGTACTCGTCGGCCAGCTCGGCGGCTTTCGCGTCCGGGTCCGTCGCGTCGGCGATCTCGCGGCGGCTCAAGATCTTCACCGCGCCTGAGCCCCCCATCACCGCGATCTCCGCCGTCGGCCAGGCGAAGTTGAAGTCCGCGCGGATGTGCTTCGACGACATGACGTCGTACGCGCCGCCATAGGCCTTGCGCGTGATCACCGTGATCTTCGGGACCGTCGCTTCGGCGAACGCGTACAGCAGCTTCGCGCCGTGCTTGATGATGCCGCCCCACTCTTGGCCCGTCCCCGGCAAGAACCCCGGCACGTCCACGAACGTGAGCAGCGGGATATTGAACGCATCGCAGAACCGCACGAACCGCGCCGCCTTGATCGACGCGACCGTATCCAGCACGCCCGCCAAGAACTTCGGCTGGTTCGCGACGACGCCGACGCTGCGGCCGCCCACCCGGCCGAAGCCGATCACGATGTTCTGCGCCCACAGCGGCTGGATCTCGAAGAAGTCGCCGTCGTCCACGACGCCCGTGATCGCGTCGAGGATGTCGTACGGTTTGGTCGGCGAGTCGGGGATCAGCTCGTCAAGCTCCGGCACGAGCCGCATCGGATCGTCGTCGCTGGGCACCAGCGGCGGATCGTCGAGGTTGTTCGACGGCATGAACGACAGCAGCCGCCGGCAGTGCTCGTTCATCTCGTCTTCGTCGGCCGCGGTCAGGTACGCGACGCCGCTCTTGGTCGCGTGCGTCATTGCGCCGCCGAGCTCTTCGAAGCTGACGTCTTCGCCCGTGACCGCTTTGGTCACGTCGGGGCCGGTGATGAACATCTGCGAGATGCCTTCGACCATCACCGTGAAGTCGGTGATCGCGGGCGAGTACACCGCGCCGCCCGCGCACGGCCCCGCGACCAAGCTGATCTGCGGGATCACGCCCGACGCTTGCACGTTGCGCCAGAAGATCTCCGCGTAGCCGCCGAGGCTGACGACGCCCTCTTGAATGCGCGCGCCGCCGGAGTCGTTGATTCCGATCATCGGCGAGCCCGTGCGCACGGCGAGGTCCATCACCTTGCAGATCTTCTCGGCCATCACTTCGCCCAGCGAACCGCCGAGCACGGTGAAGTCTTGCGAGAACAAGAAGACTTGGCGGCCGTCGATCGTCGCGTGTCCCGTTACGACGCCGTCGCCGAGGAACGAGCGCTCGTCCAACCCGAACGCGGTCGTCCGATGCACGGCGAAGCGGTCGAGCTCCACGAACGAGCCGGGGTCGACCAGCGCTTCGACGCGCTCGCGCGCCGTGCGCTTGCCGCGGGCGCGCTGCTTGTCGTTCGCGTCCTCGCCGGCCGGCGCCAGCGACTCGTCGCGCATCGCCTCGAGGCGGCGGTACGCGTGGTCGTGCGGCGATTCGGCGGTCGACATGGCTCCCAGCGTTCGCTTGGGAGGCCGGGTGGTCCGCCGCCAACCGAGGAGGCGGTTGCAAAGGTGGAACCTTTCCCGCCCGCGGTGCGATTCTCGTACCGATGAGATCGCGGTTTATCGCCGGCGCATTTGCCGTGCTCCTCGCTGGCAGCCCCGCAGCCGTACCGGCCGCGGCGGGCGCGACGCCCGAAGGCGACGCGCTGGCGGCGCGCGTTGCGACGCTGGTCGCCGACGACTCGAAAGGCGTGCTCGGCATGATGACCGAGACGACGCATAAGATCGACGCGCCGATCCTGCACAAGCTCACGAAGATCAGGCGCTACGTGGTGTTCCAGGACGGCATCCCCGCCGCGGCCGGCATCCTCTCGGTCGTCGAGGACGGCCGAGCGTACGACGCCGCGCAGATCACCAAGCTCACCGCGGAGACCGACGGCAAGATCAAGCGCGGCCAAGGCTTCAACCACCAGCCGTACGTCGCGAAGTTCGTCCGCGAATATCATTTCGCGAACGCGCCGTGCCAGGGCTGCGCGCCCGGCGAGCGCGAGCTGACGTTCGACACCGATCTGCACGACGACGTGCACATCGCGGGCCGCATGATCGTCGACGCGACGGACCATCCCGTTCGCGTGACGTCGCACCCGTATCAATATCCGAGCCCGGCGTCGAGCGGTGAGGCGACGACGACGTTCGGAACCGCGCTCGGCTCGCACCGGCTGCCGGTCGACGTGCACGGTCTGTACTTCGGCCGCAAGGGTTTCATCCGCGGCTCGTTCACGTTCGACGAGCACAACGTGTTCCACAGCTTCCCGAGCGTCGCCGAAGCGGTCGCCGCGCTGTCCCACTAGCCGCGCTGGCGCGGAGAACGAAAAGGAGCGAGCCGCGAGGCTCGCTCCTTTCGCAATCCGAACAGCCGCGCGCTACGCGCTCGTGAGATCGAACCGGTCGAGGTTCATCACCTTGGTCCACGCGGCGACGAAGTCGCGCGTGAACTTTTCATGCGCGTCGTCGCCGGCGTACACTTCGGCGAGCGCCCGAAGCTGCGAGTTCGAGCCGAAGATCAGGTCGACGCGGGTGCCGGTCCACTTCAGCTCGCCCGTCGCACGGTCGTGCCCTTCGAACGTCGCGTCGTCGTGTGAGGCTTTCTTCCACGTCGTGCTCATGTCGAGCAGGTTCACGAAGAAGTCGTTGCTGAGCACGCCGGGGCGTTTGGTGAAGACGCCGTGCGGCGACTGTCCCGAGTTCGCATCGAGCGCGCGCATGCCGCCGACGAGCACCGTCATCTCCGGCGCCGTCAGCATGAGGAGCTGGGCCCGGTCGACCAGCAGCTCCTCGGCCGGAACCCGCTGCTCCGTGTTCAGGTAGTTGCGGAAGCCGTCCGCGTGCGGTTCGAGGACCGCGAACGACTCGACGTCGGTCTGCTCCTGCGATGCGTCGGTGCGGCCCGGCGCGAACGGCACCTGAACGTCGTGTCCGCCGTTCTTCGCCGCTTGCTCGACGGCTGCGCAGCCGCCGAGAACGATCAGGTCGGCGAGCGAAACCGTCTTGCCGCCGGCGTGCGTGTCGTTGAAATCCTTTTGGATCTTCGCGAGCGCGCCGAGCACGGTCGACAGTTGACCGGGCTGGTTGACCGCCCAGTCTTTCTGCGGTGCGAGCCGCAGGCGCGCGCCGTTCGCGCCGCCGCGCTTGTCGGAGCCGCGAAACGTCGCAGCCGAAGCCCATGCCGTCGAGACCAATTGCGAGATCGTGAGCCCTGATGCGAGGATCTTGCCTTTGAGGTCCGCGATGTCGCGTTCGTCGATCAGCTCGTGCGTGACGTCCGGAACGGGGTCTTGCCAGAGCAGCTCCTCGGCCGGGACGAGGGGGCCCAGATAGCGCGAGCGCGGGCCCATGTCGCGATGCGTCAGCTTGTACCACGCCCGGGCGAAGGCATCCGCGAACTCAGCCGGGTTCTCGTGGAAACGCTTGGAGATCGGCTCGTACGCTTTGTCCATGCGCAGCGCGAGGTCGGTCGTGAGCATCATCGGCGCGTGCCGCTTCGACGGATCGTGCGCATCCGGCACGGTGTCCTTTGCCGCTCCGTGCTTGGGCTTCCACTGATGAGCGCCGGCCGGGCTCTTCGTCAGCTCCCAGTCGAAGTCGAACAGGTTCTCGAAGTAGTTGTTGTCCCACGTCGCGGGACGGGTCGTCCACGCACCTTCGAGCCCGCTGGTGATCGTCGCGTCGCCGTTACCGCTGCCGAAGCTGTTCTTCCAGCCCAGGCCTTGCTCTTCGATGCTCGCGCCCTCGGGTTCGGGGCCGACGTATTTTTTTGCATCCGCGGCGCCGTGAACTTTGCCGAACGTGTGGCCGCCGGCGATGAGCGCGACGGTCTCCTCGTCGTTCATCGCCATGCGGGCGAACGTCTCGCGAATGTCGCGCGCCGACGCGACGGGATCCGGCTTGCCGTTGGGGCCTTCCGGGTTCACGTAGATCAAGCCCATCTGCACGGCCGCGAGCGGCTTCTCGAGCTCGCGGTCGCCGGCGTAGCGCTTGTCGCCGAGCCACTCGTCCTCGCTGCCCCAGTAGACGTCTTCTTCGGGCTCCCAAATGTCTTCGCGCCCGCCGCCGAAGCCGAACGGCTTGAACCCCATCGACTCCAGCGCGCAGTTGCCGGCGAAGACCATGAGATCGGCCCACGAGAGCTTGTTGCCGTATTTCTGCTTGATCGGCCAGAGCAGTCTGCGCGCCTTGTCGAGGTTCGCATTGTCGGGCCAGCTGTTGAGCGGCGCGAAACGCTGCGTGCCCGAGGACGCGCCGCCGCGGCCGTCGTGGATGCGATACGTGCCCGCGCTGTGCCACGCCATGCGAATGAAGAGCGGCCCGTAGTGGCCGTAGTCGGCCGGCCACCAGTCTTGCGACCGCGTCATCAGCGCGAAGATGTCGTTCTTCAGGGCGCCCAAGTCGAGCTTCTTGAACTCCTCGGCGTAGTTGAACGCCTCGCCCAAAGGATTGGACTCGCGCGAGTTCTGGTGGAGCACCTTGAGGTTCAACTGGGTCGGCCACCAGTCGCGAAGGGTCAACCACCCGACGGGCTCGTGTGTGCCTTTGGGGATCCCGTGCGGTACGGGGCACTCGCCGTTTTTCTCAACGCCCTTTTCGAGCATGAAATATTTCCTCTCTCGCCTGGTTTGAAAAATGCGATCGGCGCTGGACAGCCGTCGTCAGGTCAGATGCACGCCGCCGCAGCGGCCCGAAAAATAGACCGACGCATGACTGCCTCACGACATCCTGCGAGCGTCCGAAAAGTGAGAGTGAAACCGATTCTCACACTACCACGCGGGGCATGGGTGCGCAAGGCAGGCCGCAGCGTTCGACCCCGCGCTACCAGATGCCGAGTGCCAGCTTGACGTCTTCGCTCGCCATGGTCTTGGGGTCCCACGGCGGGTTGAACGTGATGTCGACCGTCGCGTTCTTGACGCCCTCGACGCTCTCGACCTTACTGAGCACCGCCTGCTTGAACATCGGGCCGACCGGGCACATCGGCGACGTCAGCGTCATCGTGACGGTGACGTCCTCGCCGCTGGGCCCCTCGCAGACGACGTCGTAAACGAGGCCGAGATCGAGAATCCCCATATTGAGCTCGGGGTCGTCGACGTCTTTGAGCGCCTCGCGCACTACTTCCGCGGTTACCATACGCCCCTAGGATTCGCTGCGGGCGGACGCGGTTCCAGCCGGCCCCGGCTGCTGCTCTGCCGCTACCTGTTGACCTGGACCAAACCGGCCTGAGCGCGCGCGCGGCTGAGCCGCTTCACGAGGATCATCCCGGGCGCGATCATCGCCCACTCGTAGCGCGCGTTGAGCCCGAGCAGCGGAAACAGCGCGAGCGACACGACGAACACGGCGGCCGCCATCGCATGCCGCATCGCGATGCCGATCCAACGCTGTCGCGCGTCGCCGGTGAGGCCGCGCAAACCGCGAATCTCGAGCGCGGTGACGAGCGAGAACGCGGCCCCGAGTGCGAGCGCGTAGGCGACCGCTCCCGGGACGGTCTCCGGGAAGCGAATCCAGATCCGCAGTGCGTACGGCAGCAGCGCGACGGTGCCCAGCAGCAGGAAGTTCAGCGCCACGTCCGCCGTGCGCGCGGCGAACACGTAGTGGAAGATGCGGTAGTGGATCATCCAGAACTGCACGATCACGATGAACGTGATCACGAAGTACGCGAGCTCGATGCGGTGCGAGCCGATGTCGGCGAGGGTCTTGGGAACTTCGAGCGCGACGGCGCTTTGCGCGAGCGCGAACCCGAACACGATGTCGCTGAACGCTTCGAGCCGCCTGGTGAACCGGTGACGGTCCTCCGGTGAGTCCACGCGTCTACGTCACACGGCCAGGTAGCGCTGCATCATCGCCTCGTCGGCGCGCAGCTCCGGGATCGTGCCGGAGCCGACGACGCGCCCGTTGGAGAGCACGTAGCCGCGGTCGGACAAGCCCATCGCGACTTGCGCGTTCTGCTCGACGAGCAGAATCGTGTTGCCCTCGCTACGGATGTTGCGCACCACCTCCTCGACGCTGCGCGCGATCAGCGGCGCGAGCCCTTCCATCGGCTCGTCGAGCAGGATGATCTCCGGGTTGGCGATGAGCGCGCGCGCGATCGCTAGCATCTGCTGCTCGCCGCCGGAGAGCTTCGCGGGTTTGTCCTTGCGCTCGCCGAGCACTTCGAACACGTCGTAGATGCGCTTCTCGGTCCACTCGCCCTTGCGCCCGGCCAGCGCGGCGAGGCGCAGGTTCTCGCCGACGGTGAGGTTGGGGAAGATGCGCCGGTCCTCGGGCACGAACGCGATCCCCGCCTGCGCCAGCGAGAACGGGCTCTTGTTGGTGATGTCCTTGCCCTTGAAGCGGATCGTTCCGGTGCGCGCGTTGACGAGCCCCATGATCGTCTTGCACGTGGTCGAGCGGCCCGAGCCGTTGCGCCCGAGCAGCGCGACGACCTCACCCTTCTCGATGTGCAGCGACACGTTCTGCAGCACGTGCGACTTGTCGTAGTACGCGTTGACCCGATCGAGCTCGAGGAGCATCAGGCGAGTTCTCCCAGGTACGCGCGCTGCACGGCCTCGTTCGCGCGGATCTCTTGCGGCGTGCCGATCGCCAGCACCGCGCCGGTCTGAAACACGGTGATGGTCGTGGAGATCGCCATCACGACGTCGATGTCGTGCTCGACGAGCAGGATCGTGCGGCCCGGCGAGATGCGGTGGATCAGATCGACCGTCTCGTGCGTCTCGGTCGGCGACATGCCCGCGAGCGGCTCGTCGAGCAGCAGCACCGGCGGATCGCTCGCGATGACGAGCCCGATCTCCAGCCGGCGCTGGTCGCCGTGCGAGAGGTTCTCCGCGCGCGCGTCGCGCGACTCGTACAGGCCGACGTCGTGCAGCACGGTCTCGGTCTTCTCCGCGAGGTCGCCCATGCGCGAGCCAGGGAAGAAGAAGTTCGCTTTCCCGTCGTGCACGGCTTGCACGGCGAGCCGCACGTTCTCGTACACCGTGAGATGGCCGAAGATGTTGGTGATCTGAAACGACCGCGCGATCCCGAGCCGTGCGCGCTGGTACGCCGGCAGATCGGTGATGTCGCGCCCGCGGAACCACATGCGCCCTTCGCTGGCCGGCAGCATGCCGGACAGCAGGTTGAAGAACGTCGTCTTCCCCGCGCCGTTGGGGCCGATGATGGTGCGCACGCCGCCTTCGGGGATCTCGAGCGACACGTTGTTCACCGCGGTGAACCCGGAGAAGCGCCGCGTCAGCCCTTCCGTCTTGAAAACGTAGTCGCTGACGGGCTTGGTGACGGCCGTTTCCGCGATCATGACGGCGCCTTCGTCACAACGGGATCCTCGATCACCGCCGGAAGCTCTTCTTGCATGTCGGTCTGCACGCGCGCCGTGCGCGAGAAGCCGCGCTTGATCGCCGTCGAGAACCCGTAGTGGCGGATGTCGTCCGACAGCCCCATGATGCCGCGCGGGCCGACCAGCACGAACACCACGAACACGATCCCGATCCAGGCCTCCCAGTACTTGGTGAGCTGCGAGACGTTGTTCTGGATCTCGTAGAAGATCGACGCCCCCAAGATCGGGCCCATGAAGGTCTGCATCCCGCCCAGCAGCGACATCATCACGACGTTGCCGCTGTACTCCACCGAGCCCGCGTCGGGGTTGATGGCCTGCTGGTAGTACGTCCACATCCAGCCGGCGATCGCCGGGAACAGCGCCGAGAGCACGAACGCGTTGACGCGGAACTTGTCGACGTCGTAGCCCAGGAACCGCGCGCGCTGCTTGTTCTCGCGGATCGCGTGCAGCACGCTGCCGAACGGCGACCGCAGGATCCCGTACAGCAGCGACAGCGCGATGAACGTCATGACCGCGCAGAACCAGTAGAAGTGCGTCGAGTCGTGCAGCCAGCCGTACCCGGTGGGGTTGGGCCGTGCGATGTTCTGCAAGCCGTCCTCGCCGCCGGTCAGATCGCTCCAGCGGTAGGTGATGAAGAAGATCACCTGCGCGAACGCCAGCGTGATCATGGAGAAGTAGATCCCGCTGGAGCGCGGCACGACGAGGCGGGCCAGGAACCACGCCCACAAGAGCGCGATCGCGACGGAGATGAACAGCGCGATGAACAGGTTGTCGGCGCCGTCGTGGTGCAGCGTCCGGCCCCACAGCTCTACGTTGAAGCCCTTGGTGAACAGGGCCGTGGAGTACGCGCCGATCGTGAAGAACATCGCGTGCCCGAACGACAGCTCGCCGACGTGGCCGAACAGCAGGTTGAACCCGCTGGCGAAGAGCGCGAAGATCACCATCGTCGTCGCGATGCCCACGAAGCCGCTCCACTGGCCTTTGAACGGGTTCGCGCCCGCGACGAACGGCAGCGCGATGAACAGCAGCGCGGTCCAGAACAGCGGGTGCGTGAGCACCGCGGTCGCGGGGTTTCGCCGCGCCGTGCCTCGAGGGTCGCGAAGGCTCACTCGAAGAGACCCTCCACGCCGAACAGCCCGCGCGGCCGGATCAGCAGCACGATGCCCATGATGATGTAGCCCGTCATCTCCACGGCCGGCGGGAAGAACAGCGCCATCAAGCTGCTGAGGATGCCGATCAGCAACCCGCCCACGATCGCGCCCCAGAACGAGCCGATCCCGCCGACGATCACGATCACGAACGTGAGCACGATCCACTGCGACGCGAGGTTGGGCTGGATGGCGTAGATCGGCGCGGCGAGCGCGCCGGCCAGCCCGGCCATCAGCGACCCGAGCCCGAACACGAACGTGAACATCAGCGGCATGTTGATGCCCAGGATCTTCACCATCTCGGCGTCACGCGTGCCGGCGCGGATGATGATGCCGATGTTCGTCTTGTTGAGGAGCAGCCAGACGCCCGCGAGGATCACGATGGTCACCACCACCAAGAACACGTCCTTGTAGAACGGAAACGCCAGCGAGCCGAAGTTCATCGACTGCGGGATGTAGGACGGCGTCTCGACGCGCACCGCGTCGTCGCCCCATATTCGCCGGACGATCTGCGCGAAGATCATCGCCGTGCCGAACGTCAGCAGCAGCGTGTACTCGGGTATTCGCTTGTACAGCGGCCGAATGAGCGCCGATTCGAACGCCATCCCGAGCAACCCGACGAGCACCGCGGCGACGAGGATGGCGGGCCAGAACCCGATCATGCCGTTGAACTGGTACATCAGGTACGCGCCCAGCATGAAGAACGCGCCGTGCGAGAAGTTGATGACGCCCATCAGCCCCAGGATGATGTTGAGGCCCAGGGCCACGAGGATGTAGAGCATCCCCAGCGTGATGCCGTTGACGAGCTGATCGGTCAGGTAGCCGATGGCCGGAAAATGGATTGCGCCGCCCTCCAGGGTGCGTGGAAAGACCCTCCGTTCGCGCTACGGGGGCCCGCTTCCATGCTTCTCCGCGACGAAGGATTCGAAACTGAACCGACAAGGCGAGCGTTATCGACTCAATACTGCGGCTTGGCGCCTCGCGGAGGCGCTTTCGTCCGGCAACTCGCGCATCGCCGGCGGTGTCATACAGTCACCACGGGCGCGAGCCGAAGATAAACTTGTACCCCGTGGGCAGGAGCGGCCCGGCCGCTCAGGGAGTTTCGTCAGTCATGTCAATGTGGGAACCGTTCACCGAACGCGCGCGGCGCAGCATCGTGCTGGCTCAGGAAGAAGCGCAGCGGCTCGGTAACAACTACATCGGGACCGAGCACATCCTGCTCGGGATCATCTCCGAGGGCGAGAGCCTCGCGGCCAAGGTCCTCGAGACGCTCGGTGTCAACCTGGCGAAGGTCCGCCAGGAGGTCGAGGCCATCGTGGGCCGCGGCGGCCAAACCGTCCAGCAGGAGATGGTCTTCACGCCCCGCGCCAAGCGCGTGATCGAGCTCGCGTTCGAAGAGGCGCGCCAGCTCAACCACAACTACATCGGCACGGAGCACTTGCTGCTCGGCCTCATCCGCGAGGGCGAGGGCGTCGCCGCGCGCGTGCTGACGAACCTGGGCGTCGATCCCGCCAAGGTGCGCGTCCAGACGACGTCGCTGCTGGGCGCCGAGGGCCAGCCCCCCGCGCCCAAGGGCAAGTCGAAGACGCCGACGCTCGACGCGTACGGCCGCGACCTCACCACGCTGGCGCGCGAGAACAAGCTGGACCCGGTCATCGGCCGCGCCAACGAGATCGAGCGCGTCATCCAGATCCTCAGCCGCCGCACCAAGAACAACCCCGCGCTCATCGGCGAGCCCGGCGTCGGCAAGACGGCCATCGCCGAAGGGCTCGCGCAGCGCGTCATCAAGAGCGAAGTCCCCGAGCCGCTGCGCGACAAGCGCGTGATCACGCTCGACCTCGCGGGCCTGGTGGCCGGCACGAAGTACCGCGGCGAGTTCGAGGAGCGCATGAAGCGCGTGATGGACGAGATCCGCGGCGCCGCCGGCGAGATCATCCTGTTCATCGACGAGCTGCACACGCTCGTCGGCGCGGGCGCCGCCGAAGGCGCCATCGACGCCTCGAACATCATCAAGCCCGCGCTCGCGCGCGGCGAGCTGCAATGCATCGGCGCGACCACGCTCAACGAGTTCCGCAAGCACATCGAGAAGGACAGCGCGCTCGAGCGCCGCTTCCAGCCGGTGATGGTCGGCGAGCCGACGGTCGACGAGACCGTCGAGATCCTCAAGGGCCTGCGCGACCGCTACGAAGCGCACCACAAGGTCACGATCACGGACGAGGCGCTCGTCGCCGCGGCGAAGCTCGGCGACCGCTACATCGCGGATCGCTTCCTGCCCGACAAGGCCGTCGACTTGATCGACGAGGCTTCGTCGCGCGTGCGCCTGCAGGCCACGCTGCCGCCGGCGGAGATCCGCGAGATCGAGAACCAGATCCGTCAGGTCAAGCAAGAAAAAGAGTCGGTCGTCAAATCGCAAGAGTTCGAGAAAGCCGCCGCGATCCGCGACCGTGAGGAGAAGCTGCGCCTCGAGAAGCAGCGCCTCGAAGCGGAGTGGGCCGACAAGCGCGCGCTCCAGGACAAGACGCTCAAAGTCACCGAGGCCGACATCGCCCACATCGTCGCGTCGTGGACGAAGATCCCCGTGTCGAAGCTCGCGCAGGCCGAGACCGCCAAGCTGCTCGGCATGGCGGAACAGCTCCACAAGCGCGTGATCGGCCAGGACCAGGCCATCGGCACGCTGACGCGCGCCATCCGCCGTTCGCGCGCCGGATTGAAGAATCCCAAGCGCCCCATCGGCTCGTTCATCTTCCTCGGGCCGACGGGCGTCGGCAAGACCGAGGTCGCGCGTTCGCTCGCGGAGTTCATGTTCGACGACGCCGAGTCGATGATCCGCATCGACATGTCGGAGTACATGGAGAAGTACGCGGTCTCGCGACTCGTCGGCGCACCTCCCGGATACGTCGGCTACGAAGAGGGCGGCCAGCTCACCGAAGCGGTGCGCCGCCGGCCGTACTCCGTCGTGCTGCTCGACGAGATCGAGAAGGCGCACCCCGACGTGTTCAACTTGCTGCTGCAGGTGCTCGAAGACGGCCGCCTGACCGATTCTCAGGGCCGCGTCGTCGACTTCAAGAACACCGTCATCATCATGACGTCCAACGTCGGCGCCACCGGCATGACGACGTCCACCGACATCGGCTTCCGCTCGCAGAAAGATCTCGGCACCGACGCGCAAGCGTACGAGAAGATGAAGAACAAAGTGCTCGACGAGGTCAAGCACGCGTTCCGGCCGGAGTTCCTCAACCGCGTTGACGAGACGGTCGTGTTCCACCAGCTCAGCCGCGAGCAGATCGCCGAGATCGTCGGGCTCGAGCTCGCCAAGGTGGTCCGCGAGGTCAAGGCTCAGGAGATGGACCTCGAGGTCACCGAAGACGCAAAGCAGCTGCTCGCCAAGAAGGGCTGGGATCCGCAGTTCGGCGCGCGCCCGCTGCGCCGCGCGATCCAGCGCGAGGTCGAGGACGAGCTGGCCGAGGAGATGCTCAAGGGCAACTTCGGCTCCGGCGACCGCATCCTCGCCGAAGTCAGCCAGGACAACCCCGAGAAGCTCAGCTTCTCGAAGATCCCGAGCATCGATCCGCCGTCCGCGCCCAGCCAGCCGGAGGTCCAGGAAGTCTAGAGCGGACGTTGGCTGAAGCTGCACGAGCCCGTCGGGAAACCGACGGGTTCGTGACGAACAACGGTAGGTTGACCCCGTACGCGCTGTGGCGGTCGCGCCTCCCGGCGCAGATCGGAACCTGGTTCGCCCGAGACCTGACTCGCGTCGCGCTCGCCCTCGTCGATGGCGGGCGCGTCGTGCTGCGCTCCGTCGAAGCGGCCCGGGTCGAGGCGGCCGTGAAAGACCGCGTCCCGGTGTCGACGGCGGTCGAATGGTCGTCGGGCACCGGGCCGCAGGCGCTGCGGGCCGTCTGCACGTGCGGCGCCAGCGGCGTGTGCGAGCACGTCGTCGCGACGCTCGAGGTCGTGCGCACCGCCGAAGACTCCGCGCTGGCGCTGCCCGCCGCGGACGCGAGCGAACCCGACCTGTCGTGGCTGCCCGACGTGGAGCAGGATGCGTCGCGTGCACGCGCACGGGCCGTGTGGCCCGTCATCTCGGTCGGTCCGGCCGGGACGCTGGGCGGCACGCTCTATCTCGACACGCCGCGGCTGCGCGGCGTGATCCGCGACGCCGACGCGATCCTCGCGATGATGGATCAGACGCCCCCCGACGACTGGGACGACGTGGACCGCACGATGCTGCGCGACGACGCCGTGCAGGAAGCGTTCGGCTCGCGCGCTTCGTCGAAGGCGCTGGCGCGCGCGCTGTTCCGGCTCGCGCGCCATCCGCGGCTCCGCTTCGACGACGCGCCCGGCGAGAACCGGCATCCGTCGGAGCTGTCCCCGTTCGCGGTCGAGACGCGCGGCGTGCGGCTGCGGGCCCTGCGTGCCGGCGCGCAGTTCGTGCCGGTGCTCGAGACGCTCGAGGCGCGGCGCATCTCGCCCGCCGACGCGGCCGTCGTCGACGGCCCGCCCGCATGGCTGGTCGCGGACCGCACCGCGTACCTGCTCGACGGCTCGTTCGATCCGCGCAAGGTGATCGCCGCGGCGCGCGCCGCCGCCGACCTCCCCGCGCAGGAAGATGAGGCGCCGTCGGTGCGCGCGATCGCGCGCGTGGCGCCGTTCCTGACCGCCGCGCAGCGCAAAGAGCTGGGCGTCGTCGATGCGGAGGACGCCGCGCTCGTCGTGCGCGCCGCATGGCGCGAGGGCGCGCTGCAGGCACGGCTGGCGTTCGCCGACCGCACGACGGGCGCGTACGCGCCGTTCAGCCCGCACGGCGCCGTCACGGCGAGCATGGGCCGGTTCGTGCGCTGGGCGCCAGAGATCGCGCGCGGCTTTGCGCACCGGTTCCTCGAAGCGGGCTTCGTGCCGCGCGGCGGCGACGGTTTCGCGCTGCACGACGCCGACCGCGCCGCGGAGATCGTGCGCACCACGTGGCCGTCGTGGGACGACGTGGAGATCCGGCTCGACGAGTCGCTCGCGGCGCTCGCCGGCGGCGGCAAGGTCGACGTATCGGTCAGCGCGACGGCCGCGGAACAGGGCGATTGGTTCGAGCTGGACGTCGCGGTATTCGTCGGCGGCGGCGAACCGCTGACGCGCGAAGAGCTGCGCGCGCTGCTCGGCGCGAAAGGCCGTTACGCGGAAGTGCGCGGCAAGCTCGTCGACGTCGGCGACTTGCGGTCGCGCCAGAACTTGCTGTCGGAGCTCACCGACCGCCGCCGCACGGGCCTCGCATCGCTGGTCGCGATGCGCGACGAGCTGCACGAAGCGTTCGGCGAGGTCGCGCTCCCGGAAGAAGTCGAACGCATCCGCGAGCGCCTGCGCAACTTCAGCGGCATCGAAGAAGTCGAAGCGCCGCTGGCGATGGCATTACCGTTGCGCGATTATCAGCGGCGCGGGCTCGATTTCCTGATGTATCTCGCATCGTTTCGCTTCGGCGGCATCCTCGCGGACGATATGGGGACCGGGAAGACGAGCCAAGTGATCGCCTACGTTGCGAAGCGCAAACAAGATGAAGGCGAAGTCCCCGTGCTCGTCATCGCGCCGACGTCGGTGACGCACACGTGGGAGAACGAGATCAAGAAGTTCGCACCCAGCTTGCGCACGCTGCGGCTTCAATCAGGCAGCGACCGCGCGGCCAAGTACGAGTCGATCCACGACTACGACGTCGTCGTCACGTCGTACGCGCTCGCGCGGCTGGACGCGCATCAGCTCGAGCGGTTCCGCTTTCGCACGCTCGTGCTCGACGAGGCGCAGAACACCAAGAACCCCGGCTCGCAGATCGCGAAGGTCGTGCGCGGGCTGCAGGCCGATCACCGGCTCGCACTGACCGGCACGCCCGTCGAGAACTCGTTGCGCGATCTGTGGGCGATCTTCGGGTTCGTCGAGCCGGGACTGCTCGGTTCCGAAGCGTCGTTCCGGCGGCGTTTCGAGCTGCCGATCGCCGACGGCGACGAGGTCGCGGCCGGTGCGCTGCGCTCGCGGCTGGAACCGTTCGTGCTGCGCCGCACGAAGGAAGACGTCGCCAAGGAGCTGCCGGAGCGCACCGAAGCGGTGATCGAGTGCGAGCTCACGCCGCTGCAGCGCCGGCTGTACCGCGGCATCGCCGAAGCCGCGCGGCGCGACGTGCTCGCGAAATTCGACGAGGACGGCGCGGAAGCGACGACGGTGCACGTGCTCGCCGCGCTCACGCGCTTGCGGCAGGTGTGCGCGCATCCGGGCTTGCTCGTACCGGAGTATCTCGACGATCCCGACGCGAGCGGCAAGTTCGACGCGTTCGTCGAGACGGTCGAAGAAGTGCTCGACGGCGGGCACAAAGTGCTGGTGTTCAGCGCGTTCGCGTCGATGCTGAAGATCATGCGCACCGCGCTGGACCGCCGCGGAATCGTGTACGGCTATCTCGACGGCTCCACGAAAGATCGCGACCGGCAGGCCGAGGTCGAGCGCTTCATGAGCGACGACGGGCCGCCCGTGTTCCTGTGCTCGCTCAAAGCGGGCGGCGTCGGGCTCACGCTCACCGCCGCCGACTACGTCATCTTGTACGATCCGTGGTGGAACCCGGCGGTGGAACGTCAGGCGATCGACCGCACCCACCGAATCGGTCAGACGCGTCCCGTGACCGCGTACCGTATGGTGACGGTGGGCTCGGTCGAGGAAAAGATTCGCGCGCTCGCCGAGCGCAAGACGGCGCTTTCGAAGGCCGTCGTCAAGGCGGACAGCGCGGTGGCCAAGACGCTCAGCCGCGACGATCTGGCGTTTTTGTTCAGCGATCCCGAGTAACCCGGGTCACAAGTCGCGCCGCGCTGAGCGTGGGGGCGACGCGAGCGGCTTAAGTCGAGCCGCACACGTCCGATGGAGTTGATACGCGGCGGGCCAAGGGCGGGCGAGTCGCGCTTTCGTTCCTCCTCGACAAGGACGTACACTCATGAGACGGATTCTCTTGGCGTTGCTGTTGGCATTACCGTTCGCCGCCCCCGCGCTCGCCGAGCCGACGGCGAACCTCGCGCCCGCCGACCGCTATTTCGGGCGGTTGAAGATGAGCATCCTCGGCGTGCGCAACTCGATCAAAGATCTCTCCGCGCGCGCCGAAGCGCATCCCGAAGACGCGGAGCACGTCTACGACAAAGCGGTGCTGGTCGAAGATGCGCTGCACGACTGGCAGAAGCACTTTCCGCGCGATCCGTGGATCCCGAAGTACGCGTACAGCCTCGCGCAGCTTTACGGGATGCTCGACTACGACGACGCGCGCGTTCGCAAGAACGACACGCTTGACTGGCTGATCGCTACGTACCCGCAGTCGGAGTATGCTCAACTTGCGCGTGACTAGACTCGCCGCGCTCGCGGCGATGATGATGGTGTGCCTCGCACCCGCGGCGAACGCCGCGACGATGCGCGATCTCGCGCCGGCCGACGAGTATTTCGGCCAGCTGAAGATGAGCGTGCTCGGCATCCGCAACGAGCTCAACACGCTGGAGCGCCGCGCCGCGAGCGGCGACCCCAACGTCGCCGCGATGACCGGCAAGCTCGGGTTCGTCGACGATGCGATGCGCGACTGGCGCACGCGCTACCCGCGCGACACGTGGCTGCCGCGCTTCGCGGCGCAGCGCGCGCGCGTCGCCTCGCTGATCGCGCTCGACGCGTCGCACGCCGGGCGCGGCGCGCCCATCGTCGATACCGTGGGCCGGCTCCTCGGCACCATCCCGCACCGCTGACGCCGGGCGGAGAAGGGCTAGGTGCCCTTCTCCGCGCCGAAGTAGTGCACGAGCTTCACGATGAGCGCCGGCGCCGTGCGAAGCGCGCTCGCGTCGCCGTAGACGACGTACAGGTCGTCGTGCGGGCGGCGCGCCGAGAACCCGAGCGAGACGTTCGTCGCCTGCGTGAACGAGGACCCGATCCCCGGAAACGGCGGCGCCGTGCCGACGATCTTGCGAACGCCGGCCACGAGCGACGCGCGCGGCCCGAGATCGAACGTCACGGAGCCGCGCTGCAGCCACTGCACCGCGCGGTCGCCGCGGCCGTGCCAGTTGGTTTCGTACGCGAACAGCGAGATCGTCGCGCGCCGTGCGATCCGAAAGCCGAGCTGCTCCTGCCACGTGGCGAGATACCCGTCTCCGAAGGTTCCGCCGTTCCACGACAGCGTCGACTGCTGCGCCGTGTTGAGCTGGTAGTCGAGCCGCAGACCTTCCTGGTTGTTCGCGTGCAGCGCCGGATCGCCCGGCAGCCGGTAGTACGACGAGCCGATGCTGCCCGACGCGCTGAGCTTGTTGCGCAGGAAGAACGATCCGCCCGCGCTCGCGTCGTACAAATTCGTGCCGAAGCCGTCGCTGCCGGCGTAGCGCTCTACGTAGCCGAACGCACTCACCGATTGGATGGCGGCGTCCTTGAAGCGCCACGTATGGCTGCCCTGCGCGCTGTACCCGGCGATGTCGCCGACCGCCACGTAGCCGTCGACGGGTGCGTACTGAGCCCCGACGTGCTTGACCGAAACGGACCAGAAGTCGTCTTTGGTGCTGTACGCGGCGCCCGCGTCGTAGCGCGTGGCTTGGTAACCGTCGGTCACGAACGTGCCGTGCTCGAACCCTTTTTCGAAGTACGCGCTGTAGCGCTTGTGGTCGCTGTAACCGATGAACCCGTAGTCGACCACGTCGTGCACGCCGGGCTGCTCCGACGCGACGCGCGTGTAGTTGATCTGGTACGTGCGGTCGGGCGTGGCGTACGCGAGCGACTGCGCGTTGTCCGTGCGCCGGTCGCCGACGGCGTCGAGCGCACCGAAGGTGAACTGTCCCTGCTTGCCCTCGAGCTGGTAGCCGCGCTTGGGCGTCGGGATCGCCGGCGTGTACAGCTCCGTCGCGCCCGGGCAGCCGTAGCAGTTGTTGTAGTCGTAGAAGTTCGCGCCTTGCGCGAAGAACGGGCGCACCTCGCTGAACTGCCGCCGAAACGTGGTCGGCGCGATCGTCTGCTGATCTTTTTCCACGTTCGAGAAATCAGGATGGATCGTCGCGACGAAGGATGCCGTCGGCGTCAGCGGCAGCGAGATGTCGCTGCCCATCCGCGACGTGGAGCCGCCGGTCGCCCCCGTGCCGGCCTGCGCGAGCGCGTAGACGCCGATGCGCGGCGCGGTGCGCGTCGCCTTCGCGCTGCCGCTCATCCCGTCGATGCGGCCGGCGAACGTCACGACGTCGGTACCGCCTTGACCGGGCGCGTACGCCCACTCGTCCGTCTCGCGCGTCTCCTTGATGTAGCGCGTGAACTGCGCGATCCACGTCGCGCGGCCGTCCGAGCGCATCGCCTTGAGCGGGATGCGCATCGTCACGACGTAGCCGCCGGGTACCGTGCGGCCGACGGACGTCCACGTCGGCGCGTACGTCGTGTTCTCCGTGGAGCTCTGGTAGTGCGTGCCGCGGGGGTTGGCGTCGAACTGGTACTCGAAGCCGTTGCTGCCGCTCGGCCACAAGCTCACGTGCACGTCGTCGTCGGAGCCTTGGCCGTTGTCGTCGACGGTCTGCGTCGCGGCGATCGGCTCGCGCTGCTTGGCGTCGAAGCGCACGTAGAGGTACTTGTCATCGACCAGCACGCGGACGCGCGTCTCCTGCGGCGCGGGGCGTCCGTTGGTGAAGTCCCAGCCCAGCGTCACGGCGGGCGCGTCGTTCCAGCCCGCCTCGCCGTCGAGCGCGGGCGGAGTTTGAGCGTGTCCGGCGGTTAGCGCCGCGGCGAGCGCGACTGCGGCGATCACCGCGCCGGCGAGGGGGTGGGCGGCGCGGGCGGCGCCGCGGGTACGGCGGGCACGCCTTGCGCCGGCGGGATCGGCGCGAGCGGCGGCAACGTCGGCAACGGCGTCATCGGCGGCACCACGTGCTGCGGACGGCGCAGCGCGCGCTGCGAGTCGCGCACGCTGCGCTCCGCGTCGCGCACACTGCGTTCGATCAGATCGCGCGGGATCACCGGGGGATGCTCGCGCATCGTGCGCTCCAGCTCGCGCAGAGCACGTTGCACCTCGGGCGACATCGACGGAGGATGCTCGCGCATCGCGCGCTCGAGCTCGCGCATGCTGCGCTCGAACTCAGGCGGCATCGCCGCGACGGGCGGGATATGCGGCATCGGCGGCATGGGCGCCGCGCCCGGGATGTTCGGGAAGCTGAACCGCGAGTACGGAGACTCGGCGACGTCGCAGCCGCGGCAGCTTTGCAGAAAGCGCTTGTAGTCCGCGCCGACGATGCTGCCGGCGTCGAGCCGCACGCCGCGCATCGTGACGCCGTCAAGCTTCGCGCGTGCGAACGACGTGCCGCGGAACGAGACGCCGACGAAGCGCGCGTTGCGCAGGTCCGCGTCGTCGAAGCGCGCGCCCGCGAGGTTCGCGCCGGTGAACTCCGCGCCGTTGAGGTTCGCGCGCGAGAAGTCGGCGTCGCGCAAGTCGGCGGCGACGAAGTGCAGCCCGTGCAGGTCGCGGCCGTGCAAGTCTTTGGGGAAGCGGCAGCCGACGCACGCGTCGATGAGCTGCCTCGTGAGATCGTCTTGCGCGGCCGGCGCCGGCGCCGCGGGAACCACGACGGCGATGACGAGCGCGGCGATGACCAGGGGTCGAAGCACGATGTGAGGTCCTTCCTGACGCGGGCGCGTGCGCGCCGGTGTAACTAACGAAATAGGTGTCGACGGTAAAAAGAAAAGCGGGCGCGGCATCAGCCGTCGAGCCCGCTGCCGTGCGTCGTCATCCCGGCCGTCCGCGCGTTGCGCATGTCGGCCCCGTCCAGGTCGCACGTTTCGAGGTGCGCGTTGGTGAGGTCCGCACCGCTGAGGTTCGCGTGCGAGAGGTCGACGCTGACGAAGTGCACGCCGCTGAGGTTGGCGTCGTGCAGGTCGGCGTGGTTGAAGTCGACGCCCGTCACGGTGAGCCCGTGCAGGTCCTGGCCGTGCAGGTCGACGCCGCCGAACTCGCAGCCCGCGCAGTTCGCGACGATGCTGCGCAGCGCCGCGCCGCGCAGGTGCAGGTAGCGCACGGACACGCCGGTCAGGCGGATCCCGTCGAGCTGCGCGCCCTCGAAGTTGGCGTCGCGAAGCTCGACGCCGGTGAGCTGCGCGCCGCGCAGGTCGGCGTTGCCGAGGTTCGCGTGCGCGAGCGACACGCCGGCGAGCTTCGCGCCCGCCAAGTTCGCGCCGCGCATGTCGGCGTCGTTGAAGTTGTCGGCGTTGAGCTTGAGATCGTGCAGGTCGAGCCCGCGCGCGTCGGCGTTGCGGAACGAGCACGCCGTGCACGCGGCGACCATCTCGCGCGTCAGCTTCATGCCGTCGAAGCGCGAGCGCCGCACGAGGTTGCCGTTGACGCGCACGCGGGTGCCGTTGACCTCGAACCCGAGCTCGTGCGGGATCGTCGCCATCGCAACCTTGATCGTGCGCTCGACGTCGGCGTCGTACTTCACCTGGGCCATGTCGCGCGCGTGCGCCGCGATCGCGCTCGCGGCGGCGGTCGCCGCTTGGAGCTTTACGACCGGCTGCGGCGGCGGAGCGGGTGCGGCGGGCATGGCCGGCAGCGGGACGAGCGGCGTCAGCGCGGCCGGGGCAGGCGGCAGCGGCGTGAACTCGTGCCAGGCACCGGTCTGCGGGGTGCGCTCGACGACGCGGATCGTCTTCTCGTGCATCACGGTCGCGTTCTTCTTCGCGGCGGCGAGCTGTTCGCGCAAGTATTGCAGCTGCGTCCGCACGGCGTTGGACTGCACGTCCCTCACCGTCCTGACGTTCGTCGTGCGGACGCTGTTCCGAACGGTCTTCCAAACGGAGCCCGGCGGCAGCTTCGACGTGAGGACCTGCTTCGCGGGGAGCTTGGCGTGCGCGGCCGTGATGCGCGCGCGCGACTGCGCCGGCTGCGGCGCGGGTACGGCGGCAGCCGGCGGCGCCGCGGCGAGGACGGGTTCCGCCGGCAATTCGACGGCGGGGGCGCTCGTCGCGACGAACGCGATCGACAGCACGCCGGCAAGCGCGACGCCGAGCGCCGCGACGGGGGAACGGTGCAGCCGCGCGCGCTTCTTGTCGAGCAGCTGCTCGATGCGCACGGTGATCTGCTTACGCGTCAGCAGCGCGCCGGGTGCCACGACGGCATGCTCCGGCATGCGCATCTCGCGCACCAGCTTCCAGAGCGACGTCGCGTACGCGTGCGCTTCGCCCGTCTTCTCGACGACGGCGTCGTCCGACGCGATCTCGCGCTCGAGCGCGATGCGCCGCCCGAGGAACCACACGATCGGGTTGAACCAGAACACGCGCTCGATCGCGCGCTGCAACAAGTTCGTCCAGTCGTCGTTGCGGCGCAGGTGCGCGTGCTCGTGCAGGATCAGCGACTCGATCGCGGCGAGGCCGTCGGCGGTCGCGAGCTCGGTCGGGATGAGGATGACGGGACGCCGGAAACCGATCGCGACGGGCGTCTCGGTCTCGTACGAAAGCCGGAGGTAGATCTCGCGCCCCGGACCCACTTCGGTAAGCCACGGCAGCTCGTCGGCGAGCGTGCCGTCCAGCGGGCTCGAACGCCGTTTCAAACCGCGCACCCGAGCGACGCTCGCGGCGAGCCCGATCAATCCGCCGAGCGCGCCGAGCGCCCACACCCCGACGACGCCGAGCGCGAGCGCGCGCGACACGCGCGGCGTCCACGTCGCGAACGCAAACGCCGTTGCGCCGGGCTGCGCGGAGGGGCCGTCGACGATCACGAACGTGTGCATGTCCGCGCCCGCGGGAGACGAGGTGACGTCGGACGCGAACTCCGTAGCGGGCAACGACGGCGCGGGTGCAGCGGCGGCCGTCGCGCGCGCGAGCGACACGCCGACGCCGGCGAGCGGCATCAGGGCGGTCGCGACGAGCGCGGAGGTCCACAGCGCGTGACGCGTCGCGGCGGTCAGCGAAAGCGTTCGGGTGGCAACGAGGACGAGCGCGGCGAGGACGCCGCCGAGGAGGACGCTCGCGAGGATCGCACGGAGCGCAACGCCGACGACCGCCTCGATCATTACTGCTGTCCTTTGGCCTTGTCGAGCAGCTCGCGCAAACGGTCGAGCTCGGCGTCGTCGACTGCTTCGGATTCGAGCAGGTTCAGCACGAGCTCGCGCGGCGAGCCGTCGAAGAACCGCGACAGCACGTGCGTGACGACGCTGCGCTGCGCTTCGTCGCGGGCGACGACCGCCTTATAGATGAAGGCTCGGCCGACGGCCTTGTGGCGCACGTAGCCTTTCTGCTCGAGGATGCGCATCGTGGTCAGCACCGTGTTGTACGCGAGCGGCGGATCGCCGATCGCTTCGACGACGTCGGCGACGCTCGATTCGCCGCGGTCCCAAAGGACGAGCATGAGGCGATATTCCGCCTCCGTGAGGGTCGGCGACTTCTTGCGCGGCATACGCCGAGGCTACCATCCCGCCGGGCCGGTGTCAACTAAGGTTTTAAGAAGAATCTGATGAGAAAAGCAAGGACGGCGGCCGCTCGCGCGACCGCCGTCCTTCACCGGCGAGAAAGGGTGCTACCGCAGGGAGACGGCGGTGTAGCCTTCGCGCGGACCGACCTTCTCGGAGGTGATGATCTTCTCGGCCGCGGCGCTATCGGGATTCGAGCACGACTCGGCGGCGTACTCACCGCCGACCGTCGAGAGGATCGAGAAGTACTCGCCCTCCGTACGGCGTTTGCTCTTCGGCACGATCACGCCGGCATACGTCTGCTGGACGGCCTGGTGATCGCACTTGCGGAAGTACGCGCCGCTCTTCTTGGCCGCGTCGTAGTGATAGTTCTCGAAGGCTTCGACGAGCTTCTCGGTCTGCGTCGTGCCCGCGGCGTTGAGGCGGTTGATGATGTTGCGCGCCGCCATGTATCCGAGGTACTGCCGCCAGTCGACCGCGGGGACGCCGGGCTTGAGCGCCTTGTACACTTGCATCGCGTTGCCGCCGGCCTCCGGACCCCAGACGTAGCCCCAGATGGAGCCGACGATGTCGTCGACCGGCATGCCGACCGCGACGTCGTTGCCGGAGAGGATGCCGCCGAAGGTCATCTTCTTGTTGAGACCCAGCTGCACCGCGGCCTTCGTCGCGTTCTGACAGTCGGGCCCGTAGTTCGAGAAGAACAGAACGTCCGCGTCGGTGTTGCGGGCCTTCGTCAGGTACGAGGAATAATCGGTCTCGCCCAGTTTGTGCAGGTCTTCGCCGATGACTTGACCGCCCTGCGCGAGCAGAATCTTCTTCAGACGCGTCGCACCGTCGGTACCGAACGCATAGTCGGCGACCAGGAAATACCACTTCTTGCCGTGCTTGAGCAGCGCGGGTCCGATGGCATTCGCGAGCATCGCGTTCGAGCACGTCTGGCGGAACGTCACGCGGTGCGCCTTGGGTCCGGTGATGTTCGTGTCGTGGGTGCCGATCGCAAGGAAGAACGTGTTGGTTTCCTGCGCCTGGGCGGAGACCGCGAGACCGACCGCGGAGCTCAGGCAGCCGGTGAGAATGTCGACCTTCTCTTGCGAGATCAAGCGCTTCGCTTCGGTCGTTCCGACGGCGGGCTTGCTGGCGTCATCGCCTTTGACGAGGTCGTACTTGATGCGGTTGTTCTTCTTCATCGCTTCGGCGATCGCCACTTCCATGCCGTGGTGCTGCGACTGCGACGCCGCGGCATACACGCCCGAGAAGCCGTCGATGTGGCCGATCTTGACGGTCGCGCCGCCGCCGGCCGCGATCACGTCACGGGGCGGAGAGAGCGGCGCCGCGCCCGCAATGCGGGTCTCGAGCAACGGGAAGCCGAGCGATGCGGCGCCGGCGATGCCGAGCGCGCCGCTGCGGCGGAGGAATTCCTTCCGATCGACGGAGGTTTCGGGGCGGTGGTCGTCCATGGTGCTCCTTACCAGGGGTCGGAATGCTTTTCGGGCACGTTTCTTCGCCGTGATCGCGCGCCCTCGCAGAGCGAGCACGGACACCGTATAGTTACGACGAAGAACGGCACGGTGGCGGAAGAACGGGCCGAACCCAAAGTCGTCCTCCTGGTTCGGCTGCTCAGCGCGATCGACGAGGGGCGCTTCGCATTCGAAGAGCTCAAGGACCAGATCGCCGACGAAAAGCCGCCCAGCACGCGAACCTTGCGGCGCTACCTCAGCGTGCTCGCGGACGCGGGGTTCCCGTGGTTCTTCGACCGCGCCAGCGGGACGTACCGCTTCGCCGAAGGCTACAGCCTGCGGCGCCTCAACCTCTCGCACCGCGAGCTGCTGGGGCTCGTCACGCTCAAGCGCCTGGGCTCGTCGCTGGGCGGGACGTTCGCGACCGCGATCGAGGAGACCACGGAGAAGCTGCTGCGCTCTAGCGACCGGCGCACCGAGGCTGCCGTGGGGGAGCACTCGTCGCTGGCGATCCGGTTCGAGGCCGTGTCGATGGACGATGCCGTCGAGCGGGTGTTCGAGCAGCTGCAGAGCGCGGAGCGCGACCGGCGCCGCGCCGCCTTCGGCTACACCGACAAGAACAACGTGCGCACGCAGCGCCGCGTCGACCCGTACGGCTTCATCGTGTCGAACGGCCGCATCTACCTCGTGGGCTTCGACCACACGCGCACCGACATGCGCGTGTTCGCGGTCGACAACGTGTCGGACGTCGTGGTGACGCCGCAGACGTACGAGAAGCCCGCCGACTTCAACTTGGAGGCGTACGGCGCGCACTCCGTCAGCGGCGTCGTCCACGGCGCCAGCGTCGCCGACGTCACGGTGCGCTTCTCGCCCGTCGTCGCGAAGGCGGCGACTGCGGCGTCGACCGTCGCGCGGGACCGCCGCGTCGTGCGGCGCGACGACGGCGGCGTCGACATCACGTACCGCGTTTCCGATCCGATCGAGATCGTGCGGTTCTCGCTGGGCTGGGGCGCCGAGGCGGAGGTCGTCGCGCCGGAAGAGGCGCGCCGCGCCGCGGCCGACATCGCACGCCGGCTTGCCGCGCGGTACGGTTAGCAGGAACGCGCGGCCGCGGCGGCGCGTTGTCCACTCGAATGCGACCGATGAAGCTGTTGTTCACCCTTGCCGCCGTCGCCGCGTTATCGTGCGCGGGCGCCGCGCGCGCGGCGGCCCCCGGCGGGCAGACCGTCGACGGGATCCGCTGCGACCGCATGGAGGGCGCGGTGCTGCACATCCACCAGCACCTCGCGATTCGCGATCATGGCAAGCCGGTCGCCGTGCCCGACGACATCGGGCGGCCGTTCATCGCGCAGTGCTTCTACTGGCTGCACACGCACACGCCGGACGGCATCGTGCACATCGAGTCGCCCAGCTTCAAGACGTTCACGCTCGGCAATTTCTTCGACGTGTGGGGGCAGCCGCTCAGCAAGACCAGCGTGGCCGGCGCGAAACCGCGCAAGGGCGAGCGCGTCGCGGTCTGGGTCGACGGAAGCCCGTACACGGGCGATCCGCGCAAGATCGAGCTGACGCAGCATCTCGACGTGACGCTCGAGGTCGGGCCGCCGTACGCGAAGCCCGCGCCGTTCACCGACTGGAACGGCAACTAACCGCCGAAAACGCGACGCGGCCCCGAGACATACGCCTCGGGGCCGGTTCTGCGCGAGAATCGATCTTGCTGCGCGTCCCGTCGCCGATCGCTCGGCCACGGGGGCGTCGAATGTCGTCTCGGCGATCTCGCTATCCGTCGAGCTGGCGCCTTCCGTGATGCGATTCCCACCGGCGAGCCTCTCGCTGCTCGCCGCCGGCGTTGACCGGCGTGCACGCATCATACGGGCATCTCGCGGTGCGCGCAAGGTGCGCGGGCGCTCGTCCACAAGAACTTTTGGTTGTCCACGGCGTTCCGCAGCACGTCCACAGCGAAGGTGTGATCGGCGTCCGCGAACGCGACGAAGCCGCGTAAGTTGCCCCACGCGGCTTCGGTCAGCACGAGCATCCGATCTGCGCACGTCCTCGCCGACTTGCGTCGGCCATTACGGCGTCGAACTTCGATTTCGGCGGTTCGTTCAAGCGACGTTCGACTTTCGTCTCCCGCCACCGTTTCTGCGCCTGCGAGCTACTCGCCGCTCGCACGTCGTCGTTGCCTCCGACGTGAATGCATCATACCGGCGCTGTCCGGTGCGATGCAAGGGTGTCGGCGCTCGATTACGTGCTTGTCCACAAGAAAGTTTTGTTTTCCACGGTGATTCGCAGCTTTTCGCGTTATTCACAGCCGCGGTGATCGTGGCAGGGCGGGTGGCGCACGATGGTGCGCCGGGGGCGTTCCCTGCGCGCATCCTGCGCTTCGGTCACTCGGCGCTCCGGCGCTCTCGCCCATCCTGGGCTTCGCGCCTCCGCGACGCCCCGTCGCACCATCGTGCGCGACCCGCCCCGGCAGGGTTTCATTTGACGAGAAGACGTCTGAACGCGATGAAACCGTGTAAGTTGCCCTACACGGTTCCGCTCACATGAGAATCGATCTGCGCTTGCCTTCGCCAACTTTCATCGGCCAAGACGGCGTCGAACTTCGAATCGGCGCTTCTTTCAAAATGTCGCTCGGCTTTCGCTTCGCATCATCTCACTTTTCACGCCGGCGAGCTTCTCACTGCTCGCCCGTCTTCGTTGCCTCCGACGTGAATGCATCATAGCGGGGAGCGCGATGATCGCGCAAGAGCGCCGGCGCCTGTTTGCGGGGTTGTCCACAAGAACTTGTAGTTCTGCACGTCAACCCACATGAATACACGCAATCCACAGGCGGCGCGAGATGCTTGCGGGTGACGATGCGACAAAGCCGTTCGGTTTCCCGAACGGCTTTGTTACGCGAGAATCGATATGCGCGTGTCCTTGCCGAGTCATCGTCGGCCAAGATGGCGTCGAACTTCGCGGGGCATCGCTGCCGCGAGCTTCTCGCCGCTCGCCCGTCTTCGTCTCCTCCGACGTTCTCGCAGCATAGTGCTCCCTCGCCTGCAAAGCAAGGCCCGTTATCCACCGTTTTTGGGAGCGGTTCTCAGGCGCCGAGGTAGGCGGCGACCACGTCGCGGTGCGTGGCCAGCTCGGCGCCCGTCCCGGTTAGGACGATGCGGCCGCGTTCCATGACGTAGGCGCGGTCGGCTAGGGCTAGGGCGCGGCGTGCGTTTTGCTCCACGAGCAGGATCGAGGTGCCGCGGGCGCGTTCCGCTGCGACGATCGCGAAGATCTCGTCGACCAGCTTTGGGGCTAGGCCCATCGATGGCTCGTCGAGGAGCAGTGCTTTCGGTCCGATTGCTAGGGCGCGTGCGATTGCCAGCATCTGCTGTTCGCCGCCGGATAGGGAGCCGGCTGGGACGTTGCGGCGAGTTCGCAGGATCGGGAAGCGGTCGAAGAGGCCGTCGATGCGGGTGAAGCCGACGGGTCCCGCGGCGCTCGCGGCGACTTGCAGATTTTCTTCCACGGACATGCCGGGCAGCATGCGGCGGCCTTCCGGGACGAGGACGAGACCGCTTTTTACGCGGGCGTGGGATGATTTGCGCGTGATGTCGCTGCCGTCGAAGCGGATGTGGCCGCCGCGGGCCGGCATCAGGCCGGCGAGGGTCATCAGGAGCGTCGTTTTGCCGGCACCGTTTGCGCCCACGATCGCGCACAGCGTGCGTTCTTCGAGCGCGATCGATACGTCGTGCAAGACTTCGATGTTGCCGTAGCCCGCGCGCAGCGCGTCGACGGCGAGGACGTCGCTCATGCGAGCGCCTCTGCGCCGGTGCCGAGATATGCTTCGACGACGATTGGATCGCGGGCGACTTCGGACGGCGTGCCGCGCGCGATGACTTCGCCGAAGCTCAGGACGACGACGGAGTCGCAGGCGGCGCGAACGAGCGTCATGTCGTGCTCGATCAGTAGGACTGCGATGCCCGCGGCGGCGATTGCGCGGATGGTGTCGACGAGGCGGGTTGTTTCCGAAGGGTTCATGCCTGCCGCCGGCTCGTCGAGCATGATGACTGCTGGTGCGGCGGCTAGGGCGCGGCCGATCTCGAGGCGGCGCTGGTCGCCGTAGGCGAGCGAGTTTGCTTGGGCCGTCAAGTCGACGTGTACGATGCCGGCGCGGGCGAGCAGTGCGGTCAGCTCTGCCGTCGTTGGGCGGCCAGGGCGGGGGAAGGCGCCGGCGGCGAGGTTTGCGCGCACGTCGAGTGCGCCGAAGAGGCGGATGTTTTGGTAGGTGCGCGCGATGCCGGCGCGGGCGATGCGGTGCGGGGGGAGGCCGTCGATGCGCTTGCCGTCCAGTGCGATCGTTCCGGATGCTAATGGTGCGAGGCCCGTCGTCGCGTTGATCAGCGTTGTTTTGCCGGCGCCGTTTGGGCCGATCAGGCCGAGTACGCGGTTTGGTTCGACCGACAGTGAGACGTCGCGGAGCGCGTCTACGCCGCCGTAGCGCACGCCGATGTTTTCGAGGGTCAGCATTTAGCTGCGCACGCGCACGACGCCGCGGCGCCAGAGTGAGGCGAGGCCGCCCGGTGCGAACAGGATGACCGCGAGCAGGATGATGCCGTTGCTGATCTCGCGGTAGTCGGCCAGGAAGCGGATCGCTTCCGGTAAGATCGAGAGGAGTGCCGCGCCGAGTACGGCACCCAGCGGGCTCGTGACGCCGCCGACCACGCACCAGACGAGGATTTGTTCCATGCGGGCGAAGCCGAAGTCGCCCGGTGTCAGGAAGAACGATGCGTGCGCGTACAGTGCGCCCGCGAGGCCGGCGATCGCGCCGCCCAGCGCGAGCGACAGCGTGCGGATCGCGCCGACGTCGATGCCGACGCCGCGTGCGGCGTATTCGTCTTCGCGGACCAGCGCGACGGCGAGCGCGAACTTCGTGCGCGATAAGAAGAAGAGCGCGATGGCGACGACTGCGAGCGATCCGTAGATGACCGGGGTCGTCGCGTCGTTCGGGATGCCGCTGAGGCCTTCGGCGCCACCCGTGATCTTGAGGTTGTTCGCGAACACGCGCACGATCTCGCCGAAGCCGATGGTCGCGATCGCGAGGAAGACGCCGCGCAGGCGGCGGACCGGGTATGCCAGGACCGCCGCGACGGCGCTCGCGACCAGCATGGCGACGACGATCGTCGCGAGCAGCGGCCAGTGCGCGTTCATCGCGAGGATCGCCGAGACGTAGGCGGCGATGCCGGCGAACGCCGCTTGCGCGAGCGCGAGCTGTCCCGCTTGCAGCGAGACCGACAGCGACAGCGCGAGCAGCGCGTTGACGCCGATCTGATCGATCAGGCGCGAGTGCTTCGCGTAGAAGTCCGCCAGCGTCGTCATTGCGTCGATGCGTCCGGCGGCGCTCAGGCCTGGCGCAGCGCGCGTTTGCCGAACAGGCCGGTCGGGCGCGCGACGAGCAGCACGAACATGACGCCGAAGACGATCGCGTCGCGCCACGGGGAGAGGCCGTAGGCGATCGCCAGCGTTTCCACCGCGCCTAAGATGAAGCCGCCGACCACGGCGCCCGTGACGCTGCCCATGCCGCCGAGGATGATCACGGCGAGGCCCTTGAGCTCGATCGGGCCGCCCATGTCGAGCGTCACGCTGTTGTATTCCAGGCCGGTGAGCACGCCCGCCGCGCCGCCGAGCCCCGATGCGATGAAGAACGTCGCCGCGATCGTGCGTTCCAGATCCACGCCCAAGAGTGCGGCGGCGACGCGGTCTTCGGCCACCGCGCGGATGCGGCGTCCGAGCGTCGTCGAGCGCAGCACGTAGCTCAAGCCGAGCATCAGCGCGATCGCGGAGAAGAAGATGGCAAGCTCGACCGTCGTGAACGTCACGGGCCCGAGGTGGATCGCCGGTGCCGTGTCGAGCCCGCCGGTCGTGAAGTGCTTTTCGTCGACGCCGTAGATGCCGCGCAGGATCGCGCCGATGATGATCGCCACGCCGATCGACGAGATCAAGGGGACCAGCGTGCCCGCGTTGCGCGCGCGCAGCGGCGCGAACGCGACGCGGTCGAGCAGGATCCCGATCAGCCCGGCGAGCACCGCGCCGGCGAGGAATGCCAGCGGCAGCGGCCAGCCCGCGAGCGCGAGCGAGAACGCGGCGAACGCCGCGGCCGTGAAGATCGCCGCGTGCGCCAGATTCAGGATGTCGAGCACGCCGAACACGAGCGTGTACCCAACGGCAAAGAGCGCGTAGACTGCGCCGAGGAAGAGCCCGTTGAGGAGCTGCTGGGCGATCACGCTACGCGCTCCGTTAGCTCAGTGAAAGTACGTGAAGCCGCCCTTGACGATGGATAGGATGACCGGCGAGGATTTCACGTCGCGGTTGCCGTCGAAGCCGATGGGGCCGAGGACCGTTTGGATCACGCGCACGTTTTTCAGCGCGCCGGCCATCTCGTCTTTGTTCGATGCGCCGTGCGCGACCAGGTATGCGACGATCTGGGCGGCCGCGTACGACTGTGCTGCGAACTGGTCGGGGCCTTTGCCGTACTTCGCGGTGTAGTGCTTCACGAAGTCGACGTTCGACGGGTACTTCGCGCCCGAGTACCAGGCCGCGCCGACGACGGTTCCTTGCGCGGCGGGGCCCGCGACGGTGTACATCTCCGGCGAGTTGAGGCCGTTGCCGCCGATCATGTGCGCCTTGATGCCGAGCTTGCCGGCCTGCTGGATGATCTTCGTCGCTTCGGGGAACAGCGCGCCGATCGCGATCACGTCGGGATGCTTCGACTCGATGCGCGTGAGCGCGGCTTGGAAGTCGGTGTCCTTGATGTGGAACGTCTCGGTGTCCACGACGTCGACGCCCGCGGCTTTGAGCTCGCGCGCGAACACGTCGCCGTCTGTCTTGGTGAACGCGTTGTCGTCGCCGTAGATGATCGCGGCGGTCTTGTAGTGCCACTTGTCGTGCGTGCGCCGGACCGTCGTGGGGATCACTTGCGATTCGGCGAGCGCGTCGCGGTAGACGGTCGGTCCCATCGCCGTGACGCCTTCGGCGGTCGTCGACGTGCCCATCACCGGGAAGTTCGCTTTCGCCGCGATCGGAAACGCCTTGAACGCTTCGCCCGAGAGCGTCGGGCCGAGCACGATCGCGATCCCCGGGTCCGTCGTGAACTTCTGCATCAGGTTGACGACCTGCGCCGGATCCGTCGCGGCGTCTTGAACGTCGAACGTCAGGTTCGCCCCGCCGGCATCGATCTTGCCGGACTTCACGTCTTCGTTGGCGAGCTCGTACGCGTTCTTCTGCGGCGTGCCGTAGACGCCGGCGGCGCCCGTGACGTCGGCGATCACGCCGACGTGGACCGTCTTGCCTGCCGCGGGGCCTTTCGACGCCGCGCCCGACGGTGCGACGAGCGCGACGATTGCGACCAGCGCGAGCGCCGGCACCGTGGTTCGGTTCATCAAGTCACTCCTGCTCGGGTGTAGTTGAGGCGCGGTTCCCCGGCTCCTCGACCGCTCCTTCGGAGGCGAGCAAGTACGGCCGCAGCGCGCGCATGAACGCACCGAAACGCGCGTCGTGCTCGTCGCTGCTCGCGAGCTCCGTGTACACCACCACGACCCAGCGCGCGCCGCCGGGCAGCGTCAGGATGCCGCCGTCGTGCGCGACCTCGTCGGTGTCGCCGGTCTTGTGCGCGAACGCGTCGCCCGGTTCGAGCCCGCGCGAGAGCTTGACGTCCCACCACGACGTCGCGAGGATGCCGCGCAGCGCGGCCGCCTCGGGGACGCGGTCTTCGGCGAGCGCTTCGAACAGCGCCGCCGCTTCCGCAGCCGGAAACGTGTTGCGACCGGTCGCCTCGGGGTCGTCGATCAGCGGCAGCGCGCCCGAGAGCTTGCGGCGGAACGCCGTGCCGGGAAAGCCGAGCGCGTGGATGTCCGCCGTCGCGCGGTCGCGGCCGAGGACGTCGTAGAGCTGGTTCGTCGCGACGTTGTCGGAGCGCTGGAGCATGAAGGTGGTGAGCTCCGCGACCGTCGTCCGGTAGCCCCGGACCATCGGGGAGGGCGTGTCGTTCGGGGTCAGGTTCCGGGCGTCGACCGACACCGGTGTGTCCCACCGAAGCCGGCCGGCGCGGATCGCGGCGCCGGCGGCGGCGGCGAGCGGCACCTTGATCATCGAGGCGGGGTAGACGAACCGGCCATCGTCAGCGCGCCAGGACGGTCCGGCGGGCCGAAGCCTGCGGACGTGAATCTGCGCGGCGCCGAGGCCCGTTTGGTCGGCGACGGCCGCTAGGTCGGGTGGCTGCACGCCGCTTTGCAAGCACGCACTTGCACGAACCGCGAATTTCCGGTATCATGCAAGTACCTACACGCATGAGTTTTTTGATGAATAAGACAGCGCTTCACGACGCCCTCCGTTTGCACGCCGAAGATCCGGCCGCCCGTTCGAAGATCGCGGCGGCGGTCGACGCACTCCTCGCCCGGGACGTGGCGAACCCGCGCCTGTCCGTCGCCCTCGACGGCGAGCGGCTCCCGGCCGGCGTCGTCGCCGCGCTGATCGCGGGCCTGCGCCGCGTCCGCGAGGACGGCGGCGCGATCGAGATCGTCCCCGCGAGCACCGCGATTCGCGACGCTCTCGCGCTTGCCGGGCTGGACCGCGTCTTCGCCTATCCCATCGCGCCGCACGAGCCTGCGCACCGCACCGGGCTGTTCGGGCGGCTGGCGGCCGCATCGTTCGCCGCGCTGCTGGCGTTCGCCGGCGTCCCCGCCTTCGCAGTGAACGACCACCTGACCGATCCGGCGGCGATCCTGGCCCGCGTCGAGCAGCGCAACCCGAGCCTGAGCTCCTACCAGGGCCGGATGCACGTCGACCTGCGCATGACGTCGTTCCCGTTCATCCGCCAGCACCTCGACGGCACGACGTACTACAAGAAGCCGTCGAACTACGAGGTCGTGTTCGACCGGGTGCCGCCGCTCGCGAAGGGCTTCGACAAGATGTTCGCCGACGTCGGCGACCCGGCGAACTGGCAGAAGCGCTTCGCGGTGACCTATCAAGGCGAACGCGAGTACCAAGGCCGCAAGGACATCGAGCTCAAGCTGGTCCAGCGCGTGCGCGGCATGATCGATCACGAGACCGTGCTCGTCGACCCGAACGCGTGGACGATCGACTCGATCCGTTACGACTACTACAACGGCGGGCACATCACGATGACCCAGACCTTCCGCGAGGTCGCGGGCTACTCGATGCTCGCCGAGCAGAACGCCGAGATCGCGATCCCGTACGCGAAGGCGGTCGCGCACGGCACCTACTCGGACTACAAGACCAACGTCGCCGTCGACGACGCTGTCTTCACGAAGAAGAACTGATGCTCGCGACCGGTCACCGAACCCACGCCGGCGTCGAAGAGACGCGCGGCAAGATCCTCGCCGCGGCGCGCGAGCTGTTCGAGCGCAATGGCACGCGCGGCACGACCACGCGCGAGGTCGCCGAGAAGGCGGGCGTCAACGAAGCGACGCTGTTCCGGCACTTCGGGTCCAAGCGAGCGCTGCTCGACGCGATGCGCGAGCATGCGTGCGGGATCGAGCAGTTCCGTTCCGTGCTCAGCGCGCTGCCCGGCGATGATTTCGCCGCCGACTTGCGGCAGATCGCCTACCACGTGACCGACCATATGCTCGCCAAGCGCGCGATGATGTGCGTATCGCTCGCCGAGGATGCGGCCGGCACCGACGACGTGCCGGAGTTTCGCGGGCCGTCGCAGATCAAGGCCGACCTGGCGGCGTACTTCACGGTAAAAGCCGACGCCGGCGCCTTTCGGGTCGAGCCCGCGCTCGCGGCGCGCTTCTTTTTGGGCATCTTGTTCTCGTACGTCGTCGGCCGCAAGCTCTGGAACAGCGCCGTGCCGGACCGCGCGACGCTCGATGAAATCGTCGACGTCTTTCTCAACGGAGTTCGCTCGTAACGTGGAAACTCGGACCGAAGCACCGCCGCAGCAGCGCCCGGTGATCAAGAGCGACGATCTCGGTACGCCGCCGGCCGAGCCGGTGGTGGACACGGTCGAGGTCGAGACGAAGCGCCGGCGCCCGCCGGTGCTGATTCTGCTCATCAGCGCGCTCGTCGTCATCGCGGCGGTCGTGTGGGGGGCGCGGTACCTCAGCTACGCGGGCGCGCACCAGACGACCGACGACGCGCGCGTCGACGCCGACACCGTGACGGTGACCAGCAAGATCGGTGAGCGCGTCGCGCAGATCCTCGTCGACACGAACCAGCCCGTGCGCAAGGGGCAGATCATCATCCGCCTCGACGACACCGACGAGCGCGCCGCGCTGGCGCAGGCGCAGGCCGCGCTGACCGCGCAGCGCTCGCAGGCGCGCGCGGCGCAGGAGAACGTCGCGCTGACGCGCGCGCAAGTGCAGGCGCAGGCGGCGCAGGGCGCGGGCGGCGTGACCGCCGCGCGCAGCGCGATTCAGAACGCGCAGGCGCAGACGCAGTCGGCGCAGCAGCAGGCCGACGCCGCGCGCTCGGGGATCGCCGGGGCGCAGGCACAGGTCCAAGTCGCGCAAGCGCAAGTGCCCGCGGCTCGCGCCGCACTCGCACGCGCGAACGCCGACCTCGCGCGCTACACCGCGCTGGTGCGCACCGGCGACATCGCGTCGCAGCAGCTCGACGCGCAGCGCGCGGCGCAGGCGCAAGCGGCGTCGCAGTACCAAGCCGCGCTTCAGAACGTGGCGGCCGCGCAGACAGGCGTCGCGCAGGCGCAAGCGCGCTACACCGCAGCGCTGGCGACCACGACGGCCGCCAGCGCGGCGATCGGCTCGCAGCAGGGTCAGCTCGAGACCGCGCAAGGCCGGCTGAGCGAGAGCGACAACCCGTACCGCGTGTCGACGACACAGGCGCAAGCCGACGCCGCGTTCGCGCAAACGGGCTCGCTGAAGGCGCAAGTGCAAGCCGCGCAAGACCGCGTGAGCTATACGGTGATCCGCTCGCCGATCGACGGCGTCGTCGGCATGAAGAACATCGCCATCGGCGCGGCCGTCGCGCCGGGCCAGTCGCTGATGACGCTCGTTCCGACGACCGGCATCTACATCACCGCGAACTACAAGGAGACGCAGCTCGGCGACGTGCGCGTGGGCCAGCCCGTCGACATCAAGGTCGACGCGTACAAGGGCGTGACGTTCGAAGGGACGGTTGCGGCGATCGCGCCGGCCTCGCAGAACACGTTCAGCCTCGTGCAGTCGCAAAACGCGACCGGCAACTTCGTGAAGGTGACGCAGCGCCTGCCGGTGCGCATCGTGCCGAAGAACTTGCCGAAGGACAAGCCGCTGCGCGTCGGGATGTCGGTCGAGACGTCGATCGCGGTCAAGTAGCCCGATGCATCGAGATCGTTCGATCGCACTCGCGCTGAGCGCGAGCATCTTCGCCGCGTGCATGGCTTCGGGGCACGCCGCCAGCGCGCAGACCATGCAGCCGCAGGCGACGGCGGCGCCGCAGCCGGCGGTGACGACGCAGCCGCAGCCGTCGGCGACGACGCCGTCACAACCGCAACAGCAGCCGGTTCCGCAGTCGACGTACGTGCCGAACGCACCGCCGCAGGGTGGCGGCCTTCCGCCGCCGCCGGTGCCGTTCGTGCTGCCGCCGGTGCCGAACATCGCGCCGGGGTTCAGTGCGCCGGTGAACGCGCTGCCGAACGGCGATCTGGTCGGCGTGCAGCAGCAGCCGTTCGTCGGGCTCGCGCTGCGCGACGCGATCGCGATGGCGCTGCAGCGCAACACCGACCTGGCGATCGCGCAGTCGAACCGCCGCATCGCGAACTACCAGATCGTCGCGCTCGAAGGCGCGTACGACCTGCGCTTCCAACTCGTGCCGGCGTACTCGCACAGCGTGACGCCCGCGATCAGCTCGTTCCAATCCGGTCCAGGCGGCGGGCCGGTCACGCAAGACACGGCGGGCGTCACGGCCGCGCTGCAAGGCCAGACGCGGCAGGGCGGCCAGTACCGCATCGGCGCGGTCGGCACGCGCGTCACGTCGGACTCGACGATCAACAGCTACGACCCGTTCTACCAGACGGCGCTGCAGCTCAGCGTCACGCAGCCGCTCGGCCGCGGCCGCGGCATCGACCAGACGCGGCTGCAGCTGCAGCTCGCCCGCACCAACGCCTCGATCCAGAACGACGTCGCGCTGACGCAGGCCTCGAACGTCGTCATCCAGGTCTCGAACGCGTACTACGATTTGGTCGCCGCCTGGCGCAACGTCGCGATCCAAGAAGAAGGCTTGCGCAACGCCCAGGCACAGTCGGCGTCCAATGCGCGCCTGGCCGCGCGCGGCGTGGTCGCGCCGACGGACATCGTCGAAGCGAACACGCAGGTCAACGTGTTCCAGGACAACGTCTTCTCCGCGCTCCAGAACGTGCAGCGGCTTCAAACGCAGATCAAGTCGCTGATCCTCGCGAACCCGGCCGATCCGGTGTGGCTCGCCAACCTCGTGCCGACGACGGCGATCGCGCAGATCCCGCAGGAGCCGACGCTCGACGCGCTCATCAACTCCGCGATCGCGAACCGCCCGGAGATCGCGCAGCTCCGCTCGCAGCGGGCGAACGCGACGAGCAATCTCGCGTACGCGCGCGAGCAGCTGCGCCCGCAGATCGACCTCGGGCTCGGCTACACGGCGAACGGTTTCGCGGGCAATCCGACGAGCCCGGCGGCGAATCCGATCTTCGGCTTGTTCGGCGCGCAGATCGCGGCGATCAACGCGCTGATCGCGCGCTCGAACGCGCAGAACCCCGGCGCGCCGCCGATCACGCCGCTCGGCGGCCTCGGATTCGCTCAGGGACCGGCCTATCAGAACGGCGGCTTCGGGCAATCCATCACGACGCTGGTGGACAACCGCTTCCCGACCTACACCGCGCAGGTGACGTACACGATCCCGCTCGGCAACCGCACGGCGAAAGCCGACTACGCGATCGCGCAGGAACAGGCGCGTCAGGTCGCGCTGCAAGAGACGGCGGTGCTGCAACGCATCCGCGGCGAGTCCGTCAACGCGATCCAGGGCTTGCGCTCGGCGCAGTACCGCGTCGTCGCGGCACGGAGCGCACGCGAAGCCGCGGAACGCGTCCTGCTCGGCGAACAGCGCCGCTTTGCGGCGGGAACGTCGACGACGTTCCTCATCCTCCAGCGGCAGCTCGACGTCGCGAACCAGCAACTGCGCGAGCTGCAGGCGCAGACCGACCTCGACAAAGCGATCGTCGAATTGAACCGCGTGAGCGGCGGCGTCTTCGCGCAAAACGGCATCGACACGAGCGCGCTGGGCGGCACGTCGCTCGACGCGACGTCGCCGACCACGAGCGTGCTGCCGCCGGCCTCCACGGCAACGGCTCCCCCCGTCACCCGCCGCCCGTAATGGTCGAACCGGCGGGCGGCTCCGCCGTGTGTTCCTGGAACGAGTGGGATCCGTTGCGCGAGGTCATCGTGGGAACCGCGCGCGGTGCGGCGGATATCGGCTACGAGCCGGCGCTGTCGCCGTATTTCGCGGGGAACGTGGGTGGGCGCGCGTTTCGCGGCGCGCCGGTGCACGAGCGCGTCATCGCCGAAGCGGAAGCGCAGTTAGACGACTTCGCCGCGCTGCTCGAGGCGCGCGGCATCACGGTTCGCCGGCCGGACCCGGTCGATCAGGCCGCCGCGGTGAAGACGCCCGACTGGGAGATCGCGCACGGCCGCGCGAGCGCGTGCCCGCGCGACGTGCTGCTGGTGATCGGCGACGAGATCATCGAGGCGCCGATGGCGCAGCGTGCGCGCTTCTTCGAATACCGCGCCTATCGGTCGCTGATGGCGGAGTACTTCCGTCGTGGCGCGCGCTGGACGGCGGTACCGAAGCCGCTGATGGCGGACGGTCTCTACGACGAAAGCCCGCCGAACGCGAGCTTCGACTATGCGAAGGGGCCGCTGCTAACGGAGATCGAGCCCGCGTTCGACGCGGCGTCGTTCGTGCGCTTCGGGCGCGACATCTTCTGGCAACCCGACCTCGTGAGCAATCAGTTCGGTGCGGACTGGCTGCAGCGCCACCTTGGCCCGCGCTTCCGCGTACACAAGATCCAATTCCGCGAGAGCCACCCGGCGCACATCGGCACGACGCTCGTGCCGGTTCGGCCCGGAATCGTCCTGGTGAATCCCGCACGCCCGTGCATCGACGGCGGATTGGAGATGTTCGAAAAGAACGGCTGGCGCGTCGTCGAGGCGCCGGTCTCCGTGCGGTCCGGCGGCAGCGCACGCGACGTGAGCAGCTGGATCTCGATGAACATCCTCATGCTCGACGAGCGCACGGCAGTCGTGGAGCAGCGTGAGAAGCCGATGATCGAGCTGCTCGAATCGCTCGGATGCGAAGTGCTCCCGTGCGCGTTCGACCGCGTCTATCCGTTCGGCGGAGGCTTCCACTGCTGCACCACGGACGTCCGCCGCGACGGAACGTTGCAGTCGTACTTCCCCTCGCTCGACGGCGGCTGACGAGCCGGCATTCGCGTTGGAATTCGTTCGCGCGCGCCGTTGATGCGAACGCACGTTCGTGCTATAATTTCGTAGCAAGTACTTCGGATTTTTGCTAAGCGGCCCGGCCGGTGTAATCAGCACCGACCGGGCCTGTCACCCGATGAGGTAAACATCGAATGACGATTTTTGAGTTCGACGTATCAACGTCCAGCCCTCGGCGCCGCTTTTCCGGCGCCGAACCCCGTCCGCTTCATCATCGCGGCGAGGTGACCGCGTGATGGCGCCGCTCACCGAGTTCCACGCATCGATGGCGGACGTGACGAACGAAGCGCACCAGAACATGGACGGCTTGGTGCAGCGCGGCGACTTCAATGCGGAAGTAGTCGTCCGCTTCCTGAGCCACAACGGAATCGACGCGTCCGTCGACGAGTCGCGCGGCGGCTTTCGTTACATGGCCGCTGACGACTCATGTTCCTCCGATGTTCAATTCGCCTGTGTGTGCTTGCGCGCGTCGATAAGCTATGCGATCGAGGCCGCCTACTGGTGCATCAGGGCGAAACGATGATGTCCAGCCATTCGCCATCGCCGCGGTGGAACGGCCACCGCCGAGTCGCCCCGGTAGAGCCATTGTCGGCGCGCGTCTTCCGGCTTCGCATCGCACGTGGCTACAGCATCTATGAGCTAGCGACGGAAGCCAGCATACTACCCGATACGCTCCAATGCCTCGAATCCGGCAAGCCTGTCGACAAGCGCGTCTTGCCGGCGCTCGCAACTGCACTCGACGTACCTCTGTGTCGACTCGTATGCGGAGACCATAGCTGCGATAAACGCGCCTGTGTCTCAGCGCGATCGGCGCGTCAGCCGCAGCAGCGGCGGTGCTGATGGTCTTTGCTGGCGGCCAAAAAGGGCCGCGCCTCGCGAAGCATCTATGAGCTTCATATCGAGCCGGGAATTTTGGCGGCGCCGTAGCGTTGAGAAATTCGCACTCGCGATGGCGGAAAACTCGTGACATTCCGCGCGATTCCACTTGAGGTGCGCCGACGGTGATCCTCTGTGACTTCGCCGACGAACCGTTTCGGCGTCGCGCTGTGTCCGTTTCCTGGCTGCGAAAATAATTTGCGCATCTCGCTGCCGAGCATAACGGCTGTGTGATAAAGCGTACTTCGACATCCAATCTTGCAACGTCGACGGGTTCGCCCTTTCCAGCACAGTTTGCCAGAGCCTTGCAGACTCGCCCAATTTCGGTATCGGGCGTCTTGAGCGCACCCCGCTTGCGTAAACTCTGCTTTCATTATCGAGAACGTGACATCGCGTCGACCGGCGCGGTGGTGCTACGCCGGCACTTCTTAGAGGCGTGACCAGAACGATCGCGCTGCAACTCAATCAGAACGATAACTGCAAATAGGCAACGGCGCCGCTAGGGCGTCTCGCGAACTTTAATCCTCGTCTTCGTCGTCATCTGTCGAGATTGGACTAAGGGTAGCGGCGTGATCCTTCATGATGCCCATCGTTTTATAACTGATGCCCTTTCTGAACGCCTCCACGAAAAGCCGCAGGAGGTCGCCATTCGTAAGGGTCACCGTCACCAGATACTTTCCACCCAACGTGAATTCGCACGGCCCCTTCAGAATTTCGACCCCTGTTGATCGCACCTTGACGTATGTTTTACCGGGGCTGTAGGAACGCTTGTCCGGGCGATAGCCTTCCTCCAATTCCGTTGCCACGATTAGTTTAGAGCCGGAGTCACGTCCCCAGCCGTTTGCCGTAACTTGCACGCTTGCCTCCTTAAGGGTAGAGTATTCTAGATACTTTAAGTATAGGTCCTGGAAGATAGGCTTGTCAAACTTCCATCACAGCAATCACCAGAGGCGCTGATCATGGTGCCAAGCGGCATGATGACGGCGAGGCTCCTAAAATAATGCCTCCGGTCCTGGGAATCGATCGGTCACGTCGATCTGTAGTATTCGCGGATGGGATCGATTTGCCGGGTTGGTCTTGGGTCGAAAGCGTGTCAGTAGGGCTGACCTTTGCGGATGGGGTGGGGAGATACTTGAAACGACCGTTACAAGTATGCTAGGATGCGCTCATGGCGCGGACTGCCGATGAGCAGAAGCGCGTGGATCTGTTGGAGCGCATCGTGGACTACGTGATGGCGAACGGGCTATCCGATCTTTCGTTGCGCCCGCTCGCGGAAGCGGTTGGGACCAGTCCGCGCGTGCTGCTCTACTATTTCACGTCGAAGGACGAACTGATCGCCGGCATCATGAACGGTGCGCGCGAGCGCCAGCGGGCGATCTTTAGCACGCTGCCGCGTAACGCCGCGACGTACGCAGAAACCGTGCAGGCGGCGTGGGGCGTGATGAGCACGCCGCGGCACGAGCCAGTGTTCCGGCTTTTCTTCGAAGTCTACGGCCTGGCGCTGCAAGACCCGAAGCGATTCCCCGGCTTCCTGCGGCGCGCCGTCGAGGACTGGCTCGATTATATCGAGCCCAGCGCGCTGCGAGACGGCCACTCGCGATCCGACGCGCGCGCGATCGCAACCGTGCTGCTCGCCGGGTACCGCGGGTTCTTGCTCGACCTCTGCGCGACGCGCGATCGCAAGCGCCTCGCCCGCGCGGTCGAGCTGTGGATCGCGGCGCTCGACGGAATCCCCTCACCGAAGGACCTTGCCGATGAACGCAAGCGCTGAAGGCTCGCCGCGGCGGCAAGCCGCGCTGATCTTCGTCTTCATCACGGTCGCGCTCGACATGATCGCGCTGGGTGTCATCGCGCCCGTGTTCGTGCCGCTGGTCGAGGGGTTCTTGCACGGCGACGTGCGGCGTGCCGCGGGTGTCGTGGGTGCATTCCTCACGGTGTTTGCGCTCATGCAGTTCGGGTGGGCGCCGTTCTTGGGAGTGCTGTCCGATCGTTTCGGCCGCCGTCCGATCATCGTGCTGTCGAATCTCGGCATGGCCGCGGACTACGTCGTGATGGCGCTCGCGCCGAACCTCGCGTGGCTGCTGATCGGGCGTGTCGTCTCCGGCATCACCGCAGCGAACGCCACCGCGGCGAGCGCGTACGTCGCCGACGTGACGCCGCCCGACAAGCGCGCGGCCGCGTTCGGCATGATCGGCGCGGCGTTCGGTACCGGCTTCGTGCTGGGGCCGGCGCTGGGCGGTCTCTGCGGTCAGATCGATCCGCATCTGCCGTTCTGGGTCGCCGGCGGGCTGAGTCTCCTCAACGGGCTCTACGGCGCACTCGTTCTTCCGGAGTCGCTGCCGCGCGAACACCGCGCGACGCGCTTCGCGTGGGCGAAAGCGAATCCGCTGGGCGCGCTGCGGCTGCTACGGCGGCATCCAGACCTCACGACGCTGGGTGTCGTGACGTTCGCGAGCAGCTTGGCCGGCACCGTGATGCCGGCGACCTGGGTGCTCTACGTGACGTTCCGCTATCATTGGAGCCCCGGGGCGACGGGGATCTCGCTCGCGGTCCTAGGCGTCACGTCGATCGTCGCGCAGGTGTTCGTGATCGGCCGGTTCGTCAAGCGGTTCGGTGAACGTGTTTCGCTGTTCGCGGGGATCGGCTTCGGCGCACTCGGTCTGATCGCGTGCGGGCTCGCCGTGAACCAATGGTGGTTCTTCACCGGGCTCGTGGGCCTGTGCCTATGGGGGATCGCTCCCGCGGCGGGACAAGCGATCATGACGCGTCACGTTGCGCCGACCGAGCACGGCGAGCTGCAAGGCGCGATCGGCTCGATTCGTGGGCTCGCGACGGTGGTCGGCCCCGCCATCTTCACGACCGCGTTCGCGATCGGTATCGCCCACGATCTCCCGGGCGCAGCGTGGTACTTGGGCGCTGGGCTGCTCGTCCTCGCCGTTTTGCCGGCGCGGCGCGAAGCGCGCGCGGGGCAAGCGGCCGGCGCGAGCGTCGCTGAGATCGCGTGAACGAGATCGTCTTTCGCGGAAAGTAGTAGTCGCGTTCGACGCCGTCGTAGCGGCCCGTGCGCATGCAGCACTTCTTGAAACCGGCGTCCGGAGCCGCAGATGCACGGTGGCGTATTCTTCGTCCTGAACTTGTCGAAAGATTGTCGCGGTCGATCCGGCCGGGCGTGCCCGGAACCGTCCGTAGGGCAGCCGACGACTGCGAGGAAACGGAATGATCGGCGAGAAGTAGTCGCACCCTAATTGCTGCCGTTCTGTCCTCCGGAGCGGCTCTTAGGAGGGTGTAACTTGCTCCATTTGTTGCGGACGTTTACGGTCGCGTGCGTCGCCGTCTCTTTTCTCGCCGCTTGCGGCGGGGCCTCGAAGAGCTCCGTGACGCCGCCGGTCTCGACCAACGCCAAACAGCGCGCGGTTCGTTCGATCCCCTGTACCCCCGACAGCTACGGGTACTGTTACGTGCAGACGTACCGTAACATTACCTTGGTGCGGTGCGACCGCTATAACGCGTACACGTCAGGTGTGATCGATTACGAGGTTTACAACGCCACGACGGATCTCGGGCAGTATGAGCAGACGTTTTACGGCAACTGCCTTGACTATGATCACGGCTTTTACTGGGATCCCAACGATCCCGCCACGTTCTTCGGCGACCCGAACCTGCCGTAAGCGCGAGCGCGGCGTCGTCGAGCGCGAACGCGCCACCCGACGACGCCGCGTCACACGCGGAACTTCGCACGAGACGATCGATCGAACCGCCTTGGGCCGAGCTCGATTCATCCGATCCAAGTCATGGCACTCTTGCTACAGCTTCGAGGCTGCTGCGGCGTCCACGAACCACCGGAGCTCGCCGTTTGTCGGGTGCACCAGTTGGGCCGGGTAGACGTCCGTTTGTCTGGGGCCTTCGAGGACTTCACGGAGCGCGTCCGATTTTTCTTCGCCGCCTGCGGTGATCGCGACGCTATGGGCGGCGTTGATCGCGTGCGGGGTCAGTGTCATGCGCCAGGCGTCCAGCTTGGGGACGTAGTGCGCGATGCACAGCTTGTCGTGGTCGATCGCGCGAGTCGTGCCCGGAAATAGCGACGCGGTGTGACCGTCTGGGCCCATGCCGAGCAGGATGAGATCGAACCGCGGAAGCTGGCCCACCTCGCGCCGCAGCACCACGTCGTAATCCGCCGCTGACGCGCTCGGATCGCCCTCGCCGTGCATGCGGTGTACCTGCGCCGCCCGAATGCGGAGCGGGTCGAGCAGCGTCTCGCGGTTCATCTTGTAGTTCGACTGCTCATCGTCCGGCGGCACGCAGCGTTCGTCGCCGAACCAGAACACGACGCGGCTCCAATCCACCGCATCTCGGCGCGGCGCCGCGACGAGCAGCGCGTTGATCGCGCGCGGCGTCGATCCGCCCGCCAGCGCGATGTCGGCGACATCGCGCTGTGCCAGCGCCGCGCGCAGCACGTTGACGACGTGATCCGCCGCCGCCGCGGCGAGCGCCGCGGCGTCGGGGAGGACCGTGACCAGCTTCGGATCCGCCATCACGCCGTCGTTCAGCCGAGCAGCGTCGCGACGCTGTTCAGCGCCGTTTCGTACACTTCGTCGGCGCTGATGCCTTCGAGGATCGCGCGCTCGAGCAGCGACGCGTTGTCCATCGCCGCGAGCGGGAACAGGCGCGCCTCGCGCTCGTGCTCGCCTTCCACCCACATGCGCACCACACCGGGATCTTCGGTGACTTCGGCGTGGTACCACGACGTCTCGCTGTCGAGACAGATGGCGTGCACGCGGCGGACCTCGCCCTCGCGCACGCGCTCGAAGCCGATCGTCGCGCCGGCGAGGTCGGTGAACGCGTCGCGTCCCGTCGCCGTCCACCCTAGGCGGCTGGCGAGCCAGCCGCCTAGGTAGAATGCCTCGGCGTCGGAGCCGCTGCGAATGAACAGGCGGCGGATCGTGAACACGTCGTCGGTGTCGTCGGGATCGTCGAAGAAGTTCGCGATCATGTCCTGCCACGGGCGCAGCCGCAGCCACGCGAGGTCGCGCAGCACGACGTGCGGGTATTCGGCGTGGAACGCCGCCAGCCGGCGGACCGTCGACTCGTCCGCGACGCCGCCCGACGAGTCGAACAGCAGCGTGTTCGCGAGCGGCAGCAGCGCGTAGAAGATGGGAGCGCTCTCTTCGCGCAGGCCGCTCCACCACAAGATCGTCGGGACGCTCGTCTTCACCAGCGCCGTCACGTAGCCGAGGATCGTCTCCGCGTTCAAGCACGACACGTCGAGCTGCACGCGTTCGCCCTGCACCGTGAACTCTACGTGCTCGCCGCGTTCGCCGGTGGTGATCTCGCCGTGCTCGCAGGCTCCCGTGTGGTCGAGCACGATCGTGAGCGACGGGTGCTTGTCGGCGAGCAGGACCGTGCGCTCGAGGATCCAGTCGCGCCGGGCCGGGTCGTCGATCCACACGACGAAGTTCATCGTCGAAGCGGTCAGCTTCGTGCGGGCGAGCTCAGCGCGAATCTCTTCCAGCGTCGACTTCGCCGCCGCCGGCTCGGCGGCGCTCATAGTACGCGCAGCCTCATATCTTACGCCACTCGCGGTCGTCCATCGCGAGCATGCGATCGGCCGACGGCGGCCCTTGGCTTCCCGCGCTGTAGTTGGGGAAGCTCTCGTCCACGGTATCCAGCCATTTGTCGAGCAGCGGCATGACTTGGATCCACGCGCGCTCGACCGCGTCCCAGCGCGTGAACAGCGTCGCGTCGCCGCGCATCGCGTCGCCGATCAGCCGCTCGTACGCCGGCGCCGATACGACGCCGAACCCGGTGCCGTAGTTGAAATCCATCGACACCGCCCGAATGTGCATCTTCGGTCCGGGCACCTTGGCGTTGAATCGCAGGGACACGCCCTCTTCGGGCTGGATCTTCATCACGAGCGTGTTGTTGTCGAGCGCATCGCCCGCGTCGCCGAACAACCGGTGCGGGATCGACTTGAAGCGGATCGCGATCTCGGAGCTTTTGCGGGCGAGCCGTTTTCCCGAGCGCAGGTAGAACGGCACGTCCGCCCAGCGCCAGTTGTCGATCAGCAGCTTCACGGCCGCGTACGTCTCGGTGTTCGAGTCGGGCCGCACGTCGGGTTCCTCGCGATAGCCCGGGACGGGCCTGCCGGCGATCGAGCCCGCGTCGTATTGCCCGCGCGCGGCGTCGAGGTTCAGCCGTCCCGGCTCGAACGGGCGCAGCGCGCACAGCACTTTGTACTTCTCGTCGCGGATCGCGTCCGCGGCCGACGACACCGGCGGCTCCATCGCCACCAGCGCCAAGAGATTCATCACGTGGTTCTGGATCATGTCGCGCAGCGCGCCGGCGTTGTCGTAATAGCCGCCGCGCTTCTCGACCCCGACGGTCTCGGCGGCCGTGATCTGCACCGAGTCGACGTAGCGCCGGTTCCAGATCGGCTCGAAGATCACGTTGGCGAAGCGCAGCGCCATGATGTCCTGGACCGGCTCTTTGCCAAGGTAGTGGTCGATGCGGTAGACCTGCTTCTCGTCGAAGACTTTCTCGACTTCGGCTTGCAGCGCGCGCGCCGAGTCGAGATCGGTGCCGAACGGCTTCTCGACGATGATGCGCGTCCAGCCAGCCGTGTTGTCGCGCGGTCCGAGCCCGGCCTTGTCGAGCTGGTCGACGATCGACGCGAACACCGACGGCGGCGTGCTCAGGTAGAACAGCCGGTTGCCGGCCGTCCCGAGCTCCTTGTCGTTGCGCTCGAGCTGTTCGCGCAGCTTCACGAAGGCCGCCGTGTCGTCGAACTGGCCGGACACGTACGTCAGGTGCTTCGCGAAGTCGGTCCACAGCGGGTCTTTGGCGGGCCCCGTGCGTGAAAATTCGTCGATGCTCTTGTGCATCTCGTCGCGGAACTTCTCGTCGTCGTCGTCCGACCGCGAGAAGCCGACGATGCCGTAGTTCGCCGGGAGGATGTCCCCGAGCCGCAGGTTCCACATCGCGGGCATCAGCATGCGCTTCATCAGGTCGCCGGTCGCGCCGAAGAACACGACGTTGCACGGGTCCGTGATCCGGTTGGTCGCCAGGCCTTTGCGCAGCGGGTTCACCGCGATGCCGCCCGGCTGCGCGGTCGTCGTCATTCGCTCTTGATGGCGTGGCCGCCGAACTCGTTGCGCAGCGCGGCGATGATCTTCGCGCTGAACGACTCCTCCTGGCGTGACACGAACCGCGACATCAGCGACGCGGTGATCACCGGCGCCGGCACGTCCTCGTCGATCGCGGCCTGCACCGTCCAGCGCCCTTCGCCCGAATCGGCGACCCAGCCCTTGACCTTGGCGAGGTTCGGATCGTCTTTGAGCGCGAGCTCCAGCAGCTCCAGCAGCCACGACCGCACCACGGAGCCGTAGCGCCAGATCGACGCGAGCTGGTGCAAATCGTACGTATATTCAGATTTTTCGAGGATCTCGAAACCCTCGCCGTAGGCGGCGAGCATGCCGTACTCGATCCCGTTGTGCACCATCTTCGAGAAGTGTCCGGCGCCGCTGGGCCCCACGTGCGCGTAGCCGTCTTGCGGCGCGAGCGTGAGGAAGATCGGCTCGACGCGCTTGACCGCGTCCACGTCACCGCCGACCATGAGGCAGTAACCGTTCGCGAGGCCCCACACGCCGCCCGACGTCCCCGCGTCGACGAACGACACGCCTTTGTCCTTGCATCGCAGATAGCGCTGCTTGGAGTCCGTCCAGCGCGAGTTGCCGCCGTCGACGATCGCGTCGCCCGGCTGCAAGAGGCGCAGCAGCTCGCCGATCGTGGAGTCCGTCGGATCGCCGGCGGGCACCATGATCCACACCGCGCGCGGCGCGCTGAGCTTCGACACGAGATCCGCCAACGACGATGCGCCCGTCGCGCCGTCGCCGGCCGAGCGCTGCACCGCCGCGGCGTCGCGGTCGTACGCGACGACCGCGTGCCCGCCGCGGATGAGCCGCGTCGTCATGTTGGCGCCCATGCGCCCGAGCCCGATCATCCCGAGTTGCATTCGATCAGGTTCGCGCCGTGACGGCGGCTTCGAGTGCCGACGCGAGCGCGGCGAGGCCGAGCTTCGCGTCGCCGGGGAAGTGCACGCGGATGCCGCGCCGGTCGCGCTTGTCGAGCGACTCGAAGTCGCCCAGCGCCTGCGCGCGCTGCAGCGTGCGGAAACCCGGCATCCCGGGGATCGGAAGATCGAACGGCGCGTCGTAGGTCAGCTGGAAGAAGACGCCTTCGTTCGGCCCGCCCTTGTGCAGCTGACCGGTGGAGTGCAGGAAGCGCGGCCCGAACCCCACGGTCGTCGCGACGTGCTGCGCATC
>DASWRD010000047.1:0-37977 GCA_036403315.1 Candidatus Elarobacter sp.
CCTAGTACGAGAGGACCGGGTTGAACGAACCTCTGGTGAACCGGTTGTCGTGCCAACGGCATAGCCGGGTAGCTACGTTCGGATCAGATAAACGCTGAAAGCATATAAGCGTGAAACTGACTTCAAGATGAGATCTCAATCCCCGCAAGGGGTGAAGGGTCGTGGGAGACTACCACGTTGATAGGCCGGAGGTGGAAGGTGAGCAATCACTGGAGCTGACCGGTACTAATCGCCCGGACACTTAATAAGTACGCTACGAACGAACGCAATCGTTTGGCCATGGAAGTTCTTCTCTGTGCAGCTTTCGCCCGCGATAGCCTCGAGCTCAGGCTCGGCGTCGCGGAGCGGATCAAGTTTCTGGCGGCCATAGCGGCGGGGCACCACCCGTTCCCATCCCGAACACGGCAGTTAAGCCCGCCAGCGCCGATGGTAGTCGGACCGCAGGGTCCCTCGAGAGTAGGTCGTCGCCAGATTAATCCGTAGCAAGAGTCCGCCGGTCAGCAATGACCGAGCGGGCTCTTCGCGTTTCCCCAGTGGGCTGGCGATTAGTACTCGCGAACCGCCTCGGCATTCACCGCCATGCGGCTCGGCTGTTCGCCGTTCGCCGCTACATCGTACAGCGGCGCCGCCGCGTCGACGATCGCGTCGGTTCCGACGCGCGCGGACAGCCAGCGATAGCCGGCGTACGCCCCGATCGCGAACCCGATCAGCGTCGCGCGCCGGCGCCACCGCGAGGGACGCCGGCCTCCGCCCACCTCTTCGCCGGCCGCGAGCTGCTCCAGCTCGTCGGTAGCGTTGCCGGCGACCGCGAACGAGTGCGGGTCGTAGCGGTTCAGCTTCACGTTGACGTGCCAGCGTTCGCTGTCGGGGATCCCGAGCGCCTCGATCAGCACGTCGGTGAGCCGGTTGCGCAACGCGAACCAGCTCTTCTCGTCGACCTCGGGTGCGCTGATCTCGAGATGCGTGTCGGGGATCGCGCCGTCGGCCACCAGCCGCCCGGCGATCGCGAAATCGCCGGGCTGAAACGGCGTGAAGTGCACGCTCGTCGATTCCGGCTTCTGGTCCGTCAGGATCTCCAGCACGGTGACGGTGAGCTCGTCGGCGAGATGACGTTTCGTCTCTTCGTCGAGCGGCAGCGAGGACAAGCGCAGATACGGCATGCCCGGTTCCTACCCGCCGAAGCGGTATGTCGCTCGATCGGCACGTTCAGCAGAGGTCGCCGCGCCGATACCGAATCGCCATGCTCCACAAGCGAACCGCACCACACGCGGAAAGGTAGGGCGATGGCTGGCCATTCGCGGCAGAAGATGCGGAGCGACCGCGTTGCGGTCGCGGCACATCGACCGACATCCGTCGATGGACGGAACCACGTTCAGCCGGGGAAAGCGGGCACGCTGGGCGCGCAGTGGTCGGTGATGGCGGCGCGCATCGACCTAAGCGGCATCCCCGCTGCGGTAGAGCACGGCGTCTCTGAGGCCTTGCGTGAGGCCGAGCCCGGGTCGGTTCGCGGAGCGCCGGCGCACGTCGTCGGCATGCGTTTGGCACAGCTCGGGCGTGGCGGGGAGCCGCTGGCTCCGGAAATCGAGTCGAGGATGGAGCAGCACCTCGGCCAGACGGTGGGCGGCGTGCGCGTGCACACCGGAGCGGAGGCGGATTTCCTGGCGAAGACGCTTCGCGCGCAGGCGTTCACGCGTGGTACAGATATCGTCTTCGCAAACGGACGATATCGGCCGGACACCGCGGCCGGCGCGGAATTGCTCGCACATGAGTTGGCGCACGTCGTGCAGCAGCGCCGGCGCTCCTCGGGGCACGCAGGCGTCCAATGCCGCATCCATCCGGAAGACGTCTCCAAGGAGATGGTCGGTCAAAAATTTTCGCTGACCAAGGCGTCGGGGACGCTGGCGGCGGGGACCGAGGTCGTCATCGTCGCGTGGGACAATGACGAGCCGACCGTGACGGTTCGGCTCGTAAGCACGAAAGACAAGCCGAAATCAAAAGACAAGCCGAAGACGTTCGAGGTCGTAAAGCTTGCGCTCAAGCCCGTTCGGCCTTCGGCGGAAGGCGTCGTGCCGTATAGGGTCGGCATGTCGTCAGAAATCGCGGCAGTCGAAAAGAGCGAGGCGGGGTTGACCGCGTTCAACGCGACGGAAGCCGAGTACGACACGCCGGCGAAATACAAAAAGTTCGCGGCCGAGCAGAAACGTCGCATGGATCAGCTGCAAGGCCGGCGCAAAGAGCTCAACTCCATGCTGATCCGGGAAACGATGTTCAACCGGTTCGACGCGACGATCAAGAAAGAGGTCGACGCCGCGAACAAGGGGCACGGCTACACCGGTAAGGACGCACTGGACCCGAATCTCTTCAAGGCGCTGCTCTATCAGGAAAGCCGGCTTGGTACGAGCGGCCTCAACCTCTTCATGTCAGGGGAGTCGGTGCGGACGAATTACAACATTGGCCAAGTGATCGTCTCATCGGGTCTTGCGCTCCTGACGTTGTTCGAGAAAGAGCAGCCTCCATTGATGACGGCGTTCAAGCTCGGCGGTCTTCGTGCAGATCTCGAAGCCGCAATGCTCGAGCGCAACGCGCTGAACAAGAAGAAAGCGAAGGCGAAGAAAAAAGAGCTCGGGGAATCGGATGCCGCACGCCTCGAAAGACTCGATGCGCTATCATTTCAAAACTGGGAGCAGTTCATCTGGTCGTACAAGGCGGCGGGCAGCAAGGTCGGTTTTGCGGATGCCGTGAACGCATTTTTCGAGGCTGTCACGCCCCATCGTAACGTCGATTACGATTTTTGGATCCACCTCTCTCTGACTTGGCTCTTCGAAAAGCACAAGCCCGGCATGTCGTGGCCGCAGACGATTGCGGCGTACAACGGATCACCGGCTGATGCTGAAAACTACAAGACGGCGGTCACGAACCGAGCCGCCAATGCGACCGCAAAGTCGAAGGCGAAGAAAGACTTCATCCCGGACCCATAGGTGGAGCGCGGCGTGCCCCCATCGCGGCGAGCGTCAGGCTGGTCGGGCGAGCAGCATCCGGTGCGCCGTCGTGCGGCACGGCGACGCCCGGCCGTTCGCCGACCGAGGTTCGGCGGTCCGGCCGCGGAAGATTTCGCCGTGGCATTCTACGTTCGCCAGGGCCGTCTGCCCGAGAAGCGGCACACGCAGTTTCGCGGACCCGACGGGGGCCTGTACGCCGAGGAGCTGATGTCGACCAAGGGGTTCGAGAGCGTGTACTCGCTCGCGTACCACCTGCGCCCGCCCACCGCGACGCTCGACGTGCAGCCCTGGGACCGCCCGATGGTGCGCTTCCTCCCGAACGACCCGGTGCGCAACCGGCACTGGTTCACCGGCCGCACCACGAAGACGGGCGACGCCGTCGAAGCGCGCGTCCCGCTGGTCGGCAACGACGACATCGTGCTCTCGACCGCGGTCGTCACCGAGCCGATGGAGTATTTCTTCCGCAACGCGAGCGGCGACGAGATGCTGTTCGTGCAGAACGGCGACGGCGTGCTCGAATCGTCGTTCGGCCTGCTCGAGTACCGCGCGCACGACTATCTCTACGTGCCGATGGGAACGACGTACCGGCTCACCCCGCGAACGCCCACGACGCTGTTCGTCGCCGAGTCATCGGGACAGATCACGATCCCGCGCAAGTTCCGCAACGAGTTCGGCCAGCTCGCCGAGCACGCGCCGTACTACGAGCGCGACTTCCGCGCACCGGTGCTGCAGGACCCGGTCGACGCGGTCGGCGAGTTCGACGTGCGCATCACCGCGAAAGGCCGCCACGCGAAGTACGTCGTCGCGAACCACCCGTTCGACGTCGTCGGCTGGGACGGCTACTGCTATCCCTACGCGTTCAACGCGCACGACTACATGCCGGTCACCGGCAAGATCCACCAGCCGCCGTCGTCGCACCAGATCTGGGACGCACCCGGCGCCGCGTTCATCCTGTTCGCGCCGCGCATGTTCGACTACCACCCGCTCGCGGTGCCGGCGCCGTACAACCATTCATCGGTCGACTGCGACGAGATCATCTACTACGCGTCGGGCAACTTCATGTCGCGCCGGGGCATCGAGCAAAAATCCGTCACGCTGCACGCCGCGGGCGCACCGCACGGTCCGCAACCGGGCGCAGTCGAAGCCTCGCTCGGCAAAGCATCGACCGACGAGCTCGCCGTCGCCATCGACGCATACGGTCCGTTGCGGGTCGCGGAAACCGTGAGCGGGGTCGAAGACCCGAGCTACTTCAGAAGCTGGATCGCGCAGCCCGCGGGCGCGTGATCGTCGCGTTCGCGGCCGGCCCGCTCGCTGTTGCGGCGCGTCGAATCTACTCGCCGGTTTGCAGGGCGAAGCGGTCCACCGGCGTGTAGCGCGCGCCGCCGCGCTCGGTGAACGAGCGGTAGAGCGTCAGCGCGCCGATGCGAACCGGCTCGATGCGCGGCGGAGCGACCGGCGGCAGCGCGGCGCGACCGTCGGCGCGCGCCAGCGTGACGTGCGGGTCGGCGTGGCGGTCGAACGTGAAGCCGAGGACCGCCAGCGCGCCGCGCACGACGGCGCACAAGGCCTCGAACGGCGGTAGCGGCTGCCCGGAGCCGACCCAGGCGATCCGCGCGCGCCGTTCGTTCGGGAACGCGCCGACGGCGTCGAGCGGCACGCCGAACGGCGGCACGCGCGCGGCCGCCTCGCGAACCGCGTCTCGCACGGCGCCGACGAGCTCCTGTTCCACCGCGCCGATGAATGCCACGGTGAGGTGGTAGTTCTCCGGCGCGACCCAGCGCGCGTCGAAGCGGTGCGCGCGCAAGCGCTCCGCGACTCCGGCGCACGCCGCGCGGGCAGCGTCGTCGACGTCGGCCGCCACGAAGAGCCGCCACCGCGGCGCTCGCCGTTCGCCCGGCGTTTCGCCGGCACGCTCGTCGTCGGCGCCGGTCATCGCTGCTAGCGCAGCAGCTTGTCGAGCGTGATCGGCAGATCGCGCACGCGGATCCCGGTCGCGTGATAGACCGCGTTCGCGATCGCGGCCGCGGTGCCGGTCATCCCGATCTCGCCGATCCCTTTCGCGCCCATCGGGTTCACGTGCGGATCGTCCTCGTCGATCCACGACACGTCGATGCTGCCGGTGTCGGCGTTCGTCGCGATGTGGTATTCCGCGAAGTCGTGGTTCGCGTAGTGGCCGAAGTTCGGGTCGAGGATCGTCTCTTCATGCAGCGCCATCGACAGGCCCATCGTCATGCCGCCCAGCAGTTGCGACCGGCCGGTCTTCGGGTTGATCATCTTGCCGACCGCGAATACGCCGACCAGCCGCGGCACGCGCACCTCGCCGGTGTCCGCGTCGACGCGCACTTCGGCGAACTGCGCGCCGAACGCGTGCATCGAGAGCGTCTTCGCCTCGGCATTCTCGCCGGCTTCGCCGTGCGCTTCGAGGCCGTCGGCCGGTACGACGCCGCCGTAGTCGTCGTGGAGCCGCGCGCGCAGCTTTTGCGCCGCGTCGCAGATTGCGGTGCCCCACGACGAGATCCCCATCGAGCCGCCGGCGCCCGGCGCTCGCGGCAGCGCCGAGTCGCCGATCTCGATGCGCACGCGCTCCATCGGCACGTCGAGCGCGTCCGCCGCGATCTGCGTCAGCGCCGTCCACGTGCCCGTGCCGATGTCCGACGCGTCTAGGAGCACGGTGTAGTTGCCGTCGCGGTTGACGCGCGCCAGCGCTTGCGACGGCCGCCGCCGCGTGGGATACGTCGACGCCGCCACGCCCGTGCCGACGTACCAGCGGCCTTGGAGACGCGGGCGCGGAGCGCGGTCGCTGCCGTCCCAGCCGAAGCGCCGCGCACCCTCGCGCAAGCACGCGATGAGGCCGCGGCTGCTGAACGGGTTCTTCGTGTCGGGATCGATCGCGGGCTCGTTGCGCACGCGAAACTCCACCGGATCGAACCCGCACGCGAGCGCCATCTCGTCCATCGCAGCTTCCAGCGCGTACATCCCCGGGCATTCGCCCGGCGCGCGAAAGATCGACGGCGTCGGCAGATCGAGCCGCGCGAGGCGGTGCGTGGTGCGGCGGTTCGGCGCCGCGTACATCATGCGCGTCGCGACGGCGGTCTGCTCGGCGAACTCTTCGACCGTCGAGGTCTGCTCGACGACGTCGTGGGCGATCGCGGTCAGCTTGCCGTCCGTGCCGGCACCGAGGCGGATGCGCTGGATGGTCGGCGTGCGGTAGCCGACCAGCGAGAACATCTGTTGCCGCGTGAGCTGCAGCTTCACCGCGCGGCCCGCGAGCTTCGCCGCCATGACGGTCAGGATCACGTGCGGGTGCGTGAACGCTTTGGAACCGAATCCGCCGCCGACGTACGGTGAGATCACGCGCACGCGCTCGGGCTGGAGGCCGAACGCCTTCGCGACGTCGTCGCGGATGCCGTGCGAGCCCTGGTTGCTGTCGTGCAGCGTTACGCCGTCGTCGTTCCAGCTCGCGATGACCGCGTGCATCTCGAGCGGGTTGTTGTGATAGTGCGGCGTCGTATACGTCGCGTCCAGCTTCACCGCGGCCGCCGCGAACGCACCGTCGAAGTCGCCGTCTTCGGTGTCGGTCTCCGCACCAGCGTTGACCTTTTCAGGCTTGTAGAGATCGGGCCGATCCGCACGCAGCTCCACGTCGTGAGCCCGCTGCTCGTAGCGGATGCCGATGAGTCCGGCCGCGTGTCGCGCGATCTCGTACGTGTCGGCAACCACGGCCGCGACGATCTGCCCGTGGTACGCGACCGCATCGCTTTGCAGCACGCGCAGCGCGGGATCGTCGTCGGCGCTGACGCGCGGCGCGTTCTCGTGCGTCACCACGGTGACGACGCCGGGCAGCGCCCGCGCCGCGCCGGCGTCGATCGCGGCGACGCGCCCCTTCGCGATCGTGCTCTGCACGATGAAGGCATAGCCGGCGTTCTCGGCCGGGTACTCATACGCGTACTTCGCGGCGCCGGTGACTTTGAGCGGCCCGTCGATGCGGTCGAGCGGTGCGCCGATCGCGCGTGAGGCGATCATCGCGTGCCCTCCGTCAGGTCGAGCAGCGTTCGTACGATCACGTTGCGCACCAGCGGGATCTTGAACGCGTTCTGCTCCAGCGGTCGCGCTTCGACCAGCACCGCGTCGGCCGCGTGACGGAAGATCTCCTCGCGCGCGGGCGCGCCGCGCAGCACGTCTTCGGCGCGCCGCGCGCGCCACGGCTTGTGCGCGACGCCGCCCAGCGCGATCCGCACGTCGCGCACGACACCGTCCACCACGTCGATCGCCGCGGCGACGGACACCAGCGCGAATGCGTACGACGCGCGGTCGCGCACCTTGCGGTACATCGAGCGCGCCGCGAACGCGAGCGGCGGCAAGTCCACCGACGTGATCAGCTCGCCGTGCGCGAGCACGGTGTCGTGCTGCGGCTCGTTGCCCGGCAGCCGGTGGAATTCTGAGAGCGGGATCGAGCGGTCGCCGTTCGGGCCCTGCACGCGCACGTAGGCGTCGAGCGCGACCAGCGCGACCGCCATGTCCGACGGGTGCGTCGCGATGCAGGCGTCCGACGCGCCGAGGATCGCAAGGTTGCGGTGATAGCCGTCGCGCGCGGGGCAGCCGCTGCCCGGGACGCGCTTGTTGCACGGTTTCGACACGTCTTGAAAGTACACGCAGCGCGTCCGCTGCAAGAGATTGCCACCGGTCGTGGCGAGATTGCGCAGTTGTCCCGATGCACCCGACAGCAGCGCTTGCGACAGCACCGGATAGCGCGTGCGAATCGTGCGGTCGGCGGCGAGCTCGCTGTTGCGCACGGCGGCGCCGATGCGCACTCCGCCGTTGGAGAGCGCTTCGATGCGGTCGTTCGGCAAGCGCGCGACGTCGACCAGCAGCTCCGGCGTCGCGACGCCGAGCTTCATCAAGTCGACGAGATTGGTGCCGCCGCCGAGAAACGCGCCGGCGGGCGCCGCCGCGAGCGTCGCAATCGCGGACTGCGCGTCGTTCGCGCGCTCGTACCGGAACGGGTTCATCGCCCGGCGACCTCCGCGATCGCGGGCACGATGGTCGCGTACGCCGCGCAGCGGCACAAATTGCCGCTCATGCGCTCGCGGATCTCGTCGTCGCCGAGCGCGATCGTCTCGGCGCCCAGATCGCCGGTCACGACGCTCGGCCAGCCGCGCTCCACCTCGTCGAGCATCCCGACCGCCGAACAGATCTGTCCCGGCGTGCAGTACCCGCACTGGAACGCGTCGTGCGCGATGAACGCCGCTTGCAGCGGGTGAAGCGAGCCGTCGACGGCGAGCCCTTCGATCGTCGTCAGGTCCTCGTCTTGATGCGCGACTGCGAGCATCAGGCAACTGTTCGCACGGCGGCCGTCCGCCAGGATCGTGCACGCGCCGCACTGACCGTGGTCGCAGCCTTTCTTGGGCCCCGTGATGCCGAGCCGCTCGCGCAGCGTGTCGAGCAGCGTGATACGGGTATCCACGGAAAGGCGATGCGCCGCCCCGTTCACCCGCAGGGTGATCTCGACGTCCATTCGCTCCGTGTACCCGCACCGCAGCGATCAATCAACCGGGCAGGGAGCCGCCTGAACGCAGAAAAAGGAGAGCTTGTGCCGTCGTATTACCTGATCCCGTGGCTGCTCGTCGCCATGAGCCTTGGCCTCGTCGCCCTGATCTACTGGGGCGGCTTCGTGGAAGAGCGCCGCAACAGCCGCCCCCGCTCCTAAACGAAAACGGGCGCCCTCGCGGAGCGCCCGTTCGTAGGGTCGGGCTCGCTGACGTTCGCCGCTATGCGACGTGCGCCGGCGCGAGGTCGTGCGCTTGCAGCACCATGCCCGGCGAGTTGATGTGCTTGTTCATCCCGAGCGTCGACGGGTCGACGCCGAGTGCCAGCGCGACGAGCTGCGGGAGATGGAAGATCGGGAGATCGGTGCGGCCCCAGCGCTGCACGCTGTCGGCCTGGTAGCCGTCGAGCGCGAGGTGGCAGAGCGGGCACGGCGTGAGCACGGCTTCCGCGCCGTTGTCCTTGGCCATGCGCATGTTCTGGCCGACCATGTTCGCGGCGATGCCGTCTTTCTCGAGCTGCACGTGGAAGCCGCAGCAGCGCGTGCGTCCCGCGTAGTCGACCGCTTCGCCGCCGAGCGCCTCGATGAGATCTTCGAGCGAATGCGGGTTGCGCGCCGACTCCCAGCCGTTGACCGACTCCGGACGGATGATGTGGCAGCCGTAGAACGCCGCGACCTTGAGGCCGTTGAGCGGGTTGACGACCATCTTTCTCAGCTCATCGAGCCCGATGTCGTCGATGAGCAGCCACAGCAGATGGCGCACCATCACCGTTCCGTCGTACTTCGCGCCGAACTTGCCGAGGATCGCGTTGGCCTGGCCCATGTGGCCTTCGTCTTCGAGCAGCTCTTTGTTCGCCGCGCGCATGTGGCCGGTGCACGTCGAGCAGATCGTGATCACGTCGTCGAGGCCGAGCGCCTCGGCTTGCGCGTACGTGCGCGCGTTGAGCACGCGCGCGACGTCGCGGTGCGTGTCGTTGAGCACCGACGCGCCGCAGCACGACGCCGCGGTGAGCTCGACGAGTTCGATGCCGAGCCGGTCCGCCAGGAGCATGGTCGAGTTGAACAGCTCCTTGCACGATTCTTTGGCGACGCAGCCCGGGAAGAACCCGTACTTGCGCATCTGCGCCGACTTCGACTTGCCCTTGATCGCGGGCTTGTCCAGTGTAGCAGTCATCAGAGTGTTGGAGCCTCCAAGGTCTCGAAGATGGTTCGAATCTCGTCGACCTTCGGAACCGGTTTGAGAAAGAGCGGCGGGATCTTCCCGGCGAGTGCGAGGCGGATGCCGAGCGGCGCGACCTTGATGAGGCCGACGATGTTGAAGCGGCCGACGGTGCCTTGGATGACCTCGGTCTCGTGCAGCATGCCCGTGGCTTTGACCGTCTTCGCGACGACGAGCGCGTGGCGCGGGCCCGGGAAGTTCGTCAAACCTTCCTCGATCGTCGCGCGCTTCACCGCGATGATGTCGTCGTGCGGATCCACGTGCTTCGGACAGTACGAGCACGCGTAGCAGTGCGCGCACAGCCACAGGTAGTCGTCGCTGATCTGCGCGGCGCGCTCCTTGCGCTTGTCGTCGCGCACGTCTTCGATGAAGCGGTACGCGTACGCGATCGCGGCGGGGCCGGCGAACGCGGGATCGACCGACACCACCGGGCACAGCGCGTAGCACGTCGCGCACATCACGCAGTTCGCGACGGCGACGAGCTTCTTCATGTCCTCGGGCGACACGCGCCGTTCCGTGGCGTGATCCTCGTCGCGATCCTTGGGCTGCAAGTACGGCTTGAGGCGCGTGTACTTGTCCCAGAACGGGTCCATGTGCACGACGAGGTCGCGCATCGGCTGGAAGTTGGGCATCGGGTCGATCGCGATCGAACGGTCCGACTTCAGCACGGTGCGCACCGGCGTCTTGCACGCCAGGCCCGTCGTGCCGTTGATGTTCATCGAGCACGAGCCGCAGATCGCGGAGCGGCAGGAGCGGCGGAACGTGATCGTGCCGTCGATCTCGGCTTTGGCGTGCTCGAGTGCGTCGAGGACGGTCGCCGTCTCCGGGATCTCGGTGATCTCGACGCGGTCCCGGTGCGGAACCTCGTCGGTCGCCTGGTCGAAGCGGAAGATGTCGAGGGTGTACGCCATGAGGCTAGTAGCTCCGGACCGTGGGCTGCCACTTGGTGAAGACGACCTTGCGCGAGTAGTCGGGTTCCGGGTCGGCCGTGGGACCCTTGTACCGCATCAGCGTGTGCACGAGCCACTTTTCGTCGTCGCGGTCGGGGAAGTCGGTGCGCGCTTGCGCGCCGCGCGACTCCGTGCGGTTGATCGCGCCCAGCACGATCGGCTGCGCGACGTCGACGAGGCACTCGGTTTCCAGCAGCCCGATCAGATCGGTGTTGAACGTCTTGGACTTGTCCTGAACGGTCATCGACTGCGCCATCTCGCGCGCTTGGCGCAGCCCGTCCATCCCCGCCTTGAGGTCGGCGTCGTCGCGGAAGATGAACGCGTGGTCGCTCATCGCGTCGTTGACGGCCTTGCGCACGTGGCTGTGCCGTTCGCCGGTCTTGCGCGCGAGGATCCCGTCGATGCGCTCGCGCTCCGACTTCAGCGTCTTCTCCGACGGCTTGACCTCGAGGTTCTTGATGTAGTCGCTCGCGTGGCGCGCCGAGCGGGCGCCGAACACGATCGTCTCGAGCAGCGAGTTGCCGCCGAGGCGGTTGGCGCCGTGCACCGACACGCACGCGCACTCGCCCGCGGCGTACACGCCGGGGATCCGCGTCGCGCCGAACTTGTCGGTCTCGATGCCGCCCATCGCGTAGTGCATGCCGGGCAGGATCGGGATCGGGGTGTCGATCGCGTCCTTGCCGGTGGCGTCGAGCGCCAGCTCGCGGATTTGCGGGAGGCGTTCGAGGATCTTCTCGCGGCCGAGGTGGCGCAGGTCGAGGAACACGCAGCCGTCGACGCCGCGGCCTTCGATGATCTCGGTCCATTCCGCGCGGCTGACGACGTCGCGGGACGCGAGCTCGCCCTTGTTCGGGGCGTACTTGAACATGAAGCGCTCGCCGTCTTTGTTCAGAAGATAAGCGCCCTCGCCGCGCGCGGCCTCGGACAGCAGCACGCCGTTTTCTTTGAGCGAGGTCGGGTGGAACTGGACGAACTCCATGTCCATCAGCGGGATGCCGGCCCGGTACGCGATCGCGGTGCCGTCCGCGGTCGAGGCGTAGCCGTTGGTCGTCTTGCGGTAGACGCGGCCGAGGCCGCCCGTCGCGAAGATCGTCGCCTTCGCCGTGACCAGCTCGAGCTCGCCGTTACGCATGTTGTAGGCGATCAGGCCGCTGCCGATGCCGTCCTCGACGCACAGGGCGGTGGCGAAGTACTCCTCGTAGACCTTGACGCCGAAGCGCTCGAGCTGCTCCCACAGCGTGTGCAGGATGACCAGGCCGGTGACGTCGGCGGAGTAGCAGGTGCGGGCCGAGCCGGCGCCGCCGAAGGGGCGCTGCGCGATGCGGCCGTCGGGCATCCGGGAGAAGATGCAGCCGCGGTGCTCCAGCCAGATGATCTGCCGCGGGGCGTCCTCGGCCATCGCCTCGATGGCATCCTGGTCGCCCAGGTAGTCCGAGCCCTTCACGCAGTCGAAGGCGTGGTTCTCCGGCGAGTCGTCCTCGCGGTTGCCCAGCGCGGCGTTGATGCCGCCTTGCGCGGCCCCGGAATGGCTCCGGACCGGGTGCATCTTGGAGACGATCGCGACGTCGGCTCCGCGTTCCGCCGCTTCGACCGCGGCCCGCATGCCCGCGAGGCCCCCGCCGACCACGACGATGTCGTGCTTGATCACCTGCTGTGTTTGCGCCCCTCTGGTAGAGGTTGTATCCGAAAAAGTCTAGCCGGAAATCGTTTCCGCGACGCACCACCTTCGTCGCACGGCGGTTCGATTCACCTCCCCGGTGGCCCGGCGCGGAAAGGCGCCTCGGCGAGGCCGCGGGCCCGGGAACTGCCGGCGGCGGGACGGGGTTGAACGTCGCAGGGCGCCGGTGCAGCGGCCCGGTATCAGGAGTGAATTCCGCGCCCGCCCTTCCGTCGTAGGTTGACTTTCCGTTGAGCTCGTTCGTCCATCTGCACGTCCACAGCGAGTACTCGCTGCTCGACGGCGCGTGCCGCGTCGACAGCCTCTGTCGCAAGACGGCGGACGAGGGTGCGCCGGGGATCGCGCTCACCGACCACGGCGTGATGTTCGGCGCGGTCGACTTCTACGACACGTCCAAGAAGTTCGGGCTCACCCCGATCATCGGCTGCGAGGCTTACATCGCGCCGCGCGGCCGGCTCGACCGGACCGTGCGCGACGAGGCGCACGTCACGCTGCTCGCCGCCAGCGACGTGGGCTACAAGAACCTGACGGCGCTCATCTCCAAGGGCTTCCTCGAAGGCTACTACTACAAGCCGCGGATCGACCTCGATCTGCTCGCGCAGCACAACGAAGGGCTGATCGTGCTGTCGGGCTGCATGTCGTCGATGGTGTCGGCGCCGCTGCTCAAGAACGACTACGCGACGGCCAAGAGCAACGCGAAGACGTTCGGCGACATCTTCGGCGACCGGTTCTACATCGAGATCATGCGCCACGGCATGCCCGAAGAGGACGTGATCAACGGCGGTCTGATCAAGATCGCGCGCGAGCTCGGCTACCCGCTGGTCGCGACGAACGACTCGCACTATCTGACGCAGGGCGACGCGCAGGCGCACGACGTGCTGCTGTGCATCGGCACCGGCAAGACGGTGCAAGATACCAGCCGCATGAAGTTCTTCTCCGACCAGTTCTACGTGAAGTCGGCCGAAGAGATGCGCGAGCTGTTCGCCGACATCCCGGAGGCGTGCGACAACACGCTCGAGATCGTCAAGCGCATCGACATCAAGATCCCGGAGAAGGTCTTCTACCTGCCGGATTATCCGGTGCCGAAGACGCCGGCGGAGGACGTCGCCGGCGTGCTCGCCCAGGCGGGGCCGAACGGGCTGGTGTCGGAGATCGACACGGCGCGCAACCTGGCCATGAGCGCGGAAGACTACCTGCGGCTGGTGTGCGAGCAGGGCCTGATCGAGCGCTACGGCATCGAGCGCGCGCGTGACGACGCGGCGCTGCGGGAGCGGCTGGAATACGAGCTCGGCGTCATCATCACGATGGGGTTCGCGTCGTACTTCCTGATCGTGTGGGACTTCATCAAGTACGCGCGCGACTGCGATATCCCGGTGGGACCGGGCCGCGGTTCGGCGGTGGGTTCACTGGTGTCGTACTGCCTGAAGATCACCGACCTCGACCCGATCAAGTTCAAGCTGATCTTCGAGCGGTTCCTCAACCCGGACCGAATCTCGATGCCCGACATCGACACGGACTTCTGCGTGGAGCGCCGCGACGAAGTCATCAAGTACGTCACGCAGAAGTACGGCAAGGACCGCGTCGCGCAGATCGTGACGTTCGGAACGATGGCGGCGCGCGCGGCGGTGCGCGATGCCGGTCGCGCGCTGGGCGTGCCGTTGCCGGACGTCGATCGCGTGGCGAAGCTGATCCCGTCTGGTCCGATGGGGCTATCGATTCCGAAGGCGCTGGAACAGATTCCCGAATTGGGCCTGATGTACCGGAACGATCCGCAGATTCGCAAGCTGCTCGATACGGCGAAGTCGATCGAAGGGCTGGCGCGCCACGCGTCGACGCACGCGGCGGGCGTAGTGATCTCGAAGAACCCGCTGACCGACCACGTGCCGCTGGTGCGGATCGGCGACGGCGACGTGAACACCCAATACGAGATGGGCGACGTCGAGCGCATCGGCCTGCTGAAGATGGACTTCTTGGGGCTGCGCAATCTTACGGTGATGAAGGCGGCGTCGGATGAAATTCGCCGCACGGTAAACCCGGATTTCGACTTGGCCCGCATGCCGGATGACGATGCAAAAACGTACGAGATGATCAGCCGCGGCGAGACGCTCGGCATGTTCCAGCTCGAGTCGGACGGCATGAAGCGCGTGTGCACGGAGCTGCGGCCGTCGCGGCTCGACGACGTGATCGCGCTGGTCGCATTATATCGGCCCGGTCCGATGGAGTGGATCCCGAACTACATCAACATCAAACACGGACGGAAACAGCCGACGTATCTGCACGCGAAACTCGAGCCGATCCTAGCCGAGACGTATTCGATCCCGTGCTATCAAGAACAGGTGATGCAGATCGCCCGGGACGTTGCAGGCTTTACGATGGGCGAAGCGGACGAGCTGCGCAAAGTGATGGGGAAAAAGCAGAAAGAGAAGATCCCCATCTATCGCCAAAAGTTTGTCGAAGGCTGCATCGCGAACGGTATCGGTGCGAAGCTGGCCGAAGATATCTTCTTGTTCGTGGAGCCGTTCGCGGGATACGGGTTCAATAAGTCACACGCCGCTGCGTACGGCTGGATTGCATATCAGACTGCGTATCTGAAGGCGAACTATCCGCTGCAGTATTTCGCGGCGCTCATGTCGTCCGTGCGCAATAATACCGACAAGCTCGTCGAGTACATCGACGAGGCGAAGAAGATGGGCATTCCGGTGCTGCCGCCGGATGTCAACGCGTCGTTGGTTGAGTTTGCCGTCGTCGGCGACGAGATTCGGTTCGGGCTCGCGGCGATCAAGGGTGTCGGTGAAAACGCGGTTCGATCGATTCTCGACTCGCGCAGCTCCGGCGGCCCGTTCAAGGATCTGTTCGACCTGGTCGACCGGGTCGACGTCAGGGCCGTGAACCGCAAGGTATACGAGGCGCTCATCAAATGCGGCGCGCTCGATACGCTGCCCGGTAACCGTGCCCAGCTGCTCGACGCGCTCGACTCGGCGTTGGAGGTCGCGGCGCGCGAGGCGCGTGATCGCGAGCTCGGGCAGAGCTCGCTGTTCGGGATGATCGAGGAGCCGCATCCTTCGATGAAGCCGTCGCTGCGCGCGCTTTCGGCGCCGTCGACGATGGAGCAGTTGCAGTGGGAGAAGGAGACGCTCGGAATCTTCGTCTCCGGGCACCCGCTTGCCGACGTCGCGGAAGCGCTTTCGCGCACCGGCGCCGTGCCGGTGCGTGACCTGCGTAACCTCGAAGACGATAGCCAGGTGCGGATCGCCGGGCTCGTCACGTCGGTGCGCCGGACGATCACCAAGGCGCAGGCGCAGATGCTCATCGCGACCGTGGAAGATACGACGGGCGCGATCGAGTGCGTCGTGTTCCCCAAGCAGTATGCCGATCTGCAAGGTCGGTTCATCGAGGACGGGATCGTCATCATCACGGGCCGGCTGCGGCTGCGCGAACGTCGCGGGTCGACGCCAGGTGAAGAGGTGCCGCTCGAGCTGAACGTCTCGGTGAACGAAGTGCAGCCCTTCGACCGCTCCAGCGTTCGGAACGCGCCGCCGCCGCCGACGGGCTGGCACGTCACGGTCACGCTGCGGGAGCACATCGACCAGCTTGCGCTGCTGATCTCCGAGTGGTCGGGGACGACCCCGCTCGTGCTCCACATCAACGGCTCCAGCGTTCAGCGTGCCGTGGCATCGGATCGCCGCGTTCGCGAGCGGCTCGTCGCGATCGTCGGGGAATCGAACGTGCGCGAAGGCGCTCCGTGACGCGGCGCGGCCCGGCCGAGCGCACGCGATGAGACTTCCCGCCGGCGTTCGCGATTGGCTGCCGCACGAGCTTGCGCGCAAGCGCGAGATCGAGCAGCAGATGCGTGCCGTGTTCGGGCGCTGGGCCTACGAGGAAGTGCAGACGCCGATCATCGAGCGGTTCGACGTGATCGAGCGCGGGCTCGGCGAAGAGACATCCGATCTGCTGTTTCAGTTCAACGACCGGCGTTCGACTTCACTCGCGCTGCGGCCGGAGATGACAACGCCCGTTGCGCGCCTGGTGTCGACGCGCATGCGTGAGGCGCCGTTGCCGTTGCGGCTCGCGTATATCGCGCCGGTGTTCCGGTACTACGAGCAGCCGCAGGAAGGGCGCATGCGCGAGCTGACGCAGGCGGGCGTGGAGCTCATCGGCGCGGCCGGGATCGACGCCGATGCCGAGACGTTGTTCATGGCGATCGAAGCGCTCGACGAGATCGGATTGCGCGACGCCTGCTTCGACGTGAACGACGCGCGCGTCGTCGACGGGATCCTCGACGGGGTCGGGCTCGACGGGGACTCAGCGCGCGAAGCCAAAGAGTACATCAAGCAGCGTAATCTCGTTGCCCTCCGCAAATTCGACCGGCCTGCCCTCGTGCAGTTCGCGCAGCGGCGCGGGCATCACGGCGCGATCGCGATCGCGCGGAACGTGTGCCGCACGCCGGAGTCGCTCGCGGCGCTCGACGCTCTCGACGTCGTGCTCGAGCGTGCCGCTGCACTCGGCTACGGGTCGCGCGTCACGGTGGACTTCGCGCTGCTGCGCGATCTGGACTACTACACCGGCTTTCTTTTCGAAGGCTATGTTGGTGAGCTCGGCTTTCCGTTGTGCGGCGGCGGCCGGTACGATTCGCTGCTGCCGCGGTTTGGGTTCGACGTGCCGGCCGTCGGTTGGACGGCCGGCGTCGAACGGCTGCTGATCGCGCTCGAACGGCGCGGCAAACACGTTCGGCGGCGTGCGCATCGAGTCGACGTCCTCGTGGCCGGTTCCGATGTCGTTGCGGCGCGCGAGCGTTCCGCGGGCAACGTCGTGCGGTATGCCGGCTCCGATCTTGGCGACGAAGCGTTGTTGGAAGAAGCACGCGCGCACGGGATTTCGCGCGTCGTCATCGCGGTCGACGGGACCGTGCGCGAGTTGCGCGTGGGGCCGCGCGTCGAGGGGCTTCCGGTGCCGCGGACGCCGTCGAACTGGGACGCGCGATGACGCCGCCGCGCGGTCGCGATGACAATGCTCCGCCCGAACATGGGCTCACCATTGCGTTGCCGAAAGGCGCGCTCTATCATGATGCCGCCGCGCGGTTGCGCGTTGCCGGAATTGACGTGCCGGAGCACGTCGGGCGCAGGCTCACCGTCACGACGGATGACGGCACGACGCTGTTGTTTCTGCGGCCGAGCGATGTCCCGGCGTACGTCGAGTTCGGGTCCGCCGACTGCGGGATCGTCGGCAAGGACACGCTTTGGGAAACCGATCGCAACGTTGCTGAGCTCGCCGATTTGGGGTTCGGGTACTGCCGGCTCGTCGTCGCGGGGCGGCGCATCGACCGCTATCATGAAGGCGCGCCGCTACCGACGTTCTTGCGCTGCGCCACGAAGTTCACACGCTCCGCGGAGACGTGGTTCGCCGAGCGCGATCTTCCCGTCGAGCTCATCGAATTGCACGGCTCCGTGGAGTTGTCGCCGCTCGTCGGGCTCGCCGATCTGATCGTCGACCTCGTTGCCAGCGGCGCGACGCTGCGCGAGCACGATCTCGTCGTCGTCGAGGAGATCGCCGAGAGCACGGCGCGCTTCGTGGTAAACCCCGTACGTTTTCGCGCGAAGTACGACGCGATCACCGCTCTGCTCGATCGCCTCACCGCGGTCCCCGCGTAGCCGTGGTCGGCGCATGACCGCGGACTTCGCATGATGACGGACTTCGGCGCCGGCATCCGACTCGAGCGCGCCGAGCCGATTGCGACGATCGTGATGGACAACGCCGCGAAGCGAAACGCCGTCGACCGGCCCGTCGCGACCGCGCTGCGCGAAGCGTTCGCGGCCTTTGACGCCGATGATGCGCTGCGCGTAGCGGTGCTGTGGGGCGCCGGCGGAACGTTTTGCGCGGGTGCCGACTTGTCCGTGCTCGGCGACGACGAGCGTCGCAACGAAGTTGAGCCGAACGGCGTCGGACCGGGGCCGATGGGTCCGACGCGCATGGTGCTCTCGAAGCCCGCGATCGCCGCCGTGTCGGGCTACGCCGTTGCCGGCGGGCTCGAGCTCGCGCTGCTCTGCGATCTGCGCGTCGCTGAGGAAGACGCGACGTTCGGCGTGTTCTGCCGCCGCTGGGGTGTGCCGCTGATCGACGGCGGCACCGTGCGGCTCCCGCGCCTCATCGGATTGAGCCGCGCGCTCGACATGATCCTCACCGGCCGCGCCGTCGGCGCGAGCGAAGCGCTGCAGTTCGGGCTCGCCAACCGCGTCGTTGCACGCGGGCAGGCGCGCGCCGCAGCGGAAGAGCTTGCGCGCGAGATCGCAGCGTTTCCGCAGCGCTGCATGCTGACCGACCGCCGCAGCACATACGCCGCATGGGACGGCGGCATCAGCGACGCGCTCCGCCGCGAAGGCGCCGCGGGCTACGATGTCGTGTTCGCCGAGGGCGTTGCGGGCGCGGCGCGCTTCACGGCCGGCGCCGGGCGCCACGGCGACGGAGCGCCGACGTGACCGGACCGACGTACCGGGACCTTATCGCGCGCGGCGCGCAGGGTCATCGCGATCGTGTCGCGCTCAAGACCGGCGCGACGACGATGACGTTCGGCGAAGTCGACGACCTGAGCTCGCGTTTGGCCAACGCGCTGCTCGACCTCGGGGTGGAGTCGCGCGCGCGGGTGGGGTTGCTGCTGAACAACAGCCTGCTCAGCGTCCCCGTCGACTTCGCGTGCGTCAAGGCGAACCTCAACCGCGTGCCGCTCAACGCACGTCTTTCGCTGGACGAGCACGCGCGCATGCTCGCCGAGGCGCGCGTCGACTCGCTGCTGTACGGTGCCGACCTGCGCGAACGCGCGCTCGCGCTCGCCGACGTCGTGCCGAGCTTGCACGCGTTCCCGCTCGAGGCGTCGGGGTCGGGCGAGATGGCGCTCACGACGGTCGCCGCGAGCGCTTCGAGCGCCACCCCGCACGTGCAGGTGCGGCCGAGCGACGTCGTGCTGACCCTGTTCACGTCGGGAACCACCGGCACGCTGAAGGCGGCGCAGCACACGCAGGCGTCGTACGCGGCGATCTGCCGCAACGTCATGCTGAACCTCACGCCGTTTCGCGACGACGACGTGATGCTGCACGCGGCGTCGCTCATCCATGCGAGCGGCGTGTTCGTGCTGCCGTGCTGGCTGCGCGGCGCGCGCACCGTCATCATGCCCGCCTTCGAGCCCGCGGAGTTTCTGCGGCTGCTCGAAGCCGAGTCGGTCACCGCGATCAACCTCGTACCGACGATGCTGCAGATGCTGCTGCAGCAGCCCGGCATCGCCGAGCGCGACTTCGGCGCGCTGCGCTACATCATCTACGGTGCGTCGCCGATCCCGCAGCCGGTGCTCGCGCGCGCGATGGACGTGTTCGGGCGGGAGCGGTTCTTCCAGTACTACGGCCAGACGGAATGCCCGCTCTGCATCACCGTCCTGCGCCCGGAAGATCACATCGGCGACCGCTTGCGCTCGTGCGGTAAGCCGTGCCCGGACGTCGAGCTGAAGCTGGTTGATGCGGACGGCGACCTCGCGCGAGGCCGCCAGGGCGAGATCGCCGTGCGCGCGCCGTCGGTGATGGCCGGGTACTTCGACGCGCCCGAGCTCGACGCCGAGATGCGCCTGCCCGACGGCTGGCTGCGCACGCGGGACGTCGGCCGGCTCGACGACGACGGTTTCCTCTATCTGCTCGACCGCACGTCCGACATGATCGTGACCGGCGGCTACAACGTCTATCCGCGCGAGGTCGAGGACGTGCTGCTGACGCATCCGGCGGTCCGCGAGTGCGCGGTGATCGGCGTGGCCGACGAAACGTGGGTGGAAGCGGTCGCGGCCGTCGTCGTCACCGGTGCCGACGTCTCGGAAGAGGAGCTGATCGCGTTCTGCCGCGACAAGCTCGCGTCGTACAAGAAACCGCAGCGCATCATGTTCGAGGACGCGCTGCCGAAGACCGCGGTCGGCAAGATCAGCCGCAAGACGCTGCGCGACAAATATCGCGAAAACGTCGTCGCGCAATGAAGATCACCGCTGCGTCCGATACGGCAGCGCTGCGTGGGCTGTACGCCGGCGGCTGGGATCCTCCAACGGCGGTCGTCAACGGCGTACGCGCCATCCTCGCCGACGTGCGTTCGCGCGGCGACGACGCGTTGCTCGAGTACACGCGCCGCTGGGACCACGCCGATGCGACCCTTGCGACGCTGCGCGTGGACGTGCCGTCGCGGAAGAACGCGCGCGGGCTCGTGCCCGAGCAGATCGCCGTGGGCCTCGAACTGGCGCGCGAACGCGTCGCCGAGTTCCACGCGCGGCAGCTTCCGTCGCCGATCGATTACCACGCGCACGATCTGACGCGCTACGCGTTCCTCGCGCGCCCGCTGGCCACGATCGGGGCGTACGTTCCGGGCGGCAGCGCGTCGCTGCCCTCGACCGTGCTGATGACGGTGGTCCCCGCGAAGGTCGCCGGTGTCGAGCGCGTCGTCGTCGTCACGCCGCCGCAGCGCGCCGGGGGCATCAACCCCGCCGTGCTGTTCGCGTGTGCGCTGACGGAAGTCGACGAGCTGTACGCCGTCGGCGGCGCGCAGGCGATCGGCGCGCTGGCGTACGGCACGGCGACGATTGCGCCCGTCGACAAGATCGTCGGCCCCGGCAACGTCTACGTCACCGAGGCGAAGCGACAAGTGTTCGGCACGTGCGGGATCGACGGGCTCGCGGGCCCGTCGGAAGTGCTCGTCGTCGCCGACTCGGGCGCGAAGCCCGATCTCGTTGCCGGCGAACTGGTGGCGCAAGCCGAGCACGATCCGCTGGCGCGCGTCGCCGCGGTGTCGCGCGATCGTGCTTTGCTGGAGCGCGTTGCCGAACTGCTCGACGGACCGTTCGGGCGCGCGAGCGGGCGCGACGAGATCGTCGCGCAGGTGCTCGACGAGCGCACGTGGCTCGTGCACGCGGACACCGACGAGCAGATCCTCCATGTGATCGAACGCTTCGCGCCGGAGCACCTCTCGCTCATGGTCGACGACCCGTACGCGTGGGTACCGAAGATCCGTCACGCCGGTGCGATCTTCATCGGCGACGACACGCCGGTTGCCGCCGGCGACTATATCGCCGGCACCAATCACACGCTCCCGACGTCGGGCGCCGCGCGGTTCTCCTCCGGGTTGCGCACCGCGGATTATTTGCGCACGATGACGCTGGTCGAGAACACGCGCGCGCGCATGGAGGCCGACGCGCCGGTGCTGGCCGCCCTTGCCGACTTCGAAGGTTTGCCCGCGCACGCGCGCACCGCACGCATGCGTTCTGCCGGCGACTCCCTGCCGCCCGAGTCGCGCTGAACGCGCTCGTGCGCGGCGACCGTTCGCGGACTTTCGAACTCGCGCGGCGAACGGCTCGTCTCGTGCATTCCACGACGCGCATCCGTCTCGTCGCGCTCGACCTCGATGGGACGCTCATCGGCGAGGACCTCGTCCTTCGGCCGCGGGTGCGTGAGGCGGTCGCCGGGGTGCAGGCGCGCGGCGTCGCCGTGACGATCGTCACCGGCCGCATGTTCGCGGCGGCGCGCCCGTTCGCGCGCGAGCTCGCGGTCGACGGGCCGATCGTCTGCTACCAGGGCGCCGCGATCTTCGACGTCGCGAGCGGCACGGTGCTGCGCCAGACGCCCGTGCAGCCCGACGTGACGCGCGACGCGCTGCAATGGGCGCACGACCACGGCGTGCACGCGCAGTGCTACGCCGACGACACGCTGTACGTCGAGCAGATCAACCGCTTCTCGAAGCGCTACTCCGCGCTCGCACGTGTCGAGCCCGTCGTCGTGCCATCGCTGCGCAGCGCGTTCGCCGACCGCCCGACGATCAAGATCGTGTTCGTCGACGACCCGGACCGCGCCGACGAGCACCTCGTGGCGCTGCGCGCGCTGCTGGGCGAACGCGCGTACCTCACGCGCAGCCACGTCGATTTCGTCGAGGTGGTCGATCCCGCCGTGAACAAAGGCGAAGCGCTAGCGTTCGTTGCGCAGCGACACGGCGTGGCGCTCGGCGAGACTCTGGCGATCGGCGACGCTTGGAACGACGTACCGCTGCTCGCGGCCGCGGCGATCGGCGTCGCGATGGGCTCGGCGCCGCCGGAGCTGCGCGCGCACGCGGACCACATCGTCGCGGACGTCGCGAACGACGGCGTCGCCGAAGCGCTCGAAACGTACGTGCTCGGCGTTGCGCAAGCGCAGGAGAGGGCGTGAAGCGCCGCCGCAAAGCATCGCTGGCCGCGCGGATCATGCCCTTCTGGATCTTCGCGATCGTGCTCGTGGCGCTGATCGGGTGGGGCGGCGCCTGGCTCGCGCAGTCGACCTGGTTCCGCGTGACGCGTGTCGGCGTCGACGTGCCGCTGGCGTCGCCCGTGTCGCCCGACTCCGTTCGCGCCGCCGCCGGCATCTCGCGCGAAACGAACGTCTGGCTCATCGACACGCGCGGCGCGGCGCGGCGCATCGAGGCGATCCCCTACGTCGACCGCGCGACGATCCACCGCGGCCAGTTCCCCAAGCCGTTCGTCGAGCTTGCCGTCACCGTGCGCCGCCCGACGGCGTGCGTGCGCGGGGGCGGTCGCGACGTGACCATCGACGCGACGGCGCGCGTGCTGCAGGCCGGGTGCGCGCCGGCGGCGCTCCCGCGCTTCGACGCGGGCGCCGCCGCCGTCGCCGCTCCGGGCGGGACCGTCGCCGATCCCGAGGTCGCGCGCCTCCTGGCCGACGCGAAGACGCTCGGGGACGCGAATCTCGCCGTCCGGCGGCTCGCCCGCGACCGCTTCGGCGGGCTCACCGCGGTCGACGTCACCGGCGTGACGATCCAGTTCGGCACCGACGACGACCTGGCCAAGAAGGCCGCGCTCGTCGAGCCGGTTCGCAAGGGCGTGTCGAACCGCACCATCCGCGCCATCGACCTGCGCGCGCCGGGGACGCCCGTCGTCGTCTTCCGCTGAGCCCGGCGAACGCGAATTTTCGCCGATCTCTCCGCAGGCGCTGTGGATACGATTTGTGGACGCCTGTGGATGATCTTGTAGGTATCGCGGTCGCCACCCCCAATATAGTGTGGTGCAAGTGATGGCGGGGATGGATGGCTAGGGGCGAGACGATCGCCGGCCTGGACATCGGCACGACGAAGACGTGTGCCGTCATCGCCGCATCGGGTCCCGAGGGGCTCGAGATCATCGGCATCGGCGAAGCGCCGTCGACGGGCATGCGCAAAGGGGTTGTCACCGACCTCGAAGCGACCGTCCACGCGATCGAGGCGGCCACGGAGAAGGCCGAGCGGATGGCGGGCGTCCACGTGTCGCAAGTCTACGTCGGCGTCACCGGCGAGCACATGCAGTCGACCAACAACCGCGGCGTGGTCGCGGTCACCGGCGACGACCGCGAGGTGATCGGCGCCGACGTAAAGCGCGTCGTCGACGTCTCGAAGATCATCAACATCGCCGCCGACCGACAGATCATCCACGCGCTCCCGCGCCACTACACGATCGACGGCCAGGACGGCGTGACCGATCCCGTCGGCATGAGCGGCGGCCGCCTCGAAGTGGACACGCACATCGTCACCGGCGGCTCGTCCTTCATCTCGAACGTGCTCAAGTGCGTGCACCGCGCGGGCCTCGAACCGACGGGCATCATCTTCGAACCGCTCGCGTCGGCGGCCGCAACGCTGCTGCCCGAGGAGAAGCAGGTCGGCGTCGTGCTGCTCGACATCGGCGGCGGCACCACCGACATCGCCGTGTTCGCCGACGGCGGCGTGATGCACAGCGCGACGATCCCGGTCGGCGGCAACATTCTCACCAACGACATCGCGCTCGGCCTCAAGACGACGTTCGCCGAGGCGGAGAACGTCAAGCGCACCTACGGCTCCGGGCTCGTGCGGCCGGACGAAGCCGATCAGACGTTCCAAGTGAAGTCGCTCGACGGCCGCAGCACGCGCGAGGTCACGTCGTCGCAGCTGCGCGGCATCGTCGTGCCGCGCGTGCTCGAGATCTTTCGCCTCGCCAAAGCGAACATCGTCGAACGCATCCCCCGCGATCAGGTGCTGAGCGAGGTCGTCATCACCGGCGGCGGCGCGCACCTGCGCGGCATCGAAACCACCGCGGCCGACGTGTTCGGCCTCCCGGTACGCATCGGCGTCCCGTCCACCGTGGCAGGATTGACCGACGCGGTGAAGCAGCCTGAGTACGCGACCGCCGTCGGTCTCGTGCTATTCGGTCCCCGCGGCGAACAAACGCCGCACCTCAACGGGCACAGCAGCGGCGCGGCCGCTGCGCTCGGCTCGTTCGTGTCCTGGTTCAAATCGCTCTGGAATTGATCGTTGCTCCCGCTCTTCCCCGAAGAGGAACAAGCAGACATGGCTGATGCGAAACGGTTCGTGCCCGAGCACGCGGCGACGATCAAGGTGATCGGGCTCGGCGGCGGCGGGTGTAATGCGGTCAACCGCATGATCGAGGCCGGCTTGTCCGGCGTCGATTTCTTCTCGATCAACACCGACGTCCAAGCGCTCAGAAACGCCAAGACGAACAACACCGTGCAGATCGGCAGCGGGCTGACGCGCGGGCTGGGCGCCGGCGCGAACCCGAACATCGGGCGCGAAGCGGCCGACGAGTCGCGCGAAGATCTCGCGATGATCCTCGACGGTGCGGATCTCGTGTTCATCACCGCCGGCATGGGCGGCGGCACCGGCACCGGCGCGGCGCCCGTCATCGCGGAGCTCGCGCGCGAATCCGGCGCCCTGACGATCGCCGTCGTCACCAAACCGTTCGGGTTCGAAGGCCGCAAGCGCATGCAGGCCGCCGAGCGCGGCATCGCCGACCTCGAATCGAAGGTCGACACGCTCATCACGATCCCCAACGAGCGCATCCTGCAGATCATCGAGAAGAAGACGCCGCTCAACGAGGCGTTCGCGTACGCCGACGACGTGCTGCGCCAGGGCATCCAAGGCATCAGCGATCTCATCACGCAGCCCGGTCTGATCAACCTCGACTTCGCCGACATCAAGACGATCATGACCGACGCGGGCTCCGCGATGATGGGCATCGGCGAGGGGACGGGCGAGCACCGCGCCGCCGACGCCGCGCAGAAGGCCATCGCGTCGCCGCTGCTCGAGACGACGATCGAAGGCGCGCGCGGCGTGATCTTCAACATCACCGGCGGCTTGGATCTGTCGATGTACGAAGTCAACGAAGCGGCCGAGATGATCGCCCGCGCCGTCGACAGCGAAGCGCAGATCATCTTCGGCGCCTCGATCGACCCGGCGCTTCAGGGCAAAGTCCGCGTCACCGTGCTCGCGGCAGGGTTCGGGACGCGCCCGCACCGCACGCAATCGACGGCCGGAACGCTCGCAGAGCCGACGGCATTCGACAAAGTCAGCCCGGTGAACATGGACGACATCGAAGTCCCGGCGTTCTTGCGGTATCGCAGCTAGCCGCTCAGGTTCGCGCGGCAGAAAAACGGGGCGCTCGAGCGGGCGCTCCGTTTTTATTTCCTAGCCCCGGGCCCTGGCGTCGACGAGGGCCGCGGAAAGACGACATCCTTATGGTCGTATTCACAACCCTCGATGGCGTCGAGCTTTTTGCGATCCGTCTCGTTGACCTCCCAGTTGGCTCTCTTGGCGACTAGCGCCTTGATGCTGGCACGCGTCACCGGCTCGCGGGGAAAATTGCCATGTTTCACCGACTGGGTTTGAAACGCCGTCGGAACGAGGTCGGTGATCGCGGGCGAATAGGCGAATGGATGAGTGAAACGGGTCGAGAGCCACTCGTTCACGTTTTTGATCGAACGCTTGTCCTCGTGCGGAGTATCGTGTGGGCCGGCACCGTAGTCGGCGAAATCTTTCGGTGGGCATTGGAACCGTTGCATACCTAGGAGCGGCGTGTCCGCAAAATCCTCGAAGACGCCGCTGACCGCGTAAAGCAACGACGGTCCATAGATCCAATACGCGAACGTCGCTCCGAGCTCCGGCGTATACCGCTCGAATGCGTCCCGCATCGCGAACGTTCGAAACTTCTCGATCCGGTCGGCGGGATGCACTGGGACCCCCGGTTTGGGTGCGGCGGTAGCGGAGCCGAAGAGCTGAGCAAAATCGTCGTATCGTACCGCCGGCGCCTCGAACACGACCTCGAACGTCGTCGGATCATCGGAATAGTCGCGATGCCAAGCACGGATGAACTTCGTGATGTAGATCGCGCCCGTACTGTGGCCGACGAAGACGATGCGCGGTACGACGACCGGTTGGTGTGACCGCGTGCGATCAAGGTACTCGTGCAGCACGCGCGCGAGCGCGAGGCCGCCCGGTTCGTTCTCGGCGAACGATGCTCCGGTGGTCATCACCTTCGGCTCGCCGGCAGCGGAATCGATGCGCATGCTCTGATCGATGACCCATTTCATGTACGACCAGGCCCGGCCGCCCCGGTACATGGCGCCGTTGAGAACTGCCGCATACCGATAACGCCCCTCCATCGCCGTCGTGTGCACGCTGGCATGAAGCCTGCCGCGCTCCTCACGGTCCTTGAGGTCGGCCGACATGCGCGCCAAGCGCCGGAGCAGCGGGGTCGCACGCGTGTCTTCCACGGTATACGCGCCGGTGCCGCCCAACGCTCCCGCCATCACCGACTCTGCCGCGCCGGTGTGATAGATGACGAAGATCGGAAAGGCGTCCGATGCGCGATAGTCGTTCGTGAGATCGTCGACGTCGTCGAATGCGGAGCATCGGTCGACGAGGCCGCCGTGCACGTGAACGACGATGGTCTTCGGTTCCTGCAGCATCAGCGAGTCGCGAATCGCGGAGAGCTCCAACGCGCTTTGGCGCTGCAGCCGCCCGCCCGCGTACTCCAAATAGGTACCGTGTTCGCGTTTCAGCGGCGGCGTCGGCTCTACGACCGGACAGTCGTCGGGATCGTATTGCTTTTCATAGTCTCCGCCACGTGCTGCGCAGGGCGCGATGAGGAACGTCGATACTGCCGCCGCCATGGCGAATGCGAGAAGCCGCAAAGTCATCCCCTAATTGAAGCTCGTTTCGCAGAGTTATTCAAGCGGAGGGGGCGCTGTCCTTCCCGCGACGGTCAACGTGCGGTTAACGCATCGCGCAGTTCCGGGCGGCCGCGGTCTGCGTTGGACCACATCGCCGTGAATGCGGCGGCGGCGCGTCCTGCTTCCGCGGGGTCGCCGGCGGCGCGGGCCGCGCGGGCGAGGCCCAGCGTTGCCAGCGCGCGGTTCGGAAACTGCTTCAGCGCGCTGCGGAAGTGCGCTGCCGCCGCCGTGTAGTTTCCCGCGTCGAGCAGCAGGCGGCCGTACATTTCGTGCGCCGGGACCGGCGGATACGTCGGCTGGATGTGCCACGGCCGCGCGTCCTCCGCAGCCACGGCGGCGTCCATCGCGCGGAATGCCGCGACGTCGTCGTGCCGCGCGTGCGCGATCGCGGCGAGGGTTTCGTTCGCCGTGATCGCGGTCGCCGCGGCCCACGCCTTCGACTGTCCCGTCGGGGCCGCAAGGGCCGCGCGCGCGGCGGCGGCGGCATCGTCCATCGCGTGCGCGTCGCCTGCGGCGATCGCCGCCATCGCGCGGACGTGGCGCGAAACGGCAGCCACGGTCGCATTCTCCGAGGCCGGCGGAAGCCGGCGCGCGAGGCTGTAGTCGCCGCTGCTCTGCGCGTACGCCGCTGTCATCCCGACCGCTTCGAAGTCGAGGCTGCGAAGATCGTCGACGTCGTCTTTGCTGAGCCCGCCGGCGGCGATGCGGCGGATGTTCGCGTCGTACTGATCGAGCGTGATCTCGGCTTGGTGCTTCGCTTCCGCGTAACGGCCCAGCTGCAGCGTGGCGTACTGACCGAACTGCAGGCCGTGGAATTCGCGCTGCGACTGCGGTTCGCCCGCGCGGCGCACGGCGTCTTCCGACGCCGCCCACGCCGCGAGGTTCGAGTCGCGCGCCTCGTTCCACGACCCGACGCGAAGGAAGATGTGCGACGGCATGTGGAGCGCGTGCGGGACCGCCGGCGCCGTCGCCGCGTACGCGCGCGCCGCGGGCAGTCCGCGGTCGGCGAGCGAGTCCGTGTCGTACGCATGGATGAGATAGTGCAGCGCCCCGGGGTGATCGGCCTGATGGCGCTGGACGTCCTGGGCCAGTGACGCCGCATCGCGGCGGCCATCGTCCGTCACGCCGCGGACCGCGAGGATCGAAAGCGCCGCGAACAGCTTCGTCTCATCATCGGGCGACGTCGCGAGCATGGCGCGCATCGCGTCGCGATACGCTTCGTCCCGCTGTTGTTTTTTCGCCGGCGTGCCGTCACCGTAAAGCGTGTCGGCGGCCGCGAGATACGCCGTCTCATGCGCGTTGCGGGTGGCCGCCGTCTTTGCGCGATCGAGATACGCGCGCGCGGCACGGACGTCGGTCTCGGTCGGCACGTCCCACAGCGGGTGGTTATACGTCATCGCCGCGCCCCAGTACGCGATCGCGCAGTCCGGATGCGTCTTGATCGTCGCGTCGAACTCGCTCAGCGCGCGGTCGTACCAGAAGCTGTGCATGAGCGCGAGGCCGCGGTCGAAACGCGCGTTCGCGTCGGCGCCGCAGGAGATCGGCATGTGCACGTTGCCGATGCCCTTCTCCGGTGCGTCCGGCGGCGCGGCTCCGAGCGTGAACGCGAGAACGAGGGATGCGGTCAAGGCGAGACGTCGGCGCAAGGGGTTCTCCGATCGTGAGTTGCTGGCTCGCTACGCCGTCGCGGCGCTCGCGTCCTCGCGTCGGCCGTGCGGGCGGCCGTGAGTTCCGCCGGTCGTACGCCACGTCGTTAGTGTTTCGCACGTAGCGTTGTGCATGTGAAACACGTGCGATGGAACGGGTTGACATCACGGACGTTCGTGCGGTGTGGTAAGGCGCATGATGAACCGCCCGCTCGATCTTTCCGTCACCCGCACGCTCAGCTTCAGCAGCGACCCGGCGCTGCGGCGGCGGTATCTCATCACCGACGAGCCGCTCAAAGGCAACTTTCGCTTCGGCGTGTTCCTCGAGGGGCTCGACAAGCTCGCGGAGCTGACGGCGCTCGCGCACGTCGGCCGGTTCGATCCGACGGTGCGCGTGGTCACCGCGGCGATCGACAGCGTTCGGCTGCGCTGCCCGCCCGACATCACGCGCGACCTCGTGTTCCGCGCGCGCGTCAACTACGTCGGCACGAGCTCGATGGAAGTGGGCATCCGCGTGGACCAGCCGGGCGAGCCGCCCATGCACATCGCTTCGTGCTATTTCACGATGGTCGCGCGCAGCGGCACCGGCGACGACGCCCGCAGCGTCCGCGTCCGGCCGCTCACCTACGCGGACGACGTCGAGCGGATACGCGCCGGCAAGGCGGTCGAACGCCGCGAAGCGTACTGGCAAAGCCTTCACGCTTCCGAACAGCCGCCGTCGAGAGAAGAGCACGCCCTGCTGTCGCGGCTGCACGCCGCGCAGGAGCGCCCGGATTTCACCGGGCTGCTGGCGTCGGCGGTCACCACCGACGGCTGGGAACGCGCGTATCCGGAGCACGAGAACGTGCCGGAGAAGATCTTCGGCGGCCACGTCGTGCACCGCGCGTTCGAGTACGCGCACATCTGCGCTGAAGCCGTCGCGTCGCACCGGCCCGTCGTCATCTCCGTCAACCGTATCAACTTCCACCACGCGGTGCGGATCGGCGACAAGCTGCGGTTCGTGAGCCGCGTCGTCTACACCGGCAAGACGCACATGAGCGTCGAGACCGACATCGTTCGGGTCAGCGCCGACCGCACGAGCACCGCGCTGTCCAACACGTGCGTCTTCACGTTCGTCAACGCCGACGCGAATTTGCAGCCGCAGCCGGTGCCGCCGATCTATCCGACGACGTATGCCGAGGAGGCGCGCTACCTCGCGGCGTACCGCCGGCACCTCGATCACGAGCTCGTGCGCAGCCGCAAGGCAGCCTCCTAGCGCGCGCGGAAGCCAGGCTCGATGCCGACCACCACGCTGCCCGAAGAGACCGTCGCGCGCGCCACCGCGATTCGCCGCGAGATCCACCGTCATCCCGAGCTGGGTTTCGAGGAGCACAACACGCAGTCGATCGTCGAGCGCGAGCTCGACGCGCTGGGCATCGAGCACCGGCGCGTCGCGCGCACGGGCGTCGTCGGGATCGTTCGCGGCGCGCTGCCGGGCCGCGTCGCGGGTCTGCGCGCCGACATGGACGCGTTGCCGATCACCGAGGACTCCGGTGAAGAGTGCGCGTCGGAGATATCCGGCAAGATGCACGCGTGCGGGCACGACTCGCACACCGCGATGCTGCTCGGCGCCGCGCGCGTTCTGCAGGATTCGCGCGACGCGTTCGAAGGCACGGCGGTGCTGCTGTTCCAGCCGGCGGAAGAAGGGCCGGGCGGCGCGCAGCCGATGATCGACGAAGGTGCGCTCGACGATCCGAAGGTGGACGCCGTCACGATGCTGCACGTCGATCCGCGCTTGCACACCGGAACGATCGGCATCACGCCCGGTCCGGTGAATGCGGCCGCCGACGAGTTCCACCTGACGATTCGCGGCAAAGGCGGTCACGGCGCGTACCCGCACAAGGCGGTCGACGTGATCCCGTGCGCCGCGGCCACGATCCTCGCGCTGCAGAACGTCGCAGCGCGCGAGACGGATCCGCTCGCGTCGATCGTCGTGACGATCGGCACGATCGAGGGCGGCTACCGCAACAACGTGATCGCCGACCGCGTGCACATGACCGGCACGCTGCGCACGCACGATCCCGCGCTGCGCGCGAGCGCCGAGGGCAAGCTGCGCCGCATCGTCGACGGCGTCGCTGCGGCGTACGGCGCGCGCGCGCAGCTCGAGATGATCTTCGGCTACCCGCCCGTCGTCAACGACGGCGAGCTCGCCGAATCGTTCGCCGCGTACGCGCGGGACCAAGGCTTCACCGTGGAGCGGCCCGCGCCAACGATGGGCGGCGAAGACTTCGCGTACTTCGCGCAGCGCGTGCCGGGCGTGATGGTGCGCCTGGGCATCTATAACGAAGCGGTCGGCAGCGTGCACTCCGGGCACAGCCCGCAGTTCCGGCTCGACGAAGGCGCGATCCCCACCGGCATCGCGACTTTAGTCGCGTTCGCGCGCGGGATCGGCTCGGGCGCGGTCCCCGTCCCCTCGCGCTGACGTTCGCGCGCCGCGTTCGCCGGCCGTAAATCCATCGTACCGACCGGTCATCCGGCGGCGGTTATCGTCCGTTGCATGGGTCGGCGCATTCGCGCCGATGGAGGGACGAAACCGGGATGCCGCAGGTTCAACGCAAACCGCTCGGGGTCGAGCAGCAGCTGCGCGCGGAGCGCGACCTGCGCTTGATCGCGGAGTATCGTGCCGGGCGGCACGACGCGTTCGACGATTTGGTGCACGCCTATCAGCCGGCGGTGGAGCGCGTGATCGTGCAGCTCAACGTCGCGCCGACCGACGTGGAAGATCTCGCGCAGGAAGTGTTCATGCGCGTGTACCGCAACTTGCACCGCTTCCGCGGCCAGTCGTCGTTCTACACCTGGCTGTACCGCATCACGCTCAACGTGTTCTTCGATCACAGCAAGAAGCGCAAGCGCGCCGACGTGCGGCTGCAGCGGCTGCAGAACGCCGTGGTCGACGTCTCGAACGCGCTGCCCGACGCCGACGACCCGTTTCGGGCCGCCTTCGAGCGGCTCACCGCCGATGCGTTCGCGCGGGCGATCGCGTCGCTGCCTGAGCCGTTCCGCGACGTCGTCGCGATGCGTGAGGTGGACGACCTCTCCTACGAAGAGATCGCGCTCCAGACCGGGATCTCCATCGGGACCGTCCGCTCACGGCTCTCCCGAGCGCGCGCGCGGCTCAAGGACGTGCTGCGGCCGGCGCTCGCAGCGGTCGCCGCGGCCTAGGCTTTCCACCGCATCCCCAGGCTCGTCCACAACGTGTAGTGCAAAAAGTGGGCGGTGTGCACAATATCTAGTGTTTGGGCGGCAGGGCCGAGCCGACCGGTGCGACGAACCTCGGGGTCCATGGCAATGCCGTCCGTGTCTCTCGACCGGCCGTCACCGCGGGCGCTTCACCGCAGCCAGGACGTCGCGTCGCCCGCGCGGACTGCTTTCGACCTCGTGTGCGAGGTCGAGAAGTGGCCGGTGTGGTTGAGCTTCCTCCGCAGCGCGCGCCGCGTCGAGCCGTTTGAGCCCCTGGGCTTGGGCAGCGAGGTGGCGATCCGCTCCAACCTCCCCGGCGACGACGAAGAGCTCTTCGAAGTGGACCGGTTCATCCCGGGGCACCAGCTCTCGCTCGTGGGCGCCTACTCCGTGCGGCGTCGCATCGACATTCGCATCGAGCAGAAGTCCGAGCGCTCCAAGCTGGTCGTGCGCGTCGATTACCCGACGTACGGCGGCGTGCTGGGCGCACTGTACGACCGGCTGACGCGGCGCCGCAAGCTCGACGTCGCGCTCAACCACTCGCTCATCCACTTCAAGGGGCTGTGCGAGTTCGATCAGGAGCCCGGCGGGATCCTCGACGACTTTTAGCACTCGTTGACGCGATCTGCTAAAGCCGGTAAACTAGCAGGAGTCGCTTTTTACCGGAGATCCCCTTGCCGCTCTACGATTACCGCTGCCGTGCCTGCTCGAAGGTCACCGAAGTCCGACACGGCTTCCGCGAGGCGCACGCCGAAACGTGCCCGGAATGCGGCGGCGAGCTCGCCCGCGTCTTCACGCCGGCGGGGATCGTGTTCAAAGGCTCCGGCTTCTACCTGACGGACTCGCGCAAGGCGTCCGAGACGGCGAAGGCATCGGCATCGAAGAAGGCGTCCGACGCGGCCAAGCCCGCCGAAACCGCTCCCACGACCGATGCTACGCCGGCGAGCCCCACGACCCCGGCCGCTGCGCCCGCCGCTGCCGCGGCACCCCCGTCAGCCGCGACATCCGCCCCGAAGAACAGCGAGTCGAGCGCGGCGTGACCGTGTCGGCGAACGCGATCGTCTGGTGGGCGAGCTTCGCCGCCCTCGTTCTGGTCCTCGTGCTTGCCGGAATGCAGCTTATGCGCGCGCTGCGCGAGCTCAACCGCGTCAAGGCGCGCGTCGCCGGCTACGCGGAGCTGCCCGTGCTGAGGTCGCTCGCCCGCGCCGAAGGCGATGCGGAGCGCCTGATGGGATCGCTCGAACAGGTCGCGCCGCTCCTCGAGCGCGCGGAGGCTGCGATCGCGGTCATCAAGCGCGGCCCCGTCCCGCCCGACGTGGTTCCGGCCGCGAAGCGCCTCGCCGCGGAGCTCGCGGCATTGCGGGCAGCCGTTTCGCGCTGACCTCGGCCTAGCGGCGCGCCGCAAAGGCTAGGGCTGCGGCGGCGGCTCGTCCTCCGGCGGTTCCCACGCCCAGCCGAATCCCGTGCGCGGCTCCGCGCCTCCGCCGAACGGCGCTTCGTCGCCCGAATCTTCCGGCAGCGCGAACGGGGCGCCGAACGGCGCCGCGGCGGGCGGCCCCACTGGTGCCGCGCCCGGTGGGCCGGGTGTGCCTGAGACCTCCGGAGCCGGCGGGATCCGCGGATCGGGCGACGGCGGATCCCAGGGGAGCGGCGGCAGATCCGGCTTGAAGCCGAAGCCCGGCGCCGGCACGGGCGCCTGCGGCGCGGCCGGACTGTACGGCTCGACCGGAGCCCGGGCGGGCGCCGGCGGCGGCGCTGCGAACGCGGGCGGGGCGGCTTGGACGGCCTGCGGGGGCGGCGCGGGCGTGACGTTGGGCCGGAAGGCGGCGCCGCTGCCCTGGGGGATCGGCTCGCCGGCCGCCGTGCCGACGAGCACGATGCGCGACAGCGGGAGCAATTGGGCGTCGCGGTGCGCGGCGAGCCCGCGCAGCTCGTCGAGATATTCCTTGGGCATCTCCTCGATCGCCATCGCGTCGAGGATCAGCGACACCGTCTCCGCGACAGCTTCTTTCGGCGGCACGCGCGTGAACGTGACGAGGTTCTGGTACACGTCGGCTTTCGCGGCCGCGAGCAGCTTGCGCCAGTACTCGATCGGCTGATAGCCTTCGAACTGCCCGGTGTCGCGCTTCGCCCGCGCATACAGCGCCGCGATGCGCTTGCCGAGCGCGTCCGCCGGCGGGGACGGTTCGACGATCGCGACGCGCTTTGCGACGCGCGCGAGCTCGCCGACGACGTCCGTGTGAAAGCCCGGATCGATCTCGTGCAGATAGTGGATCGCGACGGCGACGTCGTATGCGTTCGCCGTCGCCGGGATCATCGTCGCGCTGCCGCGCATCGCCGTCGCGCCGGCCTTCTCCACGAGCTCGATCGCGGCGGCGCTCGTGACGACGACCGTCACCGCGACGCCGATCTCCACGGCGCGCGCGATCCACGCGCCGTCGTTCGCGGTGCCCAGGAACAGCGCGCGCTCACCCGTGCGCAGCGCCAGCGCGGCCCAGATCTGTTCGTCGATCCGGTACGACTCGCGCTGAAAATCCGACACGCCGGTCATTGGGGAAGGTGGGACTCGAACCCACATGAGCTCTCACTCGGTCGCTTTTGAGGCGACTGCGTATACCGTTTCGCCACTTCCCCGCTTTCGCTCGCCGGAGCCGGATTCGCGGCGGCCCAGGCGCGCTCCGCTTCGCCGAAACGGCGCCGCTCGCCGGCCGACTCCGGCCGGCCGGCTGCGTAGGTGACGCGGCGCCAGCCGCCTGGCGCGAGCACCAGCCGCAGCGTTCCGTTGCTCTGCGCGGGCTTCCACGATGCAGCCTCCACGTCGCCCGGCCGCCAAGAGATCGCGAGCGCGTCGGTCCCCGCACCGAAGTCGCCGCGTTCCAGCGTAACGCCGCCGAATCGCGGATCGATGTCGACCTCGCGATCGAGCGCCGTGCGCGCAGGTCCCGCGACGATCGCCGGCGCGGCGTCGCGACCGCCGAACGGGTGAACGGCGAGTGCCGAGAGCGAGACGAGGCGCTGCCGCGGATCGCCGCGGCCGTGCGGCGCGAAACGCTCGTCGACGACGAGCCGGTCGGCCGCGGCGCTCAGCGTCAGCACGCGTTCGAAGCGCGCGCCGTTCGGGATGACGTCGGGTGCGTCGTACGTGAGATATGCGCCGGCACCGCGCGGGTTCGCGAACGTGCACGCATCGTAGGGCCGGTTGAACATTCCGGCCGGATACAGGTGCGTGTACTTCGCGATGCGGTCGGTCGTGGACGGCGGGGGCTGCACCAGCACGTCGTCGCGCAGCGCGCCGGTCGCGTCGAAGACGTTGTAGAATGCCGGCGTGTCCGAGGACGGCTGCGGCAGATAGCGTCCGAACGACACTACGCGCGCCCCGCCGTCGGGCACGACGACGGCGACGACGCGGGCGTTCTGCAGCACGACGTCCTGCGCGCCGTCTTCGAAGACGTCGTCGCGATACGCGCGGGCTCCCGGCGGGAGCTTCACGTCGATGCGCGGCTTGGGAAACCGTGCCCATTCCGACAGCTGCAAGCCGGTGTCGGCGAGCCGGTCGGGCCCGGCGCCGGCGGCGGTGTTCGGGAGCAGTTCGGTGCTTCGCCGGTCACCCACCGCGTACGGCGCCGCGACGAACGCAGGGTCCACTGCGACCGCGACGATGCGCGCCTCGCGCGGCCGCAGAACGAACGGCGGGATCCGCGCGCCCGCGTCGGGGAGACCCGTCGCATCGTAGGCCACGTCGTGGTCGCTCCAGTTCTCGACGACGACGAACGTGCCGTGCGGACCGCGCAGCACCGTTGCGTCCGGCGCGCGGCGAAGCCCGGTCGCCGCGCCGGGCGACGCGATCGCGCGCACGCGCAGCCGCGCCGCGCGCGCGACGAGCGCGGGATACTGGCCGCGCGGAACGACGACGTAGCGAAACGACGCGAGCCGCGCGTTCGTGACCGCGGCCGGATCGATCGCGTCGCACGCGATCCCGCGCGCGCGGCACTCCGCGAGGCCGCCCTTCAACGACGCCGCGGCCTTGAACGCGTCGTGCCGGCCGTCGTAGAGCACCGCGACGTCGGCGACGCGATGCGCCTCGGCGAGTGCCGGACCGTACGCGGCAAGCTGACGAAACATCATCGCCGTCTGGGCGTATCGCGTCCCGTCGTTCAAGTCCAGCGTGAACGCCGCGTCCCATGCGTACAGCGCGTTCGAGAACGGCGCCTCCCAGCCGAACGGCGCGAGCGTGTCCTGCAGCGGAAAGTCGATCAGGCCTTTGATTCCCCAGCCGGCGAGCTCGCCGATCGCCAGCGCCGTGTTGGTCGGATCGGCCGCGCGCGGCTGCGGATCGCCGGGTCCTGCGAGCCAGCCCGCTTGAAACTCGCTATACGCGAGCGGTCCGCGCGTTTGCGTCCGCAGCGCCGCGGTCGCGAACGCGAGCTCCGCGCGGTCGTGCTCGCCGATCGCGACAGCGTCGCTCTGGTACCAGTTCCCCATCGCCCAGGCCGGGATCGACGACGGCACCTTCGTTTCGAACGTGTTGATGAACGTGGGCGTGCGCGGGCCGATGACGTCGCGCGCCTGCGCCTCGAGCCAGCGCAGGTACGCGTGGAAGTGCGGCCCGGGATACGTGTCGTTGTCGAGGTACGCGCCCTGGTCGTCGTCGAGCTGCACCGCGATCACGCGGTCGGCGACGGGCCGGAACTCCGCGAGCGCCCGGTGCAGCCAGCGCGCGGCGTAGCGAACGTGCGTCGCGTTGCGCAGCCACGCGGCGGCCGCGTCGTCGCTGTGCTGGTTCTGCAGCGTCGCGGTCGCGGGATAGCGGCCTTCGAGCACGTCGTGCGGTTCCATCGCGTATTCGGGCCGCAGCAGGAGCCACGCGGGATAGCCGCCGTTGCGCCATTCGTTGCGGATCACCGGCCCGGGCCGCACGATGAAGAAGAAGCCGAGCTGCTTGCCGAGCCGCAGCACCTCGTGCAGATCGCGGCGGGGGCTCGTGCGGCCGTCGAAATCGAAGTCGCCGTCGGCGAGCTCGTGCCAGTTCCACGGCACGTACAGGTCGAGCGTGTTCGCGCCCAGCTCGCGCATGCGCGTCATGGACGCGTGCCACTGCGAGCGCGGGATGCGCTCGTAGAAGAACGCGCCGCCGAGGAAGAAGAACGGTTTGCCGTCGACATGAAGCACCGGCTCGTCGCGCGCGTCACGCACGATTACCGCGTGCCCGAACGACGGCGTCGAGAGGGCTGCCATCGCCGGCGATGCCATCGGCGTTTGGGCGCTTGCAGCATGCGGCGCGAGCACGCACGCGAGCGCGAGCAGCGATACGGCGGTCGTCGGCGCCGCAAACGGCCAGCTCCGCACGACGCGTGCTCGGACCATGAACACCGCCGCGCCGAGCGCGAGCGTCCCGAGCCCGAACGCGATCGCGACGCGGCCCGTGCTGCCGAACAAGAACAGCCAGCCGCCCAGCGCGATGAGCGGCGGCAGCGGGAAGAGCGGCACCCGAAACGGCGCGCGCTCCGGCATACGGCGGGTCGCGAACAGCGCGAACACCTGCGCGACGCCTTGCACCAGCACGATCCCCGCCGTGAGCGCGCGAATCACGTCGTCGAGCGGGAGCAGCGACGCCGGCAGCGCGAGCAGGCCGATCGCAACGAGCCCGACCGACGGAAAGCGCCCGCGCGGGTGCAGCGTCGCGAACGCCGCGAGA
>DASWRD010000048.1:0-28522 GCA_036403315.1 Candidatus Elarobacter sp.
AGCAGCGCGGACACTTCCGAGCCGGCCTGCATGAAGCGGAAGATGTTGTCCATGAACAGCAGCACGTCGGAGCCGAGCTCGTCGCGGAAGTACTCCGCCATCGTCACGCCGGTCTGCGCGACGCGGAAGCGCACGCCCGGCGCTTCGTCCATCTGGCCGAACACGAGCGTGGTCTGCGCGAGCACGCCCGACTCTTTCATCTCCATCCAGAGATCGTTGCCTTCACGCGTGCGCTCGCCGACGCCGGTGAACACCGAGAAGCCTTTGTGCACCGCCGCGATGTTGCGGATGAGCTCCTGGATCAACACCGTCTTGCCCACGCCGGCGCCGCCGAAGAGGCCGACTTTTCCGCCGCGCGTGTAGGGAGCCATCAGGTCGACGACCTTGATCCCCGTCTCGAAGATCTTCTGCGTGGGATCCTGCTCGTCGAACCTCGGTGCGATGCGGTGGATCGGCATCATCGCCGCGGCTTTCACCGGTTCGTCGGAGTCGATCGTCTTGCCGAGCACGTTGAAGATGCGCCCCAGCGTGCCTTCACCGACCGGCACCGTGATCGACGTTCCGCTGTTCTGCACGACCGCACCGCGCACGAGGCCGTCGGTCGAACCCATGCCGAGGCAGCGCACTTGATTGTTGCCGAGCTCGCCCTGAACTTCGAGGATGAGGTCGCGTTCCGACATCGCCGTTCCCGACAGCTTGATCGCCCCGTCGACGTGTGCACCGGCGCCGTTCGCGCCCGCGCTAGGCCCGCCGCCGATGTGGACGGAAAGTGCGTCGTTGATGTTGGGCAGCTCGTCCGTCGGGAACTCGACGTCGACGACGTTACCAAGAACCTGGACGACCTTGCCGGTCGCGCGCATGGTGGGAGCGGATGTAGTGGCGGCTGACATTTTCCTATCTTTTCTCCGGATTATCCCTTGAGGGCTTCGGCGCCGCCGACGATCTCCAAGATCTCCTTGGTGATCGCGGCTTGACGCGCTTTGTTCATCTCGACGGTGTTCTGGTCGATCAGCTTCTTGGCGTTGTCGGTGGCGTTGTTCATCGCGACGAGCTGCGCGGCGTAGAACGACGCGTTCGTCTCGAGCATCGCCGAGTACAGCGTGAACTCGAGGTACTTCGGCAGCAGCCGGCCGAGCACGAACTCCGGCGACGGCTCGAACTCCACCGACCCGGCCGAGGTTTTCTTCTCCGGCGCGGGCTCGTCGGGCGCGATCGGCAGGATCTGCCGCACTTCGGGCCGCTGCGTCATCATGTTGACGAGCTTGGGCGAGATCAGCGTCAGTGACGAGATCTTGCCTTCGGTGAAATCCTCGGTGACGCGGCGCGCGAGCTCCTGCGCGTTGTCGAACATGACGCCGTGCGACAGCGGCCAGAACTGCAGCGTCTCACCGCCCTGGCGGCGTAGCGCGTTGCGGCTCTTGATGCCGACCGAATACCACGCGAGGTTCGCGTTCTCGCGGCGGTGGATGTCCGCCGAGCGAATCAAGTTCGCATTGAACGAGCCCGCCAGCCCTTTGTCGGCGGTCATCAGGATCACGCCGCCCGGCGCGCCTTCGCGCCCGGGCTTCATGAACGGATGGTCGACCGAGCCGACGTTCGCGATGAGGTCGCGCAGCATCGTCCCGATCGCGTCCGCGTACGGGCGCGACTGCTTCTGAAGCGCGTCGGCGCGGCGAATCTTCGCCGCGGCGACCTGCTTCATCGCCTTCGTGATCTGCTGCGTGTTCTTCAGCGACCGAATCCGGTCCCGAAGATCGCGAACGCTCGGCATGGTTCAGTTGCGTCCGCTTCGCGGCCGCAACGAGGACCGAGCGCCACACGTGGCGCCGCCGGCGAGAATGGTGGTGTTCAAGGTGGCGAACATCGAGATGATCAGAAGCCTTTGTTGAAGTCTTCGATAGCGGCGATGAGCGCTTTTTCGGTGTCGGCCGATAGCGCGTTGCTCTCGCGGATCGCGTCGGTCACGCCGGCGTGCTTCTCGTGCACGTACGCGACGAAGCGCTTCTCCCAGTCGCCCACGCGGTCCGTGGGGATCGCGTCGAGGTAACCGCGCGTCGCCGCGAAGATCACTGCGACCTGGTCTTCCATCGGCTGCGGGTCGAGCTGGCGCTGCACGAGCACCTGCGTCATCTTGTCGCCGCGGTTGAGCTGCTGCTGCGTCGCCTTGTCGAGATCCGACGCGAGCTTGGCGAACGCGGCGAGCTCGCGGTACTGCGCGAGGTCGAGCTTCAACCGGCCGGCGACGGATTTCATCGCCTTGGTCTGCGCGGACGAGCCGACACGCGACACCGAGATGCCGACGTCGACGGCGGGCCGGATGCCCTGGAAGAACAGCGCGTTCTGCAGGTAGATCTGGCCGTCGGTGATCGAGATGACGTTGGTGGGGATGTACGCCGACACGTCGCCCGCCTGCGTTTCGATGATCGGCAGCGCGGTGATCGACCCGCCGCCCTTCTCGTCGGACAGCTTCGCGGCGCGTTCCAGCAAACGCGAGTGCAGGAAGAAGATGTCGCCCGGATACGCCTCGCGACCCGGCGGGCGGCGCAGCAGCAGCGACACTTCGCGATACGCCTGCGCGTGCCGCGTGAGATCGTCGTAGATCACCAGCACGTCTTTGCCCTGGTACATGAAGTACTCGGCCATCGCACAGCCGGCGAACGGCGCGATCCACTTCAGCGACGCGGGCTCGGCGGCCGACACCGCGACGATGGTGGTATACTCCATCGCGCCGTGTTTCTCGAGCGTCTGCTGCAGCGACGCGACGGTCGAGTTCTTCTGCCCGATCGCGACGTAGATGCAGATGACGTCTTTGCCTTTTTGATTGATGATCGCGTCGATCGCGATCGCCGTCTTGCCGGTACCGCGGTCGCCGATGATCAGCTCGCGCTGCCCCTTGCCGATCGGGATCAGCGCGTCGATCGCGCGGATCCCGGTCTGCAGCGGCTGCTTCACCGACTGGCGCTCGACGACGGTGGGCGCCGTATTCTCGATCGTGCGGTACTCGCTCGACGCGATCTCGCCTTTGCCGTCGACCGGCTTGCCCAGCGGGTCCACCACGCGGCCGAGCACGGCGTCGCCGACCGGCACGGACGCGATGCGGCCGGTGCGGCGGACTTTGTCGCCTTCCTTGATGTCCGTGTCCGGGCCCATGATCGCGACGCCGACGCTGTCCTCTTCGAGGTTCAGCACGATCCCGTTGAGCCCGTTGGGGAACTCGACGAGCTCGGACGCCTGCGCGTTGTCGAGGCCGTAGATGCGCGCGATGTTGTCGCCCACTTCGATGACGGTGCCGATCTCGGCTTCGTTGGTCCCCGTCGCGTAGCTGGCGATGCGCTGTTTGATGATTCCGGCGATTTCGTCGGCGTTGATCATGGTGTTCCTTAGTTGGTGGACAGCAGGCGGGCGAGGTCGTCGAGGCGGCCGGCGATGGTGCCGTCGGCGCGTTTGTCGCCCATCGTGATGCGGACGCCGCCGATCAAGCTGGGATCGACCGACTGCGTGACGTCGAACTTCGTGCGAAAGGCCGCCGCGAGGCGCGCCACGATCGCGTCGAGCTCGGTTTTCGAAAGCTCGCGGGCGCTGGTGACTTGAAGCGGCTGCGCGCCGCGCGCGGTGCGCTCGAGGATGTCGAACTGCTGCACGATCTCCTCGACCATGTTCTCGCGGCGCTTGCGGATCAGCAGCAGGACGGTGTGCAGCGCGATCGGGTCGAGCTTGGAGAAGGCCTGGGAGACGATGCGCTCCTTCTCCTTGCGGTCGACCACCGGCGAGCGGAAGAACTTGCGCACGTCGTCGTCGGCCGCGAGCGACGCGACGAACGTGTGCAGATCGTGCTGCACCTCGGTGATCTTGCCGCCGTCCTGCGACAGCTGGAACACCGCGGTCGCGTAGCGGCGCGCGAGCGTCTCGTTCGGCATCAGCCGCGCCCTCGCGCGAGATCGGCGACGGTCGTCTCGACCAGCGCCGTGTTGACGGCGTCGCTCACCCGGCCGGCCGCTTGCGCACGCGCTTTCGCGAGCGCTTTCTCGATCAGTTCGACGCGGAGCCGGTCGCGCGCGGCGAGCCGGGCGCGTTCGAGCTCGCCTTCGGCGTTGCGCACGAGGCGCTCGCCTTCGGCTTTCGCTTCGTCGACCGCATGCGCGTGATCGCGCTCGACGACGCGGGCGACGCGGTTGCGAATCTCCGCGGCGTCGCGGTCGGCGGCCTCGATCTCGCCGCGCGCCTGCGACGCCTCGGTTTGAATGCGCGTGCGGCGCGCCTCGGCCTCCGCGAGCTGGGCGTTGCGCGCCTTCTGGTTCGCCTGCACCGCGGGGATCAAGTACTTGCGGAACAGCAGGATCAGCACGATCAGAAACGCCACCGAGCCCGCGACCTGCGACCACAGCGCGACCTGGACGAAGAATGCGTTGTTGCTTTCCACTACGCCGCCACCGGGCCGATCGCGCGCTCGAGCAGCGTCTGCGCGATCGAGTCGACGATCTGGTCCTCGCCGGCGCGCGCCGCGACGATCTCCTGGTCGACCTCGCGCTGCGCTTCTTCGACGATCCCCGTCGCGCGCTGCTGATAGCTCGCGATGATCTCAGCTGCCTCGCTCTGCGCGGCGATGCGCGCTTTCGCGATCGCCGCCTCCGCCTCGCGCCGCGCCGCGGCACGCCGCTCTTCGGCCGCCCCGCGCGCCAAGCGCACCTCGTGCTCCGCCGCTTCGATGTCGCGGGCGAGGCCGTCGATGTGCGCGCGGCGCTTCGCGATCGCAGCACCGACCGGCCGCAAGAACACGATGTTCAGCAGGACGATGAAGAGGACGAAGTTGACGACCTGCACGAGCAGCGTCGCATCGATCTGGAGGAACAAGGTCTTACTTGGGGACGCTCGTTACGATCGCCTGAATGTGCGACGGCACGTTCGTGACGGCGAAGAACAAGTAGAGGCCCAGCCCCAGACCGATGATCGGGAACGCTTCCAGAATACCGACGCCGAGGAAGAAGAACGTGAAGATGTTCGGGCGGGCTTCCGGCTGGCGCGCGATCGCCTCGACGGCTTTCGACGCGACGATACCGTCGCCGATCGCGGAGCCGAACGCGACGGCCGCGACGATCAGCGAAAAGCCGATCACCATCATTGCCAGAATCAAAGCTTCCGAGGTCACGTGGACGGGCCTTTCTTAGTGTTCCTCGGCCGTTGCCAAGGAGAGATAGACGATGGAGAGGAGGGTGAACACGAACGCCTGCAGCGTGCCGACGAAGAAGTTGAAGAACTGCAGCACGAACGGTACTACCGCGGCGCCCAATGACAGGTTCACCGGACCGACGTGCACGTTCGAGCGGATGATCGTCGCGATGACGAACAGCAGCAGCTCGCCGACGAAGATGTTGAAAAACAGCCGCAGCGCGAGCACGACCGGCCGCGCGAGCTCTTCCACGACGTTGAGCGGGAAGAGCCACAGGAACGGTTTGAACAGGTGCGCGTACGCCTTGATCCCGCTCTGGCGGATCGCGACGAACTGGATCCCGAAGAACACCAGCAGCGCGAACGCGACGGTGGTGTTGAGATCCGCGGTCGGCGAACCGCCGAACGGCAGCCCCAGTTCTTTGAACGGGAAGAACCCGATCTGGTTGAGGATGAAGATGAAGAAGAACATCCCGATGAAGATGGGGACGAACCGCTCGCCGTGCTTTCCGATGGTGCTCGAGGTGAGGTCCGCGAGGTAGTTGACGATTCCCTCGAACGTGGCTTGGCGCTTGTTGACGCGATTGGACTTGTACGAGCGCCCCATGTACCAGAAGAACGCCAACGAGACCAGCATCACCAGCCAGGTCGTCAGCAGCGTATCGGCATGCACGGACCCGACCAGCGGCCATTGCCACGTCAGGTGCGAACCGACTTCTTCTTTCAACTACGTTCCTCGTCGATATGCGTTCCGCAGCTCGATCGCGTACGATGCGAGCGGCGTGAAGAATCCGGCATAGGAGACCGCCAAGGTCCACACGGGACCGGTGACCGCCGCGACCGCCGGGAGTACGCCGACCCCCAGTACTCGTACCACGTTGTTGAGCCCGTACACACCGCGCGAGCGTCTCCCATCAAGGAGGCACTCGTTGTTGCGCATGATCAACAGCATGTTGAGGACACCGCAGCCCCCGCCGATCGCGAGGTCGAGCCCCAGGATCGGAGAGCGAGTCGCCATCACGATGGCGATTCCGGCTAGCAGCAGCGATGACCGGAGGGCGACCGTCCGCTTCCGCGCGTGATATTCACGCATCATGGCCGGATCGGCGCAGCCCGTATTGTCGCAGATTTCGGGCGTCCCCTCCTGGACTTTCATCGCACGAGACTTTTCTCGCTCACTTGAGCGAGCGAACCATCTGAACCGTGAAGAGCCCGATCCCGCCGAACAGCCCGGCGAAGGTCCCGACGATTACCCACCAGGACGCGCCGGTGCGGTTGGCGACCACGAGGCCGAGCACGAAGCCGCCCAGGACGAAGCCGACGAACGTGGACCCGGCCGCGAGGAGGACCCCGCCCTTCATGCGGCCGCGGCGGGCGGGCCGAACTCATCGGGCGCGGGGCCGTCGCGCAGGACGTGGAGCAGCCAGCCCACGATGCGCTCGGCGGCCCGGCCGTCGCCGTACGGGTTCGAGGCGTGCGCCATGCGCGCGTACACGGGCCGGTCGGTGAGCAGCCGGCGCGACTCCGCGACGATATCGGCGTACTCGGCGCCGATCAGACGCAGCGTGCCGGCCTCGAGGCCCTCGGGCCGTTCGGTCTCGCGGCGCATCACGAGGACGGGCTTGCCCAGGGTCGGGGCTTCTTCTTGGAGCCCGCCGGAATCGGTCAGCACGAAGTGCGAGGCGGCGACGGCCGCGACGGTCTCGGCGTAGTTGATGGGGTCGACGAGCCGGATGCCTTCGACCCCGTCGAGCGCGGCGTGGACGACCGGATAGACTTGCGGCGACGGGTGGACGGGCCAGAGGATCTGCGGACGCTCCGGGAAGCCGGCGATCGTCCCGACGGCGCGGGCGATCTCGCCCATCTGGCCGTGGTTCTCGCGCCGGTGCGCGGTGACGAAGATCAGCGGCCGCGCGGGGTCGAGCCCGTCCAGCGACGGGGTCGCAAGGCCGTACTCGCGCACGCGGCGTTCGGTGGCGATGAACGCGTCGATGACGGTGTTGCCGGTGACGACGACGCGCGCGTGGTCGGTGCGCTCGGAGAGCAGGTTCGATTTCGAGCGCGACGTCGGCGCGAAATGGAACGACGACAGCACGCCGGTGATGCGGCGGTTCGCCTCTTCCGGAAACGGCTCGGCGATGGTCGACGTGCGCAGCCCCGCCTCGACGTGGCCGACCGGGATCTTCTGATAGAAGGCCGCGAGCGCCGTCGCGCTGGACGTCGTCGTGTCGCCGTGCACCAGCACGACGTCGGGGCGCGCCTCGGCGAGCGCGCGCTCCATGCCGGTCAGCACGCGCGTCGTGATGTCGGTGAGCGACTGCGTCTTGGTCATGATGTTGAGGTCGATGTCGGGGACGATGTTGAAAAGCTGCAGCACCTCGTCGAGCAGCTCGCGGTGCTGCGCGGTGACGCACACGATCGGCTCGACGTCGGGCCGCGCGGCCAGCAGCGCGTGCACGACCGGCGCCATCTTGATCGTGTCCGGCCGCGTGCCCATCACGGCCATGACGCGAAGCGGTCGATCGCTCACGGATTCAGCGCGAGCTTGAGCGACCCGACGCCGCCGGTGAGTACGAGTGCGATCACGCCGAGCACGATGCACACGCCGTAGATCAGCAGCACGGCTTGGCGGACGTTGAGCCCGAAGCGAAAGATGAGCTGGTGGTGGAAATGCCCGCGATCGGCTTCGTAGAATTTCTTGCCCGCGGTGGTGCGGCGGACGATGGTGACGACGGTGTCGAGCACCGGCAGCGCGAGCACGACGAGCGGCACGAGCAATGAGATCGCAAAGGCCGTCTTGCTCGCACCGATGATCGAGACGGTGGCAAAGATGTAGCCGATGAACAGCGCACCGGAATCGCCGAGGATGATCTTCGCGGGGTTCCAGTTGTAGCGCAAGAAACCGAGCGCGGCGCCTGCGAGCGCGGCGAGCACGAGCGCGATCTCGACGTGGCCGCGGCTGATGGTGATCGCGATCATCGAGATGGACGAGATCGCCGTGAGCCCGGCCAGCAGCCCGTCGAGCCCGTCGATGAAGTTGATCGCGTTCATCATCCCGACGTACCACACCATCGTGAGCACGACGGAGAGCCAGCCGGGGAAGAAGATCGTGTGCCCGTGGTGCAGGGGATCGTTGACGTAGTGGATTTGAAAACCGTACAGCAGCGAGATGGCGGCGACCGTGCACTGCGCGAACAGCTTCGCGCGCGGCGACATCCCCATGACGTCGTCCCAGATGCCGACCATGAGGATGAGCGTGCCGCCGAAGATGAGCCCGATGATGTCGTGGAAGTTCGCCAAGTCGTCGTGAAGATGGCCCGACGCGCCGAACTGCCCCGTCTTGATCAAGTACCCGAGCGCCGAGAACAGCGCGAACGCAAACCCGAGGTACACCGCGATCCCGCCGATGCGCGGCTTGGGCTGATCGTGCATGCGCCGCTCGCCCGTCGCGTCGAGCATCCCGACGTTGAGCGCGAGCCGCCGCACGTACGGCGTGGTGAACAGCGCCGTCGCGCACGCGATGAGCGCGACGACCAGAACGACGTACGGGCTCACGCCGGCGCTCGCAGCGGATCGGGAAGGTACTGCTCGAGCGCGACCCCCGCTTCACCGAGCAGCAGCGTCGACACCGGGTCGGGGTAGGGATCGGCGTACACGATTCGCACGATACCCGCACTGATCAGCAGCTTCGAGCACCCTGCGCACGGCTGGTGCGTGCAGTAAGCGGTCGCCCCCTGAAGCGACACGCCGTGGAGCGCGCCTTGGACGATGGCGTTGGCCTCGGCGTGGGTGGCTCGCAGGCAATGCCCATCCACAAGGATGCAGCCGGCCTCGCTGCAGTGTGCCACGCCCCGCGGGGCGCCGTTGTAGCCGGTGGTGAGGATGCGCCGCTCGCGGGTCAGCACGGCCCCGACGCTGGCCCGCGGACACGTAGCCCGGGTCGCAACGGTCCGCGCAATCTCCATGAAATACTCGTCCCAGCCGGGCCGCGCTGCACCGGGCACTCCGTCCGCTGGGGAAATCGACTCATCCGCTCTCAATGCACGCCGGTTCTTCGCCGCGTTTCCTGCTTCGGCCCGGCGGGAGCGGCGATACGCGACGTGAACGTCCTGCACGCAAAAGCGTGGGCGACGGGAGCTGGATCGATGAGGATCTCGCGGTTGACGTTGTGGGTGCTGGTCGCGGTCGTCCTCACGGCGACGGCCGGCACTCTTCCGGCCGGTGAAGACGGCGCCGTCTTTCCGTTCGTCAAGGGGACGACGTGGACATACGCGGGCACGGTGAGGTGGACGCCCATCGGCAATCACCCGCGAAGCGGCACGGTGCGCTGGACCTCCGCGGTGGCAGATGCGTTCGACGACGGCGAAATCGCGGCCGCATTGCTCAAGGGCGGCGTTTGGGACTTGGCGTGGTGGTCGCCGGACGCGCGGGCCGGAAGTTACCTGCTGTTGCGCGTGCAGACGCGGTACTATCTCGTCGGCGACGATGCGAAAGCGATGTTTTCTGCCATCAGAACGTCGGGTCGCAAAGCGCTGCCGGCGGATCTCGAGGAGAAACGGTGGTTCGAGACGCCGCGGAAACCGGGCCGGCTCTACCGCGCGCCGTCCGTCGCGCCACGCGAAGACACGAGGTACGGCTGGCTGATCGCGAGCGCGCCACCGGTGAACGCCGGGCTTGCTCGCATGAAGACTGCGACGCGATCAGCATATGTCTTGAGCTACATCACGCTGCCCGACGAGGAGTCGCTCACCGTTCTCCCCGGCGTCGGAGTCACATCTTTCGCGTACCTGCACCACGGAACGGTCTCTGAAGCGAACGTGCACCTCGTCGGATTCCATCGAGGCGGCGTGCAGTGAGAGGGGCACCGCGCGGCGTCTGCCTGCACTGACCAACTTGGTTCAAGAGGAGCATTGCAAATGGGCGGTCACGCCAACGCGAACGAGCAGATCGTTCGGCGCATCTACGACGCGTTCAACGCGCGCGATATCCCGCTGCTCGCGTCTCTCTTTGCGGACGACTGCGAGACGATCGACATGGGGACGCATCGCACCTATCGCGGCTTCGGCGGCTTCATGGAGTGGGTTAAGCCGTTCGCCGACGCGATGCCGGACTCGACGGCCACGGCAGGCCTCATCGTCGCAGCGGGCGACTGGATCGCGACGGAGCACGTCGGTCGCGGAACGCAAACCGCTGCGTTCGTCACGGCCGACGGGGAGGTTCCGGCGTCAAATCGCACGATCGAAATCTTGTTCGCGGAGTTCTTCCGGCTGCGCGACGGGAAGGTCGCCGAATTTCGCGCCTATTGGGACAGCGGCTCGGTGCTGCGCCAGATGCGTTAGCGCGCGTTACTCCGCGCCGGTGCTCACCGGGACCGAGCTCGTCGAGCCGAACATTCTGTCGCCCGCGTCGCCCAGGCCCGGCACGATGTAGCCGTGGTCGTTAAGGTGGTCGTCGACCGCGGCGGTCACGATGCGCACGCCGGGGTGCTCGCGGGCTAGCGTCGCGATGCCTTCGGGGGCGGCGATGATGCAGACGAATACCGGCGCTTTCGCCCCGCGCTTCGCCAGCGTCGCGAGCGCCGCCGAGCCGGAGTGGCCCGTTGCCAGCATCGGGTCGAGGACGAACACCTCGCGGCTGCCCAGATCGTCCGGGAGGTTCGCGTAGTACGGGATCGCCGCGAGCGTCTTGGGATCGCGGTAGAAGCCCAGGTGCGCTACCACCGCGTCGTCCACCACGGCAAGGAACCCGGGAAGCAGGCCGAGGCCCGCGCGCAGGATCGGCGCCACGACGGGCCGCGTCGCGATGCGCTGCACCTTTGCGAGCGCGACCGGCGTCTGCAGCTCGATGTCCGTCATCGGCAGCGCGCGCGTGGCCTCGTACGCCAAGAGCTGGCCGAGCTCTTCGACCAGCCGGCGGAACACCGGCGTCGGGGTGGACGCGTCGCGCAGCCGCGCGAGCCGGTCCGCCACGGCGGGGTGGTTCACGATCTGCACGGGCGAATCGGGCACGTGGGAGTCATCGCGGCGGCGGTCCGCCCGCCCTGCAACCCGAACGCGCCCTCGCGATAAGGAGCCTCATGATCCGCTGCCGCTTCATCACACGCGCCGCCGCGACGCTGGGTGCCGCCGCATCTTCGGGCGGCGCCGTCATCACCGCGGCCCGTGCGGCGGAGCCGGCCATGCTGTCGGCGGCGCAGAGCGAAGCGATCGCAGCCGTCGTCACGAAGGCGATGGCCGCGACCGGCACCCGCGGCGTCAGCGTCGCGGTCGCGCGCGCCGGCGACGTCGTTTACGCGAAGGGATTCGGGCTGCGCGACGTCGCGGCGAACCTGCCCGTCGACACCGCGACGATCTTTCCGATCGGTTCGATCACCAAGCAGTTCACGGCTGCGGCGATCATGCTGCTCGCGCGCGACCGCAGGCTGCAGCTCGACGTGAAGGCCGCGGAATACGTCCCGCTCGCGGCGCACGCGACGGAATACACCGTGCGCCAGCTCTTGCAGCAGACGACCGGTCTCGCGAACTACACCGGCGTTCCGGCGTTCCTGAGCAGCGTCGCGACGTCCACGACGGTCACGCCTGAAGCGATGGTGGCGATGATCGCGAGCGCGCCGCTCGCGTTCGCGCCCGGCACGCAGTTCGCGTACAGCAACACGAACTACGTCGTGCTGGGGATGATCGTCGAAGCCGTCGCACGCATTTCGTACGGCCGTTTCATCGCCCAACGCATCGCGACGCCGCTCGGGCTCGCGCATCTCACGTTCGGGCCGCCGCCGGCGGGCAGCGATCTCGCGCGCGGCTACGAGCCCCAGACCGGCACCGCCGCGGTCACGCCGTGGACGCCGCAAGCGACGTATGCTGCAGGCGGGCTTTACGCGACGCCGGCCGATCTCGTGCGCTGGAACGAAGCGTTCTTCGGCGCGCGATTGCTCGATGCCGCGGCCGTTCGCGACATGACGACGCCGCCGTCGCTCGCCGGCGGCGAAAAAACCAACTACGCCATGGGCTGGCTGCGCGACGAGATCGACGGGCACCCAATGATCTGGCACAACGGCGCCGTGCTGGGCGCGCACGCGCGCAACGCGTACTTTCCCGGCGAACGCATCAGCGTCGTCGCGCTCGGCAACTCGACGAGCTTCGACGAGACGAACGTCGCGCGCGCGGCGTTCCGTGCGATCGTGCCGCCGACCGAAGCGCAGCTCGCGGCGGAACGCCGGCGCGACGAGGCGCCCGCCGCCGGTGAAGATCCGGCGATCACCGCCGCCGCGAAAGCGGAGTACGAGCACTGGCGCGCCGGCAACGTGGATCCGGCGCCCTATTCTGCCGCGATGCGCGCGGAGCTAAGCGGCATGGTGCGCCAGGTCTCCGTCGGGCTCGCCGCGTTCGGCGCGCCGACGGCGTTCGTGTATCGCGGACGGCAACCGGCGCCGCCGTCGCTGTTCGTCACGACGTACGTTTTTCGCGTGACCACGCCCAACGGCGTCGTGCAGTACGTCTACACGCTGGATCGAGACGGCAAGATCGCGGGCATCTACTTCAAGCCCGTTCCGTAGCCGCCGGCGGCGTCCAGTTCGGGTTCGTCAGCGACGTCAGGACGTGGTCGCGCCAGGTTCCGCGCAGATAGAGGAGGTCACGCGAATACCCTTCGACCACGAAGCCGAGCCGGCGCAGCAGCGCGCCGCTGCGCTCGTTGGCGGGATGATAATTCGCGGTGACGCGGTGGAGGTTGAGCGTGTCGAACGCGTGCGCGATCACGGCGCTCACGGCTTCGCGCGCGAAGCCCCGGCCTTCGTACGCGCCGTCGACCGAGTACCCGAGCATCGCGGTGAACGTCGCGCTGCCGGTGATGCCATAGAGGTTCACGATCCCGGCGAGCGCGCCGGGCACGGCGCGGTCGAGCGCGAGCAATCCGAGGCCGCGCTGCGCGGCGCTTTCGTCGCGGCGCCACCGCACCCACCGCAGATGGCCCGCAACGTCATCGGCGCGCTCGGGCTCCCACCGCGCGAAGCGGGGCTCGTTGCGCAGCCCGTATGCGAGCAGCGCCGGCGCGTCGGAATCGTCGGGCTCGCGCAGCACGAGCCGCTCCGTGTCGAGCCGCAGGTTCACGACACGCGTGAAAGCGCGGCGAGCGACTGCGCGCGCATCAGCCGTTCCATCCCCGGGATCACCGGCGTCGATGCGATCACGGTGAAGCCGAGCCGCGCGAGCAGACCGCCGCTGCGCGCGTTGGCGACATCGTATGTCGCCGTCAGTCCTTGGAGACCGAGCGTTTCGAAGGCGTACTCGATCATCGCCTGACACGCCTCGCGCGCGTAGCCCTTGCCCTCGTACGCGCCGTCCACCGAGTAGCTCAGCATCGCGCTGCGCTCCGGTTCGGCCGAAAAGCCGTCGAGGTTGACGACGCCGGCGAGCGTGCCGGGCGCCGCGCGGTCGAACGCGAGGAACGTCAGCGCCTTGCCGGCACCGGTCTCGGTGCGCCGCCACCGGATCCACTGGAGATGCTGCGCTACCTCGGTCCCGCGCTTGGGCTCCCACGGCGCGAAGCGCGCGTCGTTGCGCAGGTGATACGCGAGCAGCACCGGCGCATCGCCCTCGGCGGGCTCGCGCAGGACGAGCCGCTCGGTTTCCAGCGCCACCCGGCTACGGAACGTCGTGGTGCGCGGTGAGCTCGGCGACGCGCGCGCGCAGCGCGTCTTTCTTCGCGCCCGTTTCGATGTCGCCCAGCGCCTCGCCCAGGATCTTTCCGACTTCGCGGGCAGCGGTCTCGTCGAAGTTGCGCGACGTGATCGCCGGCGAGCCGATGCGGATGCCGCTCGTGACCGCCGGCTTCTGCGGGTCGTACGGGATCGCGTTCTTGTTCACCGTGATGCGGATCTCGTCGAGATACTGTTCCACGGCTTTGCCGGTGAGGTTCTTCGGCGTGAGGTCGACGAGCAGCAGGTGCGTGTCGGTGCCGCCGCCCACGAGCCGCACGCCGGCGCGCGTGAGCTCTTCGCCCATCACGCGCGCGTTGACGATCACTTGGCGCTGGTACTCGGCGAACGACGGCTGCAGCGCCTCGTTGAACGCGACCGCTTTCGCCGCGATCGAGTGCATGAACGGGCCGCCTTGGATGCCGGGGAACACGCTCTTGTCGACGGCTTGCGCGTACTGCGCGGTGGACAGGATCAGGCCGCCGCGCGGACCGCGCAGCGTCTTGTGCGTGGTGGACGTCACGAAGTCGGCGATCGGGACCGGCGACGGGTGCAGGCCCGTCGCGACGAGCCCCGCGATGTGCGCCATGTCGACCATGAACGTCGCGCCGATCTCGTTCGCGATCTCGCGGAACGGCGCGTACTCCATCGTGCGCGGATACGCGCTCGCGCCCGCGATGATCAGCTTGGGCTTGTGCTCGCGCGCGAGCTCGCGCACTTGGTCGAAGTCGATCAGCTCGGTGTCTTTGCGCACGCCGTACGCGACGGCGTTGTAAAGCTTGCCGCTGAACGACACCTTCGTGCCGTGCGTGAGGTGGCCGCCGTGCGCGAGCGACATGCCGAGCACGGTGTCGCCGGGCTTGAGCACCGCCATCAGCACGGCCATGTTCGCCTGCGCGCCGGCGTGCGGCTGCACGTTGGCGTGCTCGGCATCGAACAGCTTCTTCAGCCGCTCGATCGCGAGCGTCTCGGCGACGTCGACGTATTCGCACCCGCCGTAGTAGCGCTTGCCGGGATAGCCTTCGGCGTATTTGTTGGTCATCACCGACGCGGTCGCTTCGCGCACCGCACGGCTCGCGTAGTTCTCCGACGCGATGAGCTCGAGGTTGTCGCGCTGGCGGCGCTCTTCGTCGGCGATCGCGGCGTGGATCTCGGGATCGGCGGCGGCGAGCGCCTGGGGATCGAGCAGTTGCATGTGCGTGTTCAGCCTCGGTCGTCGGGGTCGGCGCGCCGCCGGATCAGCGTCGTCGCGGAGTAATCGGGCTTCGCCGTCGCCGGCTTGCGCGCCCCGCTGAAGCGCAGCACCTGCACGAACAGCAGCAGCCCGACGGTTGCGACGAGCGCGACCCAAAACGTGGGGCTCGTGTAGCGCGGCACGTGATGGTCGAACAGGTACTCCGCCAGCGCGATCACCACGGCCGCAAGCGGCACGAGATTCCCGAGCGTCTGACGGTCCATCATCGCAGCCACACCCCCCACAGCGTCCCGATCGTCACGGCATCGAGCGGGAGACGCGCCGCGAGCGGCAGAGCGGGAGACGGGACCAGCCGCTGCGTGGTGATCCAGCCGTGCAGCAGCCGCGCGCCGAAAATGACGCCGAACAACGCCCAGCAGACCCATACCGGGACACCGAGCGCGCCGAGCGAGCGCGCGATCCCGGCCGCGATGAGCATCGCGACCGCGGTGGAGCCGAGCTCCAGCCAGAGTTGCCGGCGGGTCACGAGCGCGGCGGTCGTGCGGGTGCGACGATGGTCAATGCGTTCTCCTGGTGAAAGCGGCGGCGATGCGGATCGCGGTTTCGAGTTCGACGTTCCGGCGACCGCTCGAAACCGGCGAGCTGACGCAACTCGAGTGGGTGGAACGCTGCGCCTCCGAGCTCGGCGCGGACGGCGTCGTCACAGCGGTGCTGGACTTTCCCCGCTTCGACGACGAGTACGTTGCGCAGCTTCGCAAGGTCGCGATCGACCTCGGGATCGTGCCGTTCGGGATCGACGCCCCGGGGCTGCTGGATCCGGCCGGGGCGCCCGCCGGGCTGGAGCAGGCCCTGACGGTAGCCAGGCGCCTCGGCACGGCCGTGATCCGCACGGCGGCACCGGCACCGGGCGAGGTACCCCCCGCGACGTTCGTCGCGACCGTTCGGACGGCGAAGGCGGTCGCGCGGTCGGCCAAGGCGGCGAACGTCACGGTCCTGGTGACCGCGGCGCCGGCGACGATCGCCGAGGACCTGGCGGGGCTCCGGCACCTGCTCAAGGACGCGGACAGCGCCTGGCTCCGCGCATGCCCGCCGGTCGCGCTCGAGGCGGGACAGATCGGGCCGAAGGATCGCGTGCCTGCTTTCGTCGCGACGCCGGCCGACGATCCGGCCGTTGTCGCCGAGCGCGCGTACGCGGCGTGGGTGATCCTGGACGCGCCGGCCGGCGACCGGCCTTGGGAGGCGGCGGGCGAGGCGATTCGGGCGCTGCGCGCCGCGGAGGCGCGGCGCCGGCTCGCGGGCGGCTGAGAGTCTGAGGCGACGAGACCACAACGGACGTCTGGGTCCGGGTTGAAGACCTGCCTATGGCAGGTGGGTGCGGCCCGGGCGCCCAGTGGCCAGCCTGTGAGGGCCGGACAACCGGTCGTATCCGGAGCTTGTGCTCCCTAGGTTACGACGTTGGTCTACCACCGTAGGACCTACGCGTACCGTCGCAGTGCTCGTCGCTGCTGTATCGTATACCCGACGTCAAGGCCTTGACAGAGTCAACGGAGTTGTTTGACGGCGCCGGCGCGCTTGCTCAGGGCACGGCCGTAGACGTCGAGCGCGCGCTCGCGTGCGAACGCATGGTCCACGATCGGCGCCGGGTAGTCACGGCCGATCACGCAGCCGAGCTCAATTTGCAGCAACGGTGGGATCGTCCACGGCTCGTGCACGAACTTGCTCGGCACGTTCGCGAGCGCCGGCAGCATCGCGCGCACGAACGCGCCGCCCGGATCGAACGTCTTGCCTTGCACCGTCGGGTTGAACACGCGAAAGTACGGCGCCGCGTCGGTGCCCGTCGAGGACGACCATTGCCAGCCGCCGTTGTTGGCGGCGAGGTCCGCGTCGGCGAGGTGCTGCTCGAAGTAGCGCTCGCCCTCGTGATAGTCCGTGAGCAGGTGCTTGGTGAGAAACGACGCCACGATCATGCGCAAGCGGTTGTGCATCCAGCCCGTCGTGTTGAGCTGCGTCATCGCCGCGTCGACGACCGGGTAGCCCGTGCGGCCTTCGCACCACGCCGCGTATGCGGCGGTATCGTGCGCGTACGGAATCGTCTGCGCGGCTTCGACGAACGGCTCGTGCGCGACGCGCGGCTGGTGCGCGAGGATCTGCTGGTAGAAGTCGCGCCACACGAGCTCTCCGAGCCAGGTGTCGACGTTGCTCGCAGCAGGCTTCGCCGCGCGAGCGCGCAGCCGCGCAGCGGCGTGCACGACGGTACGAATCCCGATGGTACCGGCGCGCAGGTGCGGCGACAATCGCGACGTCGCCTCGAGCGCGGGCATGTTGCGCGCATCGGCGTACCGTGTCGCGTCGCCCGCGAGGAACGTTTTCAGGAGGCGCTGCGCTTCGACGAGCCCCGCGCGCGGATATGCATCGCTCGACGCGTGCCCGTATTCTTCCGGCCGCGGGACCTCGCGCGTCGCACCGATCGCGTCGCGTGCGAGCAGGTTCGGCTGCGCGGCCGTTTCCGAGCGGACCGGCGGGTTCGGTTCCGCGGCGAAGCGCGCGTTCCAGCGGCGGCGGTACGGCGTGTACACCGTGTACGGCTTGCCGCCGTCCTGCAGCACGTCGTCCGCTTCGAAATAGACGTGATCGGTCGACGCGTGCACGTCGAGCCCCGCATCGCGCAGCCGCCGCGCCACGCCGTCATCGCGTGCGACGGCCTTCGGATCGTAGTCGGCGTTGTAGAACACGGCGCCGGCGTGAACGCGCTGCGCGAGCCCCAGCAGCTCGTCCGCGAAATCGCCTTCCAGCAGCGCGAGGTCCGAGCCGGTGTCGCGCAGGCGCTCGCGCAGCACGCGCAAGCTGTCGAAGAAGAACTGCACGATCGGTGCGCCGACGCGCGGCCCGCGCAGCAGCGGCGGGTCGAGCACGAACGCACAGACGACGCGCTCGCTCGCCTGCACCGCGCGAAACAAGGCGACGTGGTCGTCCAGGCGCAGGTCGCGCCGCAGCCAGACCACCGAGACGGCGTACCGCTTCACCACCGGTCTGACGACGCTCGGCGCCGAAGCGTCACGCCGCGCAGCGCGTCAGTCGGCGATGCCCAGGATCACGTGCGGGTTGCCGCCCTTGACGTCGAGCTCTTCGACGCCGGGATACTGGCCCGACGAGATCTCGTTGTTGATGACAAAGGTCAGCTTGCCGCCGCGCAAGGTGAAGACGTCGCCGCCGTCGCGGCCCGTCCCGGTGCACGACGCGTATTGCGGGCGGAGATCGGCGCGAAACTCGATGCGCTTGCGCGTCGCCGCCACTAGCTCGCTTGTGGTCGCCACCGCCATCGTCAGCGCGGTCACGTCCATCGTGGAGCCGCCCTCGTACTGCACCGACGTCCAGCGAATCGCGATCGCGGCCGGACACGTGCCTGCGCTGCGCACGATGCGCACGTTCGTCGTCGACGCCTCAGCCGGCCCCGTGAGCAACACCGTGATGAACGCGCTTGCGACGATCGCGCGCCGTACCAGTTTCGCCTGCATTCGAGCCGGACTTTTCTTGCGCATTCGAGCACCCCTGCACCCGGCGCGGCGCGTGGCGAGACGGGGCGGAGGCACGATGAAGCGCCGAGAAGCGCTCGCGTGATGCCCATCACCCTCACCGTGGAACCGCTCGATCTCCCGCTCAAGCACACGTTCACCATCGCGCGGTCCTCGGAGTCGGTCGCAAAGACGGCCGTCGTGCACCTGCGCTGGAACCGGATCGAAGGACTGGGCGAGAGCGCGCCGAGCGAGCGTTACGATGAGAACGTCGCGAGCGTGAGCGCCGGGCTCGAAGCGCTTTATCTCGGCGACGATCCGTACGCGCTCGAACGGCTCCTCCACGGGTTGCCGCCGGCGCAGAGGTGCGGGCTCGACATCGCGCTGCACGACCTCATCGGGAAGGACCTCGATCGTCCGCTGTGGCGCCTGCTCGGCCTCGATCCCGCGCGCACGCCGCGCACGTCGTTCACCATCGGCATCGCACCGCTCGATCAGACCCTCGCGAAAGTGCGCGAGGTCGGCTCGCATCCCGTCATCAAGGTCAAGCTCGGCACCGGCGCGGAGATCGAAACGGTCGAAGCGATCCGCTCGATCTACACCGGCGCGATCCGCGTCGACGCGAACGAAGGCTGGACGCCCGAGCGCGCCGTGAACATCCTATCGGAGCTCGCGAAGTTCGAGATCGAGTTCTGCGAGCAGCCGATCCCGGCCGGCGCGCCCGCAAAGCTGCGCTGGATCCGAGAGCGTTCGTCGATCCCGATCGTCACCGACGAAGACTCCAAGGATGCGAACGACCTTCCCGCGCTGCTCGGTTGCGTGGACGGCATCAACGTGAAGCTCGTCAAGTGCGGAGGTATCCGCGGCGCACTGGAGATGATCCACACCGCGCGCGCGATGGGGCTGAAGATCATGCTGGGCTGCATGATCGAGTCGCAGATCCTCACCACCGCCGCGGCACATCTGAGCCCGCTCGCGGACTGGGCCGATCTCGACGGACCGTTTCTTACATCGCACGACCCCTTCAGCGGCATCACGTATACCGACGGCAAGATCGTGCTTCCGGACGGCCCTGGGCTCGGCGTGCGCGAGACGGCGCCGGTCGACACGCTCGGGATGACAGCGCGCGGATGACGCGGCGCTACGTCGTGCTCGCGCCACACGCGTTCACGTCGCGGGCGGCGAAGATGGCGCACGGCGTGATTGCGTACTCCGCGGATGCCGTCGTCGCGGTCGTCGATCCCGATCACGCCGGGCGCACCGTGCGCGACGTGCTGCCGTACCTGCGGAGCGACGCGCCGATCGTGGCGTCCTTCGCCGAGAGCATGCAGTTTGCGCCGACGTCGCTGCTGATCGGGATCGCGCCCGCGGGCGGCAAGCTCCCCGACGACTTTCGCGAGGCGATCAACGGCGCGCTGCGCGCGCGGCTCGAGATCGTCAGCGGGCTGCACGCGATGCTCAACGAGGACGACGAGTTCGCGGCGCTGGCACGCGCGCACGACACGCGCATCTGGGATCTGCGGCTGCCGCCGGCCGCGCCGCTGTTCTCGGGCGCCGCGTGGGACGTCAAAGCGAAGATCGTGCTGACCGTCGGCAGCGACGCCGCGGTCGGCAAGATGACGGCGTCGCTGGAGCTGCTCCGCGCGGCGCGCGACCGCGGCGCCGACGCGGCGTTCGTGCCCACCGGCCAGATCGGCATCGCGATCGCAGGGTGGGGGACGGCGATCGACCGCGTCGTGTGCGACTTCGCACCCGGCGCGGCGGAGCAGCTCGTGCTCGAAGGCGAGCGGCGCGCACGCGATCTGCTGTTTCTCGAAGGGCAAGGCGGGATCAACAACCCCGCGTTCGCACCGGTCACGCTGGCGCTGCTGTACGGCGGCGCGCCCGATGCGCTCGTGCTGGTGCACAACGTCGCGCGCACCGTGATCGAGGACTACGACGTGCCGATCCTGTCGTACCGCGCGCTGATCCGCACGTACGAGTCGCTGTGCGCGACGGTGAAGCCGGCGCGCGTCGTGGGGATCGCGCTCAACACGCGCGACTGCAGCGACGCCGAGGCTGCCGCCCAGATCGAACGCGCGCGCGGCGAGACGGGACTCCCGTGCGACGACGTGATCCGCAACGGGCCGCACGCGCTCTACGACGCCATCGCGCCCGCACTGGTGAAAACCGAGGTACTGCATGCATAAGCTCCTCGCCGTCGTGGCCGTCTGCTCGGTGGTCCTCAGCGCGTGCACGAAAGCGGACCAATCGACGACGACGGCGGGCGGAAAACATCCGTGGACGCATCCCGGGCATCTCGTCATCGGCAGCGCCGGTGAGGAGCCGGACAGCCTCAACGAGATGTTCGCGCACACCGACGCCGCGGACCAGCTCGCGAACCTGATCTACGAACCGCTTTTCCGCTACGACCCGAAGGGCGAGTTTCTGCCAGCGGCCGCGACCGAGGTGCCGACGACGCGCAACGGCGGCATCAGCAAAGACGGCAAAACGATCATCCTCCACTTCCGCAAAGGGATGACGTGGTCGGACGGCGCGCCGTACGACGCCCGCGACCTGCAGTTCACGTGGCGCGCCGTGATGAACCCCGCGAACAACGTCAAGCAGCGCAACGGCTGGGACGACATCACGGCACTCGACGTCGCACCCGACAACCTGACCGCGACCTTGCGTCTCAAGCAAGTGTACTCGGGACTGCTCGGGATCTTCGCGTTCGGCGGCGCGGCGTATCCGCCGCTGCCGGCGCACGCGCTCGCGAAGCTGCCGGACCTCAACCACGCGCCGTTCAACACGCACCCGCTGTCATCCGGACCCTTCGTGCTCACGGCGTGGAACCACGGCTCGTCGCTGGAGCTCGCGGCGAACGAGCACTACTGGCGCGGCAAACCCGGCTTGCAGTCGATCACGTACAAGATCGTGCCGAACGCGGACACGCTGTTCAACGAGCTCAAGACGCACGAGGTCGACGTGTACGAGTCGATCCCCGAAGCGCAGATCCCGCAGCTCGGCAGCGTGCATGGCTACACCGTCGGCAAGCATCTGCTCGCGAACTACCGGCGGCTCGAGTTCAACACGGCGCGGCCGAACCTGTCCGACGTGCGCGTGCGCAGAGCGATCGCGATGGCGGTGGACTGGGACCGCATGAACCGAACGATCTACCACGGCTACAACATCCGCGCCGTCAGCGACTTGCTGCCGGGTCACTGGGCCGCGCCGAAGGGAATCACGAACTACCCGTACGATCCCGCCGCGGCGAAGAAGCTGCTCGACGAAGTCGGCTGGAAGGCCGATGCAAACGGCGTGCGGCGCAAGAACGGTGCACCGCTGGCGTTCTCGGTGTCAACGACGCCGTCGAAGCCGGCAAACGTCCAGGCCGAGGTGCAGATGCAGCAGCAGCTCAAAGACCTCGGCGTCCAGCTCGAGATCAAGAACTACCCGACCAGCCTGCTGTTCTCGCGCGAGGGCCCCATTTACACCGGGCATTTCGATACCGAGTTCACGATCGCGACCAACGCGCCCGACCCCGACAACGAAGGGCTGTGGAGCGGCAAGTTCATCCCGCCGCACGGCGCGAACACGAGCTGGCTCAACGATCCGGTGCTGACGCGCGACAGCCACGAAGCGCTGCTCACGTTCGACGTCGCCAAACGCAAGGCGTACTACCAAGAGATGGCGCAGCGCGTCCACGAGCTGGTGCCCGTGGTGTACCTGTACTGGCAGAACTCGTTCAACGCGGTCAACAGCGACATGACGAATTGGAAGCCCGCTTCATACATCTCGAACTATTGGAACTGCTGGGAGTGGACCATCTAAGTGCCGTCGCCTGAAGGCTCGTAGATGCTGCGGCTGATCGACCGCCCCGGACAGCACGCGGTGTTGCGCGTGCCGCCATCGACGCGCGCCGTCGTCTCGTGGAACACTGCGGCACCGTCGGGCGGGATCGCGCTGATCGCGCACCGGTCGGACGGGACGGTCTCCGAGCCGCTGCTGTACGCGCGGTGGTCGCCCGAGGAGCGCCGCTCGCTCGACGGCAGCGATGCGACGACGCGCATCGCGGTCGACGTGCTGCACAGCGACGTCGCCCTGTCGGCGGTCGGCATCGCGAGCACGGTCGCACTCGACGCGGTCGCCGTGGCGGTCCCGCCGCCGCCCGACGCGCGCGTCGCGCCGCACGAATCCACGCGCTCGCTGGACGTTCCGAAGCTGTCGCAGTATCTGCCGAAATTCCCGGACGAGCGCGGCTGGTGCTCCGCGGCGGCGGTTGCGATGCTGCTGCGCTATCACGGCGTCGACGCGGACGTGCCGGCTGTCGTGCGCGGCGTCTATGACGCGTCGTACGGCGGCTCCGGCAACTGGGCGTTCAACGCCGCGTACGCCGGCGCGCGCGGTCTGCGCGGGATGGTCGCGTACCTGCGCGGGATCGATCACGTCGCGGCGTTCGTCGATGCCGGACTGCCCGTTGCGGTCGCGGTCGGCTGGAACGCCGGCGAGCTGCCCGGCGCGCCGCTGGACCACAGCGAAGGTCACCTGCTCGTCGTGCGCGGGGTCGAGCCGTCGCACGTGCTGGTGAACGATCCCGCCCATCCGGCGATCGCGACGCGCTATTCGCGCACCGCGCTCGACTTGATCTTCCGCGAGCACGGCGGCATCGCATACCTGATCGCGCCGCGCGCGCGCACGGCCGAGCTCGTCGCGCTCGCGAACGGTCAGCCGCCGCCGACGGACCCCATCAGCGAAGCGAAGATCGCGGGCGCGTCGTAGCGGCCGTACGATGAGCCGCTCGTCGCAGCCGCAGGACCGCCTCGTCGCGCTCGACGCCGTGCGCGACGTGCCGCTTCACGTGGTCCTCGTGGAGCCGGAGATCCCGCCGAACGCGGGTAACGTCGCGCGGCTCTGCGCAGCGACCGGCTGCGCGCTCCACCTCGTCGAGCCGCTCGGCTTTCGCATCGACGACCGCGATCTCAAGCGCGCGGGCCTCGACTACTGGGATGCGCTGGGCGTGATCGTGCACCCGTCGCTCGACGCGCTGCTCGAAGTGTTCGCGCCGGAGCGGCGCTGGCTGCTGTCGACACGCGCAACACGCTCGTATTCAGAAGCCGAGTTCACACGCGGCGACGCGCTGATCTTCGGCAAGGAAACAGCAGGCTTACCGCAATCACTGATCGACGCGCATCCCGACCGCGCGCTGCGCATCCCGATGCGCGCAGGCGCGGTACGTTCGATCAACCTCTCGACCGCCGTCGGCGTGGTGACCTACGCGGCGCTGGCGCGGCTCGGATTTCCCGGCTTGGGTTGACGGCGGTTCTCCGATGGTAGCGTGAACGCAACGAGCGTCGCCGCCAGCGCGAGGCCTGCGATCGTCAGGATCGACGCCGCGACGCCATGTGCGTCGGCGATCGCGCCGAGCACCGGCGATAGGCCGCCGCCCAGCGACACCGCGAGGCCGAGCGTCACACCGGACGCGAGGCCGACGCGGTTCGGCAAAAACTCCTGTCCCAGCACGACGAACGACGCTTGCGACGCGACGAGCACGAAGCCGGTCAGCACGATAAGCACCAGCGCGAGCGGCAGCGGGCCGCCGCCGTGCGTGAGCGCCACGAACGCGACGAACAGCACGACCGTGAGCCCCGTCGACCACAGCATCACCGGCTTGCGGCCGACGCGGTCGGCGATCGGCCCGCCGGCGACGGTACCGAACGCACCCGAGAGCAAATATGCGACGAGCGCGGCGTCGCCGGCGGCGGGGCTCGTGTGCAGCACTTCGACGAAGTACAGCGGCAAGAACGCGACGCTGCCGAGGTACGCCATCGAGCGCACGATCACGAACGCGCTGAGCTTTCCGAACGACACCCAGTCGTCGGTGCCCGCCGATTTGCGCTGCTTCACGTGGCTGGGGATGAAGCCGGAAAGCCGCCTCAACTCGAGCAGCACGACGCCCGCGATCAACGCGACCGGGATCGCGGCCGCCAGCGTTCCGTGCAAACCCCACAGTGAGATCGCGGCCGTCGCGAACGCGGGACCGATCGCAAAGCCGAGGTTACCGCCGACGGTGAACCAGCGCATCCCGCTCGCCTTCTGATCGCCCGCGACCCAGTTCGCGAACCGGGCCGCTTCGGGATGGAACATCGCCACGCCGATCCCGCTGATGAGCGCGGCGAGGAACAGCATCGGCATCGTCGGCAGCACGCCCAGCGCCGCGACGCCGCCGCCCGCCAGCAGCAGCCCGACGGCGATCAGCCACGGCATCGAACGGCGGTCGGCGAGGTGGCCGATGGCCGGCTGGATCACCGAGGACGACATCGCCTGGCACAGCACCAGCGTCCCCGCGGTCTGGTGCGACAGGTGGCGCTCCAGGATGAGGTACGGCAGCAGCGCCGGGATGAAGCTCTGGTTGATGTCGTCCGCCAGGTGCGAGGTGGCGAGGAGGGCCATGGAGCGCACGTCGAGGCGGGACACCCCGCGGCGATTACGACGAGCGGCGGTAGATTCCGTCGAAAACCGTGGTCCAGGTCGTGCCGCCGTCGCGCGACGACTGCCACCACTGCCGCACGGAGCCGTCCGGCCGCGGCGTGAACGTGATGCGGTCGGTCAGCCACTTCCCCGCCCGGCCGCGGCGCTTGCCGGCCAGCACCATCGCGCCGTTCTTCACGCCGCCGTCGAGGTACAGGATCCCGCCGTTGTTGTCGACCCAGGTCTGGTGCCACACCTTGCGCGCGGCGTCATAGTGGTTGAAGCTGGACCCGTTGTCGCCCTCGGCGCCGCGCCAATGCTCTTGCAGCACGCAGCCGCCGTACTCGCGCGTGATGTCGTTCGTGCCGGCGGGCTTGCCGGTGGTATTGTCGGTGACGTTCCAGCGGCCGGCCCAGAAGTCGAACTGCCGGTCCTGCGGCGACGTGCAGCCTTTCGGCGCCGCCGCCGTCGCGGTCAGCGGAAGCAACGGGAGCGCGAACGAGAGCGCCGCGAGTGCGAGCGTGAGACGTTTCATGCGACGATGCTAACCGGGCGCGCTCGGCGCGTCCTCAACGGCTCTCAACGAGCCGGGGCGGGCGGCCCGCCGCCGCGCGTGTAGATCGCGTCGAACGCCGTCTCCCAGGTCGCGCCGCCGTCGCGCGACACCTCGATCGCTTGGCGCACCGTGCCGTCCGGCCGCGGCGTCAGCGTCGTGCGGTCGAGCACCGTGACGACGCGGCGGCCCGGATACGCGCCTTGAAACCGCACGCCGCCGCCGGGCAGCAGCGCGACGAGATCCTTGTGCTTGAGGCCGCCGACTTGCGCCGGATCGTCGGTGATCCAGATCTGGTGCCACGTGCACGCGAACGGATCGAACGAGAACAGGCTCGTCCCCTCGCCGCCGGCGGTGTCGGTCCAGCGCTCGATGACGGCCATGCCCTTCGACGCGCGCTCGACGCGGTCGGTGCCGGCGGCCTCGCGCTGCGCGGTGTTGTTTCTGACGGTCCAGTCGCCGACCCAGAAGTCGAGCGCCGTCCGGACCGCGGCGCCGCACGGCGGCGCCGGCGCCTGCTGCGCGACCGCCGCGCCGCCGCCTGACGCGCACGCGAACAGCGCCGCGAAGAGAACCACCGTCGTGCGCCTCACGACGCGAGCGTACGCGCGCGGGGCGCCACCGTCAATCAACGCGTCTCAACGCGACGCCGCCGCGCACGCGCTCGGTCAGCGCGCGAAAGCGCGCATCGCCGCGCAGCGCGTCGAGCTGCGGATGCTCCGGGATGAAGACGAGCCACGGATCGCGCTCCGCGAACCCATGCTCGAGCGTCGCGACCGCGGTGTCGTGCCAATCGAGTGCGAGCTGAACGCATGCGAGGTTGTACGACGACACGTACCGGCCGCGACGCGCGAGCGCACGAATCGCATCGAGCGCGGCGCGAGCCTCGTCACGGTTTCCGAGCCGCGCGAACGACGCGCCGCGCAGCGCGAGCAGCTGCTGCTCGTAGCCGTCGGGCATCGGGTCGGCGCACACCAGCGCCGCCTGCGCGTATGCGCCGCGGAGATGCAGTGCCACGGCGAGATAGTAGCGCGCGTGGACGTACTCCGCATCCATGTCGAGCACGGCGCGCAACTGGGCGACCGCCTCGTCGTACTCGCGCCGGAAGATCGACGCCACCGCGCGCGTCGTCTGCAGCAGCAGCGAGTACGGCTCGCGCGCGACCGCCGCCTCGAGCAGCTCGGCGGCGTCGTCGGCACGGCCAACGACGCACAGAAACCACGCGCGGAACGCGTTTGTGTTGCTCGCCGCGGGCGCGAGCGCGAACGCTTGCCGGTAAAGCCGGTCCGCCGCCGCGAGATCCTGCTCGTAGAAGCACGCGACGTCGCCGAGGGCGATGCACGCTTCGGCGGACGCTTCATCGAGCTGCAGCGCCTCGCGCGCCGCAGCATCGGCCGCCGGAAACGCATCGTCGGGCGCACGGAGCAGATACTCGCCGCACAGCGCGTGAGCGCTCGCGAGCCCGGCGTGCGCGCGGCCGAAGCATGGATCGGCGGCGATCGCGCGGCGGAAGTACGCGATGCTGCGCTCCAGCCCCGCCGCTGTGCGCTGTTCCAAGAAATATCGCCCGCGCGCATACAGCCGGTTCGGCTCCGCGCCCGCGGACGCGATCGCAGCATCATCGCGCGTCGCAACGCGCGCGACGAAGCGATATCCCCTGCCCGGCTCGGTCACGACGAAACTTGCGCGAGGTGCGCACCGTGCGAGCGTGCCGCGCAGCAAAAATACCTGCTGCGACAGGTTGCCCTCACCGATCTCACCCCCGCACCACAGCGCGTCGATCAGCTCGTCCTTGGTCAGCAGCCGGCCCGGGTTGCGGACGAGGTACGCGAGCAGCTCGAACGTCTTCGGCTGCAGGGTGACGGGCCGCTCGTGCGCCGTGAGCGTGCGCGCGAACGCGTCGAGCGCGAACGGTCCGAACACGAAGAGCTCCGGCTCGCGGGCGACGGCTACGGCCATGCCGGTTGGTTCGCGAGCGCGCGGCGGCGAACCGTTCGGTGAAGTGCCAACCTCGTTGTCCGCCATCGAGCGCCGCGTCGTCGGCTGCACGCGGTGCCCCGAGCTGCGGGCGTACTGCGCGGAGGTCGGCCGCGTGAAGAAGCGCGCGTTCCTCGCGCACGACTACTGGGCGAAGCCCGTCCCGGGCTGGGGCGATCCGCTCGCGCGCGTCGTGCTGGTCGGGCTCGCCCCCGGGGCCCACGGCTCGAACCGGACCGGCCGCGTGTTCACCGGGGACGGCAGCGGCGAGTGGCTGTACCGCGCCCTGCACCGGGCGGGCTTCGCCAACCGCCCCGACGCGACGCACCGCGACGACGGCCTGGAGCTGCGCGACGCCTTCATCACGGCCGCCGTCCGGTGCGCGCCGCCCGCCAACAAGCCGACCCCGGACCAGCGCGCCCGCTGCTTCCCCTTCCTGCGCGAGGAGTTCGCGGCGCTGTGCGGCGTGCGGGTCGTCGTGACCCTCGGGAAGCTCGCGGACGACACGGTCGCCGCGCTCGTGAAAGAGATCGGCGCCTACCGGACTCCGCGCGCCCCGTTCGCCCACCTGGCCGAAAGCGTCGTCGACCTTCCGCAGCGCGCGGCCGTGACCGTGCTGTCCTCGTACCATCCGAGCCGCCAGAACACGAACACCGGCGTTCTGACCGAGCCGATGCTCGACGCCGTGTTCACCCGGGCCCGGGCTCTCGCCGCGGGCTGAAGGGCTTGCTTACCCCCTCAGCGGTTGATCGCGGTCACCAATCGAGCGCGGGCCGCCCCTGCGCGTTCGGGTAGGCATAGCGGCTCCGCCGCGTGGGCATATTTCGCTCGCCATGAACTTCCGGATCGACGATCGCGACCTCAGCGCCTTCCTCGTGTACGCGGCCCGCGAGCGGAGTCTTGACGCGTCCCTGCGCGCAGCGAACAAGTACGGGCGCTCCGACGAGCACAAAAAGTCGATCGACGCCCTGCGCGAG
>DASWRD010000049.1:0-37484 GCA_036403315.1 Candidatus Elarobacter sp.
GCGCTACGCGATGACCTTTTCGAGCGGCGCGTATTTCAACATCACCATCTTCTGCCCGACGTTGGGGAAGTTGATCGTGAGCAGCCCGTCGCCGCCCGCGCCGACCGTGTTGACGACGGTGCCCTCGCCCCACTTGGGATGGCGCACTTTGTCGCCCGGGTTGAGCTCCATGCCGACGCCCGCGCCGGCGTTCTCGTGGATCGAGACTTCGCGCCAGCGCCCGCCGCCGGGGCGCGGACCGATGCCGACCCCGCCGATCACTTCGATCGACGGCATCTCTTCGATGAAGCGCGACTTCGGGTGCGAGAACGTGTTGCCGAACAGCGTGCGCCGCGCGGCGAACGAGAGGTAGATGCGGTCCATCGCGCGCGTCACGCCGACGTACGCGAGGCGGCGCTCTTCTTCCAGCTCGGTCATGTCGGTGAGCGCACGCGTGTGCGGGAACACGCCTTCTTCCAGACCGGTCAGGAACACGATCGGAAACTCGAGGCCCTTCGCCGCGTGCATCGTCATGAGGGTGACGAACGACGACTCGGGATCGAGCGTGTCGATGTCGGTGATCAGCGCGATGTTCGACAGGAAGTCGTCGATCGTCGTGCCGCTCTCGGGGTTGGCTTCAAAATCGCGCGCGACCTGGACCAGCTCTTGCAGGTTCTCAATGCGCGCGCGGCCGTCGGGCGTCTCGTCGGCCTGCAGCTCGCGCAGGTAGCCCGACTCTTCCATCACGGCAACGAGCAGCTCGGCGACGCCGAACGTCTTCGCCTTCTCGCGGAGGTCGTTGATGAGCTCCGCGAAGCGCTCCAGCTCGCGCTGCTTCTTGGGCACCGCGCGCTTGAGCAGGTTCGAGTCGAACACCGCTTGGCCGACCGACACGCCGGCCTGGTTCGCAGCTTCGAGCAGCGACGCCAGCGTCTGCTGGCCGATCGAACGGCGCGGGACGTTGACGATGCGGCGGAACGCGACCGCGTCGGACGGGTTGACGATGTAGCGGAGGTAGGACAGCATGTCCTTGACCTCCGTGCGCGCGTAGAAGCCGACACCGCCGACCACCCGGTACGGGATGCCTTCGGCGAGGAAGCCTTCTTCGAAGTAGCGCGACTGCGCGTTGGTGCGGTACAGCACGAGGAAGTCGCGGTACGCGGCGCCTTCGCGCACGTGCTCCTTGATCTTCTCCATCACGTAGCGCACTTCGGCGCGCTCGGACTCGGCCTGGAACGCGGTGAGCTTCTCGCCCTCGGCGCGCTTGGTGAACAGGTTCTTCGGATGGCGGCCGGCGTTGTGCGCGACCAGCTCGTTCGCCGCTTCGAGGATGGTCTGCGTGGAACGATAGTTCTCTTCGAGCTTGAAGACTTTCGCGCCCGGGAAGTCTTCCTCGAACCGCAGGATCATGCGGTAGTCGCTGCCGCGCCACGAGTAGATGGACTGGTCGTCGTCGCCGACCACCGTGATGTTGCCGTGCTCTTTGGCGAGCGTGGCGACGAGGCGGTACTGCGCGTAGTTGACGTCCTGGTACTCGTCGACCAGCACGTACTTGAACTTCGTCTGGTAGCGCGTGCGCGCGTCTTCGTCGTTGTCGAGCAGCTTGATCGCGTTGGCGATGAGGTCGTCGAAGTCGAGGCCGTTCGATTCGGCCAAGCGGCGGTCGTACTCGCGATACACGTTCGCGTAGCGCTCGCCGGCGAACGACGGGTTCTTCGACTCGTACTCCTCGGGCGACCACAAATTGTTCTTCGCCTTGGAGATCTCGGCGAGCGCGGCACCCGGCGCGATCTGGCGCTCGTCGTAGTCGAGGTCGGCCACCACCTCGCGCACGATGGCGCGCTGGTCGGCATCGTCCATGATCGCGAAGTTCGGCGAGATGCCGATCTTGCGGCCGTCGCGGCGCAGCATCCGAACGCACATGCTGTGGAACGTCCCGACCCACAGATCGCGCGCCGGGGCTCCGACCATGCGCTCTAACCGAGCCTTCATCTCGCCCGCGGCCTTGTTGGTGAACGTCACCGCCAGGATACGGTCGGGGAAGACTTTCTTCTGTTCGAGCAGGTAAGCGATCCGGTGCGTCAGTACGCGGGTCTTGCCGGATCCGGCGCCTGCGAAGATCAACACAGGGCCGTCAGTAGTCTCGACGGCCTTGCGCTGGACGTCGTTGAGTTGTTCGGTTTGCGCCAGCATCACGTCAATGTTCGCCGCGCAGGGCAATTTTGCCTATTGGCCCCGATTGGTCACGTCCGAGCGGCAGCATCGGGCCGTGATGCCGACGAAAGTCGGGCGGTGCTGAACCGTTCGCAGGACGCCGTGCTCGCCGCCGTCGTGGAGACGTTCGTGCCGCCCGACGCCGACGCCGCCGCGACGCGCGACCTCGTCGCGACCGCGGTGAACAGCCTGCCGCCGCACCGCCAAAGCAAGCTCGCGTTGGTGCTCACGCTGCTCGCGAATCCCCTCGCGGGGCTGCTGCTCGCCGGGCGGCCGCGCGGCTTCGCGCGGCTCGACCAGCCGGCGCGCGAGCGCGCGCTGCGGCGGCTCGCTGCGCTCGGGCCGCTCCGTCCGGCGTTCGAGGCGTTCGCGCACCTCGCACTGTTCGGCGCATATGCGCTGGCTGACGAGCGCGGCTGCAGCGCGGTGTGGGACCGGCTCGAATATCCCGGCCCGCGCGGCGACGTGCCCGCGAACGGCGCGCCGTTTCCGCTCGCGACGCCGCCCGCCGCGGGCGAGCGCATCGACGCGGACGCGGTCGTGGTCGGCTCGGGTGCCGGCGGCGGCGTCGCGGCCGCGCTGCTCGCGCGCGCGGGGCTGCATGTGGTCGTGCTGGAGGCGGGGCCGGCGTTCGAGCCGGTGGCGGCGCGGCAGCGCGAAGCCGAATCGTTCGCGCAGATGTATCTGGAAGCCGGGCTGTGCGCGAGCGACGACCTCGGCGTGTCGATCCTCGCGGGCGCGTGCGTGGGCGGCGGCACCGCGGTGAACTGGTCGACGTCGTTGCGGTTGCCGCCGGCGACCGCGCGCGAATGGGCGGATTTGCTCCGGCGCCCGCAGCTCGAGGCCGAGCTTGCCGACGCGTACGACGCCGTGGAATCGCGACTGCGCGTGACGGTGGCGAAGACGCACAACCGCAATAACGCCGTCATCGTGGACGGCTGCGCGAAGCTCGGCTGGGCAGCGCGCGCGATCCCGCGCAACGCGGCGTGCGAGCGCGACGGCTGCGGCTACTGTGGTTTCGGCTGCGCCTACGGCACGAAGCAGTCCACGGCGGTGACATACCTGCGCGATGCAGTCGACGCGGGAGCGGTGGTGTACGCGCGCACGCGAGCGGAGCGTGTGCGCATCGAGGACGCCGTCGTGCGCGGCGTCGACGCGGTCGGCGAGGACGGTCGCGCGATTGCGGTCGATGCGCCGATCGTCGTGATGGCGGCCGGTGCGCTGCGCACGCCGGGGATTCTGGCGCGCAGCGGCGTGAAGTCTGCGCATCTCGGCCGCCGTCTGCATCTGCATCCGACCACCGCGCTTTCGGCGGAGTTCGACACGCCGGTCGAACCCTGGCTCGGCCCCATGCAGAGCGCGCTCTGCGACCGGTTTTCCGCGATCGAGGATGGATTCGGCGCGACGATCGAGTCGGCGCCGTCGCATCCGGGCCTGATGGCGCTCGCGCTGCCGTGGGCGGGGCGCGACGCGCACGCGAGCGAGATGTCGGGCGCGCGCAATCGCGCGATCCTGATCTCGCTGACGCGGGACCGCGGCGAAGGCAGCGTCGGCCTCGACGACCGCGCCGACGTGACGTACAAGATCGCGCCGGACGATGCGCGCCGCATGGCGATCGGGCTCGCCGGCGCGGCGCGCATCGCGTTCGCCGCGGGCGCGACGTCGGTCGCGACGCTGCATGCCGACCCGCTGCGGCTCACCGCAGCCGAAGCGACGCCGGCGGGGCTCGACACGTTCGCGAGCGCGCTGCTCGGGCGAGCGGCGTCACGCGCGCCGGTCGCGCTGTTCTCGGCGCATCAGATGGGCACCGCACGCATGGGCGCGACCGCCGCCGGCGGTGTGGTCGATCCCGACGGCCGGGTTTACGGTGTGGAAGGGCTGCTGGTCACCGACGCGTCGGCGTTCCCGAGCGCGTCCGGCGTGAACCCGATGCTGACGATCATGGCCCTCGCGCACCGCGCGACGACCGCGTTCATCGAACGGCGCGCAGCGACGTTGTCGCGCGGTTCGCTAACGCGATCGCGCTCATGAGATAGCACACGGTCGATTCCGCGCCCATGTTGGCGTTGACGCCGCTCTCGTCGATCCCGTCACGGCAGCCCGTCTCCGTTGCGACGACCGCGTGCAGCGTGTTGCCGCCGAAGTACCACTCGTGCGCGACATCCGCGATGCGACGCCAGCGCTCGTCGCCCGTGACCTCGAGCGCAGCGAGCGCCGCATCGACCATCGCCGCCGCTTCGAGCGGCTGCTGCCCGTAGCGCGCCTTCACGCCGCCGCGCGGATACCAGCCGTCGTTGCCGACGGGCACGAATACTGCGCGGCCGTCCAACGGCTCTTCGATGACCACCGACGCGTAGAACGTCAGCATCGCGAGCCCGATCTCGACGTAGCGTTTGTCGCCGAGCGCCGTGCCGCCGCGCAGCAGCGCTTCGCACAGCCGCGCGTTGTCGTAGGTCATCGTGTCTTCGCACCACTGCCAGTCCGTGGCGGCCTGCGCATCGTAGGCGTCGGCGATCGTCGCGAGCGACGCGTCCAGGGCCGCGCGCACGGCGAAGTCGTCGGCCGGCCGCGCCGCGAGCGCGTGCACGAGCCCGAGCGCCGCGTAGGCGTGCGAACGAACGTACGTGAGCGCGGGGACCGTCGCGAGCGCCTTGGCGCGCATGCGCGCCGCGAGCGCACGCCACGTGTCGCGCGGCGCGAACCGCTCGGCGTAACCGAGGCCCCAGATCGCGCGGCCGACGGAGTCGGGCGTGCCGGCGTCGTCTTGCCAGCGGCGGTCGTAGCCCATGAAGTCGTGAAACGAGCCGTCGTCGAGCTGCGCGTCGTGCAAGTACGCGAGGTACGTCGTCACAAGGCGCGCGCCGGCCGCTTCCGTTTCGGACCGGCTCGCGGCGTCGCACGCGACGATCAGCGCGCGGCCGACGTCGTCGGTGCAGTAGCCGCACGAGCGGTTCGGCACGTCGAGCGTCGCATGCTGCAGGATCCCGACGTCGTCGGTCATCGCGAGCACGTGATCGAGCGCCGGCCAGCGGTACGTGCGCATACGGTTCCGCGCTAGGCGGAGGTCGCGAGCTCCTCGCGGCGTGATTTGGGGAGCAGCTCGGTGAACAGCTCGCCGTAGCCGTGCGCGACGTTGGGCCACGTCATGCGGCGGCCGAATTTGTATGCGCGGCGCTGCGTGGTCTCGCGCAGCTCGGGATCGTCGAGCAGCGCGACGAGCGTGGTCGCAATGGCCGACGCGTCACGGAACGGCACCATGAAGCCGCGCCCGTTCGCGAGCAGTTCCTGCGCGTAGAGATACGGCGTCGACACGACCGCCTTGCCGCAGCCGATCGCATACGCGAGCGTGCCGCTGACGATCTGCACGGGATTCAGGTACGGCGTAAGGTAGATGTCGCTCGCGCTCAGGTACGTGATGAGCTCGTCGTAGTCGAGGTATTTGTCGACCAGCTTCACGTTGTCGGCGAGGCCGTTCGCGGCGATCGTCGCTTCGAGCTCGCGGCGGTACGACTCGCCTTCCTTGCGGCGCACGACCGGGTGCGTCTGCCCGAGGATGAGATACAGCGCCTCGGGATGCGATTGCGCGACGGCGCCCATCGATTCGATCGCGAACTCGAGCCCCTTGCCGCGGCTGATGAGGCCGAACGTGGAGATGGTCATGCGCCCGGCGAACCCGAGGCGGCGCTTTGCGTCGACGGTGTCGCGGAACGGGACGTCGGGTACGCCGTGGTGCACGACGCGGACTTTCGCGGGATCGACGCCGTATCGCTCGATCAGGATGTTGCGGCCGGTTTCGGAGAGGACGACGATCGCGGTGGATGTCGCGCAGATCGCGCGGGCCAGCTGCAGATGATCCGGTGAGGGGTCGGGCAGGACGGTGTGCAGCGACGTGACGACGGGCTTGCGGACGCCGGCGATGAGCTCGACGATCCATGCGCCGTCCTCGCCGCCGAATAGGCCGTACTCGTGCTGGATGTTCAGGACGTCGCAGGGATAGGAGTTGACGAAGTCCGCGATCCGGCGGTACGAGTCGTGGTCGCTTTGGACGAGCCGCGCGACGACCTGGTCAGGATAGACGCGGTCCTCGCCGCCGGGCTCGTCGATCGCGACGACGCCGCTGCGGGTGCCGAACGTCCCGTCATAGCTGTCCACGACGTCCTTCATGAAGGTCGCGATCCCGCATTCCCGCGGCGGAAACGAACCGAGAAAGAGCATTCGTGGGGCTTGGCTTGTCAACGTGGTCCCTTTGTCGGAAGGCGGTACGGCACTGCCGGAACCGCCGAGGGCGTCGTCCGGGAGATGGTGTCCAGCGGACTCGCCTCTCTAGGGACACGCTCGCTTGGGTAGACAGTTTCGTACCCTCGACAAGGGGGTGTCTCACGAGGCGCCCGGTCGCTTTGGCGCTCGGCGGCGCTAGCGCGCGGTAGGTTCAGCGCTCGACGGCGACGCGGGCGTTGGCGGCAATCTCGGCGCCCGCGGGGATCTGGGCGTCGTGGCCGATGACGGCGCCGTGACCGATGCGGGCGCCTGCGCCGATGCGCGCGCGGCTGGCGATGATGGCCTTCTCGACGTGCGCGCCGGCGCCGACGACGACGCCGTCCCAGAGCAGCGAGTCGACCACGGCTGCGCCGGAGGCGACCTCGCAGCCGTCGCCGAGGACGGTGTAGGGCCCCACGACGGCGTCCGGGGCGACGCGGCAGTCGTGTCCCACGAAGACCGGCGGCCGGACGGCCGAGGCGGGGATGGTCTCGCGGCCCGGGCCGTCCAGCTCCGGCGTGAAGCCGAGGGGCATCAGCCCCTCGAAGATGTCGCGGTGCGCACCGAGGTACGCCTCGGGCTTGCCGAGGTCGATCCAGTAGTCGTCCGTGGTGAAGGCGTAGAGCGGGCGGCTGCCGGCGGCGATGAGCTCGGGGAACGTCTCGCGCTCGATGGACACGTTGCGGCCGGCGGGGATCCGGTCGAGCACCTCGCGCTCCAGCAGGTAGGTGCCGGCGTTGATCTCGTTGGTCGGCGCGGTTTCGCGCGGCGGCTTCTCGACGAAGTGCTGGATGCGGCCGGTCGGATTGTGGACGACGACGCCGAACGGGCTGGGGTCTTCGACGTGGACGAGGTGCAGCGTGCCGATGCCGCCCTTCGCGCGGTGGAACGCGAGCATGGCGCGCAGGTCGAGCGAGGTGAGCACGTCGCCGTTGAGGACGAAGAACGGGCCGTCGATGAACTGCTCGATGTTCTTGAGCGCGCCGGCCGTGCCGAGCGGGGTCTCCTCGATGACGTAGCGGAGGCGCAGCCCGAGCGGGGAGCCGTCACCGAAGTGCGAGGTAATGGCGTCCGGCAGGTAGCCGGCGGGCAGGATGACGTCGTCGATGCCCGCGTCCTTGAGGCGGCGCAGCGTGCGCTCCAAGAACGGCATGTTCATCACGGGGACCATGGGCTTCGGCGTCTCGAGGGTCAGCGGACGGAGCCGCGTGCCCTCACCGCCGACGAGAACGACTGCCTGCACGAGGTCTTTTTCTATCGTCCTCAGCCCGTGGAACGCCTGCCGCGAAGTGCGCGCAAACAGAGTGACCACCTGCTGGCATAGTGACCGAGTAAGCTTCGCTTACTATGACCGTGACGTATGACTGGACTGCGGTCCAGCGATACTACGACGAAGGGCACGACCGGGATGCCTGCGTCGCGAAGTTCGGGTTCACGATCGGATCGTGGTACAAGGCGATTCGGTTCGGGCGGCTCAGGGCATCGCTCGAACCGCGGTACGACTGGGGCGCCATCCAGTGCTTTTACGATGAAGGGCACACCTATCGCGAATGCAAGCTCCGCTTCGGCTTCAAGCCCGCAACGTGGACGAAGGCGGTGCGCACGGGCAGAATGCGACCGCGTCCGCAGCGGTGGCCTATCGAGCGCGTCCTTGCCGAATCCAAGAGCCGCCTCACCGTCAAACGTCGCTTGCTCGATGCTGGTATACTAAGAAACGCGTGCGAGGAGTGCGGGATCACGGACTGGAGGGGCAAGCCTATCTCCATCCAACTGGACCACCGCAACGGCGTTCGAGACGACCACCGCCTGGAGAACTTGCGGATGTTGTGCCCGAATTGCCACAGTCAAACGGAGACGTTCGGCGCACGCAACAGAAGAATAATCAAGTCATTCCCCGTTAGCTTAGTTGGTAGAGCGCCGGACTCTGAATCCGGTGGGCGTGGTTCGATTCCATGACGGGGAGCTTGGCCCTATCGTCTAGAGGCCTAGGACGCCGCCCTCTCACGGCGGTAACACGGGTTCGAATCCCGTTGGGGCTAAATTCTCACTAGCGAAAAACTGCGTAACAATGCGCGGTTTTCGCAATAGGTTCAGAGTTCTTGTCGTGGAAATTGCTATGGACACGCGCCGCCATTTGGCCGGCATCCGACCCGAACCATCCGAGACGATTGAGGCAACAGACGAGCGAGATCCCGCGATATCGCCGGTGGCACACAAGCGCGCCCCGCGGAGTGGTGTATGAGCGACTCTTGACGGGTTGAGTGCCTCAGGCAGTTTCGACCGCTGAGAGCCATGATAGCGGCCTCCTATCGCCCGGAAAGTCGGACCACGGATTTCCCGATCGATGCTCCGGCACCTCATATGCCCCTGCAGCACAGACAAATGCCATCGTGACACGCTACAGACCACCCTCGACCGATAGGGCGGCCAGGGTTGAGTTGCGTTTTCAAGGCTGGCGCGACGATACGCCGAAGGTGACGCCGTCATGCCGAATCGGCAACTGAGCCGAGATGAAATAGAGCGACTTTTCATGCCGCTGATTCGCCTTGTCCGCGAACGCCTCGACGAGCTGTCTGGCGGCGATCCGGCGCTTCGGTTCGCGCTGAACCGGAAGCTGTTTAAGGACCTCTCCTACGACGAGCGTGGGAAGCCCATGAACCGCAAGGCGCTCAAGGCACAGAAGCGCCGCGATCAGAGCGGGATCTGCACGGAGTGCCGCGCACCGCTTCCTGAGACCGACGCCGTTCTGGATCGGTTTTCAGCAATTGAAGGATACACGCCCGAGAACACGCGCCTCATCTGCAGTCCCTGTGACCGCCGCATTCAGCACGAACGCGGTTTCGCCTAGACGCAGCGCGTGCGGCAGTGCTTTAAGTCGCCCTCGCGCCGACAGTTCGACGGGCACTGCCGGATGGAACTACTCGACTTTGCGCGCCGACTGCACGACTTGGGATGGCAGGACTTCGCGTCGAGCGACATCATACGCGCACTGCGCGAAGTAAATTCACGACACGTGGAGACCACGGTCCGAACATATATTGTCTCACGCATGTGCGCGCACACGCCGTCTCATCACGCAACGCGCTAAACCAGTATCGCGCGCTCCATGATTGCTACCCAAACCACTCGCGCGCCGCGTGCCCGGTAGCAGTTATATATGATGCTCCTGGGGGACATAGTTCTTCCCTGCCTCGATATGTCGGCTGAGCGGACACCCAGAACCGCTCCGTGAATCGGTAATGATGACGGTCGAAGACTTGATCACAGCGGTCCGTGCGCAACTTCTCGATTTCGGTGAACTTCCGGAGGGGCTGTCACACGTCGATCGGCGCATTCCCGGCACCGCCTTCTTCCCGGGCGGCGACGGGGTCATAAAACCGCGCGATATCGCGGCTCTTCCCGACATCATGGTCGTAGGACGGGATTTTGGGACACTCGAGTATCTTCAGGACTGCCTTCGGATGGGCGAGGAGCGCCCAAGCCAGCCGACATGGCGACCGCTGCTGAGTCGAATTCGCGCTGCCGACATCGATCCGCACCGGTGCTATTTCACAAACGCCTTCGTCGGCTTTCGTCGTGCGGGAGGAAACACCGATTTCTGCTGTGACCACGATTCGGACGAATTCCGTGAGCGTTGTCGCGCGCTTCTCCAGTTCCAGGTCCTTCAGTTGCGTCCGCGAGCGATCGTTGCGCTCGGCAAAGACGTTCCATCGTTCCTCGGCACTCTCTCGCCCGACCTAGGGCGGTGGGCGAACTGCAAGCGCTTCCCCGATATGGATGCTGCGGGGCCTCTCATCCGTGGCGCCTCCTTCGGAGCCTATCGCTCGAACGTCTGCGTGCTCGTTCATCCCTCAAAGTCGTGGCTCAACGAACGCGCGCGCTGGTATGTGGACTCTTCGGGCTATCGGCACACTGGCGCCGCTGCAGAGATAGCAATACTGCGCGACGCAATCGCCTAGCGATGTCGTTCGCCTGCGGCAAACTGCGCCCACGTATTCGATTCGTGACAGATATAAATCCGTACGGATCGCGGGGAATCTTGATAATTCCGCTTGTTCCCTGACTTCGATGGGGTGTAGTATGAACGTCGTCCCATTCAAGCCGCCCGAGATCTTCAAGCGCTACGGCATCAAATTGGACGCGCGATGCTACGACCGCTCGCGAGCGATCCTTACGCGAAGCGTTCCTCACCTACGAAACCTCCTGCGTCCCGAACGGGCTCACCTCACTGCTGCTGCTCGCGATCGTGTGCCGTCGCCGCGGGGCAATCGCGGCGGATCTCGAGGCCGCGGCCGGTTTCGCCGAAGTCATGCTCGGGATGACGCTGCACAAGCACCAGAACCAAGCGCTGGAAGCCGTCCACGACTATTTTGCGAACGGCGGCACGGTATGGTCGTGATGGCGGAGAAAGCCTGCGCATGGATCACGCGCTGCAACCTGCCGGCGACGTGCGAGTACGAAACATGGCTACTGCAATCGTTCCGGCCGTCCTCGTGAGGGCGCGGACAAAGAAGGCAACGACTATGACGAAACTCATCGTTCCGGTTTTGCTTTTCGCGATTGTCACCGCTGCGGTCGCCGCCGATGGTCCGGTCGATCGCTGGGCGAGCGCCGTCGGCGGTCGCGACAAAGTCGCTGCCGTCAAGTCGATCTATCGTGAGGGAACGCTCACCTTCGGCGGACTCACGGGATCGATCAAAGTGTGGCGGACGGCTGACGGAAAATATCGCAAGGAAGAACAGGTCGGCCCATACTCCAGCATCGAGACGTTCGACGGCACGAATGGCCGCGTTCAGCAGGGTAGCGCGGCGCCGCGCGCCGTGACGGGTGATGAGCTCGGAATCTTCTTGTCCAAGTCATTCGCCAACTGGAGCGCGGTCTTCTTCGTCTTCTTCCCGGAACGGCGACACGGGACTCTCCGCATCAACGCTGATGATACGATCGCATTTACGCCGGAAGGTGGGATCGAGTGGCTCGTTACGCTGGATCCGCAGACGTCGCTGCCGAAGACCATGATGCACAAGGAAGGCGATCGGACGATAACCGTCTCGTTCACGTCGTATGAGACGGTCGGCGCGTTCAGGCTCGAGAAAGAGCTCCATCGAACGAACGGCGATCCGCGCTTCGACGCCGTCATCCAGTTCACGAAGACGGTGATCGATGCGCCAGTCGCCCCATCGCTTTTCAGTCTCTAACTTCGCGATTTCGGCACGCCTCAGCGAGCGCCAAGCGGGTTCATCATGCGCAGCGGTCGTAGAGTCTCCGGACGTCGACATCCGGGTGGGAGCAGCGCATGCGATTTTCGATCGATCCCGATCTGCTGAAATTGCTTCTCGACGAAGCGGGTGACAACACTGATTCCGCCGGCGCGCGCGCGCGACCGCGGGGCGAACAATGGCAGGAGGAATACGCCTATTCGCTGGGTTTGCAGGCCTTCGTGTGGGGTTTCCCCTGGGTCTATCTGACACAGCTGTGCTGGTTGTGGACCAGCCGGGGCGGCGCAGCGATCAAAGCCAGTGGTACGCCGATGCCGTGGGCGCCGATGAACACCTTCTGCCACATCGATTCGCTCGCGACGCCGGACACGTCCAACGGCGGCAGCCCGAACTGCGATACGCTGTATTCGACCGCGTGGCTGGATCTGTCGGCCGAGCCGCTCGTGCTGAGCGTGCCGGCGGTCACGGACCGGTTCTACAACCTCGAGTTCGCGAGCATCAGCTCCGATAATTTTGCTTATGTCGGTGTGGTTGCGACGGGCAATGCGGCCGGCAACTATCTCATCGCCGGCCCGAGCTGGTTCGGCACGGTGCCGGACGACGTGCGGGATGTTTTGGGGCGGTGTCCGACGCCCGTCGCCTTCGTGTTGGGCCGCACCTCCGTCAACGACGATTCAACGGCGGATCTCGAGCTCGCGCGTGCGGTGCAGCAGGGCTACGCGCTGACGCCGCTCTCGCGCTGGATGCACCCGAATGCGCCCGACGCGGAATCGCCCCGCGCGCAGGTTCCGATCGGTATCGATATCGAGCAGCCGCGCGGCACGTGGGCGACCATGAACCGGGCGATGACGCAAAATCCGCCCGGCGTGTATCCCGCGCTGGACCAGACGGCGCTCGTGAATCTCTTCGCCACCATCGGCGTCGGCCCGAAACAGCAGCTCGCTGCTCAGACGCAAATGACGCGGCTCGGGCTGGCACGCGCGGCGAACGACGGTCTCGACCTGCTGAAAAAAATGTCCGTCGGGCGCGGCAAGTCGATCAACCAGTGGAACTATCCGCCGCTCGATGTCGGCCGCGCGGGCCAGCACGGCGACTACATCACGCGCGCAGCCCTTCAGGCGCTCGGCGGCATCATCGCGAACGATCCGAACCAGTGCGTGTACCTCAACACGGCCACGGACTCGAACGGGACACCCCTTCGCGCCGCGAGCCGCTACACGCTGACGTTCGAGAGCAACGGCGACGGGTTTCCGCCGATCGTCCCCGGCTTTTTCGGCTTCTGGTCGATCACGCTCTACGACAGCACGTACAATCTCGTGCCGGGCTCGTCGCATTACTCGGTCAACAGCTACGATCCGAAATACGCCGCCAGGCAGCCGAACGGCGACATGACCATTCTTCTGCAGTACGACGAGCCGCAGTCGCTCGGCGACGGCGTATACTGGCTGCAAGGCCCGAACCCCGCGACCGTTCCGCCGTCCGACGGATCGACCGCGGAATTCACGCTGATGATGCGTGTTTACGTGCCCGGACCCGCGATCAGCGGATCGCAGACGTGGTCGCCGCCGAAGATCGTCTGTACGAGCTGAGGCGGCGACACCGTCCAATCGGCTGTAGGTCAGCGAGACGCTGCGAGTGCCGGGATCTTCGGCAGCAGTTCGCGCACACCGAAATTCTCGAGCGCCGCGCGCTGAATCTGCGCATGGAAGTCGTTGATGGCGGCGACGCTTGCATCGTTCGGTACCGGCGTGCGCAACGGGCGCGTTCCGGCGGGCTGTTCGGCTAGCGCGAAAATCGCATCCGCGACCTCGCGTGAGTCGCGCTCCGCCGCCGACGCGGCCAGCGCGGCGAACACGTTGGCCGCCAACGGCGTCATCTGGTCGTAGGCACCGAGCCGTTCCGCATCATCCGGACCGATGCGCGAATTCGAGATGTTCGTTCCGTACGCACCGGGCTGCACGATCGCGACCTCGACGCCGAACGGTGTCAGCTCGTACGACGACGTCTCGGCGAGCGCTTCGAGCGCCCACTTCGAGGACGCGTACACGCCGCCGAACGGAAGCGCGAGCCGGCCGACCACCGAGCTGACGTACACCACAAGGCCGTGGCCGCGGTCTCGCATCCCGGGCAGAAACGCACGGCTGACGCGCATCGGTCCGAACACGTTCACGTCGAATTGCTTCTGAATGAGCTCGGGCGTGAACGCTTCGACGACGCCGAAGTACGCAGCGCCGGCGTTGTTGACGAGAACGTCGACGGGGCCGTCGGCGAGAATTTCGGCGGCGGCGCGGTCGACGGAGCCTTGATCCGTGACCTCGAGGTCGACGACGCGGATGCCCTGCCGCTGCAGTTCGCCGGCGGGTTGCGCGTGGCGGCCTTGGGGATCGCGGATGCCGGCGAACACGCGCCAGCCGGCCGCGGCGAAGCGCTCCGCCGTGTCACGGCCGAACCCGGAGCTGGCTCCGGTGACGACGACGGTCTGTTGAGGATTTGACATACGGGCAGTGTAGGCGCTAAACTTTCGAAAGGGAAGTACTTACTAAAAAGTTAGCTAGGAGACACCATGGCCCGCCGCTCGATGCCGCTCACCGGTGATTGCTTTCGCGACGAGTGTCCCGCCCGCGACGTGCTCAACCACGTCAGCAACCGCTGGGGCGGCCTGGTGCTCGGCGCTCTGCTCGAGCGCGATCTGCGCTACTCCGAGATACGCGCCCGCGTCGGCGGGATCTCGGAGAAGATGCTGGCGCAAACGCTCGACGTGCTGGAGCGCGACGGGCTGATCGCGCGAACGAGCTATCCGGTCGTACCACCGCGCGTCGAGTACGCCCTCACGGCCAACGGGCGCGCGCTGGCCGAGCGTCTCATGGAACTATTCACCTGGATCGGCTCCAACGTCGGAGCATTCGTCAACGCCCAGAAACGGTACGACTCACGAAGAGAATCCGCGTAAGCGGCTGTTCGCTCAGGTTGTCCTCGAGGAGACGGGGCCTACGCGCACCGTAAGGATCGCGACATCGTCGCTCGATTCGGCCGCGACGGCGCGGCGGATCGCCGCTGCAGGCCTTGCCGAACGTACGACATCGTCACGAGCAAGCGCGTCGCGCAAACGCCTCTCGCCCTCGAGCACGTCGCGCGTCGCTTCCGTCAGACCGTCCGTGTAGAGCACGAGCAGCGCGCCCTGCGCGAGCTGCATGGAATCATTGCTCCCCGCCGCGCGCTCGTTGCGCAGCCCCAGCGGCAGATCGATCGCTGCGAGCTCGACGATCGAACCGTCCGCGTGCCGCAGCAGCGGCGGCGGATGACCCGCCGACGCGTACGAGAGCGCGAGCGAACGCGGGTCGAGTATGCCGAGAAACGCCGTCACGATGCGCTCGGGCTGTTCCGAACGCAGTGCGCGGTCGGCGGCGTCGAGCGCGGCGGCCGGTTCCGCAAACACGTGCGCAGCGCCCCGGATCGTCTGGCGGACCGCGCCCATCGTCACGGCCGCTTCCAGCCCGTTGCCGCCGACATCGCCCACGGAGATCACCACGCGTCCGTCCGGCAGCACGAACGCATCGTACCAATCGCCGCCCACGAGCGCATCCTCGCCGGCGGCCTCGTACATCGCGTCGAACGTGAGACCCGGCATGGTCGGCAGGATGCGCGGCAGCGCGGCATCCTGAAACGCCAGCGAAACCGCGTGGTCACGGGCGTACCGCTCGCGCAACGCCGCGCCGTCCGCACGACGATCGTGCACGTCGGTGGCGCTGCCTGCCCACCGGACGATCCTTCCGTCCGCCGCGCGCATCGGCACGGCCCGAAGCAGATGCCAGCGCAACCCTTCGTCTCCACGGCCGTACGGCTTGATGCGTATCTCGGCTTCATATGCCTCGCCGCGCGCGAACGCCCGCTCCAGCGCATCGAACATGCTCGCCAGGTCGTCGGGCGGCACCACGTGCGCCCACCCCTCGGCAGTGGTCGCGATGGGTTGGGGCAGGTTGGTGTATTCGTACCAGCGTGAGTTCGCCCACTCGACCGACCCGTCCGGCGCATGCGTGTAGATGATGTTCGCGATGCTGTCGGCCATTGCACGAAACTCACGCTCGCGCGATACGGATTTCGTCGTCTCGACGCACGTGCACAGCAAGCCGCTGCCGCCGCCTTCATCGAAAATACGGCTGTACGAAAACGTGAAGTAGGTCTGCTCGGGAAAGCCGTTGCGTTCGAGCGTCAGCGGCAGGTCTTCAGCCCACACGGGTTCACCCGTTTCGAGCACACCCCGCAGCAGCGGCCCGATCGTATCCCAGATCTCGGGCCAACAGCGCTCCGCGACTTGACCCAGCGCCGCCGGATGGCGCGCACCGAGGATGGGCACGAACGCGTCGTTGTAGACCTGCACCAGGTCGGGGCCCCAAAACACGAGCATGGGAAATCCCGACGCGAGCGCGATGTCGACGGTGAGGCGCAGCGTCAGCGGCCACGCACAGCGCGACCCGATGGGACTGCCGTCCCAGTGGTACGCGTCTACCAGCTCCGCCATACCGGCGGGAGCCTTCACCAACGTCATGCAGCCACTGTACCAGCGCGGACGCCGCTATCCTGGCCGTCCGGGGTCAGGGCACGGCGCGACCGCAAAGGACGAGGAAAACGAAGACGACGCCGACCATGACCAGCGCGCGCGTCAGCAGCGGAAGCCCGACGCTCCCTGACCTGCCCACGCGACTGCGCGTGCGAGTGAAAACGAGTCGAGCATTCGACTTGGCCGAGTCGCAGGAACTCCTGATACTATCGATGTCCATCGCTTCGCCCGCGTCGCATCAAAACGTGATGTACCAGCGCTGAATCGTCTTGAACTGAGCCTCGCTATTCGTCGACGAATCTTGACGAACTTTGATGAAGCACGTGGGATGCGCGCCCGAGATCGCCGCCGAGAAGCGCTCGAAGTCCCCTTCGCCGAGACGATATTCTGCGCCGAGATGCGCGCCGGGCGAGAGGTACCGGGCGACATCCGAAAGCACGTCGCCGATGATAGGCCGCACGATATACCCGCCCGCGACCTCCGATATCCACAGTGCTTTCTGGTCGCTGAAGCACATCGGCTTCATGACCGTCGCCGCCGCATCCACGATTTTCTTGCGCTTGTCCGGACTCGCCTTGACGAAGGCAACGCCGAGCTCGGTAAACTTCTTCCGGTCTGGGGGCGGCAGCTTCGCGATCGCGGCGACGAATCTGCGGACTTGCTCCGCATCCAGGCCTTTCGCCACGGTTGCGCGGACGAATCCGATCCCGTACCTGCCGATGAAGCGCGCGAGATTCTCACGATCCGCGGGCGATAACGCGGCGATCATTCTGGCCAGGTCGCGACGCTGCTCCTTGTCCATGTTCGCGAGCCACTGAACGTCTTCTTGGTTCAGCCCCTCGAGCATCTTCGTCGTATTCTTGAATGCCTCGATCGATTTGCCGGTTTCGGATGCCGACTGCACGCGGTCGAGATCTGCGATCGCTACGAGCTTGGAGGTAGCGTTGAAAAATCGGGTGACGGTCACGATGCCGAAGCGCTTGGCGAGGATGGCAACGCGATCCTGAATCTCGCCCTGCGAAGCGCGGTTCGCAGCGAACAGGAAGAACCCGAAAAAGATGATTTGGATCAAAAGGTCGACGAGCGTGAACAGGATGATCCGGTCGCCGGCACTCGTCCGGTTCATCGTCGCGATTGTTCCGCGAGCAGCGCCATCGAACGATCGAGCTCTCGGGATACTGCCACGAAGGCTCCCGAAAGCAGCTCAGTCGCCTTTTTCAGGTCCTCGACGTGCGCTTGCATCGAACCCACCGCTCCGGTCGACGTCGTTGCGTATCGTCGCTCCGCATCAACCGCGATCGAGTCGAGTCGCTGCAGCGTTTCCGCCAGCCGGCTGACCCCCGACCGAACGGGCTCGAAGTCGAGCGCTTTGCTGCCGGTGGAAAACCGCCCCAAGGCTTCACCCATCGCCGCTGCGGAAGTCGACGCGGTTTGCGCGCTCGAGCCAAAATTGTCGACGTTTTTCACGGCGACCCCGGCGCGCCCGTCGAGCGTCTTGAGCGACGTCGAAAGCTCACCGGCGCCTGCACTCGCGCGCAGCAGCGACGCCGTGACGTCCGTTACAGCTGCCGCCAGCGCAGCCGCAGGCATCTCGAGCGCGGCGGCCTTCACAAACTCCCGAAGGCTGGCCCGCGCGTCATCGATGACGCCGGTCAGGTGCTTGAGCAGCGCCTCGCTGTTCGCCGACATGGCCCGAGCAACGCCGGCCGACGCATCATGGATAGCCTTTTGCGACGAGGCTACGTCCGACGTCGCATTCTGTACGAAGTCGCTCAACTGGCCGACCGCGTGGCCGACGGCGCCGTCGACGCGCTGCGCCAGCGCGGCATTCGCGACCTTGACGTTTTCCTCGAAGCGCGACGACGCATCATTCATCACCGTCGAGAGACGCCCGTAGGCCTCGTCGAGCTCGTGGATGCGATCGGGGCGAAGGACTTCGGCATCGTCGGTCACCGGCGCACTGTCACGCTGCTGGACGAGATCGACTCTGGCAAACAGCGCGCCCGCCGTTGCGGCGAGACTGAGCCCGAACGAAACCCCGATGAAGACGACGTTGATCGAGGGATTCTTCGAGCCGCCGGCGTTGTTCCAGCCATAGAGGATGACGCTCACCAGAAGCGTGGTGAGCGTGATCAGAAAACCGAGATAGTACACGGAATCGATACTGGATTCAGCGACGGACGCGGGACTGGTGCGCAGCCTCTCGCGGACCACGAGGTAGTACGGCAAGATCGGACCGGCGCCTAAAGCGAGAAAGATGAGGACGCGTATAGCCTGCGTCGTGGCCGCGGCGCTCGTATCATGGATCGAATACGCGGTGCTGGCAACGATGCCGAGGAACGCGACACCGAGACACCAGCGAAACGCCGTCCTCGTCGTCACAGCGCCACCCATGTCAAGTGCGGAAACGCATCCTCCCAGAACGACCGGATGCACCGCTCGCCCGGGTACGCCGAAAACGTCGCGGGACTGCGATGGATGCCGTACACGTGGACAGGGATATTTCGGAAAAACTGCTTCACGTCACCGTACACGCCCTCTGGGTCGACGGGGGTGCCGTGCACGATGCTCGTACAGCGGTTTCGGTCCTCGAGCGATACGTTCTCCGAGACCTGCACCATGTCGCTATAGAGATCGAACTGGACGTTGACCTTGTCGTCGAGCTTGGACGTGACGATGCGCTGTCGCGAGATCGTCGACAGCGACTCGATGATGGGCGCCGCGGACCGCGGTGCGAACCGCAGGTCGATCTTCTCCTTCACCTTTCGTATGACCAGACGGCTGAAGTCGCGCTTCTGCTTGTCGACGTCGACGAGGAGCGCGTTGCCGTGCGTCGCAGGCTTGCATTGGTTGAGGACGAGATAGGGGTGTTCGGGGTCGCTCGTGATGTAGTAGAGGTTGATCTCCGCGTTGTCCATCGCGGCCGTCAGCACTTCGACCAGCGTTCTGTCGATGGAATGCGCCTGCGTGTCCGAGTACGGCTTGGTCTTGTCGAAGACGATGTTTATTTGCTCCGCCGGCTTGCTATGGCAATCCGGCGCCGGGACGAATATTTTTACATAAAACACTGCGGCAAAAAAAATGACGAACGCGGGAATCGATATGTAAAACATCCTTTTCGAGGACTGGGACATCTCCATGCGATTACGCTCCGGCGGCTTTACGCGTCATTTCGGTACTTCCACCGGCTGCGGCTGTGCATTCCCCCTGATACCCCCGAAGATGATGCCTTGGTCCAAGTCATGCTCCGCCTCGGCGTCCCAGCCCTTGATCGTCGACGTGATCTTTTCGGCCAGAGTAGCCCGCAGTTGCTCGACGTCGCCGATCTCAGAATGAAGCGTTTCGACTTGCGGCTTCACTTCTTCAATCTCACCCTCGAATTCGTCGAGCGCCGTTCGGACATTGTCGAACAAGGTCGTGTTCATGTCGAACGAGATGTCGTCGATTGCGTTGGAGAAATATGCAGGGGGCTGCGTGGGCCGGTGCCGTGTATTCTCGACTCGGCAGTCGGTGATCGCCTGCCGGTACGTATCGTTCATCTCCTGCGCCAGCTCCGCTAAGCGCTGTTCGCTGCGTTTGAAGGCGAAATCGGAATCGCCATGGAGCTTGACGGCGTCGTTGATCGCCGCGACGAGGCGCAAGCGCCTCATTTTGATCTCGGACGCTCTGTTCAGCAGGTCGGTTCGAAGCGCCGTCTCAGCGGCTCGGGTCTGAGCGTCGCACCGTTCGAACTGCTCGGAGGCTTTCGAATAGCCGGGCACGGGATCGCTGCACCCGTATCCTTGGATCGCGGCGTTGACGAACGCGATGATCGCGACCGCAAACAGCAGCGTCGCATTGATCTCGTGAAATGGGACGTGAAAGAAAAAAATCTGGTATCCGTCGGCGATCGCTCGGGTAAACAGATCGATCGACTGAGCTGAAACGTCGCCAAGGCGATCCGACTGCTTCGCGATTTCGACGAGCGCCCGGAATGTTGCCGTCACGGATGACACGTAGATTGCCATCGCGGTACCGATTACGAGCGCAAGCCAGCCGCCAATCCGCTCCGGCAACGACTTCGCGTTTCGAAATCGGCTCAAGAACCCTGTGCCGAAGCCGATCGCGGCGATAATGCCCGAGATGAAAAAGGCGATCATCGCGCCCGCGAGCAAGCCGACGCCGCTCTGGTAGAAGTACGCGTTGATGAGCGTCTCAAAGAGCAGAACGAAGATGATCGGTGACAGCACGTCCAGGCGTTTCTTGGACTTTTCGGCCGGACGTGTCAAACCGTTCTCGGTCTTGAACACGCTCAGATGTGAGTTTGCAACTCGCTTTTCCGCAAGTAGCCGGACGTTGTGCGGTCGAGCCTCTTCCAGGTCGGCGTTCAGCAGATCTTCGAGGTGGGAAACCGGTTCGCGCCCGTTGATGCTTTGTTTCGTTTCTCCGACATCCGCGCGCGCCTTGATCAAGCGCTCCGCTATACGTTCCGTGTCCTTGATGATCGGCTTCTTCTCGTCCGCGAAGAACTTTTTGTAGGCCGCTGCGATCTCCATATCCAGCACGTCAGGTCCGAGCGCATCCTGCGGTGGCCGGCCCGCCACCGCGTCCTTGCGCGCGGTCGCCAACCAGTGACGGTTCGCGTCCATGATGACGCGCGTAACTATTGCCATCCCAAACTCCCGATTCCAGACACGAAAGCGATGCGAGTTCTTACTTGCTGACGGCGGAGCGGCACGTGAACACCCCGGCCGATTCCAAAGACGCGGCCTTCCCCATCTTGCGTCAGGCGACTATACCATGCGGCGGCCGCCTTGTCCATAAACGGAAGCGAGCCCTCCTAGCTACGACTTGTACCGGTCGGCGCCCTGCAACGCGGCTCGAGTGGAACGCGCAACCTCCATCGTCACGGTCAGGTCGACGCCGACATGAACACGGTCAAGCTCGGCTCGCAGGGTGCGGTCGTCTCTCGCATGGGGCTCGGCTGCATGGGGATGAGCGAGTTCTACGGCGAGCGCGACGACGAGGAATCCGCGGCGACGATCCTGCGCGCGCTGGAGCTCGGGATCACCTTTTTCGATACCGCCGACGTCTACGGCATCGGCGACAACGAAGAGCTGATCGGCAAGACGCTGCGTGGCCGGCGCGACGAGGTGTTCCTCGCGACCAAATTCGCCAACATCCGCAAAAAGGACGACCCGAGCTATTACGCGGTGAGCGGGACGCCCGAGTACGTGCGCGCGGCGTGCGACGCTTCGCTCAAACGCTTGGGGTTCGACCACATCGACCTGTACTATCAGCACCGCGTCGACCAGCAGACACCGATCGAAGAGACCGTCGGGGCGATGGCCGAGCTCGTGCAGGCCGGTAAGGTGCGCTACATCGGTCTCTCCGAGGCGTCACCGGCGACGATCCGGCGCGCGCACGCCGTACATCCGATCACCGCACTGCAGACGGAATTCTCGCTGTGGGAGCGGCACGTGGAGGACGAGATCCTGCCGACGGTGCGCGAGCTCGGGATCGGTTTCGTCGCGTACAGCCCGCTGGGCCGCGGCTTTCTCACCGGAACGATCACGAAGCCGAGTGATCTGGGCAGCAACGACGCGCGGGCGCGGCGCTATCCGCGCTTCGAGGAAGCGAACCTCGCGCAAAATCAGGTGCTCGTCGCGCGCGTGCAGGCCATCGCCGCGCGCAAGGGCGTCAAGGCCGGTCAGCTCGCGCTCGCGTGGGTGTTGTCGAAAGGCGACGACATCGTCCCGATCCCGGGGACGAAGCGCCGGAAATATCTTGAAGAGAATGCCGCCGCGGCGGCGATTCGCCTGACGCCGGACGACGTGGCCGAGCTGGAAGCCGCGGTCCCACGGAACGAGATCGTCGGCGAACGCTACGCGCCCGCCAACCTCAAAGCGATCGACCGCTCAGCGTAGCGTGCCGCCGGCTTCGTCCCGCGTCGCAAGGCGCGTCCAAGCCGCGCGATGCTCGACGACCGGAAACACGAAGTCGAGTTGGGCCAGGACCCATTTCCCGTTGTCGTACCGCAGGGCGGTCGCGCCCGCCGGACTCGACGGCGGGTTGAGGGCGACGGCGTGCGCCTTGAGGAACGGCGTCGTCCATTGCGCATCCGCCGTCGGCTCCCAAGTGAACCGGATGCGTGCAGTAGTCTCGCTCCCGTGCCGTCCCCGGCGCGGGGCAGGTCGCGACGCCCATGCGACGTCTTTGGCGTGCAATCGCGAGAAGCACAGGTACGGCCATCCGTCGACGTTGTCGTCGAGATCGTTGCGGTCGTAGTAGTACTGCTGACCTTCGCGCGTGAGATTGTAGCGGAATCCGTCAGGGAGCGGTTGACGCGCCAGCAGACCGGTGCGCGAGAGCTCGTCGAGGACCGATTTTACCGCGACCGCGTGCGGGTCGTCGAGCATCCGTTGGCGCACCTCGGCGACCCATAGCCCTTGGAATACCACGCCGCGCACTTGCACGTCGGCGTTGTAGCCGGGATAGTAGCCGCGATGCGGACGGCCCTCGGGATACCATCCGAGCGGGACACACTCATGGTATCGCTCATCGATGACCGCGGCGAACTGGCGTAGGACCGGTGCAGCACTGGGCGTCGGCGCGTGCGCATGAACCCGAGCTGCTGCGAAGATCACGTCGAGCATGATGCAGACGGCGAGCAGCGCCGCCGGATACGTGAACAGGCGCCGCATCAGGGGATTCATATCGCCATGGAATTCATGTCGCCGGCGAGGGCGCGGACCGTCGCGAGCTCATGAGGCGCCGGGTTCTCGGTGCCATCGTCAAAATCCGGTTCGGATCACGTTGCCGGTGCGAGCTGCGGCCGGTAGCGGATCGGGAGGTTGAGGATCGCCGCGGCGTAGCCCACCGCGACGATCGCGATCCACACCGGCATGTACGAGCCCGTGTACTGCACCGCGAGCCCGCCCGCCAAGGCGCCGAAAAAGCTCCCGATTTGATGGCCCACGAAGCACACGCCGAAAAGCGCGCCGAGGTTGGGGAGCCCGTGCAGCCGTGCGATCACCATGTTCGTGAGCGGCACCGTCCCCAGCCACGTCAGGCCCATCACCACCGCGAACAGGAGCGTCGTCACCGCGGTGACCGGCACGATGAGAAAGACCGCGGTCGCCGTCGCGCGCACGGCGTAGAGGATCGCAAGCAAGAGCTGCGGCTGCACGCGGTCCGCGGCGCGGCCGAAGCCGAAGCTGCCGATGATGTTGAAGAAACCGATGGTCGCCAGCGCCGCCGCGCTGACGTTCGCGCCGATGTGGCACATGCCCAGGTACATCGGCAGATGCACGCCCATGAACGCGAGCTGGAAACCGCACGCGAAGAATCCCGCGGTAAGAAACAGAAAGTTCGGATCGCGCAGCGCCGTGCGAATCGCCGAGCTCGCGGCGACCGGCACGCTCGTGGTTTCTGCGACGGCCCCGCGCCGGCGCAACAGAAGTCCCATCGGCGCGACGGCGACCAATACCACAGCGAGGATCGTCAAGCCGGCTCGAAAGCCTGCGTGCGAGATCGCGATTTGAGCGACCGGAACGAGCGCGACCTGTCCCAGTGAACCGCCCGCCGCCGCGATCGCAACGGCCGTTGCTCTCCGCGCGGCATCCGCGGCGCGGCTGACGGATGCGATGACGACGGCAAACGTCATCGCACTTTGGCCGATACCGACCAGCAAACCGAACCCGAGGACGATCGCAAGCGCGTCGGGCCGGTGCACCACCGCCAGCAGTCCGATGCCGTACAACATCGCGCCACTCGCGACGACGGCCGCGGGTCCGAACCGGTCGGTGAGCGCACCGGCAAACGGTTGCGCGAGCCCCCACATCAGATTCTGCAATGCGATCGCGAACGACAGAAACCCGACCGTGACGAGATGATCCGCCGCGATGGGCCCGATGAACAGCCCGAACGTCTGGCGGATACCGAGCGACACCGAGAGCACGAGCGCACCGGACGCCACGACGACCGCCAACGAATTTTTCTTCATGCGTCCGCCGCTACCGAACCGTTGGGATACACCCCTGTGTACGAACGCGGAGCGTCCGCCGGTCGCCGTCAGAAACCGGCACGTATACAGGGCGGTATACATTGGACGCGCAAATCTCCGGCTATGCGCTTACGAGGCCCCGCCGGGCAGCCCATCCCCGACCACATCGCCGAGGTGGCGGCGCGCCTCTTCTACCGCGACGGCATCCACGCCGTCGGCGTCGACCTGGTCGCCGCGACGGCCGGGTTGACGAAGCGGACGTTGTACCGCCACTTCCGCTCGAAGGACGAGCTGATCGCGGCGTCGCTGCGCCGCGCACCGCGCGTGCAATTTCCCGAACACGGCGCGCCCGTCGAACGCATCCTCGGCGCGTTCGACCAGCTCGAGACGTTCTTGGACGGCAGCGAGTTCCGCGGCTGCCCGTACATCATCTTCACTGCCGAGCTCACCGAACCGGGCCACCCCGCGCGCCGGCTGATCGAGCATTTTCTGGCGAAGCGGCGCGCGTGGTTCCGCGACCGCGCCGCCGAAGCCGGCTTGCAGAACCCCGACGAGGTCGCCGAACAGCTCGACGTGCTGTTCGACGGGGCAGCAGCGTCAGGCGCAAAGCGCGGCAACCTGATCGCAGCGCGGACCGCCAAACGTCTCGCGCTCATGGTCGTCGCGAGTGCGTCGCCGGCGATTGCAACCGCGTCGCCGGCCACGCGCGGCAGCACGCCACGCGCCGTGCGCCGCGCCGCGCGCGCAACGCGCAGGTAACCACGACCATTGCGGCGCGCGGCGCGCCACCTGAGGGAACGGTATGCTCACCCGAGACGCACTGCTCGCATTCGCCCATTTCATCTGCATCTTCGCGCTTGCGAGTCTCCTCGCGGGCGAGCTCTTCTTGCTGCGGAAGACGTTGCCGGCCGATCTCGTCCGGCGGCTCCAGGCGATCGACCGGTGGTACGGCATCGTCGCCGGCCTCGTCGTCGCGAGCGGTCTCGCGCGCCTTTTCCTCGGGCTGAAAGGCGCGGCGTTCTACACGCACAACCCCGTGTTCTGGACGAAGATGGGCTTGTTCGTTGCGGTGGCACTCCTTTCGATCGCGCCGACGATAGCGTACGTCCGCTGGAACGCGCGGCGGTCGGCCGACGGGTCGATCGTTCTCGGCGACGGCGAGTTTACGCGCATCCGTCGTCTGCTGTGGCTGCAGGTCGTGCTGTTTCTTTTCATCCCGCTGTGCGCGACGTTCATGGCGCGCGGTCTGTAGCCTAGCGGAGATTCCCCGCGCCGCGGCTGCCAGCGCAAGACAGAGGTCATTGCGCACGACGCGAGTCTGCCGCGAGCGACCGAAGTCGCCCGCGGCAGTCCGTGCAAGGCGTCCTAGCGAAGCAGCTGCGCGAATGGGCCGTCGCTCAGCGTCCAGAGCGAGTGCTGGTCCGGTCCGACGGTCAGCGAGCTGAAGCCCGTGACGTAGTTCGGCGTCTGGTAGTTCACGAGCAGCGTCATCGAGCCCATCGACGATCCCGACGCGACGATGCGGAACACCGAGCCGGAGCAGCCGAGATACATCGCGCCGTCTGGTCCGGGCACCACCGACGAGCACGAGCTGTCGTAGAACGGCTTCGGATACTCCGTGTACGTTCCGTTCGGCGCAACGCGCCCGACGTTGAGGCCCGAGCCTTGGATCCACACCGCGCCGTCCGGCGCGGCGCCGATGTACTGGCTGCCATGGCCCGCGAATTCGGTGATGACGCCGGCCGGCGTCACTTTGCCGACCGCGTCGTTGCACGCGTACCACACATTGCCGTCCGTGTTGAGCGTCAGCGCCGGGCAAGCGTTGCCCGTGCGCGGCGCGCCCGGCAGCGGATAGGTGGTCATCGTCCCCGACGTCGCGAACACGCGCATCGAGTCGGCCGAAATCCCCCACATGCGCCCGTCCGACCCCGACACCAGGCGGTTCACGTAGTTCACGTGGCTCGGCACGCGCGAGTCCATCTTCTGCAGCACGCCGCTCAGCGACATCGCGTAGATGTTCGACGTGTCGTCGTAGGTCACGATCCAGATGCGGCCATCCACGCCGGTCGTGAGAACGCCGGGCCGGATGCTCGCGGTCTGTCCCGGCGGGATGAACCTGAAGCCGGTGCCGAGCGTGCGCGTGGCGGGATCCAGCGGGCGAACCGCTTGCGTGCGCTGGTCGGCGAGCCACAACTGTCCGTCGCTCGCGAGCGTCATCTGGCCCTCGCCGAAGCTCGCGCCTGACGGGAAGCCGGTGTCGACCTTCGTGATCGTCACGGGACTGCCGAGAAACGCACCGGACGGGCTCGACGTCGGCGCGACGGTCGGCGGCGCGGTCGGCACCGGCGTTCCCGTCGGCGGTGCGGTCGCATTGCTGTCCGTCTCGATGTAGAACACGAAGATGTACGGCTTGCCGGCCTGCAGCGTCGGCGCGCTCACGGTGGAGGTCAGCGTGCCGCCGTTCGGGCCGAACGCGATGTCGAGCTGGTAGATGGGCTGCGCGGTCGCGCCGTCCAGGAACGCTTCGTGCAGGGTCGTCCCCGCAGGCACGAGCGCTGCGGGAAACGTCATGGTGTACTGCGGGAACGCGCTGAGCGTGATCGTCACGGACGGCGTCCACGTGACGTACCCGAGCGTCGTGCGCGTGATGGTCTTCGTGCGGCGCACGAGGCTTTGCAGCGCGGTGACGCCGGCCGGCGGCGTGGTGGAGACGGTCACGGCGATCGTCGCACCGGCGGGCGGGTTCACCGCGCCGAACGCGACCGTGCCCGTGGCGCCGTTCACCGGCGGAACCGCGGACGTCGCCGGCGACGAGGTCACGGCGAGCGTCGCTGGATTCGGCGACGCCGTCGCCGTCGGCGCGGGAGTCGGCGTCGCAGTCCCCAGCGCGGGAACGGACGTCGCGCCGCCGCCGCTGCACGCGGTGACGGCGGCGGAGCAGATCAAAGTCAATCCGATCGAACGGAAAGCAATCACGTACGAGGCCTTTCGTTGGTGTGGGAGACGGCGTCGCGGTCGTCGCGAACGAGCTGGGCTTCGAGCGCGCCGGCGGAGCCGGCGCCGGCGATCGTCCACGAACGGGACGTGCCGACGTCGGTCACGCGCGCGCGGTGCTCGCCGTTGACCGCATAGAAGCGGACGAGATACGAGCGCTCATGGCGAACCATGCCCGAAGGCTACGCCCGCGCTCTCAACCCGCTCTCAAATCCCGAGCGTCCGTCTCCGCGTGCAGCAGCGCGACGATCTCGTCCATGCCGGCGCGCTCGCCGCGCGCGAACGCGGCGGGATGGGCCGCGCGCGAGGCGTCGCGCAGCGCGGCGTGACCAGCCGCACGCTCCTCGTACGGACGATGCATGGCGACGTGCGAGCGGCGGCGGCGTTCGGCGAAACCGCTCAAGACGGCCGCCGGCTCCGGCCGGCCGAGTACGCCGACCGCGGCGGCGACCTCCTCGATGCCGGCGGTCGTCATCGCGTCGAACTCGAGGCGCACGCCGATCTCGACCGCCTCCGCGGCCGCGGCGCACGCCTCCTGCGCCGCACCGCATTCGCGCCCGAGCCACGCGAGCTGGACGAGCGCATCGCCGAGATATGGGTCGGCGCTCTGCGCACGAAGCGACTGCACCACCGCCCGCGTCGCGTCGAGGCCCTCGGCGAAACGGCCGCGGCGACCGTCGAGGCGCGCGAGATACGAGCGCGTCGCCGTCGTGAACAGTTCGCGCCGAATCCGTTCGGCGACCGAAAGCGCTTCGGCGAGCTCCGCCCCCGCGGCGTCGAGTCCGTCGTCGGCGGCCGTGTTGATGCGCTGCAGCGCGTCGTTGCACAGCAGATACCACGTGATGCCGTCATCGCCGCACGCGCGCGCAGCGGCGATGGCTTGGGGCCGGACCTCGTCGCTGCGGGCATCGCCGAGGTTTTCGAGCGCGTTCAGCAACTGAACGTGCGAGCGGGCGAGCACCACGGACGTACCGCCGCGCAGCAGCGCGATCGCACGATCGGCGGCTTCGACGCAGGCGGCGTACCTACCGCGCGTCGCCTCGATGTCGCCGAGCGCCGCCCACAGCGCGCCGTGCCGCGTCGCGCCGAGATTGGGCGGCACGGCCGCGAGGCACCGCCGGATCATGCGCGCGGCGTCGGGCAACGGACCGAAGCGCACCCACACGCGGCGCGCCGCGAGGATCAGGGCGATCGCGTCGCTCACGTGCGCGGAATCGTCGAGCGCGTACGCGAGCGCGCTCATCACGTGCTCTCGCTCGGCCGCGAAGGCGCGCGCCGCGACGTCCCACGCGCGCTCCCCGTCACGCTCGAAGAGGCGCTCGAGACGCTCCGCGCCGGCGACGTGAAAGGCGAGATGACGCGCGCGCGCGATGGGCGCATCGCCGGCTTCCGCCAGCCGCTCCACGGCATACGCGCGACTCGATTCGAGCAGCCGGTAGCGGGCGCGGTCGCCGTCCGCTTCACTGACCACGAACGACTTGTCGACGAGCCGCCACAGCGCGGCGAGCGCCGCCGACGTGCCGCCTTGGTCGTCGCTGCACACGAACGCGAGCGTGTCACCGCGCCACGGCGCCGCGATGCACGACATGCGCCGAAACACCGTGCGCTCGTCGGCGTCGAGCCGCGCGAAGCCGTCGTCGTAGAGCGCGCGCAGCGTGCGGTGCGCAACGCGGCCGCCGCGGCGCGCGCCCCCGAGCGCGTCGAAACGCTCGGTGAGCCAGCGTTCGTACTCGCGCAACGGCGCGACGGCCGCGCGCGGCGCCGCGAGCTCCAGCGCAAGCGGGATGCCGTCGAGGTGCGTGCATATGTCCAGGAGCACGGCTCGCGTCTCATCGTCGTCGCCGATGCTCGCGCCGGCTTCGCGCGCGCGCTGCGCGAAGAGCGCGATCGCTTCGCCGGGGGGCAGCGGCGGGAGCTGCACGACCGACTCCCCGGTGAGCCGCAGCGGTTCGCGGCTGGTCAGCAGGAAGCGCACGTGCGCCGACGCGTCGAGCAGCGTGTCGAGCGCCGCCGCGACCTCATCCAGCACGGCCTCGCAATTGTCGACGACCGCAAGCCGCGGCGCCGCGCCGACTGCGATCATCCGCGCCGTCTCGCCGATGGGGTCCCGGCCGCGCGGATCGCAACCGAAGCTCGCGGCGAGCGCATCCCCGACGCGGTCGGGCGCGACCCCGGCGAGGTCGACGAAGTGCAGGCCGCCGCGGCACGCGTCGGCGTGGCGGCGCGCGACGTGCAGCGCGAGACGTGTCTTGCCGACGCCGCCGGGGCCGGTGACCGTGACCACGCGCGCGCCGGCGAGCGCTTGGGTCATGCGCGCAGCATCGTCGACCCGGCCGACGAAACTCGACAGCGTCGCCGGCAGCACGGATGCGTCGGCCGCAGCGGGGACCGCGTCGGTCGCGCGCACGCGTTCGCGGAACGCCGCGTCCGGCACCGCGCCGATCTCGTCGAGCGCGGCCTTCCAGCGCGCGAGCAGGCTGCGCGCGGTGCCGCGGTTGCCGAGCTCGAGCGCGTGGTCGACGAGGATCGCGTACGCGTCTTCGGCGTACGGATCGCGTTCGAGCGTCTTCCACGCGAGCTCGGGATCGCGCTTCTCGCGCGCGGCCGCCAGCAGCGCCGCTTCGTACACCATCGCGAGCCGCTCGCGCTGCGCGACGCTCCACGGGTCGGCGTGCTCCGGCAGAAAGTCGCCGCGGTATGCGCGCAACGATGCCGACCGAACCTGCGGGTCGGCATCGCGCACGCCGCGTTCGAACGCCGTCGCGTCGAGGTGCACGTCGCCGGCGATGGACACCGCGACGCGCGTCGCTTGCAGGACGGCCGCGGCATCGGGCTCCAGCGCGCGGCGAACAGACCAGAGCGCGGTGGCGAGGTTCGCACGGCCGCGTTCCGGATCGATCTCAGGCCAAAAGCGTTCGATCAGCTCGTCGCGCGCGAACACACGCCCGTGTTCCAAGGCGAGGCACGCCAAAAGGGCGCGTGCGTTGCGCGTGTTCGGCGGAGTGCGGTTCTCGCCGCGAACCGCGAGCGCGAAACCGCCGAGCGTCGTCAGTACGACTGACGGCAACAGAGGCACGCGAGCCGGTTCCCGGCGCGCAGCCCGCTACCTGCCGCGCCGTGTTCTTAAGTTTTTGCGAATTCAGTGGTCGGCGTACCACTGCTTGAGCAGTTTGACGCGATCGCGTCCGTGCGACTCGCGGAACCGTTTCCCTTCCTGCGGCGTCAGCCTGTCACGGTACGTGTGCAGCGGGGCGTATTCCGACCATTGCCGCAATACGTACGAGCCGCACGACGGACACGTACCGAGATCCCAATCCACTGATTCGACGTGACCTAGGTCTTCGACGAGCTCGAACTTCGGGTTGTCGCAGCAGTTCATCGCTCGTGCGTCCGCGGCGCGGTGCTACTTCGGCTTGGCGATCGTGATGAAGTTGCCGAGGCGCAGCGGGATCTTCAGCCACAGCAGCTTCGGCAGCTTGATGCTGCCCAACCCCAGCGCGAACACCGCGTGCTTGATCAGGAACGTCACGGGGAACTGGTTTACCGAACGCTTCGTCGCGGCGACGTCGTAACCGGCTTGCGCGAGCAGCGAGCGCATCGACCCCGGGTTGAACAGGTGCGGATGCTGCAGGCAATACGCCGGAAAGCGGCTTTTCGTGACGCGCGCGAGCAGCGAGCTCTCGTCGTGCGTGACGATGAGGATCGTCGCGTCGCGCTTGAGCTTGGGGCGCAGCTCCGAGAGGAAGCTGACGGGGTCCAGGATGTGGTCGAGCACGTGGATCATCGCGACGGCGTCCACCGAGTCGTTCGGGACGTCGGAGAGATCCAGCAAGTGGGTCGAGATATACAGGTCGGCGCCGCCGAGGCGCCGGCGCAGCTCGGGGTGCGCGTCGACGTTCGGCTCGAACATCCAGAACTTCGTGAAGCGGCCGAACCGAACGCAGTTCTCAGCGAACATCCCGACGTCGGGGCCGATCTCCAAGAACTGGCCTTCGAGCTTCGAGAACTTCTGCAGCTCGCGAAAATACCCGTGCTGCGTTTGCTCGAGCGCGCCGTCGCTGACCTCCGTCATGTTCGGCGGCATCGACGCGTAGAGGCGCGCGAGCTGCGGCTCCGTGAAATACTGCGGCGAGTACAGCATCCCGCACGCGGAGCAGCGGTGGTAGGTGAAGAACGCGTGCCCTTCTTTGAAAAAACCGTACCATTGCTGCTGCAGCTCTTCGAACGGCTGCGTCTCCGCGGCGGGCTTCGACGCGACGGCGACGCTCGACGCGCTCGGACCGGCTTTGCACGACGGGCATATGCGTGCGCCGTATGCTTCGCCCGCGCCGGGCTGGCCGGCCGGATGCGGGCCGTGGGCGGCGTCTGAGACGTCGATCATGCCGTCATCTCATCCTTCAGCGTCGCGGTTTCGTCAGCGGCGGGCAACATCAGGTGGATCGCGCCGGAACCGACCGACAGCCTCGAGGTGCCGAACTGGCCGGTCGCGCCGTCGCGCAGCTCCACGCGCGCGAGCGGGAGGATCACCTTGCCGTGCCAGGGGCACGACAGCCGGCCGTTCTTGACGGCCGCGCAATCCAGCCCGGCCCCTTCGTGATCGCAGACGCGCGGCATCACCAGCACGTCGCCGTTTTGCTTCACCAGCCGCACGCCGCGGTCGTCGTCGGGGCCGACGAACACCGTCCCCGTTCGCGCCAAGTCGTCCAACGATACCGTTTCGGTGCGAAGCTGCGTTCGTTCGGGCGCGACGAGGTTGTCGGCCAGCAGGTTCATCGTCTCCGGGAACGTGCGCGCGCGGCCGTCGGAGCGGAAGCGAAAACCGCGCGCGCGCAGCTCGCCGCGCCGGTCGCGCATCGGCAAGTCTTCGAGCATCAGTACCTTGTAGTTTTTCGTGAGAATTCGCTGGATGAGCGGGAACGCGAGCCGCATGAGCCCGGCCGCCGCGACGTTGTACGTGGTCGTGACCTTCGTCTCGTTGGGGCCCAGCGCTTCGTACTGCGTGTGAACGACGAGCACGTACGGGCCGAGCGACGTGAAATACGTTTGCGCGGTCTCCGAGCTGGCATAGTTCACGAGCGTCAGCGGCCACGCGATACCGAGGATCTTCTGCAGGTTGATCGTGGTGATCACGTCGTCGTCGACCGTCCCGAGCAGCGCGCGGACGTTCGTGTGGACGACGTTGAGGTGCGGGACGTCCTTGTAGTTCCAGTCAGCGTCGGCGAGGGCGTATTGTCCAGTGCTGCTCACCGAGAACGTGCAGACGTGGTACCCGCTCGTCTTGAGTTGCCGTACGAGACCATCGCAGGTCGCACGCACGTTCTTGGGGCTGGTCATCCACCGTGGCGTTCGCTCGATTCCGCCGAAAGTCCGGTAACGCGGTCCCGAGAGGGCGACCGCTTGCAATTGCGCCCGCTCGACGCCTGCGAGGCGTGCGCGCGGCCGCCCCGAACTGCGCGGCCATGTACGGCGGCACGGTCACCGAGGGCGCGCGCGCACTGCTGGCGCGCATCGGCACGCTCGACGCGCAGTTGCGCTGCTACGTTGCAATCGACGAAGCGGCCGTGCTGCGCGAAGCGGCGCGGCTCGACGCCGTGCCGCCCACCGCGCGCGGCCCGCTGCACGGCTGGACGCTGGCGGTGAAAGATCTGATCGACGTCGCGGGGCTGCCGACGCGCGCGGGCTCGTCGTTCTTTCGCCGCGATCCGCAGCGAGACGCACCGGTCGTCGCGGCGCTCCGCGCGTCGGGCGCGCTCGTGATCGGCAAGACCAACACGCACGAGTTCGCCTGGGGCATCACGACGGAGAACCCGTACTTCGGGCGCACCGCAAACCCGTGGGACGTCTCGCGTACCGTCGGCGGCTCGAGCGGCGGTTCGGGCGCGGCGGTCGCGGCGGGTTTGGCCGACATCGCGCTCGGCAGCGACACGCTGGGCTCGATTCGCATCCCCGCGGCGCTCAACGGCATCTCCGGCGTGCGCCCCGCGACCGGCGCGCTGCCGCTCGACAACATCTTCCCGCTCGCGCTCGGCCTCGACACCGTGGGACCGTTCGCGCGCGATCTCGGCACCGTGCGGCGAACGTACGAGGTGCTCGCGGGCGGCGCCGTAGCGAATGCCACGGTGCGGCGCGCGTGCCGGCTGCGCGGCGGGCGGTGGGACGGTGTCGACGCGGCCGTCACCGCGGCGCTCGACGAAGCCGCCGCGGTGCTGGGCGCGAACGGCGTCGCCGTGGACGACGTGACGTGGTGGGACGACGCGCTGGTGCGCGCGGTCGCGACGATCCAGCAGCGCGCCGCGGCGCACGTGCACGCGCCCTACTTCGCGGAGCATCGCGCCGAATACGGCGAAGACGTCCGCGCGCGCGTCGAATTCGCGCTGACGCTAAGCGATTCCGACGAGAACGACGCACGTGCGGTCGTCGCGCGCTCGCGAACCGCGTGGGACGCCGCGACGCGAGGCTACGACGTCGCGCTCGCGCCGTCCGTCGGCACCGAAGCGCCGGTCGCGCCGGTACCGAAGACGTTTCGCGACGAAACGATCCCGCTCGTCTCGCCCGCGAGCGGGTTCGGGCTGCCGGCCGCCGCCGTACCGATCGGGTTCGGCCCGGCGAAGATGCCGCTCGGCATGCAGATCATCGCGGTGAACGGCGACATCGCATCGGCGTTCGCACTAGGCGAAGGATTTCAGCGGCTGACGGATTGGCACGAGCGCCGCCCCGCGCTCGCGACGGCGATTTAGTCGGCGCTGCGCACAGGCTCGCGCGCGAACGCCGCGCCGACCGCTTTGCCGGCGCCGGCGACCGCTTCGCGCCCGCGTGCGAACAGGCCGATGAACGAGAAGAACGCGTGGATCATCCCGTCGTACACGCGCAGCTCCACCGGCACGCCGTCGGCGCGCAACGCTCCGCGTAGGCGATGCCCATGTCGTAGAGCGGGTCGCACTCCGCGAGCACGATCGTCGCGGGCGGCAGCCCGCGCAGCGACTCCGCGCGCGACGCGAGCACGTACGGCGTCTCGGCGAGCTCCGGCTGCGGGACGTAGCATTTCCAATAGAACGCGATCCGTTCCGCGGTGAGAAAATGGCCTTCGCCGTACGCGCGGTACGATGCGTCGTCCTCGCACTGCGCGACCGCCGGGTACACCAGCAGCTGGTGCGCGATCGCCGGTCCGTTCGTGTCGCGCGCTTTGAGCGCAACGCTCGCCGCGAGCGCGCCGCCGGCGCTGTCGCCCCCGACCGCGAGCCGGCCCGGTTCGGCGCCGAGCTCCGCCGCGTGCGCGGCTAGCCACTCGAACGCGGCGTACGCGTCTTCGAACGGCGCGGGCGCGGGAAACTCCGGTGCCCGGCGGTAGTCGACCGACGCGACGATACAGCCGCTCTCCTGCGTCAACAGCCGGCACACCGCGTCGTAGCTGTCGCGGCTCCCGTTCACCCAGCCGCCGCCATGAAAGAACACGAACAGCGGTCGCGGCCCATCCGCATGTTCCGGCGTGTACACGCGCACCGGGATCGGACCGCGCGGCCCCGCTGCTTCGACCTCGGTGACGCTGCCCACCGCCACGGGCGGGCCGCCCAGCCGCGTGAACGACTCCTCGAAGAGCGCGCGCGCGTCCGCCAGCGGCATGCTCTCGAGCGGCGGCCGGTTCAGCCCGGCGATGTAATCCAGGAAAGCACGCGCCTGCGGATCCAGCATACCGCGCGGTTCGGCCGGGAGCGAACGAAATCCGGCCAAGTGGGCATGATCGGGATATGGACAACGAGACGAAGGTCACCGAAACCAAAGAGACCACCACGGAGACGCGCACCGTGAAGCAAGAGGTGCCCGAGCCCGAGCATCACACAACAACCGTCACCACGACGCACACCGAAGGCTGACAGCGCGCCGCCGCGGCGGTTTACGGCTTGCCGTACGCCGCGGTCAAGTAGTCCACGATCCCCGGCACGGCGTCGTCGGGGATCGGGGCGGCGTAGACGTTCTTCATCTTCACCACCTCGGCGGTCCACTGCGCCCTGCTGAGCACGGGCTGCGTGGACACGTATGCCGACGAGTGGCAGGTGAGACAGTTCGCTTGAACCGCGCCGAGGCCCGGACCGGGCTTGAACGCCATCCCCGCGTCGCCGGGCAGCGAGATCGTCGCTTTGCCTTGGGGCGGCGCGATCTTCGTCGCCGCGACCGCGCTCGCACCCAGCGCCGCGACGAGTGCGACCGAAAGAATCGTGCGCTTCGTCATGCTACCGTCACCTTGTACGTCTCGATCGCGTTGCGCAGATAACCGCTGGGATTCCAGCCCGGCGTCGCGCTCTGGGTCGCGCCGTCGTTCGCGGTCGCGCGCACCGCGAGCGCGTACGCCGTGCCCGGCCGCGCGTCGAACGACCCGCGCCAGCGCCGGAAGCTGTACTTGCCGAAGTCTTGTTCGAGCACCGCGTCGCGCCACGTCGCGCCGTTGTCGGCCGAGATCTCGACGCGCTTGATCCCGCTGCCGCCGTCGAACGCGATCCCGCGTAATTCCACGGGGCCGGCGGCAACCTTCGCGCCGTCGGCGAGGCTCGTGACGAACGAGCGCACGCGCATGCGGTTGATCGGGATCGTCGCAAAACCGGTCGTGCTGGGCGCGACGCTGTTGTCGGGCGTGTCGGGGATGCGGTACGCCGTCTTCATCCAGAAATTGTCGTCGGCGTGATCGAGCACGGTGATCGACGACAGCATCTTCACCCAGTACGTCGAGTACCAGCCGGGGACGATCAGCCGCACGGGATAACCGTTGAGCACGGGCAGCGGCGCGCCGTTCATCGCGTACGCGACGATCACGTCGTCACGCCGCGCGACGTCGACGTCGAGCGACTTGCGAAAGTCGGGTGTCGCCGGAAAGATGCCGCGGTCGAGCCCGTCGAACTGCACTTGTTTCGCCGTTGCCTTCAGCCCGGCGCGGTCGAGGACGTCGCGCAGGCGCACGCCGGTCCACAGCGCGTTGCCCATCGCGCCGTTCTCCCACTGACCGCCCGCGACGCGCGGCGCGGACAGCCCGCGCGAGTTTCCCGAGCATTGATTGACCGCCGCAACCTCGACTTGCGGCAGCTTCGCGAGATCGTCCATCGACAGCGACAGCGCGCGGTTGACCTCGCCGGTCACCGCGATGCGGTGCGCGGTCGCGTCGACCTCTTGCGGGATGCTCGGCAGGTGCCAGCGCACGAAGAACGCGTCGTTGGGCGTGTAGACGCCTTGGTCGAAGATCGCGAACGGCGTCTCGAGCTGCGGCGGACGCGGCGTGAGCACGATCAGCGGCCGCTTCTGCGGAAACGCGATCACGGGCCGCTCACCGTTCGCGAACGGCAGCTGCGCGGTGTCGGCGAACGCGCGCGCCGGAACCGCACCGGCGGCAAACGCCGCACCGGCGCCCGCGAGAAAACCACGACGACCGAGCTCCATGAAGCACGCCTCCCATGTCCCGAGGCTTGCTTCAGGTCGCGCGCTGCGTTTCCTCGCGCGCTATGTCGTCAGCCGCACCGGATCGCCGAGCGCGGTGAGCACGATCGTGTTCGACGGATAGAGCGGTGCGAGGATCTGCATCAAGCGCGCGAGATCGGCGTTGTGCAGCCGCACGCCGCCGTCGCTGCGCGTGAGGCGCTGGTACGGCGCGAGGGGATCTTCGGGCGGCGTCAGGCGCGGCAGGCTGGAGCCGCCGGCGCGGATCGCGATCGCGGAACGGCTCCACTGCGCCAGCCCGCCCACCGTGCCGGAGAGCCGTGCGATCTCGACGGTCGCGCCGCGCATCGTCGCGCGGCCGGCGTTGACGAGCGTCTGCAGCGCCGCCGTGTCGAGGTCGTCGACGTAGATCAAGCCGGGGCCGTCGTCCGGCGTCGGCGGATCGTGCTCGGTCTGGCCGATCAGCCGGTAGTGGCCCGGCGCGATCGAGAATCCCGGGCCGTACGGCGCGCGCATGCCGCCGCCGCCCGCGTCGCCGGTCGCCGCCATCGTGTGCCACAGCCGGCCGTCCGGGCCGAAGATCGACAGCCGTTCCGATCGCCGCTCGAAGACGACGTGGATCATCGGCTCGCCCTGCGTCGAGAACACCCCACGAGCCCGACGTTGGCCTACCGAAGCGGCAGAAACCTCTATGTTATACTATCGCAGCGCAGAATCGCATAGTACTATCGTACTAGTTCGGGGGCTCTTTCAGCAGCTGTCAGAAGACGCCCGCGACGATCCCCATCGTGGCGCATTTCGACACCAGCGCCGAGCGCGTCCGGACGTCCATCACCTCGTAGACGCGGCGGGTCTGGTTGCG
>DASWRD010000050.1:0-22166 GCA_036403315.1 Candidatus Elarobacter sp.
GGCCGACGTCTGGCGGCGGTTTCGCAGGGCGCCGGGAGCGCTCGTCGGCGCGGCCGTCGTAGCCGCGATCGTCCTGCTGGCGGTCTTCGCGCCGCTGCTCGCCCCGAGCGACCCCCTCGCCCAGCACGTCGCCCAGGGCGCGCAGGCGCCGGCGGCGACCCACTGGTTCGGCACGGACAAGCTCGGGCGCGACGTCTTCGCGCGGATCCTGTACGGCGCGCGGATCTCGATCCGAATCGGCTTCGTCGCCGTCGGGCTCGCGATCACGGCCGGGACGCTGATCGGGCTGGTCGCGGGGTACGCGGGCAAGCGCACCGACACGGTCCTGATGGGAGCGATGGACGTCATGCTGGCGTTTCCGTCGATCATCCTCGCCATCGCGATCACGACGATCCTCGGCCCGAGCATCAACAACCTCATGCTCGCCGTGGGCATCGTGTACGTCCCTCAGTACGCGCGGCTGGCGCGCTCGTCGGTGCTCGCCGTCAAAGAGCACGAGTACGTGGAGGCGGCCCGGGCCATCGGGGCCGGGACCCCGGCGATCCTCGCGCGGCACGTCCTGCCGAACATCCTCGCCCCGCTGCTAGTCCAGGCCACGCTCGGGATCGCGACGGCCGAGCTCGAAGCCGCCGGCCTGTCGTACCTCGGCCTCGGGGCACGCCCGCCGGCGCCTGAGTGGGGTGCGATGCTCAACGACGCGCGCGACTACTGGCTGTCCGCGCCGTGGGCGCTGATCTTCCCCGGCGTCTCCATCACCGTGCTCGTGCTCGGTTTCAACCTGCTGGGCGACGGCTTGCGCGACGCGCTGGACCCGCGCCAGCGCTGACGTCGAGCTTCAGCGACCCGGCTTCATTCAATAGAAGGCCGAGCTTCAGAGCGTCGCCCAGACGTCGAGCTTGGTCTTCACTTTCTCGATGACGCCGTCGGTGAACTCGGTCGTCGAGGCGTGGCCGCCCAGATCGCTGGTCGCGGTCCCCTCGCGCACGGTCTCGAGCACGGCCTCGTAGATCGCGCGCGACGCGTTCGGCGCGCCGCGCTCGTCGACGAACGTGAGCAGCGCCGCGACCGCGAGGATCATCGCCATCGGGTTGGCGACGTTCTTGCCTTCGAGCCGCGGCGCCGTGCCGTGCGGCGCTTCGGTCATGACGACGTCGGGCTTGCCTTCGGGCGTAAACGACATCAGCGTCGACTCCGCGCCCGCGATCGAGCCGAAGAGCTGCATGACCAAATCCGACAGGCAGTCGCCGTCGCGGTTGAGCGACGGGATCACCATCGCGTCGCCCGCGGTGGAGATCAGCAGCGCGTACGTTGCGTCGATGAGCTGCGGCTCGTACACGACGTCGGGATAGCGCGCGGCGGCCGCGTCCATCTCTTCCTTGAGCATCCCCTCGTACACCGGGCTGACCGTGTATTTCGGGCCGCCGAACACCTTGGCGCTCGTGCGCCGCGCGTGGAAGAACGCATACTCCGAGACCACGCGGCACACCGACCGCTCGATGCGCTCCGTGCGAAACGCGACTTCGTCGCCGTCCACGGTTTCGCGCCACTCCTTCGCGCCGTACGCGTCGCCGACGGCCATGCGCACCACGGAGATCGGCGCGTGGATGCCGGCGACGGGGCGCACGCCGGGGATACGGCGGCCCGTGCGCACGATGACCTTGCCGTCGATCGCTTCGCGCAGAATCCGGTTCGGTGAACCGACGTCGCCCGCGGTCTCCGGCGTGATCGTCGCCGCCTTGAGCCCCAGCTTCGTGCGCTTCATCGCCGTCGCCGCGTCGAAGACGATCCCGTTCTTCGTCTCGCGGCGCTTGGCGAGCGAGAGATCGTAGTGCTCGAGCCCGACCTGAAAGCCGACTACGTCGGGGGCGAGCACGCGCAGCGATTCGAGCAGCAGCTCCTGTCCGGTCTGGTCGCCTTCCAAGACGACGATCGTGGGGATCGGCACGGCCCGACGCGTTCCGCGCACAGGTGACGCCCCCCTCGACGCTTGAAGTCGCACGCAATGGGACGCGTCCGACGCAAAACCGGCGCAGCGGCGCGCTGGAACCTCGAGATCGCGGGCATCGTCGCGCTCGGCTTCGCGATGCTGCTCGGCGTCGCGCTCGTCGCCCCGGCGTCGCGCACGGGCGCCGTCGGCGGCGCGACGGCGTCCGCGCTGCACGCGCTGTTCGGGCTGGGCGCGGCATTGTTCGTCGTGCTGATCGCGCTCGTCGCCGCGATCGTGTTCTTGGAGATCAACGTTCCGCGGATGATCGCGACGCTCGGCGGCGCGGCGTGCGCGTATTTCGTGCTGATCGACACGGCGTTCGCCGCCTCGGGGCGCGACGGCGGGCTCCTGGGCGGGCTGCTGCACCGCGCGCTGCACGCGCTCGTCGGCGACGCCGGCGTGTGGATCGTGCTGATCGTCGCGCTGATCGCCGTGACCGTCGCGGTCACCGGCGTGAGCTTGAAGAAAGTCATCGGCTGGTGCGCCACGCGCGCCGCCGCGCTGCGCCCGCCCAAAGCGCTGGTCGCGGCGGTCCGGCCGGCGTCCTTGCGCGAAGCGTTCCATCTGCTCGCGCTGCCGCGGCCCGCCTCGCCCGCCGGCGCATCAGCGGTCGCGGTCGCGGCGCCGGCCGCGCAGGGTGCGGCCGTGGTCGCGCCGCCGGTGCGCTTCTACGACGAAGGGGTCGCCGACGATGACGCCGGCGAGCTCGACGACGACGAATATGACGACGCGGACGACGGCGACGACGCGGACGACGGTGACGACGACGAGGCGTACGACGACGACGCGTACGACGAGGACTCCGCCGGCGACGACGACGAGCTCGCCGACGAGCCCGAGGATGACGCGCCCGGCGACGTCGAGTCCGGCGTGCAGGACCGCGCCGCGCTTCCCGTGCTGACGGGCGAGTACGAGCCCGCGGCGCGGCCCGTGTACCGCCTGCCCGACGTCGCGGCGATCTTCGACGCGCCGCAGGCGCAGAAGATCGACGACGCGAGCCGCGCGCACGTGCTCGAAGACACGCTCGCGTCGTTCGGCGTCGGCGCCAAGGTGACGCACATCGAGCGCGGGCCTTCGATCACGCGCTACGAGCTGCGCCCCGAGCGCGGGGTGAAGATCTCGCGCATCTCCTCGCTTTCCGACGACATCGCGCTCGCGCTCGCGGCGACGTCCGTGCGCATCGAAGCACCGATCCCCGGCAAGTCCGCGGTCGGCATCGAGGTCCCGAACACGACGGTATCCATCGTCGCGATCCGCGAGATCCTGGAGCGGCCCCGCGACAACGCGCCGCTCTCGATCGCGCTCGGCAAGGACATCACCGGCAAGCCCGTGTTCGGCGACCTCGCGAAGATGCCGCACCTGCTCGTCGCGGGCGCGACCGGCGCGGGGAAGTCGGTGTGCCTGAACTGCATCATCGCGTCGCTGCTCGTCAACTCCACGCCCGATCAGCTCGAGCTCCTGATGATCGATCCCAAGCGCGTCGAGCTCACCGTCTACAACGGCATCCCGCACCTCAAGAACGAGGTCATCACCGACCCGAGCATGGCGGCGGGCGCCCTCGCGATGATCACGCGCGAGATGGACCAGCGCTACGAGCGCTTCGCGCGCGCCGGCGTTCGCAAGATCGAAGAGTACAACGCCAAGTACCCCGAGGAGAAGCTGCCGTACATCGTCGTCGTGATCGACGAGCTCGCCGACTTGATGCTCGTCGCGCCGGCGAAGGTGGAGATGCTGGTGATGCGCCTCGCTCAGCTCGCGCGCGCCACCGGGATCCATCTCGTCGTCGCGACGCAGCGGCCGTCGGTCGACGTGATCACCGGCTTGATCAAGGCGAACATCCCGTCGCGCATCGCGTTTGCCGTGTCATCTCAGGTCGACTCGCGCGTGATCCTCGACATGGGCGGCGCAGAGCGCCTGCTCGGCCGCGGCGACATGCTGTACTTGCCGATCGACGCGCCCAAACCGATCCGCGCGCAAGGCGCGCTCGTCACCAACCACGAGATCGACAAGCTGGTCGCGTTCTGGAAACGCCAGCCCAAGCCGGCCGGCGCGCGCACGATGGAGATCACGCCGATCCGCGACGACGACGAGCGCAACGGCGGCGACCGCAAGATCGACGACCTGTGGTACGACGCCGCGAAGTTCTTGCTCGACTCGCGCGTCGCCAAAGGCGACGCCGGCGTAGGCTCGACCGCGGCGCTGCAAGCGCGCTTCTCGATCGGTCACCCGCGCGCCGTGCGCGTGATGCGCAACCTCGAAGAGCTCGGGATCGTGGGCCCCAACGAGGGTACGAAGCCCCGCAACGTGATGATCGAATCGCCGGCCGACCTGGACCGGCTCGCGGAGCGCATCGGCCGCCCCGCGCAAACCGACCTGTTCGCGGGATGATGCCGCGAGTGATCCGCCCGCTGCTCGTCGCGGTCGTCGCGGCGATCCTCTACGTCGCGCTCGGCGCGGCCGTCTCGCACGCGCCGCCGCGCGGGATCGATCTCGCGGGGAGTGCGCTCGCGGGGCAAGCGCCGCACCTCGCGCTGCTCTTCACCCGGTCGTGCCTGTGGTACGCGCTCCTTGCGCTCGGGCTGATCGCCGTCGTCGTCGCGATCCGCTTCCCCGCCTGGCGGCCGCGGGTGATCTACGCGCTGCCGACGACGCTGATCACCTGGCAAATCAGCGACGCGGTGAAGATCTTTTTCCACCGGCCGCGGCCCGGCTACTGGCAGCTGATCCACGAGCCGACGTACGCGTACTCGAGCGGCCACGCGATGTTCGCGGTGCTGGTCTACTGGCTGTGGGCGTGGTTCATCTGGAACAGCGAGCTGCCGCGCAGCGTGCGCGTCGTCGCTGCGCCGTTCCTGGCGCTCTGGGGCTGCGGCGTGATCTGGTCGCGCCTCGCGCTGGGCGCCCACTACGTCACCGACCTCGCCGGCGGCGTGCTGCTCGCCGTGACGGCGCTGGGCGTCGCGTCGGCGATATCCGTCGCGGCGCGCCGTGCAAAGGGGCGGTTGGCCTAGGACCCAGGGCGAGTCTTAACGCTTCTGCCGGAGACCGGCGTAGGCGGAAGTCTCAGCGTCCTCTAAGCTAATTTTAAGGTTCCGCCGGGCCGCCCGGCGTTTGGAGCCTTCTCAGAACCAGGAGTGGAATTTATGCCCAGAACGCTTTTGCGGCTGGTCATGAGCCTCACGCTCGTCGTCGCGTTCGTCTGCAACGGCTTCACCGCCGCATTTGCAGGCACGACCGGCGCGTTGAGCGGCAAGGTTCTCGACACCGCAACCCAAGCGCCCGTCGTGGGCGCCAAGGTCACGGCCACCAGCCCGTCGGGCACGGTCACGACCACCACCGAAAGAACCGGCTCGTTCACGTTCATCTCGCTGGCCCCGGACACGTATGCCCTGAGCGTAACAGACGCAGGCTACGATCCGGCGACGCTCAACGGCATCACGGTTCAGGCCGACCAGACGGCGACGTTCAACGTCAGCCTGGCGAAAACGCTCAAGCAGATCGGACGCGTGCAAGCGCGCTCGAACGCTTCGCTGATCCAGCCCGGCATCAGCACCGACGTCTACAACATCGGGGCGGCGCAGCAAAGCGCGGCCGCGACGCTGGGCGGCGGCGGCGGCCTCAACAACGCCTACTCGGCGGTCGCATCGGTCCCCGGCGTGTTCGTGCCGCAGGGCCAGATCGGACAGTACCAGTCGATCTTCGTGCGCGGCGCGAACTACACGCAGGTCGGTTACGAGTACGACGGCGTGCCGATCCAGCGCGCGTTCGACCAATATCCCGGCGGCAATCTGTCGAACCTCGGCACGCAGGAGGTTCAGGTCTACGTCGGATCGGCACCGACCGGCGCGGGCTCGACGGCGCTCGCGGGCTTCGTCAACCAGGTGATTCGCGCGGGGACGTATCCCGGCTCGGCAAACCTCACGCTGGGCGCCGCATCGCCGGTGCACTACAGCAACATCCGCTTCGAAGGCGGCGGCGCCAGCCCGAACCGCAACTTCTCGTACTACGTCGGCGCGGCGGGCTACAACCAGAACGTCGCGTACGGCGACCGCGCGGAGTTCGCGAAATACGCCGCTCCGATCGACGTGTACCGCAACGCGTGCGGCACCGCGCACCCGACGGCGGGCTGCTACAAAGGGCCGAGCAGCGGCCCCGGCAACACCATTCTGGGACCCAACGGGTACGAGCTCGGGCCGTTGTTCTACGGCGCGTCGACGTACCTCCAGGACCGCGACAACGTCGTCAACCTGCACTTCGGGATCCCGCACCGCAAGAGCGCGGACGGCATCAAAGACGACGTCCAGTTCCTCTACAACGCGGTGCTGACCCAGACGTACTTCGCATCGGCGCCCAACGACTGGGGCGGCTTCTTCAGCCAGATCGTCAACGGGACGGCGGGCGGCAACACGCCCTGTCCCAACCTGACGACGGCGCAGAACTGCAATCGCTACGGCGCAAACCCGCTGAACTACAACGACAAGCAGTACTATCTCGGCGGCACCGGCGTGTTCTTGACGCCGGCCGACATCGCCAACACGCAGTTCGCGTACTTCCCGAACTCGCCGGCGAATCGTCCGCTCCGGTCGGCGCAGATCTTCACCGAGCGGGACAACTACCAGCAGAACGGTGCGATCACCAAGCTGCAGTACCAGCACAACATCAACTCCCGGTCGTATGCGCGCATCGCGGGCTATACCGAGTATTCCGACTGGCTGCAGTACGGTGAAGGCGGGCTCAACCCCAACTTCAACGGCTCGATCTCGTCCGACTACAAGCTGGGCTCGCACACGCGCGGCATCGACTTCAACTATGCCAACCAGCTCACGGACAAGCACCTGATCAACTTCACGTTCTCGTACGTGACGTCGAACACGTTCCGCAACAACGACTCCGGCATCGCGTCCGCCGGCACGGCGGTGGCGTTGCTCGTCGACTCCACGAACCCGACGTCGGGCGTCTGCTACTCCGGCACCTTGGCCCCCGTCAGCTGCGTCGCTACCGGCGCTGCCGGCGCGTCGCGATACGTGCTCCCGGCCGCCGGCCTGGCGCCGAACCCGCTCGTCCCGGCCGCCGGTTCGCTCGCCATCGGCGCGCTCCCCGGCACGACGTGCGGTGCGGGACCGTGCCAGTACTTCGTCGTCGCGACCGGCAACGCCGCGACGTACAACACCGTCGTGCCGAAGTTCACGACCTTCGCGATCAGCGACAAGTTCCAGGTGAGCGACAAGCTGTCGCTCGACCTCGGGCTGCGCTACGACGACTTCAAGTACACGATGCCCAGCACCACCGGCGACGCCGCGCGGCAGCTGTTCGTCAATAACTTCAACAGGTACAACTGTTACGATCCGGTCACCCAATCGCTCACGACGACCGATCTCAACGGCGCGGCGCTGCCGACCACGCCGACAGGTATCAACTGCGGTGCGGTACCGCGCTACACCACGGCGTCGTTCTCGCAGATCAGCACGCCCGTGCAGGACTACCCGGAGCTGCAGCCGCGTTTCGGGCTGACGTACAGTGTCAACCGCAACAACGTCATCCGCGCGAGCGCCGGCAAGTCGGCGCAGCCGTCGAGCTCCGCGTTCCAGCAGTACAACACCATCCAGCCGAACCTGATCCCGGGCCCGAACACGTCGTACTACAGCCTCGGGTTCACGAACCCCAGCCACCACATCTTGCCGGAAGAGTCGTACAACTACGACGCTTCGTGGGAGCACCAGTTCAACGGCAGCGACGCGTCGTTCAAGTTCACGCCGTACCTCCGTACGTCCAAGAACGAGATCTCGACGGTGCTGCTCGATCCCAAGACGAACTTCGTGGGCGGCATCAACATCGGCCGCAAGAACGTCAAGGGCCTCGAGTTCGAGTTCCAAAAAGGCGATCTCAACAAGGACGGCTTCTTTGGCCAGATCGCATACACGTACACCTTCGCGCGCATCACCTTCGACCGCACGCCGAAGGGCACGTCGGTCGTCGACGGCTTGAACAACGCGATCAAGACGTACAACGGCTACACGTCGTTCTGCTCGTCGAACCCGACCGATGCGCGCTGCGGCGCCACGTCGACGGGCATCGCGGGCGCCGCGTGCTACACCCCGGCCGTCACGACGGGTCCCCCGGCCGGCCAGCACCCCATCCTCGCGGACCCCGCATGCGCCGCCGGTGACATCGCGAACCCGTACTGGAACGCCGGCCCGCAGGGGCTGTTCGATCCGAACGGGCGCTACCCGCTCTACAACACGTACTCCGGCAGCACGTTCGCCAGCGGGTCGAACCAGTCGTACATCCCGCCGCACATCATCACGTTCATCGGCAACTGGAAGCACGGCCGGTTCAACATCACGCCGACCGCGCAGTTCCAGGGCGGTGCCCAGTACGGCATCCCGCTCGGGTCGCAAGGCGTCGATCCGACGAAAACGTGCACGGCGCTGCCCGGCGCGGCCGCCACGACCGCGGGCGACCCGCGCTATCCGGGCTCGGCGATCGCCGCGCTGCCGTACGACGCGTCGTCGTGCACCGGTGCGATCCCGATCCCCAACTCGGTCACCCGTCAATTCGATCCGTACGGGTCGTTCACGGAGCCGAACAAGCTGAGCATCAACGTCTCGACGTCGTACCAGCTCTCCAAGCGCGTCACCGCGCGGCTCGACTTGGTGAACATCGTGTCGTCGTGCTTCGGCGGAAGCAACGTCCCGTGGAAGGTGTCCGGCGCGGCGGGCTGCGACTACGGCCGCAGCGCGTACGTCAGCAACTTCTACAACCCGGGCGACGCGATCCAATCGCGCGTCTCCCAGCCGTACGCGCCCGTCTTCGGCAACGTCTTCCAATCGACGACGGCCGGTCAGGCGAACCCGTTCCAGGTGTTCGGCTCGCTGAACATCAAGCTCTAGCCGCGACGTCGCGACAACGAAGAGGCCCGGTGCGCGAGCACCGGGCCTCTTCTCGTTCACGGCGCGATGTGCGTCACCAGCGGCGGGTGCTTGCGATGGAACTCCGTCCCGCGCTGATACCGCACGCCCAGCGCTATGAGCGCCGCCTCACCCCACGCGCGGCCGAGAAATGCGAGCGACGTCGGCAGACCGTTCGGCCCCATCCCGTTCGGCAGCGCGAGCGCCGGTAGCCCCGCGAGGTTTCCCGGTGAGATCAGCGACGGTCCGCCCGGATATTTCGGATACGCTTTGTCGAAGCCCAACCCGACCGGATACGTCACCGTCGGCAGCGTCGGCGAGACGACCGCGTCGTAGCCGTCCATCGCCTTCTCGAGCAGGACGTTGAGCTTCGCGCGCTGCCGCAGCGCGTCGATGTAGTCGACGGCAGGCGTTGCGTACGCGACGTAGCCGCCCAGCTTGTCGTCGGCGTTGCGCAGCTCGCGCGATCTGCCCGACTCGATGAGATCGCGAAACGCCGCGGCCCCTTCGGCGTCGACGATCGTGCCGACGGCCGGACCCCACGGCCCCTTCGGCAGCGCGACCTCGCCCGCAACGTCCGCGAACCGCGCGATCGCTTTCAGCGATGCGCGAAAGTTCGCCGCGACTTCCGGCATCGCGTTTTTGGTAGCATTCTTCAGCACGGCCACGCGCAGCCGGCGGCGCGGCGCGACCATCGGCGCGTCGACCGACGTCGGATCCTGCGGGTCGGCGCCGGCGATCGCGGCGAGGATCACCGCTGCGTCACGCGCGCTGCGGGTGAGCGGGCCGAGCTTGTCGAGCGTCCAGCACAGCGCCATCGCGCCGTGGCGCGACACGCGCCCGTACGTCGGGCGCAAGCCGGTCACGCCGCACGCGGTCGCCGGAAAAAGAATCGAGCCCGACGTTTCCGAGCCGATCGCGAACCCCACGAGCCCGGCCGCGGCGGCGATGCCGGAGCCGCTCGACGAGCCGCCGCTCCAGAACTTCGCGTTCCACGGCGTGCGGCCGGGGCCGGTGAACGACGCGTCGGCGTCGCCGTAGCCGAAGCCGCCGGCGAGCTCCACCATCGCGAGCTTCGCGAGCAGCACGGCGCCGGCATCGGTGAGCTTCTTCACCACCGTCGCGTCGAACGCGAAGCGCTGGTTGCGGTACGGCTGCGCGCCCCACGTCGTCGGCGCGTCGGGCGTGGCGAGCAAGTCTTTCACGCCGTACGGGATGCCATGCAGCGGCCCGCGCACGCGGCCGCGCGCGCGCTCCGCATCGGCGCGCTTGGCCTCGCGCCGCGCGCGTTCGTGCAGGATCGTCACGACGGCGTTGTAGACGGACCCGTACGTCTCCAACCGCTTGAGGTAGAGCTCCGTGAGCTCTACCGAGGATACGGTCTTCGCGGCGAGCAGCCGCTGGAGCTCGACGACGTCGGCGAAGGCGAGGTCGTCGTGCGTCATCGCGCGGTCCGCGCGACGGCGAAGCGCGTCACCGGCTCGTCGGCGTTCTTCAGCGCCGTCGCTTTGTTCGGGTTGAGCCGCGCCGCGCCGCGCCGGTTGTCGTCGATCCCGTGCGCGATCGTGTCGACGTCCTTGTCGCTGAGATTCGGGTCGAAGCGCCGCATCGACGCCGCGATCGCCGCCGCCACGGCGGATGCCGGCTTCGGCGAAGCGCCAGGTTTGGGCGACGGCTGCGCCGACGGAAGCACGGACGACGCCGGCGGCGCGACGGGCGGCGGGGCCTGCGCTTCTGCCTTGGCCGCGAGCAACACGGAAGCCGCGACGCCGGAGACGGCCCCGAGGAACGAGCGACGGTCTGCCATAGCGTGCGGGGATTGGACGCCGGGCGCCACGTCCCCGCGCCGGGCGGGGTACCATGATCGTATGGACACGTCCGCCATCGCGCGGCTCGACGACGAGCGCCGCGGTCGCACCGGCGTTCCGGAGGCGATCTTCGCCGCCGGGAAGTCGCTCGAGCAAAACATCGCGCTGGTCGGCGCGCTTTTCGCGCGCACCGGCTTCGCGCTGGCGACGCGCATCCCCGCGGACCAGCGCGCGCCGCTGCAGGCTGCGTATCCCGATGCCGTGCTGGAACCGCTCTCCGGCGCGCTGCGGCGGGGAACGCTGCCGCGCACCGGCGCGCGTGTCGCCGTCGTCTGCGCGGGCACGTCCGATCTTCCGGTCGCCGAAGAAGCCGCGTTCGTGCTCGACGCGCTCGGCCACGACGCGGTGCGCGCGACCGACGTCGGCGTCGCGGGCATCCACCGGCTGTTCGACGCGCTCGACGACATCGCGGCGTGCCGAGCCGTGATCGTCGTCGCCGGCATGGAAGGCGCGCTGCCGAGCGTGGTCGCGGGCCTCGTTCGCGCGCCGGTGATCGCGGTGCCGACGAGCGTCGGCTACGGTGCGGCGTTCGAAGGGATGGCGGCGCTGCTCGGGATGCTGACGGCGTGCGCGCCCGGCATCGGCGTGGTGAATATCGACAACGGCTTCGGCGCCGCCGCGCTCGCGCACAAGATCGTGTCGTCGTCGTGAGAGATCACGCGCGCTGATGCGAATCGCATACGTTGACATGATCGGCGGCGCCGCCGGCGACATGCTGCTGGCAGCGTTCCTCGACGCCGGACTGGACCGCGACGCGCTCGAGCACGCGCTGCGCGGCGTCGTCGCGGACGGGTGGACGCTCGCGCCGCAGCGCGTCATCAAGCGCGGGATCGCCGCGACCTACGCGGGGCTATCCGTGCCGGGCGAAGACGGCGACGAGCGGCACCATCATCAGCACGACGGCGCGCACGATCACGGCCACGGGCCGGGGACGCGCACGCTCGCCGAGGTGACCGAGATCGTCGAACGCAGCACGCTGACAGCGCGTCAGCGCGAGCGCGCGACGGCGGTGTACCGCCGGCTGGCGGAGGCGGAAGCGTATACGCACGGGACGACCGCCGGCGAGATTCGCTTCCACGAGGTCGGGCAGATCGACGCGATCCTCGACGTCGCAGCGACGTGCGTCGCGCTCGATCTCCTCGAAGTGGACGAGCTGCGCTGCTCGCCGTTTCCGATCGGCCACGGTACGATCGGGATGGGGCATGGCGACTATCCCAACCCGCCGCCGGCGACGGCGCATCTGCTGATCGGCTGGCCGACGCGTGCCGTCGACGTCGCGGGCGAGCTCGTCACGCCGACCGCCGCGGCGATTCTCACCACGCTGGCAAAACCGGGCCGCGCCGATCTCGTCATCGAGCGGATCGGTTACGGCGCCGGACGCAGCGACTTCGCGATACCCAACGTTACGCGCGTGATCATCGGCACGCCGGTTGAAAGCGCCCGCACGGACGTCCACGCGACGCCGGACGGCGACAGCGTGGTCGTGCTCGAAGCGAACATCGACGACATGTCGCCGCAGCACTACGAGCTCGCGACGGAACGCATGTTCGCGGCGGGCGCGCTGGACGTATGGCTGACGCCGATCACGATGAAGAAAGGCCGGCCCGCGATCACGCTCTCGGCGATGGCCGCGCCGCAGGACGAGCACGCGGTCGCACGCACGATGCTGACCGAGACGACGACGATCGGCGTGCGCGTGCGAACGGAGCGCCGCTACGTCCTGCCGCGCGCGGCCGCTACGGTGGAGACGCCGTACGGCGCCGTGCGCGTGAAGCGCGCGGGCACGAACGGCGAGACGCGGACGCGCGCCGAATACGACGACCTGCTGCGCATCGCGCGCGAGCGCAATCTGCCGCTGCCGGAGGTCGCGCGCGTCGTGGACGCCAGCATCCAAGGAGAGAATTCGTGATCGACGCGACCGCGGAACCCGCGCTCGAGGCGCAGGAAGCGCACCTGCGCGCGATCTTTCGCGAGCTGGGCAGCTGCATCGTCGCATTCTCCGGCGGCGTCGACTCGGCGCTGGTACTGCACGTCGCGGCGCAGGAACTCGGCGATCGCGCCGTGGGGATCACCGCGCGCAGCGAGTCGCTCGCGGAGCGCGAGTACGCCGGCGCCGTGCGGTTCGCGAGCGGTGTCGACGCGCGCCACGAGGTCGTCGAGACGCGCGAGCTTCACGACCCGTCGTACGCGGCGAACCCGGTCAACCGCTGCTATTTCTGCAAGAGCGAGCTCTACGGCCGCCTCACGGAGATCGCGCGCGAGCGCGGCATCCCGCACATCGTCGACGGCTACAACCGCGACGACGAAGGCGACTGGCGCCCGGGCCGCCAGGCCGCGCGCGAGCACGCCGTGCGCAGCCCGCTCTACGAAGCAGGTTTGCGCAAAGCCGACGTCCGCGCGCTCGCGCACCGGCTCGGACTCGAGGTGTGGGACAAACCCGCACTGGCGTGTCTGTCGTCGCGCTTTCCGTACGGCACGCCGATCACGCTGGAGCTGCTGCGCCAAGTGGACCGCGCCGAACAGGCCGTGCACGACGCAGGCTTACGCGCGTGCCGCGTCCGCCACCACGGCGAGATCGCCCGCATCGAAGTTCCCCCGGACGACATCGCCGCAGCCGCCGATCCGGAGCGTCGCGCACGCATCGTCGAGGGCGTACGCGCGGCGGGCTATCGATACGTGACGCTGGATCTCGGCGGATATGTGAGCGGCGGCTTCAACCTGTAGCCTAGGACTCCGTATGCGCGGCGCGATAGCACCCGAGCGTGACGTGGGTGCTGGCGACCGTCGTGATCCTGATGTTCCTCGCTGTGGCGTATCCCGTCACATTCGTACTCACCGCGCTGGTCGCTGGTCTGATCGACGTCGCCGGCCGATTCGTCACCGTGACTTGGCGAACGCGAGCCGCAGTCGACCGGCCGGGCGACGCGCATCACTCTCCGGTCCGGCTGGTGCTAGCCGTGGCGACGCTGCTCTTCCTCCTCTTGATCGCGCCGCGCGTGGCCGAAAGGCTTGGTCCGATCAGCTTGATCGCACACCGTCTCCTCTACGGCGCGTTGCTCGTCGCGTTCGCGGAATGGCTCGAGGGGCGATCTGCGCGCCCCGCAGCGTGGGTCTGCTTCGCAGCAATGGCTCTGTACGCATTCATGTTCGGAGCGAACGTCGTCGCGCACGCAGCCATTCCGGCGGCTTGGGACGCGTTCGCTTGCGCCGGATTTCTCTTACTCGCGCAGCGCGCCGCAGCCGATGACGATCGGGCGCGCCTGTCGCATGCACGCGATCCGGCGGTCAGCGCGTCGTGAACTCAGCCCTTCGCGCGAGCGAACAGCGCGCCGACGTCGAGCGCGAACCCGGGCAAAGCGGGATGCGTCAGCGTGTGGCCGGTGCGGAGAAGGCAAATGCCCCTTGCGTCGTGTACCGCGACTGTCGCGCGATCAGGATCGGCGAGGACGACCGCAGCGCTTCCTGCGGAAAGGTAGGTTACAACCTTGTCGTCGATATCCGCCGCGAGATCGTCTTCGCATAAGACCTCGACAGCTAGCGTAGGGGCTCCGAGCGGAACCTGAATCGCGTCAGCTGGGGCGTCGGATGGGAGCGCGCCATACGAGAGATATGCCACATCCGGCGCGAGCGGACGCACGAACCCGCTGCGCGGCGCTACGCGAAATCGCCACGACGGCGCGACACGGCCGTAGCCGCCGTGATGCGCCCAGCGATGGAGCACGATTGCAAACCCCATCTGCACCGCGGAATGTGCGTAGCTTCCGCCGGTCTTTTGGAGCGCACGGCCGCGGACCCATTCGGTCTCCGGCTTCGTAATCGGAAGGATGATCTCGTGGAGTGACATCTCGGGCGGAGCCTATCACGCCGAATGCGGTGCTAGGCAATACTCAACCGGACGCAGCGAGCTGCGGCGACGGCTATGACCGCATTTCAAATAGGCTTCACAATGCGTTCGAACAGCCGACATAGCGGCGCGTCGTCACCAATGTGGACTGCGACCGAAACGGTTACGATATCGTCAGCGCTAACTTGATCCCACGATAAGAGCTGCCCACGAACTTCCAGTAGCTGACGAAGAAACAATCGTTGCGTCCTGCCGTTCCCTCACGGAACGGATGTAGCGCGTTCAATTCGCCAAAATAGTACGCGAGCCGCAATGGGAGAGCGGGCGCCGCAACATCGCGTAGCGCTCGCTCTTCGTGTAATTTCTTGAAGAGCTGTTTCGCACCGCTCTCGATGAAGCGTGGATTAGCGAATTCGCTGCGGTCCTTGATCATAGGGATCGTTCGAATTTCTCCCGCCCACGCATATACATCTCCGAACAACCAGCGATGAAGCAAGCGAAGATGGTCGAGGTCGAACGAACGGTAGAACCGCACGCGCGTCAACTGAACCTCCCGCCGAAGCGCGAGATATGTTTCGCGATCCTTTAGCTCAGCCGAATCCTGAATGCCGAGCTTATTTAGGAGGCAGTCCGTTCCGCGGATGATGTAGGGGTCGAAATCTACTTTTCGCGTCGTCGGGACATTCCGCCAGAAACGTGTTCGGGGATCGGTCTCAGCGCCTCATCGATGACATCGTGCAAGAGCTCGGCGCTAACCGACGCACCTTCGAGGCGTGCCGAATCGACAGCATGGCCGGCCGCGCGCTCGACTTCGTCGAGAAGGGGCGCTGCTTTGTGGTGAACCACCTCGAGGACACCGCCTGGGCGTAATCCCAATTCCCGCCGACCTGCGCCGATAAAGGTTAACCCGCGTACCTTACGACTCCGCATTTACACTTCCATTACGACAGGGATCACGATCGGCCTGCGGCGGCTCTTTTCGAAGACCGCTTTCGCGAGGCCCGAGCGGATGTGTTCTTTGACGTTGCCGATGTCGCGGATGCCTTCGACGCTGCAGTCGGCGAGGATCGCGCTCAGCTTCGCTTTGAGCTCGTCGACGAGCTCGCCCGATTCGGGCAGATAGAACACGCCGCGCGAGATCAGGTCGGGCCCCGCGACCACGCGGGCTTCTTCCGCGTCGACCGTCACGACCACCATCATGATGCCGTCGCCGGCGAGGTGCTTGCGGTCGCGCAGCACCGCTTCGCCGACGTCGCCGACGCCCGAGCCGTCCACCATGACGTTGCCGCCGTAGGTGCGGCCGATCTTCTCGGCGGTTTCTTTGGTGAACTCGAGCACGTCGCCGTTCTCAGCGACGAAGACGTTGTCGCCCGCGACGCCGGTCTGCTGCGCGAGCCGGCCGTGCGTGACGAGCATGCGGTACTCGCCGTGGATCGGGATGAAGTACTTGGGCCGCACGAGGTTGAGCATCAGCAGCAGCTCTTCTTGCGACGCGTGGCCCGACACGTGCGCGTTGCCGGAGCTGCCGTGGATCACGTTCGCGCCGAGCCGGTACAGGTTGTTGATCGTCTTCGACACCGACTTCTCGTTGCCGGGGATCGGCGTCGCGGAGATGACGACCGTGTCGCCCGGCACGATCTTGAACTGCTTGTGGTCGCGCACCGACAGGCGCGTCAGCGCGGACATCGGCTCGCCTTGCGAGCCCGTCGTCATCACGCACACCTGCTCGGCCGGGTGCTGATCGACGTCCTCAAGGCGGATGACGAGGTTTTCGGGGATGTCGAGGTAGCCGAGCTGGCGCGCGAACTGCACGACGTTCTGCAGCGAGCGCCCCAGGAACGCGAGCTTGCGGCCGTAGCGCTTGCACTGATCGACGACTTGCTGGATGCGCGGCACGTTCGACGCGAACGACGTCACGATCAGCCGGCCGTGCGCGCGCGCGAAGATGTTCGAGAACGCTTCGCCGACGATGCGCTCGGAGAGCGTGTGCCCCGGCCGCTCGGCATTGGTGGAATCGGACAGCATCACCATGACGCCTTCGTCGCCGACGCGCGCGATCGACGCGAAGTCGGCGGGATCGCCGTCGATCGGCGTCTGGTCGAACTTGAAGTCGCCGGTGTGGAACACCGTTCCGACCGGCGTGCGGATCGCGAGCGCGCACGCGCCGGCCAGCGAGTGGTTGATGTGGATGAACTGCGATTCGATCGCGCCGTACGCGACGCGGTCGCCGGGCTCGACCTCGCGCGCGTTCCACTCGCCGGGCTTGTGCTCTTTGAGCTTCGCCTTGATCAGCGCGAGCGACAGCGGCGTGCCGACGACCGGAATTTTCGGAAACTCGCGGAGCAGGTACGGGATCCCGCCGATGTGGTCTTCGTGACCGTGCGTGACGAGCAGCGCGCGAAACTTGTCCTGGCGGTCGCGCAGGTAGGTGAAGTCGTTGATGACGATGTCGACCCCGAACATCTCCTCGTCGGGGAACATCAGGCCGCAGTCGACCACGACGATGTCGTCGTTGGTCTCGATGACCGTCATGTTGCGGCCGATCTCGCCGCAGCCGCCGAGCGGGACGATGCGCAGGTAGGGCTCGCTGGGCGGAGCCGGGACGATGAAGGTATCGGGATTCAAGCGGGGTCCTAGTCGGGGGGGCGGCGCGGTGGGAACGAAAGGCGTGAGACACGCGATCTTCACCGGCGCCGGGCTGGTGCTCTTCTGTTCGACGCTCGCGACCCCGGCCGACACCTCCACGGTTCCACTTGCGGCCGCGAGCCCGCACCCGGCTCTATCGAAGCGACCGCTCGCCGCGAGCGCGTTCTACGCGCGGCGCTCCCGCCGGCTCGTCCAGTCCTATCTGCGGCTCAAGCTGCTCGAGATGCGCGAAGCCGATTTGGAGCGCGCACGCAAGGTCGTGGAGAGAAAACTCGGAATCCGCGCCCTCCTCGGCGAAACACCGCCTCCGAACGCCCGGTAGGACTGGGTGTCTATCGCTCGTTTCATCGGGAGAGAGCTTTGAGCACGTCCGTGTCACCCTCCGAGCCCCGCAGCGGCCTCGCCAACGTCGTCGACATCATCATCGCGCCCAACGCCGCGTTCGAGCGCATCCGCCAGGTGCCGGTCTGGGGCTGGGCGTTTCTCGTCGCCGCGCTGCTCGGGGTGGTGGGGACGCTTCTCGTCGGGCCCGCCGTCCTTCACGCGATGCAAACCAGCCTGCCGGCGCAGTTCGCCGCGAACGACACGATCGCGAAGCTGCCGCCCGACCAGCAGCAAAAACAGATCGCGATGATGATGAGCGTCTCAATGGGAATCGCGAAGTTCTCCTGGGCGTTCATACCGCCGGCGATCCTGCTGATCGGCCTGGTTCAGGCGCTCATCATGCTGATCGCCAACGCCGCGACGCGCGGCGACGGCACGTTCAAGAAATTCTACGCGCTCAGCATCACGGTGTCCGTGGTCGGCACGGGTCTCGGCTCGATCGTGCTCGGCGCGATCGTCGCGTTGCGCGGGGCGAACTCGTTCGAGACGACGAGCGCGGTGCAGAGCGCGCTTCCGAGCTTGGCGCTTCTCATGCCCGGCGCCAAAGGCGCGCTGGCGGGCTTTCTCGGTGCGCTCAACGTCTTCGTCCTGTGGGCGACGGCACTGCTCGCGCTCGGCATGCAGCGCGTCGGGCGGATCCCCGGCGGCGTCGCATGGGCGACGGCCATACTCATGCTGCTGCTGACGGCCTGCTTCGCGGCCTACGGCGCAAAAACGAACGGCTGATGATGCGCGTCTTCGCCATGGGCGCCGCGTGCTTCGCGGTCGCCCTCTTCGCCGCGCCTAGCGTGACGGCGGCGGCGCCGGCGCCGCTCGATCTGCGCGCCGCGGTGCGCTTCGCGCTCGACCACGACCCAGCGGTGTTGAACCGGCGCGCGACGCTGGCATCGAACGAGTCGACGTACGCGCGCGAGCACGCCGCGGAGTTCCCCACGCTCGCGGGCACGCTGCAGAATCAACTCTCGAAGAGCCACAACGCGAGCGGCGGCTCGTTCAGCCAGTTCGGGCTGCAGCCGCCGCAGGTGTTCTCGCAGAACGTCGCCCAGATCGGCACGACGTACAACCTCTACAACGGTTCGCTCGCGCAGATTCAAGCACAGTCGGCGAAGCGCCAGGTCGAAGCGTCGCGCGAAGATTTGCGGCGTTCGGAGCAGCAGCTCGCCACTGACGTCGCCGCCGCGTTCTACAACGCGGTGCAGCAGCGCGAGGCCACGCGCCTCGCGGAAAGCGACCGCGCGTACCAGCAGCAGCTGCTCGACGTCGCGCGCGCGCAGGAACGCGTCGGCCGTGCCGCCGGCGTCGACGTGCTGCGCGCGCAGGTCAACGAGTTGCGCAGCGAGGCGACCCTCACGTCGGCGCGCGCGGGCCAAGCCAATGCGGTCGAGTCGCTCGCGCTGCGCATCGGCGCGCCGCCGGACACGCCGTTCGCGCTACCCGCCGTGCTGCCGGAGCCGCCGCTGCCGCAAACCCCGGTCGACGCGCTCGTCGCCGCCGCGCTGAGCGCGCGCGCGGACGTCGCGAGCGCCCGCTTCCAGATCGCGGTCGCGCGCCTCGCCGACGCCGCGATCGAATCGGACCGCCGCCCGCAGCTCACGCTCAGCGGCGCGTTCGGCAACACGGAGAGCCCGGCGTCCGCGTTCGGCGCGGGTTCGCCGCAGCGGCCCGGCTTTTGGCAGATCGGCGCCACCGAGACGCTCACGATCCCGTTCATCGAGTACGGTGCGCGGCGCGCCGCGCACCGCGCCGCGCGCGCGCAATTGACGGCCGCCGAAGGCGCGCTCGCATCGGTCGAGTCCGGGGTCGCGACCGACGTGCGCCAAGCGCTGCGCGCGGTGCAGACCGCGAGCGCCAACCTCGCGACGCAGCGCGAAGCGCAGCGGCTCGGCGCCGAATCCGCGCGCATCGCGCAGCTCCAGTACCGCAACGGCTTGATCTCGCTGACCGACGCCACCGCCGCAGAGCAGAGCGCGCTCTCGGCCGCGAACGACCTCGTCGCCGCGCGCGTCGCCTATCTCAACGCGCTCGCCCGCCTGCGCGCGGCCGTCGGCGTCGCCGACCCGCTCGCCGTCGTCGAACCGGGGGCCCCGTGAACCGTCGCCGCAACGTCATCATCATCGTCGTCGTCCTCGTCGCCATCGTCGGCATCGGCGCGTTCGCCTCGCGGCCGCGCAACGACGCCGTGGTCACGAAGGTCGCCAAGGTCGCGTACACGCGCTATCAGACGAAGCTCCCCGAGACCGGCATCGTGCAGCGGCCGCGCACGCAGACGCTCACCGCGCTCGTGTCCGGCAACGTCGAGCAGATCTACGTGCGCGCGGGCCAGCGGGTCTCCGGCGGCCAGCTCCTCGCGACGATCTCGAACCCGCAGCTCGTGAACACCGAGCAGACGGCGCACCAAGCCTATCTCGCATCGTCGGGGCGCGCGCGCACCACGTCGTCAACCAACTCCGTGCTGCCGGCGCAGAACCGCTCGAGCATCGTCCAGGCGCAGGCGGCGCTCGAGCAGGCGCGCTTCAACTTGAACCAGGCCATCCAGGACGAGCGCGCGGGGACGCAGTCCGGGCTCGGCTACGGCGGCACGTCGGCGTCCCAGCAGCGCGCCGCGGCCAACGCGAACGTCGCGCAGCGCCAGACGGATCTGCGCGAAGCCGAGCGCATCGCCGCCGCCAACCGCGACCTCTACGCGCAGAAAGCGATCTCGAAGGACACGCTCGACCAGTCGGTCGCAAAACTCGACCAAGCCCGGGTCGCGTTCGCGCAAGCCGCGCGCGACCGCAACGAGACGTACGCGCAGATCACGCGCCAGACGCCGGTGCTGTCGGCGCGCGTCAAAGCCTACCGCGACGCGGTGGCGCAGGCGGAGGCCGCGCTCGCGGCCGCGCGCGCGAACGCGGGCCAGGACAAGAGCGGGGACGTGCAGGCCGCGCAAGCCGACACCGCTCAGCGCTATCAGGACTGGCGCTATGCCGCCGATCAAGTCGCGCGCTTGCGTATCGTCGCGCCGTTCGCGGGCATCGTGCAGACGATCGCGACGCAGACCACCGACACGCTGCGCCCGCTTCAGCCGGGCGACACCGTAACGGCGGGCCAGGCGATCGTCACGCTCTCGGGCGAGTCCGGTTTCATCGTGCGCACCCGCGTCGACGAGCAGGACGTCGCGAACGTGCGCACGGGCCAAGCGGCCATCGTGTCCGGCGAGGATCTCGGCACGACGAAGCTGCCGGGGCACGTCGCGGCGATCGGCGCCGTCGCGCAGAAGAGCGACGATCCCTCGAACACCGCGCGCCAGGTCATCACGACGGTCGCGCTGGACCGCACGGTGCCGTTCTTGCGCGACGGGATGACGGTCGACGTCGACATCGTCACGCAAGACCGGCCGCGCGTGCTCGCGGTCGTCGCCGACGCGATCCGCCGGGACGCCGACAACAAGCCGTACGTTCTGCTGGTCGTCAACGGCAAGACCGTCAAACGCTCCGTGACGCTAGGCTCCGCGAACGAGTCGCAGGCGATCGTCGAGCGCGGGCTCAAGCCGGGCGACGTCGTCGTCGGCGAGCGCAACGTCGGCATCGTCGCAGGGATCCGCGTCACGCCGACGGCCCTGCCCACCACGAGCCCGTCACCGGGCAAGTGACCCGGCTCATCGCCTACCTCGGCGAAGCGTTCACGGCGATCTGGCGCAACCGCACCCGGTCGCTGCTGACGATGCTCGGCATGATCATCGGCACGGCGTCGATCATCGCCGTGCTCGGGATCAGCCGCGCCGCATCGGGCGGGATCACCGGGACGCTGAACTCGTTCGGCGATCCCGGGATCACCATCGCGGTCGATCCCAACCAGGACGATCCGCGCGCCGCCGCCATCCAGTATCGCGACGTGCGCACGATCGCGTCGAATCTGGGGCCGCTGCTCGCGTACATCGAGCCGTCGTACGCGCGCGGCTTCAAGCTGCGCTGGAACGGCAAGACCACGACGAGCTTCGTGGCGTCCGCGAGCCCGAAGTCGCAGGCGAGCTTGACGCTGCGGGAAGGCCGCGCGCTCACCCAGGACGACGTCACGTCGGGCGCGCACGTGTGCCTGCTGACGTCGGAGCTCGCGGCGAAGCTCTTCAAAGACACGCCGCCGACGGGGCAGGTGCTCGACATGGGGCCGACGCGCTGCACCGTCATCGGCGTGTACAGCGCGGTGAAAGGCAGCCTGTTCAACGCCTCCGGCTCGAGCGAGTTCGCCATCATCCCGTACACGACGTTCCACGGCATCTCGCCCGGCATCATCGACAGCCTCACGGTCTACGCCGCGCCGGGCGTCACCGTCGGCCGCGTCTCCGACGCCGTCGACGCGGAGCTGCAGCGCCTGCACGGCGCGCACGCCCAGTACGCCACGCAGGACACGACGGCGCAGCTGCAAGGCTTCAACCAGGTGCTGGGCATCATCGCCGTCGGGCTGACGGGGATCGGCAGCGTCGCGCTCGTCGTGGCCGGGATCGGGATCATGAACATCATGCTCGTGTCGGTGACCGAACGCACGCGCGA
>DASWRD010000051.1:0-7625 GCA_036403315.1 Candidatus Elarobacter sp.
CAGGATCAGACTCAAAGCCTACGATCACCGCGTGCTCGATCAGTCGGCCGAGCGCATCGTCGACACGGCGAAGCGCACGGGCGCGTTCGTCAGCGGTCCGGTGCCGCTCCCCACGGAGATCAACCGGTTCTGCGTCAACCGGTCGCCGCACGTCGACAAGAAGTCGCGCGAGCATTTCGAGATGCGCACGCACAAGCGTCTCATCGACATCCTCCAGGCATCGCCCAAGACGATGGACGCGCTGATGCACCTCGACCTGCCGGCCGGCGTGGACATCGAACTGAAGGCGTAGACGTCCGACATCGGGACCCCGTGAAAGCGGGGTCCTTTTTTTTGGGGTACACTGCTTCGCAATGATGCCGGAGCGGCTCCCTGACGGGCTTCCGCCGATCGATCTTGCGACGCTGGACCTGCTGCCGGATCCCGCGTGGGTCACGCCGTCGGAGCCGGGCGTCGCGTACTTCAACGCGGCGTGGCTCGCGTTCACCGGCGCGCCGGCGCGCACCGCGACGAGTGCGGAGTTCCTCGGCTTCATCCACCCCGGCGAGCGCGATCGCTTGCTGCCCGCGTGGGCGGCGTCGATCCGGCGCGGCGAGCGCTTCGCCGAGCACTTCCGCATCCGCCGTGCCGACGGGACGTATTGCTGGTTTCTGATGCGCGCCGTGCCGATCGCGCCCGACGGCGCGCATGCGGGCTGGCTCGGTACCCTGGTGGACATCGACGCGGAGCGCGCGACGCGCGACGAGCTCGTGGCCGCGGAAGCGCGGGCGCGCTCGATCGCCGACGCCATCCCGCAGTTGATCGGCATCACGGCGCCGGACGGCAGCCTCGTCTCCGTGAACGCGACGCACGTCGCGTATACCGGCAAGTCGATCGACGAGATTCGCGAATCGGGCTGGACCGCACTGATCCACCCGGATGACGTCGACGATCTCGTCACGAGTTGGCAGCATGCGGTCCTCACGGGCGAGGCGTACGATACGCAGTACCGCATGCGGCGCAGGGACGGTGTGTACCGCTGGTTCTTGAACAAGGCGACGCCGGTGCGCGACGCGGACGGCACGATCAGCGCTTGGATCGGAACCTGCACCGACATCGACGAGCGCAAGCGCGCCGAAGACGCGCTGCGCGTCGTCATTGAAGCGACGTCCGCGTTCGCCGGCACGCTGGATCCCGCGGTCGCCCTTCAGCGACTCGCCGACATCTGCGCGACGCACCTTGCCGATTGGTGCGGCGTCTACGTCTACGATTCGGCCGGCAAGCTGAAGCCGGTCGCTATCGCGCACACCGATCCGAGTCGCGTGCGCTTCGTGCGCGAGTACATCCGCCGCTACCCGGGGCGCGGCGACGACCCGGCCGCGGTCGTCGCCTCGACCGGCGTTCCGCTGCGCATCGACGCCATCACCGACGACATGTACGACGTGATCGATGATCCCGAACAGCGCGATGCAGTCAAGTCGCTCGGGCTGCGGGCCATCCTCTACGTGCCGCTGGGCGTCGAGGATGAGCGCTACGGCGTCTTCAGCCTCGCGATCTCCGAAAGCGAGCGCGCGTTCACCGACGAGGATCAGCAGCTCGCGACGCTCATCGCGCAGCGCGCGTCGATCGCCGTCGGCAACGCGCGGCTCTACGAAAGGCAGCGCGAGGTCGCCCGCACCCTGCAGGCGGCGTTCCTGCCGCCCGGGCTCCCGCACGCCGACGGCGTGCGGTTCGACGCCGCGTATGCGCCCGGGACGCGCGATCTCACCGTCGGCGGCGACTGGTACGACGCTTTTCCGTACGCGCACGGCGCGTTCGCGTTCTCAATCGGCGACGTCGCCGGGCACGGGCTGGACGCGGCTGTCCCGATGGGCAAGATGCGCCAGACGTTTCGCGCGCTGGCCGCCGTCGAGACCGATCCGGCGCGCGCCCTGGGCGGCGCCGATGCGGTGCTGCGCGGCGAGCATCCCGACATCTTCGTAACCGCCTTCGTGGCGACGTACGACCTGCGCAGCGGCGTGCTGCGGTACGCGAACGCAGGCCACCCGTCGCCGTTCGTGCGCCGGCCCGACGGCGGTTCGTTCCGGCTCGAAGCGGGCGGCGTACCGCTGGGGCTCGGCGCGTTCGACACGCTGCGCACGCAAGAAGCGTCGCTCGCGCGCGGCGATCTGCTGGTTGCGTTCACCGACGGGCTGATCGAAACGACGCAGGACATCGACGAAGGCGAGCGCGCGGTCGCGAAGGCGCTGGCGCACCCTGCGTTCGGGTTCTGCGTGCGGCCGGCGGCGCTGCTGCGCGCGATGGTCGTACCGTCGCTTCCCCGCGACGACATCGCCATTCTGACCCTGCGCGCCGGCGGCGGCGCGGACTGGTCCTTCGACGCCAACGACGCGCGCGCTGCGCAAGCTGCGCGCAGAGCGTTCGTCGCGCGGCTGTACGAGGAAGGCGCCGGCGACGAGGACCGGCCGGCGTTCGAGATCGTGTTCGGCGAGATCGTCGGCAACGCCGCGCGCTACACGCCGGGCCCGCTCGAGCTGGCGCTGCGGCGCGACGGGGCACGCCTCGTCCTGTACGCGCTCGACCGCGGGCCCGGCTTCGACTGGGACGCCGCGCCGCCGCGCGACGCGTACGCCGAGAGCGGCCGGGGGCTGTTCCTCATCGCGTCGCTCGGCCGAGACGTGCGCGCGGAGCACATCGCGGGCTACGGGACCTACCTCGAGGTGACGCTCGCGACTCGCTGAAGCGCGGTTCGCTCGCGGCGTCTTCGAGCCAGGGCTGCGGAACCGGCCCTTCAAAACTCACCGCGATGGACGAGATCGAACGCTTGGCGCCGTGGATGTACGAGTTCACGTTCGCGGATGGGACGCGAACGCCGCTGATGGCCGAGCACCTGCGGGCGATCCACGCCGTCAGGCTTTCCATGATCGTGGACGTGCTGGACATCGCGTCGCTGCTACGCGGTTCGACCGTCCTCGACGTGGCTTGTAACGAAGGCTACTTCGGGCTGGAACTCGCAAAGCGCGGTGCGGCGGACGTATTCGGGATCGATTCGCGGCCGCGCAACATCGAGAAAGCCGAGTTTGCACGCGACCGGCTCGCATTGCCGAATTGCCGCTTCACGGTCGGCGACGTGACGGAGATGGCCCTGCCGCCGGCAGACGTGGTATTGCTGCTGGGGATCGTCTATCACGTCGAAGACCCGATCCGGCTGATTCGGCGAGCAGCCGCGGCCGCGCGCGCCGTCCTCTTCGTCGAGACGCAACTGCTCAAAGCGCACGAGCCGCTTCGTTTCGGCTGGGGATCGCCCGCAGCGCGCGAGTCACCTGATGCGTTCGCGATGCTGCGGGAGGATCCGGCGGCCAACGACCTTTCGGCCGAGCACGGATTCAGCCTCGTGCCGAACGCGTCCGCCATCGTCTCGGTCTTGCGCGACATCGGGTTTCGGTCGATCGCACAGCTTCACCCCAACGGCGTGATCGACGAACCACAATACACGGCGGTCGATCGCGCCGTGTTCGCGGCGTTCCGGTGAGCGCGTTACCGGATCGCTGTGTGTGCTGCGGCGGGACGCAGTTCGCGTTCTCGCCGGTCTTGCCGCCGGAGCTCATCGCCGAATGGGCGCTCGCACCGGCGGAAGCCGACTACATCAACCATCAGCAAGGCTTTCATTGCACCGCGTGCGGCAGCAACTTGCGCGCGATGGCGCTGGCGCGCGCGATCGTACGGTCGCTGCACGGCTCCGAGCCGTTGGCGGCGTTCGTCCGTACGAACGCAGCGCGTGCGCTGCGCGTCCTGGAAATCAACGAGGCTGCAACGCTCACGCCTTTTTTGGCGCAGCTCCCCGGGCACACGATCGTTCACTACCCGGACGTCGACATGACGGCCCTTCCGCAGGCTGCCGCTTCGTTCGATCTCGTATGTCATTCCGACACGCTCGAACACGTGGAGCGGCCGGTCAGCGGACTGCGCGAATGCCGGCGCGTGCTGGCGCCGCGCGGTGTGCTGGCGTACACGGTACCGCTGATCGTGGGGCGGCTGACGCGCCGCCGCGACGGCTTGCCCCCGAGCTATCATCTTGGCAGCCCGGGGAATCCGGCGCCCGTGCGGGTGTGGACCGAGTATGGCGCCGATGCGTGGCTCGAACTGCTGGAGGCGGGCTTCGAGGAAATTCGTATCGTCGCCCTCGCGCCGCCCCGCGCCCACGCGCTCGTGGGGATCGCGAGCGGCTAACCAAAACCGGCGGGCCGGGATCGGCCTCGCGACGAGCCGAGCGGTGTTCGCCACCGCGGTTGCAGAAGCAGACGGCATGCCGACGGCCATCGACGTGAAATACGAGCGCGCGTTCAGCGGGACGGCCCGCCGCATCTTCGAGCTGCTCACGGCCATGGGGACGGCGGAGGACCGGGTGTGGCCGTTTCCGTCGCAGCCGTTCATGCGCAGCGCCGGCCCGCTGAAGCCCGGCGCAACCGAGGAGTGGCACGGGCCGATCCACGCGGTGCTCGCCGAGGTCGAGCCCGAGAAGCGCATCGTGTGGCAGATCGACAGCCCCGGCGTGGAGGGTACCCACACGTTCGAGCTGGAGGCGGAGGGCCGCAAGGTGATCCTGCGGCACAGGCTCACGGCGACGCTTTCAGATACCGACGGACGCGTCGTGTGGAAGCGCTACGAGGAGCCGCACCAGCGCGCGATCGAGGGCCTCTTCGACAAGCTCGCTCGCGTCCTCAAGCGCTAGCGCGCGCTATTGCTGTTCGCCGGCGCCGTCGCCCGGCGCGGCACCGACCGCGACCGCGACGGAGAGCGTCGCTGCTTCGGCGCCGCGGTACAGGCCGCGCGTCGGGCTGACGTCGCCGTAGTCGCGCCCGAGCGCGACGAGCACGAAGCCTTCGTCGACGAGCCGGTCGTTGGTCGGATCGAAGCCGACCCAGCCGTACGGCGGCAGGTACGCTTCGGCCCACGCGTGCGACGCGTCGGCGCCGAGCGTCCCCGCGACGCCGCGGAAGATGTAGCCGCTGGCGTAGCGGGCCGGGATGCCGCGGGTGCGCGCAAGCGCGATCAGGACGTGCGCGAAGTCCTGGCACACGCCGGCGCGCGCGGCGATCACGTCGGCGACCGTCGTGCGCACGTCGGTCACGCCCGGCCGGTAGGTGAAGCTGCGGTGCAGGAACGAGCCGGCCGCGAGGAAGTACGCGGCGAGGTCGTCGTCCGGCGCGGTGACGTCGCGCGCGAGCGCGGCGACGGTGTCGTCGACGCGCACGTACGGCGTCGTCCCGCGAAACTCGGCGAGCTCAGGCATGCGCGGGTCCGCGTCGAGGTCGGCCGCGCGCACGCCGCGGGTCGGGCCGTTGCCGTTCGCCGGCAGGGTGACGACGTGCGAGCGCGCGACGATGCGCAGCTCCGCGTGCTCCGGCACGATCGCGAAGTGCTGCACGTCGTTGCCGAAGCGGTCGACGTACGAGAAGACGCGCGAGTGCGGCGTGACGTCGAGCGCGTAGCCCGTGCAGTACTGGCGCAAGTTCGTGCGCGGCTGAAGATGGACGACCGTGTAGCTCTCCGTCACCGATCGCGGGTACTTGTAGATCGTCTCGTGCTCGACGGTGTATTCCACGCTACACGACCAGCGCGTCGTTGCGAGGAAGCGCGGCGGCGGTGACCGGCGTGCGCGGGAAGTACACGCGCTGGATCGCCCCGACGAGGGCGTCGAACGTGCCGAGCATGCGCTCCGCGAACGGGTGCAGGCCCTCCGCGAACAGATCGTCCGCGTCGGCGAAGTTGAACGTCGCGCACAGCCGGCCGGCCTGCTTTTCGGCATCGTCGGTGTACGAGCGCGACGACGTCTCGGACAGCCGGTGCAGCGCCGCGTGCACCTCGTTCGCGCAGAAGTTCAGCGAGCGCGGAAACGTCGCGCGAAACACGATGAACGCCGCCGCGTCGCGCGGGCTCTGCAGGTGCCGCGCCACGCGCGCGAACGGAAAGCTCGCGCAGCACATCTCGAGCAGCCGCTGCCACTCCGGCCACGGATCGTCCAGCGACTCGGCGGTGGAGAGAATGCGGGTCGTGAGCGCGCCGCGCTCCAGGAAGCGGCCGAGCTGCATGAAGTTCCAGCCGTCTTCGTGCAGCAGCGTCGCGGCGGTCACGCCCGCGATCGCCTGGCAGCGGTCGCGCACCCGGCGCAGCATGCGCGACGGCCCTTCCTCGACGATCATGTCGAGATCGTGCGCGCGCACGTCGAGGTACAGCTCGTTGATATGCTCCCACAGCTCCGTCGACAGCTCCGCGCGCAAACCGATCGCGTTGCCGCGCGCGGTCGCGATGCACGAGAGGATCGACGACGGGTTGCGCTCGTCGAACACGCAGCGTGCCAGCGCTTCGGTCGCGGCGGACTCCCCGAGCGCGACGGCGTCGGGCTGCGCGAAGGTCGAGATCGCGATCGCCGTGCGCCACGAGCGCTGCGACCACGCGCCGCCCGCGTACAGATCCATCGAGCGCGTGTAGGTCACGTCGAGCACGCGCGCGACCGTCTCGGCGCGCTCGACGTTGCGGCTCAGCCAAAAGAACGACTCCGCGAGCCGGCTAAGCATCGCCGTCGTCCTCGGCGAGCACCCAGGTGTCTTTGCTGCCGCCGCCCTGCGACGAGTTCACCACCAGCGAGCCTTCGCGCAGCGCCACGCGCGTGAGCGCCGCGGGCGGCACGTCCACTTTGTTGCCGTACAGCGCGAACGGCCGCAGGTCGACGCGCCGCGAGCGAAGCAGCCCGCCGACGAGCGTGGGATGCGAGGACAGCTCCACGACCGGCTGCGCGATATAGCTGCGCGGCTCAGCCTGCACCCGGCGCGCGAACTCCTCGCGCTGCTGCGACGTCGACGCGGGGCCGATGAGCATCCCGTAACCGCCGGAACCGTTGGTGCGCTTGACGACGAGCTGCTGGAGGTTGGCGACGACGTGGCGCCGGCTCACGTCGTCGGAGCAGTCGAACGTCTCGACGTTGTCGAGCAGCGGCTCCTCGCGCAGGTAGAAGCGGATCATCTCCGGGACGAAGCGGTAGAGCGCCTTGTCGTCGGCGACGCCCGTGCCGATCGCGTTCGCGAGGCCGACGTTGCCGGCGCGGTACGCGTTCATCAGGCCGACCACGCCCAGTGCCGAGTCCGGCCGAAAGTATAACGGATCGAGGAAGTCGTCGTCGATGCGGCGGTACAGCACGTCGACGCGCTCCAGCCCGCGCGTGGTCTTGAGGAACACGCGGTTGTCGACGACGATGAGGTCGCGGCCTTCGGCGAGCGGGACGCCCATCGTGCGCGCGAGCATCGCGTGCTCGTAGTACGCCGAGTTGTAGATCCCCGGCGTCAGCACGACGACGCGCGGCTCGTGCACGCCGGCCGGCGCGGCCTCGCGCAGCGTGCGAAGCAGCCGCAGCGGGTAGTCGTCGACCGGTTCGATCCGGTAGCCGTCGAACAGCCGCGGGAACGTGCGCTTGAGCACGTCGCGGTTCTCGAGCACGTACGAGATCCCGGACGGCGTGCGCACGTTGTCCTCGAGCACGAGGAAGGTGCCCTGCGCGTCGCGCACGAGGTCGATTCCCGAGACGTGGATGAACACGTCGCGCGGCGGACGCACGCCGATCGCCTCGCGCTCGTAGTTCGGCGAGGAGT
>DASWRD010000052.1:0-2153 GCA_036403315.1 Candidatus Elarobacter sp.
CGCGCCCAGATCGCTCGCGCGCAGCAGCGGGTCGCCCCCGCCGCGCAGCACCAGCGCGCCGTCGAGCCGGCCCTGCGCGTCGACCGGGCCGTGCGCCGTGAGCGTCGTGCGGGCGCGCCAGTCGGGGCCCAGCTTGTCGAGCGCGGCGCTGGCGACGAGCAGCTTGAACGTGGACGCCGGCTGAAACGCGTCGTCCTGGTTGCGCTCGTACAGCACCCGGCCGTCGCGCGCGTCGATCGCGTAGATGCCCACGTGCGCGCCGCGCAGCGCCGTGCCGGTCGCGAGCGCGATGTCGACGTTGGCGTCCAGCGCGCTGATCTCCGCGGCGGTCCACGGGGCACCGGTCGCGACGGGCTTGGGCACGCCGGCGCCGAGGCTGCGGTCGACGGCGAGCGCCGGCGCCGCGCACGCGACCGCCGCGCACGCGAGCGCGGTGCACATGGCCAGCACCGGCTTCGCAGGACCGAACCTCATGCGTTCACGCGCTCGGCGAGCGCGCGCGCGATGAACGTCGCGACCTCGCTCGGCAGCGTGCCGCGCCCGAAGCCCGCGTCGTATCCGAGCTCGGCGGCGAGCAGGTTCGTGACGCGCGGGCCGCCGGCGACGAGCACGACACGGTCGCGCAGGTGCTCCGCTTCGAGGAGCTCCGCCAGCGCCGTGAAGTTCGCGATGTCGCTGCCCTTCTGCGTGACGACTTGCGAGGCGAGGATCGCGTCGACGGCATGGTCGCGCGCGAAGCGCACGAGGTCGTCGACGGCGATCTGGCTGCCGAGGTTGAACACGTCGAAGCCGCGATACCGCTCCAGCCCGTAATCGCCCTTGTAGCCTTTCATGTTGAGGATCGCGTCGATGCCCACGGTGTGCGCGTCGGTCCCGATGCACGCGCCCGCGACCTTGAGCTTGCGGCCCACCCGCTTGGCGATCAAGTCGTCGACCTGCTCCATCGACAGCGCGTCGCGCGTCGCCGACGGCGCGTGCACCTGCGACATGTCGACGGCGACCGGCGTGCGCGCGTACACGACGAAGAACGAGAAGCCGGCCGCGATCGCGCGCCCTTCCGCGACGGCGACGTCGGTGAACCCCATCTTCGCGACGAGCTGGCGCGCCGCTTCGTCGGCCGCCTCGCTCCACGCGACGGGGAGCGTGAACGAGAGCTGCACCGCGCCGTCGCCGAGCGTGTCGCCGTACGGCCGCACGAGGTTCACGCGGTTGCGGCCTCGGCCGCGAGGGCCTCCGCGAACGGGTTCCAGTACGCGGCGTCCTTCGCGAACACGCCGTCGTAGCCGCGGCCGCCGTCGCGCGCGCGCTTCACGTCCGCGAACGTCCCGGCTTCGATCGCGGCCATCAAGCCGCGTTCGGCGACGCCGCCGAGCAGCCGCACCGCGCCCGCCAGCACGTCGCGCGCGCGCCGCTCGATGACGCCGCCGGGCTTGATCTCGAGGTCGTCGCCGAGCCCGCGCGCCGTGCCCATCACGTAGCGCGCGTTCTCCAGCGCGAGCGCGCGGTCGCCCAGGAACGGCGTATGGATCGCTTCGGTCAGCATCCCGCACAGGTGGATCGTCTGGTGCGTCATCACCGACGTCAAGTTGAACATCGCGTCGATCAAGTGGCCCTTGAAGATGTCGCCCGTCATGTGCTTGGTGGGCGGCATGTACTTCAGCGGCGCGTTCGGGAAGATCTGGCGCGCGAGCTGCGCCTGCGCGAGCTGGAACAAGAAACCGTTCTCCAGGTCGGGGTCGATCTCGAACGCGTCGCCCAGCCCGATCTGGCGGTCGGGGAGACCGGCGCGGCGCGCGAACGCCTCGTTGACGAACTGCGACGCGAGCACCGCCGGTGCTTGGTCGACGGCGTCGGCGGTGGTGAGGTAGTTGTCCTCGCCGGTGTTGATGACGATGCCGCTGCGCGCGTTGAGCTGGCGCGAGAAGTGCTGGTCGACGAACGTGCGCTGCATGTTGATGTCGCGGAACAGGATCCCGTACATCGAGTCGTTGAGCAGCATGTCGAGCCGCTCGAGCGCCGCCGTCGCCGCGATCTCGGGCATGCACAGCCCGCTCGCGTAGTTGGTGAGCATCACGTAACGGCCCAGCCGCTCGGACACCTCATCGAGCGCCGCGCGCATGATGCGAAAGTTTTCCTGCGTCGCGTACGTGCCG
>DASWRD010000053.1:0-7440 GCA_036403315.1 Candidatus Elarobacter sp.
ATCGGCTACGGAAAAATCATCGCGATCGCGAAGGACGCCGACGGTTCCATGATCGGACTGCTTCAAGCGCCGAAGTAACGAACGCATCGGATCGCGTATTATGTGGTCGTGGACCCAAGGAGGCCGGAGCACCCAGATCCATTCGCCACCGCCTTTCTCGATCGGCTCAAGGACCGTCCAGAGGCTGAGCAGTTCGTCTTGGGCGGCTACTTCGCGCTCAAGCATTACCTCGACTATCGCGACACCGGCGACGTCGACGCCTGGTGGCGCACACGCCAGGACGCCCAAGCCCTCGCCGTCGCGCGAGAAGTGTTCGCCGAGACGGCGGCCCAGTTCGGATACACGGTTCGCGAGCGCACATGGGGAGAGACGGTCTCGCTCGAGGCCCTTGATGGGGCGAGCAAAGCGTTTTCATTCCAGGTTTCTATTCGCTCTGTGGAGATCGGTCAACCGGTGCCCAGCCCTTGGGGGCGCTTTCCGATCGAGACGCTTGAGGACAACATCGCGTCGAAGATGATGGCGCTGGTCGCGCGCGGGGCGCCTCGCGACTTCGTGGACATCAAGGAGATCGTCGACGCCGGGCTCGTCTCGGCGCCGCGGTGCTGGGGACTGTGGGCGGAGAAGAAGCCGGGGATCGAACTCGACGATGCCCGCGTGAGGGTTCAGACACACCTCGCAAGGATCGCAGCCCGCATGCCGATTGAGCGACTCCCAATAGAACGCAGAGAGGCCGCCGCGCAACTGCGCGCGTGGTACCGCGACGAGTTCACGTTGCCGCCGCCCGTCGATCGCGGACACGCACGCGCCGATCGCGAAGAACCGTCACCGTGATCGACCACAGCGTTTACCCCGACATACAGCACGGGGAGGAATTCGAGGACGACTACGACCGCGCCGACTACGTCCAGCGCATCTGCGCGGCGTGCGACTTCGGCGTGCCGCCCGATCGCGACACTGTCGCGCTCTTCCGCGAGTGGCGCGATGTCTTCGACCGCTTCCCGCTTCCGGACTCGCCGTCATATCATGCGCTGCGTGCGCACTTTCGCTGGCCGGCCGTGCCGATCGAGCCGAGCTCCTATCCCGCGCCGTGGGAAACGTTAGACGCACTCGAAGGTCGCGATGACCCTTGTCGCGACTTCATGTAGACTCGTAACGCAGTGTGCTGCAGCGCCGGCTAGCGGCGCACGTAAAACACAAGCCGGAGCACACGACAATGTGATCGTATGCTCTACATTAGGTTCCCGATGAAGATTGCGACGTACAACGTCAACGGGATCAACGGGCGGCTGCCGGTGCTGCTGGAATGGCTCGCGGAAGCGCGGCCCGACGTCGTGTGCCTTCAGGAGCTGAAGGCGCCGCAAGAAAAGTTTCCCGCAGCGGCGATACGAGACGCCGGGTACGGCGCGATTTGGCTCGGGCAGAAGAGCTGGAACGGGGTTGCCATTCTCACCCGTGGTGAGGCACCGGTCGAAACGCGCAGAGGGCTGCCCGGCGAACCCGACGCCGCGTACTCACGTTACATCGAGGCGACGGTGAACGGCGTGCTGATCGGCTGCCTGTACCTACCCAACGGCAACCCCGCTCCGGGGCCGAAGTTCGACTACAAGCTCGCGTGGTTCGACGCGTTTTTGGGCTACGCCGGAAGCCTCTTGGAACGCCGCATCCCGGTGGTAATGGCGGGCGACTACAACGTCATGCCGACCGAGCTCGACGTCTACAAGCCCGAGCGCTGGGTCGACGATGCGTTGTTCCGTCCGGAGGTGCGTGATGCGTTCCGCCGCCTTGCGGCGCAGGGATGGACGGACGCGCTCCGGACGCTGCACCCGGGCGAACGGATCTACACGTTTTGGGACTACTTCCGTAACGCGTTCGGCCGAGATGCGGGCCTGCGCATCGACCACCTCATGCTCAGCCCCGAGGTGGCACCTCGGCTCGTCGCTGCCGGCGTCGACCGCGCGGTGCGCGCTAAGGAGAAGACCAGCGACCACGCCCCGGTGTGGATCGAACTGGCGGATGAAAAGAGCGTAACATGACGATTGACGTCATGAGATGAGCACGTTTGCGATAGGGGAAGCCCCACGCCGTCCCGATTCATTATGAAGTCGATGACGAAAAAAGTCCTGTAGCCGCATCATGGCGCTCGCAAAGGACGGCGACGGCTCCATGATCGGCCTGCTTCAAGCGCCGAAGTAACGAACCCATTGGATGGCGGGTTCGGGACGGCGCGCGGAGAATCGACGAGCCATGAAAAGGGCGCTCGTCTTCATGCTAGCCGTAGTCGTGGTTGTTCCGTCGACCTTCGTCGCGTGCCGGCATCCCGTCGCAGCGCAGGCTTCGCCCGCGTCGCCGCTGCCTTCGGCGTCGCCCGGCCCGCTCGACCAGACGCTCGACGTAGACGGTGTGCGCGTACCGCTGCGCTCCTTCGCGATCCTGATTGCGACGATGCTGTCCCTCTACGTGCCGATGAAGGGCGCGCATCCGACGGCCGTCATCGTGACCAAGAAGCAGAGCGAGATGCCGGCCTTCGATCCCGATTTTCACTATGCCGGCACCGACGGAGCGCCCGACTCGCCGAAACTGACGATGTGGATCTCCGACCGGCTCGGCGGGAAGGCACCGCGCGAAAAGATGCAGAGCGCGGCGATCCTCGGCTTCCTCGACTCGGGTTTGGGCGGGCCCCAACTTCAGCAGGTGTATGCTGCGGCGCGCAATGACGACCTTGCGCTCGGACCTGCGGCAACCGACACGTGGAAGAACCGGCGCGCGCTCGCCATGCGCCTTACGACGCTGGTCGACGTGATGATGGCCGGGATGACGAAGCAGCGCGCAGGCGGCTCGACCCCGCCGTAACGACCTCCGTCGCGCTCGCCTAGCGTGGGAACTGTCGTGGCCGAACACGAACCGGTCCCTGCTCATGCCGAAAGTGCGCCTTGCCGGCTTTTCGATCTCGCTCGACGGCTTCGGAGCAGGGCCCGACCAAAGTCTTGAACATCCGCTCGGCAAGCGCGGAGAGGAGCTGCACCAATGGTTTTTCGGCACGCGCACGTTCCGGGAAATGACCGGTGAAGGCGGCGGCTCAGACGGCGTTGACGAGGCGTACGCACATCGTTCGATGGATGGCTTTGGGGCGTTCATTCTCGGTCGCAACATGTTCGGGCCGAACCGCGGCGTTTGGCCGGATGACAATTGGAAGGGTTGGTGGGGCGCCGATCCGCCGTATCATGCGCCCACGTTCGTACTCACGCACCATCCGCGCGACCCGATCGAGATGGAAGGCGGAACGACGTTCATCTTCGTGACCAACGGTATTGAGGCCGCACTGGAACAGGCGAAGATCGCCGCCAAGGGTCGCGACGTCAAGATCGGCGGCGGCGTCGAGACCGTGCGCCAATATCTGCGTGCCGGCCTCATCGACGAGCTGCATTTGGCCGTATCCCCGGTCGTGCTGGGCCAAGGCGAAGCGTTGTTCGCCGGAATCGACCTGCCGGCGCTCGGCTACCGCGTCACCGAGCATCAGGCGACGGAATACACGACGCACGTCGTCCTCAACCGCTAGCAGCCGCGCTGGACGCCGCGAACACGCCCTGCGAGGCGATGAGCGTCGATATGGTTGAGGTCCACAGGTGAGCCTGCTGTCGCACCTCCCTCTTTGGGCCGAGATGCTCACCTTTATTCTCTGCGGCGCCGTCATTTGGATCGCCGGAATCTATCTTTCCGACGCGACGGACGTTCTATCTGAGCGGCTTCACCTTGGGCAGGCGCTGGGCGGGCTCATCCTCCTGGCGGTTGCCACGAACTTGCCGGAGATAGCGATCACGTACGCGGCGGCGTCCAGTGGCCACCTCGATGTCGCGGTGAGCAATATTTTGGGCGGCATCGCGATCCAAACCGTCGTCCTTGTGGCGCTCGACGGGATCGCAGTGCGTGCGCGTAGGCCGCTGACATACCAAGTCGCAAGCTTGACGCCGGTCTTCGAAGGTGCAGTAGTTATGGCGGTGCTGTTCGCCGTGGTGATGGGGACGCAACTTCCGAAAACGCTCGTTCTCTTTCGTCTCTCTCCAGACGTCGTGCTCATCGCGGTGATCTGGATCCTCGGACTCGTGCTCACGCAGCGAGCGACAAAAGGCTTGCCGTGGAAAGACCGCGGCCCGGCTCCCGATCCTGAGCCACCTCGGCGCGGCCGCTCCGCAAACAAGGCGGCGCAACGTGCAAACGGACGCCCAAAGAGTACCGCGCAGGTCGGGCTGGTGTTCGGCGTCGCCGCACTCGCGACGCTGGTCGCCGGAGCGCTCGCGGAAGAGAGCGGCGCGGCCGCTGCCGCACAAGTCGGTCTTTCGGGCGCGTTGTTCGGCGCGACCGTACTGGCAGCAGCCACGGCGCTGCCGGAACTCTCGACGGGTATCGCAGCCACCCGCCAAGGCGACTACAAGTTGGCCTTCGGCGACATCTTCGGCGGCAATGCGTTCCTGCCGGTGCTGTTTGTGTTGGCTACGGTCGTCTCGGGGAAGGCGGTGTTGCCGAACGCCCATCCGGCGGACCTGTATTTGACGGGCCTTGCGGGCCTGTTGACGGTTGTTTACTTGTTCGGGCTGCTGTTCCGGCCGACGAAGCAATACGCGCGCCTCGGCATCGACAGCATCGCGGTGCTGGTCCTCTACGTCGCCGGCATGATCGGGCTTGTCGCCCTACCGCACTAAGCGGTGACCAAACCATGCGCGGCGTCGCGATGTTACGACGCGCGAATCGACAGCCGGCGATCAGTCAGCTTCGCGATCCGGAACGGCGGATCGTGCTACCCGTCATCGACACGAGGTTCCCGATGAAGATTGCGACATACAACGTCAACGGGATCAACGGGCGGCTGCCGGTGCTGCTGGAATGGCTCGCGGAAGCGCGGCCCGACGTCGTGTGCCTCCAGGAGCTGAAGGCGCCGCAAGAAAAGTTTCCCGCAGCTGCGATACGAGACGCTGGGGTACTTCTGATGGCCGTGAAGAAGGGCTCTCGATGCGGTCCATTCCGATCGGTGCAAAAGGAACGTTCGAGGCGGTCGTCCGCCGCGAGGATCTTGCGAGCACGTTCAAGGATGCGAGCCTGCCGCCGGTCCTGTCGACGCCCGTCATGATCAAATTCATGGAGAACGCGGCGCTGCGCGCAATCGTGCCGTACCTGGATGTGGGCGAAACTGCGGTCGGCACCGAGATCAGCGTCCGGCATCTTGCGGCGACGCCCGTCGGACGGAAGGTCCGCGCCGAAGCTGAAGTGACGGAGGTCGACGGCACGCGCGTCACCTTTTCGGTGCGCGCGACCGACTTTGAGCACGAAATCGGGGACGGCGTACACGAGCGCCGAGTCGTCGACCGTGCCCGCCTGACACGCCATGTGGCTGAGATGGAGGCGAACGACATCGCCTCGAAAAGGTGACCCGTGGATCCAGGTCGCCGTCAACGCCGGCAACGTAGCGTAAACGACACGATCGCGTGGTTGTTGCGATCGGCGGTCCAGAACCGCTTGCCGTCGAATGCGACGCTGCGTGGTTTGAACGGAAGCGAGCGAAGCGCTTGGATCGACGATGCATCATCGTCGATGCCAAGACGATCGAAGCGTCCGTCGCCCCACTCTTCGTCGACGGTCACGAGGTAAAACGCACCGTCGACGATCGTCATACCAACCGGGCGGCGCTCCAATTGCACTTCGCGCACCGCGGCACCGCGTTCGTCGAGTTCGATGAGTTTCTTATCCCAGGCTTGCGAGAGATACAGCGTTCCGTTTGCATAGGCTAGAAACGATCCGGAGTTATCCGGACATACGAAACACTCCGCAAATCCCGCGTCAGGCGAAAATGTATAGACGTAACGGTGATCGCGCTGCAGATCCGGTTCGTCGATCGCCGGCGCCAGGACCAGCCGAAAATCCGAACCGGTATACGTGATGCCCAATGCCTCGGACGGCGGAACGAACTCGTGTTGGATGCTCCACGTCTGCGGATCAATTGCATACAAGCGGCCATTCGCGGCGCTCGTCAACCACATCGTCGCACCGTCCCACGCAAGGCCTTGCGGACCTTGCACGGGGGAGGCGTGTCGCGTGAATTCACTCATCAACATTTTAGTCTAGCACGTCGCCGTCGCAGAGTGTGTTGCTGGACGAAGGGTTGGGAGCAGGGCTCCTCCAACACCTTTGCTGATCTTGCCTCGAGTGAGCCGAGTTTCTATCCGGTGCCTTGGGACGCGCCGAGTCGGCCTCGGCCTACGCGCGCTCAAGGAGGCGCCGTTGTCGTCGCCGTCGCCCTCGAGGTTGACGATACGCGGCAGCCACGGCATCAGAGTCTGCGGCGCACTAGCGCTAGTTGGACGTCTGTGCGAGAATGAAGGATGATCGACTTGCGCCGTTTTTGCCTGCCTCTCGCCGCCGCACTTTGCGCCACTGCGAGCCTCGCCGCTTCGCCGGCGGCTTCTACCGACTTCACCGTCGGTCAAGCGCGCATCAGCCTCGCCGCGCCGGCCGATGCGCGCGGCGACGACTCGCGCCGGTTGAATATCGTCGTCTGGTATCCGGCCGCCGCCGGCTCCGCGACGCAGCCGATGGCCGATGGCCCGCCCGGCACGCCGTTCTTCGTCGAGGGCGCCTCGTCTCGCGATGCAGTGCTGGTCGATTCGCCGCGCGCGCTCCCGCTAATCGTCGCCTCGCACGGCTCAGGCGGGACGGCGTCCGGGATGGGCTGGTTCGCGGCCGGGCTGGCATCGCGCGGCTACGTCGTCGCCGCCGTCGATCACGCCGGGAACAACGCGCTCGCGCCGCAAACGGTTTCCGGTATCACGCTGAGTTGGCTGCGCGCGAGCGACCTCTCGCGTGCGATCGACGCCGTTCTCGCCGACCCGCGCTTCGCATCGCGGATCGATAGGACGCAGATCGGCGCAGCGGGCTTCTCGATCGGCGGGAACTCGGTGCTCGAGCTGGCCGGAGCACGCGCTGACTTGTCGGCGCTGCGCGCCTATTGCACGGAGAAACCGCAGACGCCGGTTTGCAGCGGAGAGGCCAGTCGCCATCCCGGACTCGCGCAGGATGCGCAGGCACTCGCGCTGAGCGATGCGGTATATCGCGACGCGCTGACGCAGGCCGGGAACTCGTACCGCGATTCGCGCGTGAAGGCAGTCTTCGCAATGGCGCCTGCAGTGGTTCCGGAATTTACCGCGGCGAGCTTGCGGGCGATCGCGATCCCGGTCGAGATCGTCGCGGGGGTCGCCGATCCAATCGTTCCCGTCGCCGACAATGCGATCCCCGCCGCCGCCGCAATCCCGGGAGCGCATCTCGATCTCTTGGATCCGCCGATCGGGCATTTCACCTTCGTCACGCAGTGCGCCCCGGCCGGGACCGCCCAGCTCGCCTATCTTTGCGCGGACAGCGGGCCGGTACGCGCAAAGGCACACGAGGCAGCGATCA
>DASWRD010000054.1:0-33328 GCA_036403315.1 Candidatus Elarobacter sp.
CGTCAGGCAGGGTCAGACGCAGCCGCACGTCTTCGGCGGCGCACGTTCCGACGTTCTCGGCGATCAGCCCGACGCGGACGCGACGGCCCGGCTCGACCTCGCTCGGGGCGTCAACCGCCAGCCGCGTCGCCTCGGTGTCGAAGCGGCTCGCACTGCGGACGGTGAGTTCGGCGCGCGCCAGTTCGAATTCGGCGGTCTCGCTCGATGCGACGGCGCCGCCGAGTACCAGCCGCGTGTTGTCGTCGAGCGGCGAATCGATGCGCGCGCGGTACTCGACCACGAGCGATGCGCCCGCGGCCAGCGCCGGCGTCGCGACCGTCGCGTTGCCGAAGCCGAACGGATCGCCGCCGCGCTCGTCGATCGGCGCCTCGCGGCCGTCGATGCGCGCGCTGCCGTCGATGTACGTCGTGCGGTCCGGGACCGGCAGCACCACGACGACGTCGTGCGCGGTGGCGTGACCGCTGTTGCGCACGCGCGCGGTCGCGACGATCTCCTCGCCGGGCTCCGCGACGCGCACCGCTTCCAGCGACGCGACGGTGTCGGGATTCTCGAGCTGCGGCGCGCTGCTCGCAACCAGCCGCACGACGTTCGAGCCGATGACGTCGGTCTCGTTGCTGGCGAGCGCCGCTTGCAGCTCCAGCAGCGCGCCGTTCTCGATGGTCGGCGCCACGACGTACGCCATCGCGATGCGCCGCTCGACACCGGGCGGCACCTCGCCGACGTCCGCGCCGTTCGGGCTCAGCAGGCTGGTTTCGCCGCGCACGTCGTCCAGCGCGCGGTCGTCGACCCGCGCGCTGCCGGCCACGTAGCGCAGCCCGTCGGGCAGGTTGAACCGCACGCGCAGACCCGTCGCGGCGGCACCGCCGAAGTTGTAGAACGCGAACGTGGCGCGGACCGTCGTTCCAGGTTCGACCGTTCGGTCGGGAGAAACGACGAGCGTTCGTAGCCCTTCCGGTAGCGACGGTGCGCCCGGGGCGAATACTTCCGTCAGCGTCCGCATCAGTCTCGCCCCGTTCGGCGATCTCCGGTCGCCGACCTCGCTTGCAGGTTCCCCATGACGACCATCGCTCACCACTCCGACTACCTCTGCGCGGCCGCGTCCCGGCTCGGCTCTGAGAGCGCCTTCGAAGTCCTCGCGCGCGCGAAGGCGATCGAGGCCACGGGCCGGCGCGTCGTCCACATGGAGATCGGCGAACCCGACTTCGATACCCCAGACCATATCAAGCGAGCCGGCATCCGGGCGATCGAAGAGAACTATAGCCACTACACGCCGTCCGCCGGCATCCCCGAGCTGCGCGACACGATCGCCGCGTACGCCAGCGCCTTTCGCGGGTTGAGCGAGCCGTACACCCGCGAGAACGTCGTGGTGGGCGCCGGCGCCAAGCCGATCATCTGGAACCTGCTCTCAGCCCTGCTCGACCCGGGCGACGAGCTGCTCTATGCGGACCCCGCCTACCCGGCATACGCCTCGGCGGCGAGCTACCTGGAAGCAAAAGCGATCCCGGTCCACCTGCTGGAGTCGCGCAACTGGCGCCTCGACCTGGACGAGCTGGCGGCGAAGATCACGCCCAAGACCAAAGCGGTCGTCATCAACTCCCCGCACAATCCGACGGGCGGCGTGCTGACGCGCGAGGACCTCGAAACGATCGCCGCGCTCGCGCAGCGCCACAACTTCCTGGTGATCGCGGACGAGATTTACTCGCGCAACATCTACGGCCCCACGTTCGAGTCGATCACGCGCATCGACGGGATGCGCGCGCGCACCGTGATCGTCGACGGCTTCTCGAAAGCCTACGCGATGACGGGCTGGCGGCTGGGCTACTGCATCGCGCCCGAAGCGATCGCGCAGCGCGTGACGCTGTTCAACAACAACACGTTCTCGTGCGTCGCGACGTTCGTGCAGCGCGCGGGCATCGCGGCGCTCACCGGCGACGACGCGCCGGTGCAAAAGATGAACGCGACGTTCCGCGAACGGCGCGACGCGATCGTGTCCGGGCTCAACACGATCCCGGGCGTGTCGTGCACGATCCCCGAAGGAGCGTTCTACGCGTTCCCCAACGTGTCGCAGCTCGCGACCGACGACAAGCACCTCGCGAAGTGGCTGCTGGAGAACGCCGGCGTCGCGTGCTTGGGCGGCTCGAGCTTCGGCGCCGCCGGCAAAGGCTATCTCCGCTTCTCCTATGCCGCGTCGCTCGACGACATCGGCTGGGCTCTGGATCAGCTGCGCGAGGCGCTACCGCGCTACAGCGCCTGAACGATCCGTGACGCAGTCAGCGGAATCGAAGCGGAGCCGCCCGGCGGCCCCCGTGATCTTCTCCGGCATTCAGCCGACCGGCGACACCCACATCGGGAACTACTTCGGCGCGATCAAGCACTGGGTGAGCGGACAGAGCGATGCGCTCAACATCTTCTGTCTGGTCGACATGCACGCGCTGACCGTGCCTCAAGATCCGGCGGAACTTCGAAAGAAGATCATCGAGGCGGCGACCATTCTGCTCGCGGCCGGGATCGATCCGGCCAGGTCGCGGCTGTTCGTGCAGAGCGACGTCCACGAGCACGCCGAGCTGGCGTGGTATCTGTCGTGCGTCGCATCGATGGGCCAGCTCAATCGCATGACGCAGTACAAGGAGAAGTCGGAGGCGCAGAAAGGTGAGGCGCGCGTCGGCCTGTTCACGTATCCCGTGCTGATGGCGGCGGACATCCTGCTCTATCGCACGACGCACGTGCCCGTCGGCGAAGACCAGCGGCAGCACCTCGAGCTGGCGCGCGACCTCGCGCAGCGCTTCAACGCTGCCTACGGCGACGTGTTCGTGATACCGCAGGCGACGGTCCCGAAGGCGGGCGCGCGCATCATGGGCCTGGACGATCCGACCAAGAAGATGTCGAAGAGCGCGGCGGGCTCGGCGCACGCGATCGGCGTCCTCGATACGCCGGACCGGATCAAGAAGACGGTGATGTCCGCGCAGACGGACAGCGGTCGCGACGTGCGCCTCGATCCGGCGCGGCCCGGCGTGACGAACCTGCTCGGGATCTACATGGCGGCGACCGGCGCGACGGCCGAGCAGACGGAGGCGCACTTCGCGAACGCGCGCGGCTACGGCGACGTGAAGAAAGAGCTGGCCGAGATCCTCATCGAGACGCTGCGTCCGCTGCGCGAACGCTTCGCCGCGCTTTCAGCCGATCCGGCGACCGTCCGCGAGGTCTTGCGCAGCGGCGCCGACGCGGTGCGCCCGATCGCGCGCGAGACCCTCGCCGCCGTGAAACGTGCGATGGGCGTCGGCTCGTCCGCGCCGGCGCCGTAGCGCAGCCCACACGCGCTTACCGCGACGCTAGCGGCGCTAGCGGCGCTACGCGCGTGCCGGCGAACGGGACTCCGGACGCGATCGCGGTCCGTACGCGCGCGCGCGCCGTTTCGATCGCATCGGACAGGGGCTTGCCGCGCGCCAGGTTCGCGGCGATCGTGACCGCGAGCAAGTCGCCCGTTCCGCGCACCGTGCCGGCGACGCGCGGCGCGCCGAATTCAACGGTGCCCTCGGCGGTAGCCAGCACATCGATCGCGTCAGCGGCGAGATGACCGCCCTTGACGAGGACGGCGCACGACCCGAACGCGAGCAGCATGCGCGCCGCTTCGTGCATCGCAGCGACGTCGCCGATCGTCCGGCCGGCAAACGCGCTCGCTTCGGCGAGGTTGGGCGTGATCAGCGTCGCGCGCGCAAAGAGCGTGTCGCGCAACGCCGTTCGCGTCGCGTCGTCGGCGAGCGCGTCGCCGCCGCTCGCGGCGAGCACCGGATCGACCACCACCGGGACGCCGGGATAGGATGCGAGGCCCGCGGCGACCGCGCGCACCGCGTCCGCGGAGACCAGCGCACCGACGTGAAACGCATCCACGTCTGCGGTGCGCAGCGCGTCGAACTGCGCGGCGATCGCCGCCACGCCGATCGCGACCGATGCGCGCACGCGGTCCGCGTCTTGCGCGGTGACGCCGGCGATCACGCAGACCGGCCGCACGGCGTCGGCGGCGAGCGCGAGCATCGCGAACGTCAGGCCGGCGAACGCGAGCGGATGCGTCGTACCGACCGTGGCGACGACCGTCACGCCGGCGTGCCGTTCCAGCGCGCGACGAGCTCGCGCGCCGCGGCTTCCGCGTTTTCGTGCAGCAGCGCCGACAGCACGGCCGCCATCGGGGCCCCGGTTTCGCGCACGCGCGCGGCGTTGCCGAGGTCGATCCCGCCGATCGCGGCGCACGGCAGCGGCGTGGCCTCGACGACGGCACGAATCCCGTTGAGGCCGATCGGCAGACCGGCGTCGGCTTTCGACGGCGTCGCGAACGCCGGGCCCGCGCCGAGGTAGTCGACCAGCGTCGGGTCGGCGGCGCGCGCTTCTTGCGGCGTGCCGCACGACAGCCCGATGACGCCGTCGCGCAGCGCCGTGCGCAGCGCGCGCAGGTCGAGCGCCGCCGCGTCTTCCTGACCGAGGTGTACGCCGTCGGCGAGCCGCGCGAGGCGCACGTCGTCGTTGACGATCGCCAGCCCGCCGGCGGCGCGAACGCGCGCGACGATCGCGATCAGCGTGGCGCCGTCGATGCCGGCCTTGGCGCGGATCTGAACCAGCCGGATCCCCCCGCGCAGAAGCGCCTCGGTAAACGCGATGGGCTCGACCCGGTCGGGATCGACCAGTGCATAGACGCCGCGCAAAAGCGAACGAGGAGCGTCACCGCTCCTCGTCGTCGTCATGGCGGGGCTGCCTCTTACTGCTCGGGGTTTTGCGGGTTCACCACGGCGACGGTGATCGACCCGGGCGGGCCGGTCGGCGTGAACGTGGTCCCCAGCCCCGAGCCCGTGATCTTGCCGGGCTGCGCGTTCACGACGACGCAGTACGGAAACGTGGGTGCGGACAGCGTCGAGCCGGCCGGCACCGGGATGAAGGTGGGCGGGATGAAGATGATGTTCGCCTCGTTGACGGGATCGATCGCGATGTAGATCCCGAAGTCGGCGACGTACGGCGACGTCACGCCGGCGGTCGTGATGTTGACCCCGCCGCACGGCTTCGTCTGACCCAGCGTGTTCGCGATGTACGACCCGCCTGTGGTCAGCGCGGCGCTCCACCGGTAGTTGTTGCCGGACAGGAGGCCGTTTTGCGAGCCGTGCACCTGGACGGCGCTCAGGGGGATGCCGGCACCGGGCAGGACCCGCGCGATGTTCGACGGGGCCGAGGTGGTGATGATCACGTGATCCGGGCTCGGGTTGTCCCCGCCGAAGCCGAGGACCGAACCGCCCCCGCTGCAAGCGGTGAGTGCGGTCGCGCTCAGGACAGCGGCGAGGCAAAGGACGAAGCGGCGCATGGATACGACTCCCGTCAGAACGGAAAAACGTCGGCGCCCTCTTCCGAGGGAGGCCACCGGGCGGTGCGACCGTTCCGTAGCCCGCAAGTCGGTTCCTCTCTCGTCTAAGTCGACGGCGCGATCGGGATGGTCACGTCGAACGGCTCGTCGCCGCCCTCGCGCAGCGCGGGCGCGAGGGTGAGCGACCAGGAGCGCTTGACGCCGCCCAGCCGCGGCGCCGTGAACGCGAGCGACCCGGTATACCGGGAGTTCGGCGCGAGCCGGAGGCCCTGGAAGAGCGGCTTGTCGGTAACGGTCCAGTTCTTGGTCGCGAGGATGCGGTAGACGCCGCCGCGTTCGTCGCGCAGCACGCTCTTGCCGTACGGCAGCACCGTGACGAAGTTGTCGCCGACGTTGAGGAACGTCACGACGACGTCGATCCGGTCGGGGAAGAAGTCGACCTTCTTCACCGTCACGCGCAGCCCTGACGCGTCGACCGTCGAAGCCGACGCGAAGGCGCGGTACGGTTTGCCCGGGTCCTTGACGTGCAGCACGCCGTGCTCCGGCAACACGCCCAGCGGAACGGTCGCGTCGACCTGGCGGCGCTGGTCGGTCGCATGGTCGACGTAGCCGATGCGCTCGCGCACGAAGTACACGCGGCCGCGGTCATCACCGCGCGCGCCGACGACGGATGCGCGCGCCAGCGTGATACCGTCCGCGGCGAAGACGCTGCGATACGATGCGGCGTCACCGTAGTATTTGCGCTCGTCGTCGGTGAGCAGCGCGAACGCGACGTCGTAGCGCCCCGCGCGCAGTGCGTACACGTACTTCTTGACGACGGCGGTTTGCGCGTTGTCGGGCACGGGCCCGTAGCGCACGGCGCCGCGCGGTGCGGGCGCCGGGGACGGCGCCGCGCCGAGCGTCACGATGCACAGCAGCGCGCACGCGGCGCGCGCAATGGTTCTCACGGTGTGTCTCCCAGCAGCAGGTCGGCGATGCGCACGAGATCGGACGGATCGGCGTAGCGCAGCTCGATCGTTCCGCCGCGCTCCTGCTGCACGACGCGCACGTGCGTGGCGAACTTGTAGCGCAACCGTTCGACGAACGCGTCGTGATCGCCGTTCGCGCGCTGCGCCGGCGCATTCGCGCGCACGCGTTTCGGCGCGGCGTCTTGCGCGAGCTTCTCGAGCGCACGCACCGACAGCTCCTCGTCGACCGCGCGGCGCGCCATCGATTCGCGGCGTTCGGCGGGCATCGCGAGCAGCGCGCGCCCATGCCCCGCGGTGAGCTTGCCGTCGCGCACGAATTGTTTGATCGAATCGGGCAGCGACAATAGCCGCAGCGCGTTCGCGATCGACGGACGGCTCTTGCCGACGCGTTCGGCGACCTGCTCTTGCGTGAACGCGTACGCTTCCATCAAGTGCGCGAAGCCCATCGCCTCTTCGAGCGCGTCGAGGTTCTCGCGCTGCAAGTTCTCGATGATCGCGACCTCGAGCGCTTCGCGGTCGTCGGACGGCCGCACGATCGCGGGGATCGTCTGCAAGCCTGCCGCCTGCGCCGCGCGCAGGCGGCGTTCGCCCGCAATCAGCTCGTAGCCGCCCGCGCGCTCGCGCACGATCACCGGGACCAGCACGCCGAACGCGGCGATCGAGGCGCGCAGCTCGTCGAGCGCGCCGGCGTCGAACGTGGTGCGCGGCTGATGCGGGTTCGGCCGAATCTGCGCGATCGGGATCTGCTGGAGGTCACGCTTGGGCGGCGGCGCCGCCGTCATGACGTCCGCCGTGCCGCCGTCGCCCAGCAGCGCGCCGAGGCCGCTTCCGAGTCCGCGCTTGGTCACGCCACGAGTTCCTTTGCGAGAGAAAGGTACGCCTGCGCGCCGCGGCTCTTCACGTCGAACAGGATCGCGGGCTTGCCGTACGACGGCGCTTCCGACAGCCGGATGTTGCGCGGGATCTGCGTGTGGAACACGCGGTCCGGGAAGTAGCGGTGGACTTCCTCGACCACCTCGGTCGCCAGCTTGGTACGTCCATCGAACATCGTGATCAGCACGCCGCGGATCGCGAGCTCCGGATTGAGGCCTTCCTTGATGCGCCGCACGATCGCGACGAGCTGGCTGAGCCCTTCGAGCGCGTAGTACTCGGCCTGCACCGGGATGATGATCTCCGTGGCCGCGGTAAGCGCGTTGATCGTCAGCAATCCGAGCGACGGCGGGCAATCGATCAGTACGTCGTCGTAGTCGCGCAAAACGCTTGAAAGTGCGGTTTTCAAACGGTTTTCGCGCTGCAGCGCGGAGACGAGCTCCACCTCGGCGCCCGCGAGGTTCAGCGTCGCCGGCACGATGAAAAGGTTCTCCACGTCGGTCGGCCGCGCGACGTCTTTGACCGCCGCGTGCTGCAGCAAGACGTTGTAGATGTCGCGCTCGACCGCGCGCTTGTCGACGCCGACCCCTGTCGTGGTATTTCCTTGCGGGTCGATGTCCACCACGAGCACGCGCCGGCCCAGCAGAGCGAGGGACGCGCCGAGGTTGACGGCGGTCGTCGACTTGCCCACCCCGCCCTTTTGGTTGACGATCGCGATCACGCGAGCCGTCGTCTGCTCCGGAACAACCAACGCGGCGAACCTTACTTCAGGACGCGCAGAAATGCTCGTCGATGTAGCGTTCCGCACGCTCGGCGAGCAAGCCCGCCTCGTTCCGAGACGGGTCGTCGGTGACCTCCTCGAACAGCGCGTGGAGCACCTCGCCCACGCGCCGGTCGCCGCGAAAACCCGGCGGTGCGAGATTTTTGCGCACCAACACGGCCACGACGTCGTCGCCCGAGATCGCGAGGTCGCGGACGCTGAAGGGCGGCCCCTCGGCGACGACCGCGGCGATGCGCGCCTCGAACCGTTCGTTCGAGTCGTCGCGCCGCGGGAGCCCCGAGCCTTCGATGTCCGCCCAGCGGAGCGCGAACAGCCGGTCGAGATGCTCGGGGCCGATGCGGCGGACGAAGCGGCGCAGCGTCTTGTCCAGGGCGTCCGGGTCGGCGGAGTACATGTGGTGGCGGACCAGATGGGCGACCGTGTCGACCGTGTCGTTCGGCAGCCGCAGCCGGGCCAGCATCGCCGGCACCATCTCGGCCCCGATCTGCTCGTGCTGGTAGAACGTGTTGCCGCGGCCGTCGGGGCGCGGCGCCGCGGTCCGCGGCTTGCCTACGTCGTGCAGAAGCGCCGCAAGCCGGAGCGCGATGTCCCCGGCGGGCGCGGCATCCAGCGTCGCGAGGTTGTGCCGGTAGACGTCGTACGCGTGCCACTCGTTCTGATCGACCTCGATGCCTTCGAGCAGCTCCGGCCAGACGTGCGCCAGCACGCCGGTGGCGCGAAGGATCTCGAGGCCGGTCGAGGGGCTGCGCGCTCTCAGCAGCTTGGCGATCTCCTCGCCGACCCGCTCGGCAGAGACGGTCGCGACGAGCGTCGCCGCCGCCCGCATGGCTGTCTGAGTACGCTCGCTCGGCGTGTAGCCGAAACGCGCGGCGAACTGAGCGGCGCGGAGCAGGCGGAGCGGGTCTTCCTCGAACGTCGCCTCGTCGACGATGTCGATCCGGCCCGAGCGAATGTCCGCGATGCCGCCGTACGGGTCGACGACCTCGTCATCGGCAAGGCTCCGGGCGATCATGTTCATCCGGAAGTCCCGGCGGCGAAGATCGTCCGCGAGCGAGACCTCGGGCCCGGCCTCGATCGCGAAGTCCTTGTGCCCCAGGCCGGTCGAGCGCTCGCGACGGGGCAGCGCGATATCGGCCTCCCCGGCGTGATGCCGGAACTTCACGACGGCAAAGGAGGCTCCGACGACGTCGATCCGGCCGACCGCCCGCAGCCGCTCCAGAAGATCGGCCTGCGAGATCCCCGTGACGACGTAGTCGAGGTCTTTCGGCGGCCGCTCGGCACCATCGAGGAGCGATCGAAATTCGTCGCGGACCCGGCCACCCACCGCATAGACGCCGGCCGGAGCGAGGGCAGCGACCAAGACGTCATCGAGCGGGTGGCGCACGGTGCTCTTCTTCTCAAACCGAGCGGCGCGTCTTGCTGCCGGGCGCTACGGTCGCGATTGTTCCACGATGAACGTCGCTCTGTATTGCAGAGTAGTGTTCATCGTGGAACATTCTCGCTTTCGAACGCACGCTGCTGTCGTCAGGCTGCCGCGTTCAGGTGCAGAGGGGCCGCTTTGCCGGGATGCCGTTCTTCCGGGGGAAGCGCGGCGACGTCGGTGCTCGCTTCTGCAGGATCAGGATGCGGCGCTCGCCGTCCAAGACGCGCTCTTCGACCAGCTCGGCACCGACTACCAGCGCGGCGTCGGTCACCGCGTTCCGCTCCGCCGTCTCGAGCGAGCCGCGCTGGAGCAGCGCTCGCCCGTGCAGCGCGAGGAACGGCACGGTGAGCTCGGCCACGGTCGGTGCGCTTGCCACGGCGCGGGCCGTGGCCGTTTGAAAGCGCTCGCGGTATGCCGGGTCGCGGGCAGCGTCTTCCGACCGGGCGGCGACCGCTTCGCCGTCGATGCCGAGCGCCGTCAGCGCCGTCGAAAGAAAGGTCGCGCGCTTCTTGATCGGCTCCAGCAGCGTCACCCGCGCGCCCGTCGCCAGCGCTAGCGGGATCCCGGGCAGGCCGTTCCCGGAGCCGACGTCGATCAGCGGGCCGGCGACGTCGTCCGCGAGCGTCAGCGCGTCGAGGATGTGCGCCGCAAATGCCGTCCCGTCTTTCGCGCCGGTGAGGTTCACGCGCCGGTTCGCCGCCAGAACGAGCGCAGCGTAGACCGCCAAGCGCTCCGCCAGGTGGTCCTCGACGCCCGCCTCGCGCAGCGCGGCGAGCGCGGCTGCGTCAGGCAGCGGCGTCACGCGAAGGCTGCGGCCGTCGCGGTCAGCCGGTGGACGTGGACGCTCACCAGCGCGACGTCCGACGGCGTGATCCCCGGGATGCGTCCGGCAGCCCCGAGCGTGCGAGGCCGGGCCCGTTCCAGCTTCTCGCGCGCTTCCCGCGACAGCGCGCGGATCGCCGCGTAGTCCAAGCCAGCGGGGAGCGCTACTGCCTCGTCGCGGCCGGCGCGGTCGATCGCGAGCTGCTGGCGGCGCACGTAGCCGTCCATCTTTAGCTCCGTCTCGACGCGGGCCGCGATATCCGGGTCGGCGTCCGGCGGAAATCGGTCCAGCACGTCGGCGACCGTGACGTCGGGACGGCGCAAGGCGTCCGCCAGCGTCGAGCCGGGAAGAAGGGTGGTCCTGCCAACAACGGCAGCCCCGATGCGAAGCGTCTCGGCAAAGCGGCGACCGCGGTTCAGCGCGTCGCGGCGCGCGACGAAGCGTTCCCACGCCGCGTCGTCGACGAGGCCGAGCTCGCGGCCCACCGGCGTCAGCCGCAGATCGGCGTTGTCGTGGCGCAGCACCACGCGGTGCTCGGCGCGCGACGTGAGCATGCGGTACGGCTCGTCGACGCCGCGCGTGACGAGGTCGTCGATCAGCACGCCGATGTACGACGTCTCGCGCCCCAAGCGAAGCGGCGCATCGCCGTGCGCGCGGCGCGCGGCGTTGATGCCGGCGATCAGCCCTTGCGCGGCGGCTTCTTCGTAACCGCTCGTGCCGTTGAGCTGGCCGCAGTGGAACAGGCCCGCGACGCGCCGCGTCTCGAGGCTAGGATCGAGCTCCGTCGGCGCGACGAAGTCGTACTCCACCGCATATCCGGCGCGCAGCATCACGACGGATTCGAAACCGGGCAGCGTGCGCAGCATCGCGAGCTGCACGTCGGCGGGCAGCGACGTCGAGAAGCCGCCCACGTAGAACGACGGCTCGTCCCAGCCTTCGGGTTCCACGAAGATCTGATGCGTCGGGTTGTGCGCGAACTTGACGACCTTGTCTTCGATCGACGGGCAATAGCGCGGGCCGATGCCGCGAATCAGATCGAGGCCGTACAACGGTGAGCGGTGCAGATTTTCGCGCACGAGCGCGTGCGTGCGTTCGTTGGTGTCGACGATCCAGCACGGCAGTTGCGGTCCGGCGAACGCGCGCGCGCTCGCGTACGAGAACGGCAGCGGCGTCGCGCTCGGCGCTTGCACGGCCATCGCGGACAGGTCGAGCGACGTGCGGTCGACGCGCGGCGGCGTGCCGGTTTTCAAGCGGGCTAACGGAAATCCGAGCCGCGCGAGCGCCGCGCTCAAGCCGACCGCCGGCGCTTCGCCGAACCGGCCTTCGCTGCGCACCTCGTCGCCGCGAAAGGTCTTGCCGCCCAGAAACGTGCCCGTCGCGAGCACGACGTTCGGCGCGCGCAGCGTGCGGCCGTCCGCGAGCGCGACGCCGCGCACCGCGCCGCCCGCCACGACCAAATCTTCGGCCATGCCGCGCACGACCGTGAGGTTCGGCTGAGCGGCGATCGTCGCGTTCGCGACGCGGACGTAGCCGGGTTTGTCCGCAAGCGCGCGCAGCGCGCGCACCGACGGACCTTTCGACTCGTTGAGAAAGCGCGCGTGCAGCGACACGCGGTCGGTGACGCGCGCCATCGCGCCGCCGAGCGCGTCGATCTCGCGCACGAGCTGGCCTTTGGCGCTGCCGCCGATCGACGGGTTGCACGCCAGCGTGCAGATGCGATCGGGGTCGCCGGTCACGAGGAGCGTCTCGGCGCCGAGGCGCGCGGCCGCGAGCGCGGCTTCGAAACCGGCGTGGCCGCCCCCGACGACGATCACGGCGGCGTCACCGCCGCGTGCGTCGATGGTGTTCACGGTACGCGCGAACGCTTCGCCGCGCGCGCCGCGTTTGCCGCTACGACGCCTCGGTCCGCGCCTCCGCGCCGTCGTACAGCGCGTCCATCTCGGCGCTGAGCTCCTCGAAGCGCGCGCGCTCCGCGGCGTCGTGCTCAAGCTTCTCCTCGGGCGAGCGGTCGCGTTTGCCGGCGCGCACCTTGAAGCGCAGGTAGCCGACCTGCTGGTACGGCGGCAGCACGTCGGCGCGGACCTCGAAGCCTTCCTTGTGCAGGCTGAGCTTCAGCGCGACTTGCTGGATGCCGTGCAGCAGCGCCGTGGTGAGCGCCTCGTCCGCGACACCGAGGTCCATCAGCGTGTGCATGTCGTTCTTCGGCGCGACGACGACGCGCGTGCGCCAGGTGTGCTGCGGCGAGTCGTAGTCGTCCTCGGCTTGGTGGAACGCGACGACGAGGTCGTCTTCGTAGACCACCTCGATCCCCTTGCGCCGCAGCTTCTTGCGCAGCGTCTTGTGACGCACGCGCTTGGGCCAGCGCTCCGGCGCAACCGCCAGCACGTCGGTCAAGCGGACCGGCTCCGTATCCATGCGCGTCGTATACCCGCGGCGCGGGTAGTCTGTGGGCCAGTGAGCTTCCTGACCCACGTCATCTGCGACGAACCGCAGCGGCGCTACGACAAACCCGATCCCGACCACACCTTCCGCGGCCGCCTCGACGGGACGCGCCAGAAGGCCGATGAGGTCGTGTACGAAGACGATCTCGTGTTCGCGTTCAAGCACAACGTCGATCCCAGCCTGGACCACTGGTGGGAGACGCACGTGGTGATCATCCCGAAGCGGTGGATCCCGACGCTGCTCGACATCGGCATCGGCGACATGCGCGTGTGGACGGCGCTCATCGCCGGGATTCAAAAGGTCGCGCTGAAGCTGGGGCTGCACAAGACGGGCTTCATCGTGCGCTCCAGCGTGCTGCCGCCGTACCAGCACACCGAGCACGTGCACATCCACATCCTCGCAGGGGAGCACCGGCATCCGCACACCGACGGACCGCTCTCCGAGCACGTCACCTGATGCGCCGCGCGCGTCGCTGATCGCGGTCGCGCGCACGTTCGGCACGATCGCCCTCGTCTCGTTCGGCGGCGGGCAAAAGGCTGCGATCCGGCGCGCGGTGGTGGAACGCCGCGCGTGGCTCAGCGACGATGACTTCATCGAAGCGCTGGCGCTCGCCGAGCTGATGCCGGGTGCGAACCTCGTGAACTTGGCGGTATTCATCGGTCATCGCGTGCGCGGCGTGCGCGGCGCGCTCGTCGCGATGCTCGCGGTGTGCCTTCCACCGTTCGCGATCGCGCTCGTCGCCGCGTACGCATACTTCGCGCGCATCGACGTTCCGCTGGTCGGCGCGGCGCTGCGCGGTTGCGCGGCGGCCGCGGTCGGGCTGACGATCGCGAACGCGATCGAGCTCACCGCCGAACGCCGCCGCGACGGCCCGCTCGCGCTCGTGCTACTCGCCGCGACGGCGGTCGCGGTCGGCGCGTTCAAGCTCGGGCTGCTGCCGACGTTCGCGCTGTTCGGCGGGCTCGGAATTTGGCTCGCAACCGTACGCGAAAAGCGCGGCGCGGCGAGCTCGGCATGAAAGATCTGCAGATCCTGCGCGTGTTTGCCGTCTTGTCGGTGCTCGGGTTCGGCGGCGGAAAGGGCATCTTTCCCCAGATGCACGCGCAGACCGTCGACGCGCACCAGTGGGTGACCGCGGCGCAGTTCACGCAGTTCTACGCGCTCGGCAAGCTCATCCCCGGACCGACGACGATCGCGGCGGTGTTCATCGGCTACGCGGCGGCGGGCTCGCGCGGCGCGCTGCTGGCGGGCGTCGCAATGTTCGTTCCCGCCGCGCTGCTGATGCTCGGCGCCGCGATGCTGTGGCGCCGCTTTCACGACTCGCCGTGGCGCGAACGGATCGGCGTGGGATTCGCGCCCGTCGTCGTCGGGCTAACGTGGGCGAGCGTGCTCGCGTTCGGAAAAGGTGCCGTCGGCGGCGCGGCGTCGATCGCGATCGTCGTCGTCATCGCGGCACTGGCGCTGGGGACGAAGCTCGGCACACCGCTGCTCATCGGCCTCGGCGCGCTCGCCGGCATCATCTTCCTGCGCTGACGTTTCTCCGCCGCAGCGGCCTTGCGTTTCGGCCGCCGCTCAGCGCGTGGTGATCGTCACGTCGCCGACGTTGCTGCTCGCTTCGATGATGGGTGAGGCGGCGTTCGTGCCGCGGATCTCGTTGTGCACGCCGCCCACGTGCGTGCGCGCCTCGACGTGCGCGCGCAGACCGGGCGGCACGCGGATGTGCACGTCGCCGGTCGCCGTGCGTGCCGTCAGCCGCGCGCCGCTCCAGCGCGGTGCGAGGTCGACGGCGACGTCACCGGTCGCGGTCGTCGCGCTCGCGTTCGCCGCGACGTCGTGCAGGTGCACGTCGCCCGTCGCGGTGCGCACGTCGATCGCCGCGCTGATCCCGCGCACGTCGAGATCGCCGGTCGAAAGCCGCGCCGCGACGATCGTACGCCGCGGGACGCGCACGAGGACGTCGACGGAGACCCGGCTGCGGTTGAACAACCAGTGCACGAACGACGGCGAACTCCGCGGGATGTTCACCGTGACGACGTTCTCGTCGCCGCTGCGCGTGAGGTCCACGCCCACCTTGGCGGCCGCGGCGTCGCTCGAGGCGCGGATCCGCGCCGTCACGCGAACGGTCGTGCCGTCGTCGCCGACGACGTTCACGTCGCCGGTCGAGGCGTCGACGCGAACGTGCGTCGCGGCGGGAGCCGCGCGTTCGATGGTGCGGCGGACCGGGGTGCCCGAATCGGCGCGCGCCGGCGACGGCGCCAGGGCGGCGGCGCAAACGAGAATCGACGCGGCGGCGATCGTACGCATGTCCCCAGATACGACGCCGCGCGCGCCGTGTTTCGTCATGCGCGCCGCTCGCGCGCCAGCAGCGCGCGCTTGCGCTCGACGCCCCAGCGGTAGCCGGCCAGCCCGCCGTCCTCGCGCACGGCGCGGTGGCAGGGAATCGCGACGGCCAGGCGGTTCGCGGCGCACGCGGCACCGACGGCTTGGGCCGCCTGCGGGCTGCCGACGGCGCGGGCGAGCGCCGCGTAGCTCACGGGCTCGCCGGGCCGCACCGCGCGCAGCGCGTTCCAGACGCGCTGCTGAAACGCCGTGCCGCGCACGTCGAGCGGGAGGCCGAACGGCGCGGCCGGATCGTCGACGAGCGCGACGACGGCCGCGACCGCCGCGCGCAGCGCCGCCTCGTCGCGCTGCAGCTCGGCGTACGGAACGTGGCGCCTCAGCCCGGCGATCACCGCGGCATCGTCGTCACCCAGCTCGATCGCGCACACGCCGCGTTCCGTCGTCGCGACCAGCACGCGCCCGAGCGAGCACGCCGCAATCGCGAACGCGACGCGTTCGCCGCGACCGCCCGCGCGGTAGCGCGTCGGCGTCATGCCCAGCGCGTCGTTCGCGTAGGGCCGGCTCGCCGAACCGTATCCCGCGCCGTGGATCGCGGCGGTGACCGTCGCGCCGGACGTTAGCCCCGTGCGGAAACGTTCCGCGCGCCGCGCGCGCACGTACTCGCCGGGCGTCACGCCGGCGACCTGGCGAAACACGCGCTGAAAATGAAACCGGCTCAACCCGATCTCGCGCGCGACGACGTCGAGCGCGGGCGCGGTATCGGCATCCAGCAGCGCGCACGCGCGGCGGATCAGCCGCACGCGCTCGGCGTCCGCGGCGACGTCGTCCGGCGCGCAGCGCTTGCACGCGCGAAACCCCGCCTGCGCCGCGGCGGCCGCGTCGCCGAACGCGACGACGTTGCGCCGCGAGGGCGTGCGCGACGGGCAGCCCGGCCGGCAATAGATGCTCGTGGTGCGCACCGCGAACACGAAGCGGTCGTCGCGCTCGCGAGCCCGCACCATCTCCCAGCGCGCGTCGTCGATCGGTTCCATGACTAGCGTTTCCATGACCTCAGGATAGCGTCTCTTCCGCCCGGATGCGCTCCGCGCATTGCTCCGACATGCGGCCAAGGCTCTCAACTCCCATTGAACATCAAGTGAGCCGAAGGCGAACGCGGGACTCGCGTCGCGAGTCCGAACGCGGGGCGTCCGCAGACGCCCTACTTGCCGATGCAGAAGCGCGCGAATACGCCGTCGAGGACCGCTTCGGTCGCCGCGGCGCCGGTGATCTCGCCGAGCGCGGCGACGGCCGCGAGCAGCTCCGGCGCGATCAAGTCGACCGGTTCGGAGGCGGCGAGCGTTGCGCGCGCGTGCGCGAGCGCCTCGCGCGCCCGCGCGACCGCACCGGCTTGGCGCGCGGAGGCGAGGTGCGGGCGAGCGAGGTCGACGGATTCGCCGCGCCAGCCGGTCGTTGCGATCGCACCGCGCACCGCCGCGAGCGTGTCCGCGTCGAACGCCGATCCGCAGATCGCGTCCCGTTCCGCGTCGTCGCGCGCGTCGTAGCCGATGGTGCCGAGATCGCGCTTGTTGAAGAGTACGACACGTTCGCGTTCGCGCGTCGCGCGCAGGACGTCGCGTGCATCCGCGTCCAGCGCGCGCGAGCCGTCGACGACGACGAGCGCGACGGCCGCCGCGCCCAGCGCGCGGCGCGCGCGGTCGATGCCGATGCGCTCGATCGCGTCATCGCTCGCGCGCAGCCCCGCGGTGTCCAGCACGCGCACGGGCACGCCGTCGACCGCGAACGTCTCCTCGATCACGTCGCGCGTGGTGCCGGCGATCTCCGACACGATCGCACGCTCTTCGCCGAGCAGCGCGTTGAGCAGCGACGACTTGCCCGCGTTCGGCGGTCCGACGATCGCCAGCGACACGCCTTCGCGCACGACGCGCCCGCGCTCCCAGTCGCGCACCAGCGCGTCGAGCCGCGCATCGACGTCGTCCACCACCGCCTGCACCCGCGCGCGCGGCGGTTCGGGGACCTCGTCCGGATAGTCGATCGCGCCCGCCAGCTCTTCGAGCACCGTTGCCAGCGTCGCGCGCACGCCGTCGACCGCAGCGCGCAAACCGCCGGCGAGATTCGCCTGCGCCGCGCGCGCGGCCGCACGCGACTCCGCGTCGATCACGTCGGCGACCGCTTCCGCGGCGCTGAGATCGAGCTTGCCGTTGAGAAACGCGCGGCGCGTGAACTCGCCCGGCGCCGCGGCGCGCGCACCCGCGTGCAGCAGCGCGCGCAGCGTCTCGCGCGCGACGACGGGGCTGCCGTGCACGTGCAGCTCCACGACGTCCTCGCCCGTCACCGTGCGCGGTGCGTCCATCGCGAGCGCGAGCCCGCGATCGATCACGGCGCCGTCGACGTCGACGATCTCACCGTACGTCGCGACGCGGTCGCGCAGCGCGTCGCGGCTGCGAAACACGCGCGCCGCGATGGCGCGCGCGTCCGGGCCGCTGCAGCGAACGATCGCGATCGCCCCTTTGCCGGGCGGCGTCGCAACCGCCGCGATGGTCTCGTTCGTTCGCTACTCCGGCGCCTTCGGAAAGACGACCAATCGGCGTTCGGGTTCGACGCCTTCGGATTCCGTGCGCACGAACGGCGAGTCGGCCAATGCGAGGTGGACGATCTTGCGTTCGGACGGCAGCATCGGGTCGAGCTTGATCGGCTTGTTCTCGCGCACGACGCGTTCGAGCGTCGCGAGCGCAAGCGTCTTGAGCTGGTCGGCGCGGCGCGCGCGATAGCCTTCGGCGTCGATCGTGTAGTAGCGGCGGTTGCTGCGCACGCCGGCGTTGATGATGTTGTTGTAGATGAGGTTGAGCGCTTCGAGCGTCTTGCCTTCGCGGCCGATCAGCGATGCGAGCCGCGGCCCGCGCACTTCGAAGTACTCGCCCTCGCTGCGCGCGATGTACACGATCTCGACGTCGTCGAGACCCATCTTCGCGAGGATCTCCTCGAGCAGCGCGCGCGCCGGCTTCGCCGCGTCGGGCTCGACCGACGGTTCGACGTCGGCCATGGGCCGGTCGCGCGGCGGACCCGAGCGCCGGGGCGGCGGACGGCGGTCGCCGCCGCCGCCGCTGGGCGGGCCGGAGCGAACCGGCGGTTTTTCGAGCGAGCGCCCCGCGCGGCGCCGCTGACCATGGCCGCGTCGGCGGCCGCCTTCGTACTCTTCCATCCGTCCTTTATCTCTGGGGCGGCGTCAGCGCCGCGCCCGTTTCTTCGGGCGATACGCCCGCTTTCCGTTCGTCGCGGCGGCGATTCTCTGCGCGTCGATCTTCTTCTGGTTCGCCGGCGGCTCGGGCGGCAGCGGCGGCAGCACCGCGGCGGCCGCCTTGTTGGGGCCGATCAGGCCGTAGCGGCGGAACATGTAGTACTGCTGGGCGACCGTGAACACGTTGGTCGCGAGCCAGTAGATGTACAGCGCGGACGCCCAGCGGTACTTGAACCCGAAGAACGCGATCATCGCGGGCGACAGGATGGCCATGATCTTCTGGGTCTGCGCCTGCTGCGGGTCCGACGACGGCGGGCTGCCGTAGCGCACCGTGAAGTACATCGAGATCACGTAGAGGATGAGCAGCGCGATGTCGGGCACCGCGAGGCTCTGCGCGAAGATGTCCGGCCAGCGCTGCGAGATCGAGGATCCGATCCACAGCCAGTGCTCGTGGGTGAACTGGCCGATCTGGCCCTGGATCGCCCAGTAGAGCCCGATCAAGATCGGGAACTGGATCAGCATCGGCACGCAGCCGGCGAGCGGGTTGACCTTGTGCTCTTTGTAGAGCGCCATCATCGCGGTGTTCAGCGCCTGCGGGTCGCCCTTGTGCCGTACCTGCAGCTGCTTGACGAGCGGCTGAACCTTCTGCATCTCCGCCATCGAGCGGAACTGGATCTCGGACAGCGGCCACAAGACGATGCGCACGACGAGCGCCAGCGCGATGAGCGCCCAGCCGTACGACGGGATGACCCCGTGGATAAGGGTCAGGACGCCGCCCAGCGCGTGGACGATCGGATCGAAAAAGACGTTGTCGGCGAGGAGCACGGGCGTTCAGAGGGCCTTTCGAGTTGGGACCGGGTCGTAGCCGCCCGGGTGCCAGGGTCCGCACCGGCCGAGCCGGCGCACGGCCAGCGTACCGCCGCGCAGGATTCCGTGTTTCTCGATCGCCTCGGCGGCGTACTCCGAACAGGTCGGGGCGAACCGGCAGGCGGGCGGGAGAACGGGCGAGATGAAGCGCTTGTAGAGACGTAAGGCGCCCACGGCCGCCGACCGCGCGATCATCGCGCCGCGGGGAAGACGCGCGCCACTTCGTCGGCGAGCGCCGGAAACCGGAGCTCCCCGGCGCCGGGCCGGGCGATGAACACGACGTCGCGCCAGGGCGGCGTCGCGAGCGCGTAGCGGTCGAGGATGGCTTTGATCCGGCGGCGCAGGCGATTGCGGACGACCGCGCCGCCCACCGAGGCGCTGATGGTGACCCCGACCCGGGTGCGGCGCCGCCCGTCGGCGACGAAGCAAGTCAGATAGGTGCCGGCGTCTCGGCGCCCGCGCCGCGTGACGCGAGCGAAGTCGCTGCGCCGGCGCAGGGGCTCGTACGCCCGCACGCCCTAAACCGACAGGCGGTGGCGGCCCTTCTTGCGGCGGGCTGCAAGCACGCGACGGCCGTTCTTCGTGGACATGCGTTCGAGGAAGCCGTGGACGCGTTTACGGCGCCGATTGTGCGGCTGATAGGTCCGCTTCACGAGCGAGTTCTCCTGACTGGCGGGAGCGCCGAAGCGCGCCCTCGGGTGCGACAAGACAGTATACGGGCCCGCCGTCCCGAGCGTCAAGGAAAACCGGTAATCCGAGAATCGTTCCTGTCTTGTCCACAGCGGGGGATAGAGCTGTGGACAAGCCGGCGGCGAGGTGCCCCGCCGACCCAGGCCCGGTGCGGGTTCCTGCCGCCGTTCGTGTGGGCGGGAAAGTCGTGGATACGTTCATCCGGCCTCGACGGGACGCGGGCGGGCGCCCTGTGGAGAAGTGGATAATCCGGAGGAAAACACCGCAGGAAGCCACCCCCTCCGGGCCAATCCCCATCGCTCATTCTCCCCCGGCGCGTACTCTGCTCGCCGGCCCGGACTATGCGGATGGTAAACGGAAATGCACCCAACCAGCACGACGGCGACGGCACCGCAGGACCTCTGGACCGCGGCGCTCGAGCGGCTCGAACCGCGCTACAACAAACCGGTGTTCGAGATGTGGCTCAAGCCCATGCGGCTGGTGGACCTGACCCCATCGGAGATCGTGCTCGCGGTGCAGACGACGTTCGCCCGCGATTGGGTCGAGAACCGGCTCAAGCTGGACATCACCGCGGTGCTTCACGAGCTGCTCGGCGCGGAGATCGCGCTGCGCGTGGTGGTCGATCCGGGCACCGGGACGCAAACGCCCGAGACCGCCGTGGCGCCCGCCGCGCGGCCCGTGACGACCGACGACCTGCGGGCCGGCAACCTCAACGCCCGCTACACGTTCGACGACTTCGTCATCGGGAATTCCAACCGGTTCGCGCACGCCGCCGCGCAAGCGGTCGCTGAAGCGCCTGCGATGGCCTACAACCCGCTGTTCCTGTACGGCGGCGTGGGGCTGGGCAAGACCCACTTGATGCACGCGATCGGCCACCGGGTGCTCGAGCGCAACCCCAACGCGAACATCGTCTACGTGTCCTCGGAAAAGTTCACCAACGAGTTCATCATCGCGATCAAGAACAACCAGAACGTCGAGTTTCGCAACCGCTACCGGCACGTCGACGTGCTGCTGATCGACGACATCCAGTTCCTCGAAGGCAAAGAGCAGACTCAGGAAGAGTTCTTCCACACGTTCAACTCGCTGCACGAAGCGCAGAAGCAGCTCGTGATCTCCAGCGACCGGCCGCCCAAAGAGATTCTCACGCTGGAGAACCGTCTGCGCTCGCGCTTCGAGTGGGGACTGCTGACCGACATCCAGCCCCCGGATTTCGAGACGCGCGAAGCGATCTTGCGCAAGAAGGCGGAGACGGAGAAGGTGCCCGTCCCGGACGACGTGCTCGCGTTCATCGCGAAAGTGATTCCGTCCAACATCCGCGAGCTCGAAGGCTCGCTGATCCGCGTCGTGGCGTTCGCGTCGCTGACCAAAGCGCAGATCTCCGTGGAGCTCGCCGGCGAGGTGCTCAAGAACGCCGTCGCGCAAGCGCCGATGCACCGCGTGACGATCCCGGGGATCAAGGACCGCGTCGCCAAGCACTACGGCATCTCGGTGAAGGAGATGGAAGCGCAGCGGCGCGACCAGCGCGTGACGCTGCCGCGCCAGATCGCGATGTACATCTCGTGGCAGCTCACGGGCGCGTCGCTGCCGCAGATCGCGCGCGAGTTCGGCAAGAAAGACCACACCACGGCGATGTACGCGCGCGACAAGATCGCGGACATGATGGACGCCGACGAAGCGTTCCGCAACAAGATTCGTTCGATCGTCGCGCAAATTCAGAGCGAGTAAGCGCCGCGTGCGACGTTCGTAGTCGTCCCGCATAGCGGCAAAGCCGCAAGGTACGACTTGTCTCGGATGTCCGATGTGATACCATAGTCGGTGAAAGGCCGGCGCATGAAGTCGCCGGCCTCATGCATGCATCACGGAGGCCTCTCTCATCCCCATGCGTTTTCATACGGGCAGGCTCGTAGCCGGGCCCATTTTTCTTGCCTTCGCCGCGCTCGCGGCGTGCAACGGCGGGTCGTCGACAGCACCGCCGTTTCCAACCGGCACGGCAGCACCGACGGCTCCGGCCGCGGTCGCGACGCTCGCTCCGGCAACCGCGGCGACCAGCGTTCCGCTGGCGTCGGGAAGCGCGCCGGCACAACAGCTTGCGATACCGCCTGCCGCCGGACTCTCGGGTTCGTTGACGCTGCCCGCGACGACGCTGCCCGCGAACGACACGCTGACGATCACGACGACGACGACGATTCCGTCGGGCGTCGCGCCGCTCGCCGCGGGGCGCAACGTCCGCGCGACGTCGAGCGGGCTCGAGGTCCTCTACTATCAGGGGCTGCAATTCACGCAGGTTACGACGTTCCCGGCGTATCCGGCGTTCGTGATCTCGCTGCCGCCGGGCTACGACCCGTCGCAGGGCGTTTTCGGAATCGCATTTTACGACGGCAACGGCTGGACGTATCCGCTCGGGTCAGCCGGCGTCCCGAACGGCCAGACGCTCAGCTTCAGCGCCGCGTCCGGGCCGGTGACGTATCAGGCCAACCGCTCGTACTATTTCGCGCTCTACTACTCGCCGACGCCGCCTTCGCCGACGCCGACGCCCACCGCAACGCCGGTGCCGACCGCGACGCCGACGCCGACGTCGACCCCCGTGCCGACTGCTACGCCTGTGCCGACGCCCGTGCCGACACCCGGACCGCTGACCGCGTCACCGAACGCGCTGAGCTTCCTGGGCACCGGGGCGTCGCTCGCGCAGACCGTCACCGTCAGCAGCACGTTCTACACCGGTTCGTTCAGCGCGTCCGCATGTACGAACGCGCAGTCGACGACCGTCGCCACCGTCGGTCCGGTCGCCGGGGACGGCACCTTCAGCGTGACCCCGCAAGCCGTGGGCGCGTGCACGATCGACGTCAGCGACGCTGCGAACCGGCACACGTCGGTCAGCGTCACCGTCGCCACTTCCAGCATCACCGTCAAATCGAGAAAGCACTAGCATGACCCGGCACATCACTCGCGCGCTTGCGCTCGCCGCACTCGCCGCACTCGCCGCCTGCTCCGGCGGCGGCGGATCGGCCCTGCCGACGGCGTCCCCGGGCACCCTTACGCCGGCCGCCACCGGACGTGCGACGCTGACGTTCACGCGGCTCGCTCCGCCGTTGGCGACCTCGGCCCGCAGCCGCCGGCCGAACGAGCTTTCGTTCGGTTCGAACTCCCTGGTCGTCGATGCGACCAACGCGAACTCGCCGGCATACCACGCCGTGTTCGACATCAGCGGTGCGGTCATCGCAAACGGCGTGAACTGCAACGGCGACGTATCCGGGATCTATCAGACTTGCTCCATGCAGGTGCTGCTCCCGATCGGCGCGGACACGCTGACCGTCTCCACCAACGCCGCGCGCGACGGCAAGGGCGCGACGCTCGGCTCCGCGACGATCCAGACCACGATCAAGGACCAGCAGGACAATCAAATCTCGATCACGCTCGACGGCGTCGTCACGACGATGCGGCTGTTCGTGTCCGATCCGAGTCCGGCAACGGGATCGGTCGTCAACCTCCCGCTGACCGTGCAGCTCTACGACGCGACGGGGACCGTCCTGATCGCGCCGCAGACGTACACGCAGCCGGTCGTCATCACCGACCCGGATACGGGGCCGTCGACCGCCCTGTACACGCAAGCGTCGCAGAACTCGACGCAGCGTTTCAACGGCACCTCCGTCAGCACGACGCCGTCGGCGAAATCAAAGACGATCTCGGTACCCGACCGCTACACGCAGCCGTTCCTCTCGTACGACGGTACGACGTCGGCCGCGGTGACGCTCACCGCGACGTTCGGTGCGCTCACGGCGACCGCAACGGTCACGCCGTCCGCTCCGGCAACGCGCCCGGCCGGTGCGAACCCGCACACGTTCACGCTCCCGTCGTCCGTGCCGCGCCCGTTCGACCCGATCTTCGACAACGCGGGGAATCTCTGGACGACGGTGTCCGGCGGCGCGATCGCGCAGCTCGACGCGACGACGCGCCAGGTCACGGCCACTTATGCGATCCCCGGCGGCGTCCGCTCGTTCCGTTCCGTCGTGATCGGGCCGGACGGCGCGATCTGGGGCAGCTCGGGGACGATCAGCAACGGTGCGACGACGGCACCATGGTACGTCACCCGCTTCGACCCGGTGACGCATGCGTTTACCGACTTCCCCGCGGGCGATTCGGTGCTGCACTTGGTCAAAACGCCGAGCGGCCTCTGGGGCGCGGAGCGCAACATCTCCAAGCTGTGGCAGCTGCCGTTCACCGGCACCACGGCCGGGACGACTCCGAACGAGTACAGCGTCGCGGCGCCGCCCGTGAGCGACCCCAGCCCGGTGCTCGCATCGCTGCCGACGCGCGTGTTCCCGAGCGCGGACGGAAACCTATGGGTCGTCAAGACGTCGTTCGCCACCGTCAACGGAGCATGGCTCGCGAAGTACTCCACGTCAGGCACGCTCATCAGCGAGGTGCGCGTCAACCCGGCGAAACCGACCGCGATCCTCGATGCGCAAGCGATCGATTCCGCCGGCGGCATCTGGTTCGTCGACGTTACCAGCGCGAACGAGTTCGAGCGGTACGACACCGCGGGCGCAACCCTCAAGACGTTTGCGGTGCAGCGCCTCTACGGATCCGACGCGCGCTCTTCTCTCACGACGTACGTGACGGTCGACGCCGGCGACAACCTGTGGTTCGTCAATAGCCTCGACAACCGTTTGGGCCGCATCGACCACGTGACGGGCCGCGTCGACCTCCTCGGCGGAACGCCTGGAGGAAACTTCAACGGCATCACGATCTCCGGCACGACGCTGGTGATGGTCGGCTTCACGTCGAGCTCGCCGTTCGTGTTCACGACCAACACCTAGGCACCGCAGCGCACGCCGCGCTGGGCGTCGGAACCAGGGCGAGACGGCACAACGCCGTCTCGCCTTTTTTCTGCGCCGCGCGACCCGGAAGAGGCGGCACCTGCCCGCTCCACAATGGCGTTTCCCCGAACTGGGCACAGGGCCCACCGGATGCGGTGGAAAAACGGGATGCGCGCGCGTATCCGGGATTGCGTGGACAGGGAGCGTCTCCCGTCCACAACCTGAATCGCGAGCAAAGCCACGGCTCGCGCGGCGTTCGGCGGTTCTCCCCGTTGTTCACCGCCTTACTGCTGGTACGACGATCTTTCTTATACTAAAGACCGGACCACGGACGGTTCTGGAACGGTGGATCAGTTGAAGTTCACGTGTAGTACGAAGGACATCGCGTCGGCGGTCGGCGCGGCGAGCAAGGTCGTCAACGCGCACACCACGGTGCCGATCCTCTCGAACGTCCTGCTGACGGCGGACGACGGCGCGATCCGCGTCCGCGCGACCGACCTCGAGCTGACGCTGGAGCAATCGTTCCCGGCCGAGATCGCCGAGCCTGGCGCGGTCACGGTGCCGGCGCGGCTGTTCGGCGGCTACCTCGGAAACTTGCCGGCGGGCTTGCTGGAGCTCACCGGCTCGCCGTCGCGCGCCTCGGTCAAGGCGGAGCGCTCGAACTACGATTTTCACGCGCTGCCGGCCGACGAGTACCCGCCGCTGCCGAGCGCGCAGAAGGGCCAGTCGTTCGCGGTTCCCGCCAAGCGCTTCCGCGAGGGCGTCGCCGCGACGATCTTCGCCGCGTCGAACGAGGAGGCGCGCGGCGCCGTGCTCATGGGCACGCTGATGGAGCTCGACGGCGACAAGATCACGCTGGTCGCGACCGACGGTTACCGGCTCGCGCGCTGGACGTCGACGCTCGAGCGCGGGATCGAAGGCACGGCGAAGTACATCGTGCCGTCGCGCGCGCTCAACGAGGCGGCGCGCAATCTCGGCGCGGCGGAGGTCGTCGAGATCACGGCGCTCGGCGCGCAGGCGAACCAGCTGCAGTTCACCGCCGGCACGACGTCGATCGTGGTGCGGCTCGTCGACGGGCAGTACCCGAACTACCAGCAGGTGATCCCCGCGAAGTTTGACCGCCGCACCGTCGTGAACACGGCGGGCTTGATCGGCGGCCTGCGCCGCGCGGAGCTCGTCGCCGGCGACCGTGCGTCGATGGTCAAGCTCGAGATCGCAAATCAAACCCTGATGATCACCGCGAAGTCCGACGTCACCGGCAACGCGTACGAAGAGCTGGAAGTCGAGCAGACCGGAGAAGATCTCGCGATCGCGTTCAACGCGCGCTATCTGGTCGAGATTCTGAACCACGTCGACTCGCCGCAGACGGTGCTCGAATTCCTGGGACCGCTCTCGCCGGCGGCGATCAAGCCGCTGGAACTAGGCGAGGGTTCGGGCGAACAGCTCTACGTGCTGATGCCGCTTCGCCAGTAGGGCCGTGGACCAAACGGCATTGCCCCAGTGGTTTCAAATCACGCAAGCCGTCGTGACCCTGGGTTTGCAGATCGTCCTCGCCGTCGGTGCGGTTTGGCTTGCGCGTGAAACAAAAGGGCTCCGCAAGTCGACGGCGGACCTCTTCGTTGCAACGCAGGAAGCGGCTGTCGCACAGCTTAGGCCCTTTCTCATTGTCGAATTGGCCCAGTGCGAGAGTGATGATGCGATGACGACCTGCTGGAAGTACAGGTGCAAGGTTTCAAACTTGACCCAGGCGTTAGCGCGCCGGGTTCAGGTGATGATCTATGACAAAGAAATCCTCAAGTACCGCAAGAACGCCGGTGGTCTTTCCTACGTCGGTGCGGAAAGTTCTCGAACGGTGGCGTTTCACGGTGGCGAATACTCCTGCGAAGAGACCATTGCCGACCTCACGTTGACGCAACGCGAACGTGAGCTCCTCTTGAAATGGCTGTCGCCGCGTCCGAAGTCGTTTATGCTCGGCATCTACCGGGATATCAATGGTAGCCTTTATTCTACGAGTCGGGAGTTCTCATACGTACAAAGCGGGGATATCAAATACGAGAACAGCCTGCAGCACTTCGGTGGTGAAGTAGCCAGAGCGTCCGTCTAGCCGGGTGCTGATCGAGCGGCTCAGGGTAGCGGAGTTCCGAAACTATTCCAGCCTAGACTTCACGCCGAAACCCGGCCTCAACGTCCTCGTCGGGCCAAACGCGCAAGGAAAGTCGAACCTGCTCGAAGCGTTCGCGATGCTCGCGACCGGAAAATCGTTTCGCGCGCACCGTGAGAGCGAGCTGATTCGGAGCGGCATGGAACGCGCCGAGGTCGCCGGCGAAGCGCGCATCGCGGCCGGCGAGATCCGATTGCGGTGCACGGTCGCGCGCACGCCGGCCGGGACGCGCAAGAGCTTCGAAGTCAACGGCGGCGCCGTCGGGTTCGCGCGGTTTCTCGGGCGCACGCGCGTCGTCACGTTCGTGCCCGCGGATCTCCAGCTCGTCTCCGGCGGGCCCGCGCTGCGGCGCTCGTTTCTCAACGGTGCGCTCGCGCAGCTTTCGCCCACGTACTACCGCGATCTCGCGCTGTATCAGAAAGTCGTGCAGCAGAAGTCCGCGCTGCTGCGCGGCGCGATCGCGCCCGACCGCGATCTGCTGCTCGCGTACAACGACGAGCTCGTGCGGCCGGCGTCGGCGCTGATCGCCGCGCGGCGCGCGTTCGTCGACGAGCTCGCCGCGGCGACCGCGGAGATCTACGGGCGATGGCGCGGCACCCGCGAGCGGCTCGGCGTGACCTACGCACCCAACCCCGAGGGCGACGTCGGCGAGGCACTCGGCGCCGCGGTCGAGAGCGAGGTGCGGCGGCGCACGGCGCTGGTCGGCCCGCACCGAGACGACCTCCGTCTGCTGGTCGACGGCAAGCCGCTGGCGGCGTTCGGCTCGCAAGGGCAGCAGCGCACGGCGGTGCTCGCGCTCAAGGTCGCCGAATACGACGTCATGCGCGCCCGCACCGCAGACGCCCCGATCCTGTTGCTCGACGACGTGCTGTCCGAGCTCGACGCCGAGCGCGCCGGCGGCTTCCTCACGGCGGTCGGCGATTTCGAGCAGGCCTTTCTCACCACGACCGAGCTGCCGCGCGACGTCGGCGCCGCGGTGACGTGGGCCATCCGCGCGGCGACGGTGAGCCGGCTCGACGGCCGCGGCGAGGGGCTCTAGCCGTGCTGAAGCTGGGCAGCGTGCTGGACGCCTGGCGGCCGAAGCCGGGGCCGGGCTCGGACCCGCTCGTCGCCGTGCGCGCCGCGTGGGCCGACCTGGTCGGCGCCGACGTCGCGCGCGCCGCGCAGCCGGTCGCGATCGAGCGCGACACGCTGATCGTGCTGACGCCGTCCTCGTCGTGGTCGCACCAACTGGCCTTCCTCGAGCCGGAGATCGTGCGCGGCCTGCGCGCGCTGCCGGAGGCGCGCGAGCTGACGCGGCTGCGCTTTCGGGTCGGCAAGCTGCGGCGGCCCGTCCCTGTCCGCGACGGCCCGGGGGGGCCTCGGCGCGGCAGCAGCGCGATCGCGGCCGAACCGCCCGCGAAGACGTTGGACGACGCGCTGGCCCGCCTGCGCCGCGCCGTCGATCGAACACGCGCGGCGCACCGGGCAAACGGCGGCGCGTTCTGCGCGCTGTGCGACGCCCCGGTCGACGCCGGCACGCCGATGTGCCGGCCGTGCCGCGACGACGACGAGCGCCGCCGCCGGTACGCGTGCGAGCGGCTGCTGTTCGAAGCGCCGTGGCTCGGCTCCGACGAGGTGCTCGCGGCGGTCGGCGGCCTCAGCCCCGAAGCGTACGACACGATCCGGCGCCGGCTGCTGCAGTCGTGGTGGGACGAGCTGTGGCGGGCGAACAAGCTGCACAAGCTGCGCCAACCGCTCGACCGCGTGCGGCTGCGCAAGCTCGCGAGCTCCTTCGTGCTGCTCGAAACGCGCATCGATCCGAACCGCCTGGAGATGGACTCCGCCGTACGAAAAAACGCGCTCGGCGAGCTCTACGAATTCGTCCGCGCGATCGAGTCGGGAGCGTAGAAATTTTCGACGCGCGCTTGACGCAGCCGGCTCGATTGAGGTGAAATTCGTGCCTACGGCGAAGATGTAGACTCGAATGAACGACTACACCGGCGACCAGATCGAGGTTCTCAAAGGACTCGAGGCGGTTCGCAAGCGCCCCGGCATGTACATCGGCAACACGGCCGAGCGCGGGCTGCACCAACTGGTCTACGAAGCCGTCGACAACGCCGTCGACGAAGCGCTGGCGGGCTACGCCCACAACATCGCGGTCATCCTGTTCAAGGACGGCTCGGTGAGCGTCGAGGACGACGGGCGCGGGATCCCGATCGACATGCACGCCGAGGAGAAGCTGCCGGCCGTCGAGGTCGTGATGACGATCCTGCACGCGGGCGGGAAATTCGGCAAAGGCGGCTACAAAGTGTCGGGCGGCCTGCACGGCGTCGGCATCTCGGTCGTCAACGCGCTCTCGGAGCGCATGACCACGCGCGTGACGCGCGACGGCTGGCTGTACGAGATCACGTTCGAGCGCGGCGTCACGGCGCAGAAGCTGCGCAAGCTGCGCCGTGCCGAGGGCACCGGCACGCACCAGTGGTTCAAGCCGGATCCCCAGGTGTTCGAGACGCTCGACTACTCGTGGAAGATCCTCGAAGCGCGGCTGCGCGAGCTCGCGTTCCTCAACCGCGGGCTGTCGATCACGCTGCGCGACGAGCGCCCGGACGACGGTCCCAAAGAACGCATGTACATGTACGAAGGCGGCATCGTCTCGTTCGTGGAGTGGCTCAACGAGAACAAGGACGCGCTCACGCCCGTCATCTCCACCAACGGCGAGCGCGACGACATCGTCGTGGAGTGCGCGTTCCAGTGGCAAGACGGCTACAACGAAGTCGTCTACTCGTACGCCAACAACATCAACACGATCGAAGGCGGGATGCACCTCACCGGCTTCCGCACCGCGGTGTCCGGTAAGGTCAATGAGTACGCGCGGAAACGCGGCATGCTCAAAGAGGCCGACGCGAACCTGTCGACCGACGACTGCATGGAAGGGCTCACCGCGATCGTCTCGGTGAAGCTGCAAGAGCCGCAGTTCGAAGGCCAGACGAAGACCAAGCTGGGCAACGCGAAGATGCGCCCGATCGTCAACGGGCTGGTCACCGAAAGGCTCGAGTTCTTCCTCGAAGAGAACCCGAAGTTCGGGCGCGCGATCGTCGACAAGTGCATGCAGGCCGCGCGCGCGCGCGAAGCGGCGAAGAAAGCGCGCGATCTCACCCGCCGCAAAAACGTGCTCGAAGGCAGCGGTCTGCCGGGCAAGCTCGTCGACTGCAAGACGCAGGACCCCGCGCTCTCCGAGCTGTTCCTGGTCGAAGGCGACTCCGCCGGCGGTACCGCCAAGGGCGGCCGCGACCCGAACACGCAAGCGATCCTGCCGCTGCGCGGCAAGATCCTCAACGTCGAGAAGGCGCGGCTCGACAAGATGCTCTCGAACGAAGAGATCCGCACGATGATCACCGCGTTCGGCACCGGCTTCGGCGAAGAGTTCAACGCCGAGAAGCTGCGCTACCACAAGATCATCATCATGACCGACGCGGACGTCGACGGCTCGCACATCCGCACGCTGCTGCTCACGTTCTTCTTTCGCCAGATGAAGCCGCTGGTGGAGCGCGGGTACGTCTACATCGCGCAGCCGCCGCTGTACGGGGTGAAGAAGGGCAAGAAGCAGTGGTGGGCGTTCAACGAAGCGGAGCTCGAAGCGATCTTCGACGGCGCCGACGCCAAAGAGTTCACGATCCAGCAATTCAAAGGCCTGGGCGAGATGGACGCCGAGCAGCTCGCCGAGACAACGATGGATCCCGGGTCGCGCCGGCTCAAGCGGGTAACGCTCGAGGGCGAAGGCGAGCAAGGCGAGGCCGAAAAGATGTTCACGACGCTGATGGGTGAGAAGGTCGAGCCACGCAAGCTCTTCATCCAGGAGTACGCCCGCACGGTTCGCAACCTCGACCTTTAGAAGCGAGCCACCAATGCTGGGAACTCCCTCTGAACATTGAGTGAGGCGGAGCCGAACGAGAGCTTCCGTCAGGAAGCCGCGTTACGTTTGCGTTTATGCCTGGTCGGGGACGAAGGAAGCGGTGTTTCGCGTGAGAGCGTCGCGTCGTGTGGTGGTCGTCGCCGCGACGGTCGCGGTGCTGCTCGTCGTGCTCTTCGCCGCCCGCCACATCATCGCGCGCAGCATCCTGCAAACCGCCCTCTCCGGCGCGACGGGCTACGACGTGCGGATCGGCTCGCAGGCGCTCGGGACGCACCACGCGGCGCTGTTCGACGTCCACGTCCTCAAGAACGGCGACCCCGTGCTCGACGCGCAGCGCGTCGACGTCGACTACGCCCTGCGCGACGTCTTCCCGGGCGGCCAGCACCGTTTCGGGTTCGCGTCCATCGCGATCCAGAAGCCGGTCCTCACGATCACCCGGCACGCCGACGGCACGCTGACGTTCAACCGCACCGGCGGGACGTCGGGCGCGCCGCCGACCGCGACGCGCAAGGCCGCGGCGCCGTACTACTTCACGGCGCGCGTCCGCGACGGCGTCATCCGCCTCATCGACGTCGCGCCGCTGCAGCCGGACCTCGCCAACCAGACCATCGAGAACGTGTCGATCGACGCGTCGGTGAAGTCGGACGCGCGCACGACGGCGCGCCTCGACGGCGTGCTGCTCGGCCGGCGCGCATCGGGCGCGCCGGTCACCCGCTATCCGCTGTCGGAGCGCACGGTGATCGACGTGCAGCGCGGCATCGCGCTCAACCGCATCACCGCGCGCCGGCTGCCGCTGCGCGGCGCGCTCGGATACCTCATCCACGCCAAAACCGTGCGCTTCGACGACGGCGTGCTCGACGACGTCGACGCGCAGTACTTCGCGCTCGCGCCGAAGGCGGGGATGGAGTTTGCGTACCGCCTCGGCGGGCACGCCGACCTGCACGGCGGGCGCATCGCCGTGGGCGCGCTCGCACATCAGGTTCGCGACCTCGAGGCGCGGCTCGTGATCACCGACGACATGCTCGCGACCACGTCGATGAACGCCACGCTCGCGGGGGTGCCCGTGCACGGCCGCGGCGCGCTCTACGACCTGTTCGGCACGCCGTCGTTTCGCATCGCGCTCGTCGCGAACGACGACTTGCGGCGGCTGCGCGCGCTGTTCGCGTTCTCGGCGGCGATGCCGCTCAGCGGCGGCACGCGGCTGCAGACGCTGCTCGAGTCCGATCTGTCGAAGCCGCTGATCCACACCTGGATCGGCACGGCGCGCATTGCGTACGGCAACTACCCGATCGACGGCGTGAACGGCTACATCGACTATTACGACGGCGCGGTGACCCTCGACGCGCTGCGCGGCCGCTACGGCGTCGCGGACGTGCTGCTCGGCGGGCGCGCGCTGTTCAGCGATGCGGGCAACGACCTCGCCTTCGTCCTCAGCGCGCGCGGGCCGGGCGCGTCCATCCCGTACGCCGACGTGCTCGCGCCGGACGCCGGCGTCATCGCCACGGCGCTGCTGCAAGCACCGCCGGGCCAGCAGTTCCGCGCGCGCGGCACCATCGCCGCGACCGGCGCGACGAGCGGCAGCGGGACGTTCGCGGTGGATCCGCGCGGCGTCGGCGAGTTCGGGCCGTTCGAGTTCGGCCGCGCGGACGGCTCGTCGCTGGCGGGCGGCTTCGAGCTGCAGCGCCCGATCTCGCAAAGCGCAGGCTGGCTGCACGCGCGCGGCTTCCGGCTCGCGCAGGTAAAGAAAGCCGCGGCGCTGCCCGGCGCGACGATCCCGGGCTTGCCGCCGCTGTCCGGCACGATCGACGGCGACATCGCCGGCGGCGGCACGCCCGACGCGTTCGGGCTCGCCGGCGTGTTGCGCGGGCACGACGTGCGTGTCGCGAACGTCGCCGTCGGCGACGGCAGCGTTAGGCTCGAAGGGACGCTCGGCGACGTGCGGCTCGCCGACATCAGCGTCGCCGGACCGCTGGGCCGCTTCAGCGGCAACGGCGCGTACTCGAACGGCGTCTTCGCGCTGGACGGCCGTTATGACGGCGCGCTGGAGCGGCTCGCGCAGTTCACCTCCGATCCGACGGCGCGCGGCGAGGTGCACGGCCCCGTGCGCGCGACGCTGGCGCAGAACCGCATCGTGGTGCAGACGACCGGCGCCGCGATCGCGGGCGGCCGCGTGCGCGGCGTCGCGGTCGACGGCGTCGCCGGCACGATCGCGGTCGAGGGCAGCGCGCTGCGCGTCGTCGCCGTCGACGGGTCGATCGGCGGCAGCCGCGCGGTCGCCGCCGACACCGGCGGCTCGTTCCTCGTGTCCGCGCCCGCACTGCCGGTCGCCGCGCTGCGCGGCGCGGGGCTGCCGCTGCAAGCCGGGACGCTGGGGATCTTCGGCCAGGCCGATCTGCGCGGCGGCGGCGGGCCGTCGTTCGACGGCGTGGTCGCGCTCAGCGACGGCGTCGCGTCGGGCTTTCCGATCAGCGGCGCCGCCGATTTGTCGCTCGCGTCCGGCAGCGCGCAGGTTCGCAGCGGCGTCGCCGCGCTGGGCCGCACGTACGGTACGTTCGCCGGGCGCGTCGACGGCGTCGGCGCCGCAGCGGGGACGGCGCTCGCGTACGACCTCGACGCGCGCGTGCCCCTCGGCGACGTGGAGGAAGTGCGCAGCATGCTGCGGCTGCCCGTGAAAT
>DASWRD010000055.1:0-11920 GCA_036403315.1 Candidatus Elarobacter sp.
GAGCGCCATCGCCACCGCTACGAGTTCAACAACAAGTACACCGCGCTGTTCGAGGAGCACCGCATGGTGTTCAGCGGCCATCATCCGGTCGGCCGCACGTCGCTGGTGGAGCTGATCGAGCTGCCGCAGAGCGTGCATCCCTGGTTCGTCGGAACGCAGGCGCATCCCGAGTACAAGAGCCGCCCGGACCGCCCGTCGCCGCTGTACCGCGACTGGATCGGCGCCGCGCTCGAGCGGTCGCGCGCGCGAGCCGCCGCCGGCGGCGGCGCGCTCGTGCACCGCTGAACGCCGCGGACATCACCGTCGTCGTCCTTGCGCGCGACGAGGCGACGCGGCTCGGCAACCTTCTCGCGCAGCTGCCGCGCGGCGTCGGCGTGTTCGTGCTCGACGCGGCGTCGCAGGACGACACCGTCGCCGTCGCGCGCCGGTACGGCGCCGGCGTCGAGACGCGCCCCTGGACCGGCTTCGTCAACGCGCGGCGCTACGCACTGGGGCGCGTCGCGACGAAGTGGGCGCTCATGCTCGACGCCGACGAGCTGCTGGACGACACGCTGCGCGACGCGATCCCCGCCGCAAGCGGCGACGTCGCCGGCTATCGCTTGCGCCGCGTGACGATGCTGTGCGGCAAAGCCGTGCGCGCCGCCGGCTGGTCGAACGAACGGCTGCTGCGCTTCTTTCGCACCGACCGCGCGCGCGTCGCGGCGAACGAGCTTGGCGCCGACTTGCACGAGCGCTGGATCGTCGACGGACCGATCGCCGATCTGCCGGGCGCGATCGTGCACGACTCGTATCCGACGCTCGCGTCGTACCGCGCGAAGTTCGACCGCTACACGACGGTCGAAGCCGCCGCACTCGAGCCGTCGCGCCGCGCGTACTTGCGCGCGCTCGCGACGATGGCGCCGCGCTTTCTGTGGTCGATCCTGCGCTACGGCGGCTGGCGCGACGGCTGGCGCGGTTTCTTCGTCGCGTGGGAGAGCGCGCGCTACCGCGTCGTCGTCCGCGCCAAGGCGCTGCACGGCGCGTGAGCCGCGCGCCGCGCGCCGACGTTCTGCTCGACGAGCGCGAGACGTCGCACATGTCGGCGGGGATGCTCGCGTACGTGCGCGCGCTGCGCGCGCTGCTGCCGCGCGTCGCGCCCGATCTGCGCGTGGTGGAGTTCGGTGCCGGCGACAATTTCGACGCCGCCGAGCAGCTCGGCATGCCGCTTGCGATCGCGCGCTCGCGGCCGCGGCTCGTGCACTTCACGACGCCGTTCGTGCCGCGCGTCGTCCCCGCTCCGCACGTCGTCACCGTGCACGACCTGATCGACTTGGAGTTCCCGCAGTATGCGAAGCGCAAGGTCGGGCCGTATTTCCGCCACGTCGTCGGCCCCGTGCTGCGCTCGGCGCGCGCCGTCATCACCGACGACGACGCCACGGTGGAGCTGTTGCGGCGTTTCCTGCGCGTGGACCCGGCGCGCGTGCGCGTCGTGGCGCTCGGCGTCGATGCACCCGCGCCGCTCCCGGATCCGTTCGTGCGGCCGCGGCCGTATCTGTTCTACGCGGGCAATCACCGCCCGCACAAAGACCTCCCGACGCTGGTCGCGGCGTGGGCGTCGCTGCCCGACCGCGACGTGGTCGATCTGATCCTCACCGGGCCCGAAGAACCCGCGCTGCGCGGCGTGCGGCACGCGCAGGGCGAACTGATCTTCACCGGCGACGCCGGCGCGAACGAGGTCTGGCGTTTTCACCGCGGTGCGGCCGCGTACGTGCACCCGGCGCTGCGCGAAGGGTTCGGGCTGCCGCTGCTCGAGGCGCTGCGCGCGGGGACGCCGGTGATCGCTTCGGACCGTGCGACGCCGGCGGTTCTCGCGCCGTTCGTCCACACCTACGCCGCGCACGACGTCGTCGCGCTGCGCGCGCTGCTGCTGCGCGCGGTCGAGCAGCCCGCCGCGTTCGGCGCCGAGCGCGAACGCGCGCGCGACGCGACCGCGCACCTCACGTGGGAACGCACCGTGCGCGCGACGGCCGACGTGTACCGCGACATCCTGCAGCGCGCGGCGAGGACGCGCGCGTGATCCGCGTCGTGCTCGCCGCGCGACCGACGTCGCGCGCGTCGGCGGGGATGCGCGCGTACACGCGCGCGCTCCTCGAACGCCTGCCGCGCGTCGCGCCGGACATCGAGCTCGTCCCCGTCGAGTCTCCGCTCGTGCTGCACCCGCTCGGGCTGCGCGCCGCGCGCCCGCAGCTCGTGCACCTGCCGTACCTCGAAGCGGCACCGCTCGTGCCGCGCCCGTACGTCGCGATGGCGCACGATTTGCTGCACCTGAAGTTTCCGCACTTGTACTCGCGCGCGACCGCGCTCTACTGGCGGCTGTTCGCGAGCCCGCTCTACCGCAACGCGGCGCGGGTGCTGGTGAGCGATCCGCGCGTCGCGGACGATTGCGTCGCGCTCCTGCGCGTACCGGCGGACCGCATCCGCGTCGTGCCGCTCGGCTACGACCCCGCGCTGCTCGGCGCGCCGCCGTGGGAAGCGGAGCGGCCGTATGCGTTCTACGCCGGCAACCACGCGCCGCACAAGGACCTCGGCACGCTGTACGCCGCCTGGGCCGCGCTGCCCGAGGACGTCGCGCTCGATCTCGTGCTGACGGGACGCGACGAGCCCGCGATCCGTTCACGGTACGTGCGCAAGAACGGCGCGATCGTGTTCCTCGGCGATCTCGACGACGCGACGCTGGCGCGGCGCTTTCGCGGCGCGCTCGCGTACGTCCAGCCGTCGCTGGCCGAGGGCTTCGGGATCCCGGTGCTCGAGGCGGCCGCGGCCGGCACGCCCGTCGTCGCGACGACGGCCTCGGTCCCGGCGCCGGTCGCTCCGTACGCTCGGACGTTCGCGCCGGGCGACGCGCGCGCGCTCGCAACGCTGCTCGACGAGGTGGCGCGCAAGCCGGCTCGCGCGCGCGAGCGGGCCGCCGAGGGCGCCGTGACGCTGCGGGCGTATACGTGGGATCGGTTCGCGGCTTCGACGGCCGCCGTCTATCGCGAGGTGGTATGCCCTTGATCCGTGCGGTGGTCGCCGCGGTGCTCGCCGCGTCCGTCGCGGCGTGGTCCGTTCCGGCCTCGGCCGCGCCGCCGCCGAAGAAGGACGACGTGTCCGTCCGCGCGATCGCCATCCTGGTCAACGGCGAGGAGCTCGCGCGCGACCCCGCGCCGCGCCGCGTCGGCGGGCGCGTGCTCGTCCCCGTCGTGCGCATCTACAGCGCGCTGGGGATCAACGTCTCGCGCGACGGCGCGAAGCTCGTCGCATCGGCGCCGTCCAAGCGCATCACCATCACCGTGGGTTCCAGCCGCGCGACCGTCGACACGCACAGGATCATGATGGACTCGCCGGCGGTGGAGATCGAGGGCGCGACGTTCGTGCCGCTGCGCTTCGTGGCCGACTCGCTCGGCGCCCAGGTGACCTACGATCCGAAAGCCGAGCGCGTCGAGGTGATCTCGTCGGTCGTCGGGCGCGCGCCCGGGCTCGAGCAGCACACCCCGGGCGGATCGACGCAGATCGTCGGCACGGTGAGCGCCGTCGACCTGGATTCCGCGCCGGAATCGATCACGGTGACGCGCGGCCCCGGCGTGCGCACGATCGCCATCACGTCCGACGCGCGGATCGTCGTGCAGGACGTGGTCACCCGCACGACCGCGCCGGCGTCGCTCAAGGACGTGCACGTCGGCGACGCCGTCAGCGTGATCTTGCGCCGCGACGGCCGCGTCGACGAAGTGATCGCGCGGTACGCGTCGCGCGCGGGGACGATCGCCGCCGTCTCGCCGAGCGCGTTCGTGCTGCAGAACGGCTACGTCGTCACGCCCGACAAGAGCACCGACATCACGCTCAACGGCCAGCCCGCCGCGCTGGGCGATCTCAAGGTGGGCGACAACGCGACGGTGCGGCTCAATCCGGATACCGGCGAGAAGCGGCAGATCATCGTCGCGCGCGCGTCGCCCACGACGCCGGGCCCCGCCGGCGCCGCGCAGATCACCGACGTGACCATCAGCGCGAAAGGCCCGCTGCGCGCCGGCGATGCGTTCGTCGTCACGCTGCACGGCACGCCCGGCGGCCGCGCCGTGTTCGACATCGGCACGTATCTCACGGGGATCGCACTGCCCGAGACGGCGCCCGGCACGTACACGACCCGCTACACCGTGCCGGCCGGCATCAACTTCAGCCGTACGACGCTCTACGGCCGCCTCACCGTCGGGACGACGGAGGCGCCGCGCGCCGAAGCGCCGCAGCTCGTCGCCGTCACTACCGCGGCGCCGCAGATCGTCGACATCGCGCCGCCGGACGGCCAAGTCGTGAACAACAACAAGCCGTCGATCTACGCGACGTACCGCTCGCCCACGGATGTCGGGATCAACCCGTCGGCAGTGCGCATCGAGGTCAACGGGCTCGACGTCACCGCGTCGTCGACGCGCACCGATCAGTTCATCACGTACAGCCCGGGCGCCGCGCTCCCCGACGGCAAGGTCACCGTGAAGGTGACGATCGCCGACAACGCCGGCAACCCGCAGCAGCGCTCGTGGTCGTTCATCGTCCGCACGCACTAGAGGAGATCGCCATCATCAGCTCCCGTTTGCGCGCAATCTCGTTCGCGGCGTTCGCATGCGCGCTCGCGCTGTGCGGCTGCGGCGGCGGCGCGTCGAACGGGAGCAACGGCGCGGGCGGCAACGCTGCGCCGCTGGTGATGGCGCGCGTGAAGGACGCCGTCGTGCTCGACCCGTCGCACGCGACCGACGGCCTGTCGCTCAATACCACCAACGAGGTGATGCAGAACCTGGTGACGTTCAAGCCGGGCTCGTTCGACGTCGTCGGCGACGCGGCGAAGACGTGGTCGCGCTCGGCCGACGGCAAGACGTGGACGTTCGAGCTGTACCCGAACCTCGTCTTCTCGGACGGCACGCCGCTCGACGCCAAAGCGGTGAAGTTCAACTTCGACCGCTGGCGGCTCACCACGAACCCCGCGCACGGCAACTTCGCGTACAGTTATTACGCCGACGATTTCGGCGGCTTTCCGGGCGTGATCGCGGACGTGCAGGCGCCGACCGCGACGCGTGTCGTCGTCAAGCTCGCGCAACCGTTCGGGCCGTTCCTGCGCGACATCGCGGAGCAGTCGTTCGCGCTCGGCTCGCCGCAGGCGATCACCGCGGATCCGAAAGCGTTCGAGATCAAGCCCGTCGGCAGCGGCCCCTACATGGTGGCGGAGTGGCAGCGCGACGACCACATCACGCTGGTTGCGAACCCGAAGTGGAGCGGTCAGAAGCCCGGTTATCAGACGGTGATCATCCGCGACATCCCGGACCAGGCGACCAGCGTGCTGTCGATCCAGAAGGGCGACATCGACATCCTGACCGACCCGCGCCCCGACGACGCGAAGGCATTGGCGAAGCAGACCGGGATCACGGTCGTCGAGCAGCCGTCCAACAACGTGAGCTACGTCGCGATGCACGTGGAGAAGAAGCCGTTCGGCGACGTGCGCGTGCGCCGCGCGGTCGCGTACGCGCTCGACGCCGCGACGATGGCGAAGAGCCTGTACTCGTCGGGCGCGGTGGTCGCCGGCAACTGGACGCCGCCCGGGATGCTCGGCGAGAACCCGGCCGTCAAAGCGTACGCGCACGACGTCGCCAAGGCGCGCGCGCTGCTGGCGCAAGCGGGCTTCCCGCACGGCTTCGCGACGACGCTGAGCTACTCGACGGCGCCGCGCCCGTATCTGCCGGAGCCGCAGCGCGTCGCGGAGACCATTCAAGCCGACCTCGCGCAAGCCGGCATCCAGATCACGCTGCAGCCCTCGGAGTGGGGCGTGTTCCTCGACAAGATCAAGCACGGCCAGCACGAGATGTGCCTGATCGGCTGGACGGGCGACAACGGAGATCCCGACAATTTCTTCTACCCGCTGCTCGATCAGGACTCCGCGCGCAAGGACGGCAACGCGCAGAACTACTCGTTCTGGCGCGACCCCGCGTTTCACAAGCTGATGCTGGCAGGCCAGGCGACGGTCGACGAGGCGCAGCGCAAGAAGATCTACATGCAGGCGAACGCGATGGTGCACGATCAGGCACCCGCGATCTCGCTCGTGCACACCACCGTGCCGCTCGTGATGAAGTCGTCGGTGCGCGGCTTCGTGCCGAGCCCGAACACCTCATATCATTTCAACTTGGTGCAAGCACCGGCGGGGTCGTAAGCATGGCGACGGATTCGAGCTGCATCTTCTGCATGATCGTGAGCAAGGAGATCCCCGCGCACGAGGTGCTGCGCGACGAGCACGTCGTCGCGTTCCACGACCTCAACCCGCAGGCGCCGACACACGTGCTCGTCATCCCGACGGAGCACGCCGCGCACCTGAGCGACTTCACGAGCTCCGCGACGGACGAGCGCGCGGCGCGTATCCTGACCGCGGCGGCGGAGATCGGCCGCCGCTTCGGCCGCGACGGCTACCGCGTCGTGATCAACGAAGGCCCCGACGGCGGCCAAACCGTCGGCCACCTTCACGCCCACGTCCTCGCAGGCCGCCACATGACGTGGCCGCCCGGCTGAGTGCGTGTTCGGCCCTCCGTCGAGCTCTGGGCGAGCCACGCTCGCGTTCGGCCTCCGGCCGATCCGCCTATCCGCCCCGACTTTGACCGCAGGGCGTTCCTATGGTATCGTTCTCGTTCGGGCCCGTTTGGGTCACGAAGCGGTTTCGGCCGCGCGGAGGGAGGTGTTCTAGTAGATGGAGATTCGAGTCGCACCGGGCGAGACGATCGAGAGCGCGCTGCGCCGGTTCAAGAAGGCGACGCAGAAGGCAGGCGTCCTCGCGGAGGCCCGCAAGCACGAGCACTACGAGAAGCCGAGCGTCCGCCGCAAGAAGAAGAGCGCCGCCGCCCGCAAGCGCCGCAGCTAAACTTCAGAAGGGCCGTCAAGGCCCTTCATCTTTTTCCTGACAGAAAAGTCATGAGCATCAAAGATCAGATCACCTCGGACCTCAAGGACGCGATGCGCGCGCGCGATCAGCTTCGGCTGGACACGCTGCGCAGCGTGATCTCGGCGTTCAACTACCGCCGCATCGAGGCGGGCGCCGACTTGTCCGACGCCGACCAGCTCGCCGTGGTGCAAAAGCTCGTGAAGCAGCGGTCCGATTCGATCGCGTCGTTCACCAGCGGCAACCGCCCCGAGCTGGCGGAAAAAGAGTCGCGCGAGCGCGACATCTTGCTGCGCTACCTCCCGGCCCAGAAGTCGCCGGACGAGATTCGCGCGCTGGTGCGGGCGGCGCTGGCCGAGCTGCCGGAGGGCGGCCGCAACCAAGGCGCGCTGATGAAGATGGTGCTGCCGCAGCTCAAGGGGCTCGCCGACGGCAACGCCGTGCGCAAGATCGTCGGCGAGGAGCTCGCGTCCGCGTAACTACCGCGGTGCGGGCGAGGTAGTCCTCGCCGTGCTCCTGCGCCGCCTCGCCGCCCTGTTCTGTGTCCTCGCCGGAGGTCTCTCCGCGTGGGCGCAGTCTGCCGCCGCGGCCCCCGAGGGCGGCGTGGTGGTCGTCCCGATCCAAGGGATCATCGACCAGGGCATGGCGCATCTGGTGGTGCGCGCGGTCGCGCAAGCCAAGGCCGATCACGCCCGCGCGATCGTGCTCGACGTCAACACCTTCGGCGGCCTCGTGACGGCCGGCGCCGAGATCCGCGACGCGTTGCTGCACAGCGACGTCCCCGTCGATGCGTACGTCGAGCGCGCGACGTCGGCCGGGGCGCTGGTGACGCTCGCAGCGTCGCACATCGTTATGACGCCCAGCGGCACCATCGGCGACGCGGAGCCGATCCCCAACGATCCCAAGCACGTGTCGTTCCTGCGCGGCGAGTTGGAGGCGACCGCGCAAGCGCGCCATCGCAACGCGCGCCTGGCCGGATCCATGGCGGACAAGTCGATCGACGTGCCCGCCTACAAGACGCCGATGACGCTGCTGAACCTCAGCGCAGACGCCGCGCGCGCAACGGGCTTCTCCGAAGCCACGGTCCCGACGCTCGCCGCCGCACTCGCGCACTTCGGGCTGACCGGCGCGCCGCGCGCGGACGCGTCGTACACGTTCGCGGAGCAGATCGCGCGCATCGCGACCAACCCGGGGATCAGCGGCCTCCTGCTTTCGCTCGGATTTCTCGGGCTGCTCATCGAACTGCAGACGCTGCACGGCGTCGCGGGCGCCATCGGCGTCGGTTCGCTCGGCCTGTTCTTCGGAACGCACATCTACGCGGGCTTCTCGAACGGTTTGATCCTCGCGCTGGCGCTCGTCGGCGTCCTCCTGATCCTGTTCGAGCTGCACGTGCTGCCGGGCCACGGGATCGCGATGACGCTCGGCGTGCTCATCCTCGTCGCCTCGGTGCTGCTCGCGTTCGGCGGGCTCGAGTTCATCGTGAGCGGCCTACAAGCGCTCGCGATCGCGATCGTGCTCAGCGCCGTCACGTTCGCGCTGCTGCAGCGCGTGCTGCCGGAGAACGCCTTCGTGAAACGGCTGACGTTCGCCGGGACGCAAGGCCCCGACTACGTCGCGAGCGCGGATCATCGCCACCTGCTCGGCGCGAGCGGCACCGCGCTGTCGTTCCTGCGCCCCGCCGGCGTGGCCACGTTCGACGGCGTCCGCGAGGACGTCCTCACGGAGGGGGAGTTCGTCCCCGCCGGAACACCCGTCCGGGTCACTCGCGTCGAAGGCGCGCGGATTTTCGTGCGCGCTCTCTCGGACACCGGAGGCACAGGAGTCTCATGATCCCGTTCTTTTTCGTGATCATCACGATCGCGGTCCTCATCGCGATCATCATGTTCTTCTACTACTTCCCGCTGGGTTTGTGGATTCGCACCGTCGCGGCGGGCGTGCCGCTGTCGATCGGCTCGCTGATCCGGATGCGGATCATCGGCGTGCCGGCCGGCTTGCTGGTCGCCAACCTGGTGCGCGCGCGCAAGGCGGGGCTGCCGCTCACGGTGGACCAGCTGCAGTCGCACATCCTCGCGGGCGGTAACGTCGACAAGGTGACGCTCGCGATGATCGCGGCGCAGCGCGCGCAGATCCCGCTGGAGTGGCAGCGCGCGGCGGCGATCGACCTCGCGGGCCGCGACGTGCTCGAAGCGCTGCAGACCTCGGTGAACCCCAAGGTGATCGAGACGCCGCTGTTCCAAGGCGTCGCGCAGAACGGGATCCAGCTCAACGTGAAAGCGCGAATCACCGTGCGCTCGAACCTCGACCGCTACGTCGGCGGCGCCGGTGAGCCCACGATCGTCGCGCGCGTCGGCGAAGGCGTCGTCAGCGCGGTCGGCGCGGCCGTCGACCACAAAGAAGTTCTCGAGTATCCCGACCGCATCTCGAAGGCGGTGCTCGCGAAGGGGCTCGACGCCGGCACTGCGTTCGAGATCGTGTCGATCGACATCGCCGACGTCGACGTCGGCAAGAACATCGGCGCCGACCTGCAGACGTCGCAGGCCGAAGCCGACCGCCGCATCGCGCAGGCGAAGGCCGCGGAGCGCCAGTACGCGGCGATGGCGGCCGAGCAAGAGATGAAGGCCGAGACGCAGCGCATGCGCGCGAAGGTCGTCGAGGCGGAAGCGCAGATCCCCGAAGCGATCGCGGAGGCGTTCCGCGCCGGCCACCTCGGCGTGATGGACTACTACAAGCTCAACAACGTCAAGGCCGACACCGAGATGCGCGGCGCCATCGGGCAGACCGTCGGTAGCGACGGCGCGTCGCCGCCGCCCGCCGCGGGGACGCTGCCGCCGCCGTGAGCGCGCCCAGCGATCCGCTCGACGCCCTCAAATGGGCGCTCGACCACTCCGACGGCGCATGGTGGATCGTCGGCGCGATCTTCGCGGCCATCGCGTGGACGTCGAAGCGGCTGCGCGACTGGGGCCGCCACAACGCCCAGCCGCTCGGCCAGTCCGCGCCGAAGGCGAAGGCGCAGGCGCAGGCGAGGCCGTCCGCCACCGTTCAGTGGGCGTTCGGCGCATCCGCCCCGCCGCCGGCCGCCCCGCCACCGCCGGCCGCGGCGCCCGCGGCGTCGTACGCTGCTGCGCCGTCGTACACCGCGGCAGCCTACACCGCGGCAGCGTACGCCGCACAGCCTGCTTATGCCGCGCCGGCGGCGGCGCAGCCCGGCGGCGCGCCGCACGGCGGGCACTCCCGAAAACAGCACCGCGAAGCGGCGCCCGCCCAGCGGCCGGCTGCGGAGCGCGCGCCGGCCCAGCGTGCCGCCGGTCCCGTCGTCCAGCCGGCCGCGGTCAAGCCGGCCGGCGGGTGGTCGCTGAGCGGGGCCTTCGGCGACCCGGCGCATGCCCGCACCGCGATCGTCATCGCGGAGGTGCTCGGACCGCCCGTGGGCCTGCGGTGACAACTTCGACCGGCGCGGACGCGTTGTAGCGAGGAGATGCCGTCGATCACCAGCGAGGGGACGTTCGACCTCACCGGGCTTTCCGATCCGATCCGCTTTTGCGGCTACCGCGACCAGAACCTCAACGCACTCGAAGCCCTCATCCCCGTCGTGCTCCGGCTCGACGGGGACCGCGTTCACCTCAGCGGTGACCGCGGCGCCGTGCGGCGCGCCGAAGACGTCCTCGCTGCGATGCTGGCGGCGGCGCGCTCCGGCTCGCAGGTAACCCCCGACGACGTGGCGCTCGCCGCCCGCGCGACCGGCGAACGCGGCATCCCGCCGACGCTCGCGACGACCGCGCGCGGCCGCGAGATCCGGCCGAAAACCGACGGCCAGCGCGCGCTCGTCGCGGCGATCGCGGCGAACACGCTGTCGTTCGCGATCGGGCCGGCCGGAACGGGCAAGACGTTTCTTGCGATCGTGATGGCTGTGCGCGCGCTCAAGAACCGCGAGGTGTCGCGCATCGTGCTGTCGCGTCCCGCCGTCGAAGCCGGCGAGAAGCTCGGCTTTCTACCCGGCGATCTCAAGGAGAAGGTCGACCCGTATTTGCGCCCGCTGTACGACGCGCTGCAAGAGCTGCTCGACAACGGCGCGACCGAGAAGTATCTCGAGCGCGGCACGATCGAGGTGGCACCGCTCGCGTACATGCGCGGGCGCACGCTCTCCGACGCGTTCGTGATCCTCGACGAAGCGCAGAACGCGACGCACGAGCAGCTCAAGATGTTTCTCACGCGGCTCGGCGCCAACTCGAAGATGGTCGTAACCGGCGACGACACGCAGATCGATCTCCCGCGCGGGATGCGCAGCGGGATCGGCGACGTCGAGCGGCTGTTCATCGGCATGGACGACGTCGGCGTGGTGCGCCTCGACGAGACCGACGTCGTGCGCCACCCGCTGGTCGGGCGCATCGTCGCGGCGTACAACCAGCTCTCGCGCGAACGCGAGGCCTGATGGCGCGCAGGCTGCGCCCGCGATGATCTATCTGCAGAACAGAACGCGCGGCGCGGGGCTCGATACGCGCGCGCTCGCCGGCGTGCTCGAGCGGTTGCTCGCGGAGATCGGCGAGCGCGGGACGAGCGTGTCGCTGACGTTCGTGCGCGATGCCGAGATGCGCGAGCTCAACCGCGAGCACCGCGAGAAGGACGTGCCCACCGACGTCCTGAGCTTTCCGCTGTACCCGCCCGAAGCGTTCGACCGTACCGGTGCGACACGGCCCGCGGGGTGGCGCATCCTTCGGCAGGCTCAGGATGACATCGGGGACCCGGACGATGGCGTCGGGCAGGCTCGCGATGACCGGCCCGAGCGGATGCTCGGGGACATCGTCGTGAGCGTCGACACCGCGCGGCGGCAAGCGGACGCGTACGATGCGCCGCTCGCGCGCGAGATCGAGCGGCTGCTCATCCACGCCGTGCTGCACCTGGCGGGACACGACCACCTCGAAACCGCCGAGCGCACCGTGATGGAGGCGGAGGAGCGGCGGCTCGCGGACGCAATCGGGATGCCGTGGCCTTACCTCGTAT
>DASWRD010000056.1:0-2740 GCA_036403315.1 Candidatus Elarobacter sp.
GATCACGTTCGCGCGGGGCAGCGCGCAGCAGCGCAACTTCAACGGATTCCGCGTCCTGCGCATGCCCGAGTGTCCGCAGATCGACGTCGTTCTCGTGCGCAGCGCGCTGCGGCCGTACGGCGTCGGCGAGTCCGCGGTTCCACCGGCGATGGCGGCCGTGGCGAATGCCGTGCGCGCGGCGACGGGCGTCGCGCCGCGGTCGCTACCGATCCGCGTCGCTCGCCGCGAGGTGCGCGCGTCATGAGGCGGCGCATTGTGCTGAACGTCAACGGCACCGCGAAGCCGGTCGATGTCGATCCCGCGATGCCGCTGCTGTGGGTGCTGCGCGACGTGCTCGCGCTCACCGGAACGAAGTACGGCTGCGGTATCGCGCAATGCGGCGCGTGCACGGTCGAAGTGAACGGTGCGCCGGCGCGCAGCTGCGTGACGCCGGTGGGAAGCGTCGAGGGCGCGGCGATTCGCACGATCGAGGCGCTGCGCGACGATCCTGTCGGCACGCAGCTCCAGGACGCGTGGATGACGCAGGATGTCGCGCAGTGCGGGTATTGTCAGAGCGGGATGCTGATGGAAGCGGTGCACCTGCTGCGCACCGAGCCGAATCCGAGCGACGAGCGGATCGACGCGGCGATGACGGGCCACATCTGCCGGTGCGGAACCTACCCGCGCATTCGAACCGCGATCCGGGCGGCCGCGGCGAAGCGCTGACCGCGCGCTCGCAAGGGACGCCCGTCCCGGCGCGAACGTCGCGGCATGGATCTCGAGATACGCGGGCGCGTCGCGCTCGTCACCGGCGCTAGCGCCGGAATCGGCGCGGCGAGCGCGCTCGCGCTGGCTGCGGAAGGCGCTCGCGTTGCCGTTGCGGCGCGACGCACCGCGCTGCTCGACGCGGTCGTGCGCGACGCGCAGGCCGCAGGCGCGCCGGACGCCGCGGCGTTCGCCGTCGACCTTGCCGATGAAGCCTCGATCGACGGGCTGCTGCGCGCGGTCGGTGAGCGCTTCGGCGGCGCCGACATCCTGGTCGCCAACGGCGGCGGCCCGCGGCAAGGAACGCACCGCGACATGGAGCTCGGCGACTGGGACGCCGCTTACCGCACGACGATGCGCGCGATGCTGCAGCTCGTGAACGGCGTGCTGCCGTCAATGACACAGCGCGGTTGGGGACGGATCGTCGCGCTCACGTCGACGTCCGTGAAGCAGCCCATCGCGACGATCGCGCTGTCCAACGCGTTTCGCAGCGCGCTCACGGCCGCGCTCAAGACGCTTTCGAACGAGGTCGCGCCGCTCGGTATCACGGTGAACACGATCGCGACGGGACGCATCCTTACCGACCGCCTGCGTGCGACATACCCCGATGAAGCTGCGATCCATGAGGCGGCAAAGCGTGAAGTCCCGATGAAGCGGGCGGGAACGCCGCAAGAGCTCGCGGCGGCCGTCGCATTCCTGAGCAGCGGCCCCGCGTCGTACATCACGGGACAGACGCTTGCGGTGGACGGCGGCCTGATCCGCTCGCTGTTCTGACGCTGCGCTACGCGGACGTGGGGGCGGGTGCGACGACGGTACGCGCCAGCGGTCGTTCGTCGATCGGGAACTGGATCAGGAATCCGAACGCCGCGACGGCCAGCGATACGATCCACATCAGGTTGTAGCTGCCCGTGCGGTCGACGATCACGCCGCCCAGCCATGCGCCGAAGAACGCGCCGATCTGGTGCACGAGGAACGCGATGCCGAACAGCGTCGACACCCACTGCATGCCGAACTTCTCCGCGATCACGCCGCTGGTCGGCGCGACGGTGGACAGCCACAGCAGCCCCATCGCGGATGAGAACGCGATCACGGACACCGCGCTGATCGGAATCAGCACGAACAGCAAGATCGCGACGAACCGCAGCCCGTAGATCCCCGACAGCACATAGCGCTTGGGGAACGTGTCGGCGAGCCGGCCGCTGGCGTAGCTGCCGATCACGTTGAACGCGCCGACGATCGCGAGCGCCGCCGCGCCGATCCCCGGCGACAAGCCGGCTTTCGCGACGATCGCCGGCAAGTGCGTCTGGAAGAACGCGATGTGGAACCCGCACACGAAGAAGCCGGCGCTGAGGTATCCATAGCTCGGCACGGTGAACGCTTCGCGCAGCGCTGCGCCCAGCGAAAGCGACTGCGCAGTCATGACGGCGCGCGCAGGTTCCCGCAGGATCAGCGCGAGCGGAATGATGCCGATCCCGATCGCGGCCAGCGCGACGAGCGTCGGAAACCAGCCGACGCTGCCGATCGCGATCTGCGCGAACGGCGGATAGAACAGCTGGCCGAGGGATCCGCCCGCGCCGAGCAGCCCGAAGGCGACGCTGCGCCGTTCGGGCGGAACGAGCGCCGCGACCGGCCCGATCAAGACGCCGAACGACACCGCCGCCAGCGCGAGCCCGAGCAGAATGCCGCCGCCCCACGAGAACACGGTGGGGTCGTGCGTGGTCGCCATGAGGCCGACGCCGAGCGTGAACAGCAGCCCGCCCGACGCGACCGTGGCGCGCGCGCCGAACCGGTCGGCCACGGCCCCGGCGAACGGCTGCGCAATGCCCCACACGAGGTTCTGCAGCGCGAACGCGAGCGCGAAGACCCCCGCCGACCAGCCGCGCGCGCCTTCCAGCGGCCCGATGAAAAGCCCGAAGCACTGGCGCACGCCGTAGCCGACGGAAAGTGCGACGCAGGCGGCGAGCAGCACGCCGAGACCGGGACGAAGGCGCATGTA
>DASWRD010000057.1:0-34327 GCA_036403315.1 Candidatus Elarobacter sp.
CGGCGTCTTCTCCGCGTTGCACCTCGTTCCGAAGCCGAACCCGAACATCCGCCACGACCTCACGATGTTCTCGTTCAATTACACGTTCTGGCTGAACCTCGTGTTCGGCGCGCTCGGACTCTACTTCTGGTGGCTCAACCGCCGCAACCCCATGCACCACCACTGATCGCGGGACGACACGGCCGCATCGCAAATTGAAAGGCAGCGCGCGAGTGGTCCGAAACAACGCACCGGGACGAAGGCAGGCGGAGCACGAGGCAGCGTGAACGATACATCGATGACGCGTGCAGTATTCGCCTCGTTGCTTGCAACGGGGTTGCTCGGCATCGCGGCGCCGGCGAACGCGGCGACGCGCATCGTCACATACCGGGACCCCGGCTGCGGCTGTTGCGAAGGATGGGCCGCCGCCGCGCGCAAGGCCGGATACGATGTCACGATCCACGATTTGGACCGGAGCGTGCGTATGCGACGCTTCGGCCTCACCGCCGCGACGGCCGGTTGCCACACGTCGCTCGTCAACGGCTATGTCGTCGAAGGACACATACCGTTTGATGTTGTCGCGCGGCTTCTTCGCGAGCGACCGCGCATCCGCGGCATCACGGCGCCCGGAATGCCGACGGGCGTGCCCGGCATGGACGCTCCCCGGGGCGGATCGCTGGAGATCCTGACGCTCGAGGCCCGCCCGCGCGTTTATGCCCGTCTGCTCTAGTTAGATTTCGACCGCAGCCGTTCAGCGTTTCTTCACGCAAGGGCCACATCAAAGGAGCAAACCCTCGCGCTACCGGGGTGACTAGCCGAAGCGGCCCGTGATGTAGTCCTCGGTGCGCTTCTCTTTGGGGTGCGTGAAGATCTGATTCGTCGATCCCACCTCGACGATCTCGCCGAGGTGGAAGAATGCCGTGTAATCAGACACGCGGGCGGCTTGCTGCATCGAGTGCGTCACGATCACCACCGTGAACTGCTCGGTGAGCTGGCCGATCAGGTCCTCGATCTTCGACGTCGCGATCGGGTCGAGCGCGGACGCCGGCTCGTCCATCAGGATCACCTCGGGGTTGAGCGCGACCGCGCGCGCGATGCACAGCCGTTGCTGCTGTCCGCCGGAGAGCACCAGCGCCGACCGGTTGAGGCGATCTTTGACCTCGTCCCACAGCGCCGCTTGGCGCAGCGCGCGTTCCGCGATCTCGTCGAGCACGCGCTTGTCGCGCTCGCCGTGGATGCGCGGGCCGTACACCGCGTTCTCGTAGATCGTCTTCGGGAAGGGGTTCGCGCGCTGGAACACCATCCCGATGCGGTGGCGGATCACGACGGGATCGGCGTCGGCGCCGTAGATGTCCTCGCCGTCGAGCAGGATCGTGCCGTCGACGCGCGCGCCGGGCGTGAGGTCGTGCATGCGGTTGAGCGCGCGCAGGAACGTCGTCTTGCCGCAGCCGGACGGGCCGATCAGCGCGGTCACGTGCTGGCCGCGCATCACGAGGTTCGCGTGCTTGATCGCCTGGAACGCGCCGTAGTACACGTTCACGTCGCTGGCGATCAGCTTCTCGGTCGTCGCGTCGAGCGGGATCTCGGCGGTCACCGGCGGCGATTGGATCACGATGCTCTCCCGGTGAAGCGCCTGGTGAGCGCGCGCCCGGCGACGCGCGCGGCAATGTTAAAGATCAGAACCATGATCAGCAGCACAAGCGCTGAGCCGTCGCCGATGCGTTCGACGTCCGCGACCGTCGACTCCGACCGCGTGTACCACAGGTGCACGGCGAGCGTCTCGGCCGTGTGGAACGGGTTGAGGTCGTACGGTGAGTTCACCGTCACGCTCAAGCCCGCGGTGAAGATGAGCGCGGCGGTCTCGCCGTAGATTCGCCCCGCGATCAGCACGACGCCGGTGGTGAGCCGCCCGATCGCGCTCGGCAGCACCACGCGCGTGATCGTCTGCCACTTCGTGCCGCCCAGCGCCATCGACGCCTCGCGCAGCGTGTCGGGGACGCTCGAGAGCGCCTCCTGCGTCACGCGCAACAACGCCGGAAGGTTCAAGAGCGTCAACGTCAGCGCGCCGCCGAGCGCCGTATAGCGCCAGTGGAACGTGTACACGAACACCAACAGCCCGAACAGCCCCATCACGATCGACGGCACCGTCGCCAGCGATTCCGCACTGAACTGCACGATCTCGCGAAACAAACCGCGGCGCGCGTACTCTTGCAGGTACACGCCGGCGCTGAGCGCGATCGGGATCGTGAAGATCAGCGTCAAGATAAGGATGTAGAACGAGTTGTAGATCTCGGGACCCACGCCGCCGCCCGCTTCGCGCTCTTTCGGCACACCGAAGATGAACGACGGCGTGAGCGCGCTCCAACCGCGATAGATCAGGTACGCCACGAACGCGGCGAGCAGCACGATGATGCTCGTCGCCATCACCCACAGGGTGACGGTTGCGACCGAGTCGACGATCTTGCGGGCACGGACGCTCGCCGTCGCGGCGACGCTGCGGGCGGAGGGGGCCGTCGTCAGTGCCATCGCACGCTACCTGCGTTTCCGCAGCGCGAAGCGGACGAGCACGATCAGGACCATCGCCATCATCAGTAGCAGCAGCGCCATCGAAAACAGCGAGTGTTCCAGCAGAGAGCCTTGCGCGGCACCCGGCATGTCGGTGACGATCTCCGTCGTGAGCGTCGCCGTCGGCGCGAACAAGCTGCGGGGGATCTGCGTCGCGTTGCCGATCACCATCTGGATCGCCAGCGTCTCGCCGATCGCTCGCGCGATCCCCAGAATCAGCGCGACGGCGATACCGCTGGAGGCGCTGGGCAGCAGCACGCGCGTGATCGTCTGCCACCGCGTCGCACCGAGCGCGAGCGAGCCTTCCTTGAGCGCCGCCGGCAGCGAGCGGAACGCGTCTTCGCTCAGCGTGATGACGGTGGGCAGGATCATGATCGAGAGCACGATGCCCGCCGCCGCAAGACCGAACCCCGACGGCGAGCTCGTATGCGTGCGGATCAGCGGCACGAGCAGCGTGAGCCCGAGCCAGCCGTACACCACCGACGGGATGCCCACCATCAGCTCGATCGCGGGTTTGAGCACGGACGTCATGCGGTGCGGCGCGATCTCCGCCAAAAAGATTCCGACGGCCACGCCGAACGGGCCGCCGACCGCGATCGCGAAGAACGTTACGGCGAGCGAGCCCAGGACGAACACTTCGGAGCCCGGCTGTCCCAAATCCACGCCGAACACCGGCGAGAACAAGAACGCCGAGAGGCTGACGCGATCGGCGGAGAACGTTTTCGTCCCCTCGAACCCGAGGTACAGCAGGAGCGCAGCCATCGCGACGATGACGAAGCCCGCCGCGATACGCAGGCCGAACAGCGCGAGCCGCTCGACACGGCGCGAGCGGCGGGCTTGCAGGGCGATCACGGCGCCGGCTCAGCGATCCGTTTCGGTGACCTTCATCGCAGTGATCGCGATGAACTTGTTCTTCTGCACGCGGTCCGTCCCGTTCTTCACGAAGTCGATGAACGCCGCGACGTTGCCTTGGGGTTCGCCGTAGGTGTACATGTGCTCGTACGACCAGATCGGGTATTTGCCGCTCGCGATCGTATCGGGCGCCGGCGTCACGCCGTCGACGGCGACGATCGTCACGCCGTTGCTGATCGCGCTGAGCGCGACGTACGACACCGCGCCCGGCGTTTGCTTCACCACCGACACCGCGGTGCCGGTCGCATCCTGCACCAACCCGCTCTCTGAGATCGGCATGCTGCCCATGATCGTCTTGGCGAACACCGCGCGCGTGCCGGAGCTGCGCGGGCGGTTGACGATCACGACTTTCTGATCGGCGCCGCCGACGGCGCTCCAGTTCGCCACGTTCCCGGCGAAGACGTCCTGTAGCTGCTTGCGGCTGAGATTCTTCACGCCTGCGGACGGGTTCGTGACGACCGCGAATCCGACGACCGCGACGCGGTTGTCGCGCAGCTCGGGATGACCGACCGCGAGGATGTCGGAGTCGCCGATGTCGATCGCCTTCGCGGCGACTTGGGTGACGCCCGTCGCCGACCCGCCGCCGGACACGCTGATCTTCACGTCTTTGTGCGCATCTTGGTACGCGGCGCTCGCGTCCTTCACGAGCGGCAGCATGGCCGTCGAGCCGGCGACGGTGATCGTCCCGTTCGCCGAGGCACCGGCGCTCGAGGTGCCGCCGCCGCTCGCGTTCTGCGTCTGCGACGAGCACGCCGCGAGCGACGTACTCGCGAGCGCGGCGATCAGGAGCAATGCCGCCCGGGCGGACGTGCGATTCACTGCGCTATGGTCCCAACCAAACCCTAAGGCCGGATTATCCCGACCTTAAGAGCTCTTAATCTTTCGATCCGGCCGCTCGACCGCTCAGCGGTCGGTCTCGGTGACCCGCATGTCCCGGATCAGAATGAAGCCGTCTTTTTTCACGAGCGCCGAGTTGCTCTGCACGAACGCGATGAAGCGCGAGACTTCGCCGGTCGGCGGCCCCAGCGTGAACATGTGCTCGTACGACCAGATGGGGTACTTGCCGTGGATGATGTTGTCGTCCGTCGGCTCGACCCCATCGACCGCGAGCTCGGCCAAACCGGCGCCGCGCGTGCCGCTGAACGCCGCGTACGAGATCGCCCCCGGCGTCTGCTTCACGACGCTCACGACCGTGCCGGTCGCGTCTTCGGTGAGGCTCGCGTCGTTGATCGGCACGCCGCCCATCACGGTCTTCGCGAACACCGCGCGCGTCCCGGAACTGCGCGGTCGATTGATCACGACCATCTTCTGATCCGCGCCGCCGACGTCTTTCCAGTTCGCGACCTTGCCGGCGAAGATGTCTTGCAGCTGCTTCTTCGACAGCGATTTCACGCCGACGCCCGGGTGCACGACGACGGCAAACCCGACTACCGCCACGCGGTTGTCCTTCAGCTCGGGGTGAGCCGGCGCAGTGATGTCGGAGTTGCCGATCTGCACCGCTCGTCCCGCGACCTGCGCGATCCCCGAGCCCGAGCCGCCGCCCGACACGCTGATCTTCACGTCGGGATGCGCCTGCTGGTACGCATTGGCCGCGTCCTTCACCAGCGGCAGCAGCGCGGTGGAACCCGCGATCGTGATGGTCGTATCCGCGGCGGCCGGCACCGCCGTGGTGACGGCCGAAAAGCCGAGGAGCACAGCCGCAACCGCGGCGTTGTTTTTCACAAAGAATCTCACGGTTGCATCGTCGCAGACGGAGCGTAAGGGCGCTTTATCCTTGGTTTAACGCACCTTAAGCTTCGTCGGCGGGCGCAGCCGGCACCCGCATCGTGAACGTCGCGCCACGACCGTAGTCGGACTCGGCGACGAGCGAGCCGCCGTGCGCTTCGGCGAGATGCTTCGCGATCGCAAGGCCGAGCCCGGTCCCGCCGCCGCCTTCGCGCGAGCGCGAGCGGTCGACGACGTAGAACCGCTCGAACACGCGCGGCAAGTCGGCGAAGGGAATCCCCGCGCCGGTATCGCGCACGCGCAAGAGCGCGTCGCGCCCCGCGCGCGCGACTTCGACGACGACGCTGCCGCCGGCCGGCGTGTGGCGCAGCGCGTTGTCGACGAGGTTCACGGCGACTTGCGTGAGCCGGCCGCGGTCGCCGTCCACGTCGACGCGTTCCGGTGCTTCGAGCTCGAGCTCGATGCCCAGCGCGCCCGCACGTTGCGCGAACGTGTTCACCGTCGCCGCCGCAACGTCGCCTAAGTCGAACCGCTCGCGGCGCATCGGGATCGTGCCCGACTCCGAGCGCGCGAGCTCGAGGAGATCCTCCACGAGCCGGATCATGCGGTCCACCTCGTCGCCGATCTGCGGCAGGAACAGCGTGCGCGCCTCCGCATCGTCGTCCGCGGCGAGCACGGTCTCGAGCATCAGCTTCATCGCGGACAGCGGCGTGCGCAGCTCGTGCGACACGTTGCCGATGAAGTCGCTGCGCATGCGCTCGGCGGCGAGCAATGCGGTGCGGTCGGCCGCGATCGCGATCGCGCCGTCCTCGTACGGTTGCGCGGTGACGCCGACGTACCGCTCGCGCGCGCCGCTCCAGAGCACGACGTCGCGCGTGCGCGTCTCGCCCGCGAGCGCGGCGTGCAGCATGCGCTCCAGATCGACCGACGGTATCAGCTCGATGACCGCGCGTCCGATTGCTCGCGCGCGGTCCAGCCCGAACAGCGCGGCCGCGGCCGCGTTGAACACCCGCACGCGCGCGCCCGCGTCCACGGTGAACGCCGCGAACGGCAGCGCGTCGACGAGCCGCGCGGCGCGGTCTTGCTCGGGCTCGGGCGGCGCGGGGACGTCGCGCTGCGCGGACGCGCGGTCGCGCCCGGCGGTGCGCAGCGCGGCGTACGTCGCGACGATCCCGGCGAGCGCGCCCAGCGACGCGGCGACCAGATCAGCCGTCGCCCGCTCCTATCTTCATTCGCGGAACATGTAGCCGCGGCTGCGCACGGTGATGATGTGGCGCGGGTTGTTCGGATCCACCTCGATCTTCTCGCGCAGCCAGCGCGCGTGCACGCTGATCGTTTGGTGCTCGCCCTCGAAGTCGTAGCCCCACACCTTTTCCAGCAGCATCTGGCGCGTCACGATGCGCCCGCGGTTCTCCATCAGCACGTGCAGCAGCCGGAACTCCTTCGGCGCGAGCGCGACCTCGCGCCCGCGCACCACGAGCCGCTGGCGCGCAGGATCGATGGTGATCTCGCCCGCGGTGATCGACTCGTCGCGGTCGTCCGCATCGACCTCCACGCGCCGCAGCCGCGCCTTGATGCGCGCCATGATCTCGCCCAGCGAGAACGGCTTGGTGACGTAGTCGTCCGCCCCGAGCTCGAGCGCGAGCACTTTGTCGAACTCCTGGTCCTTCGCGGTGAGCATGATGATCGGCACGCTCGACGTCTTGCGGATCTCCTTGCACGCCTCGATCCCGTCGAGCAGCGGCAGCATGATGTCGAGCACGACGAGATCGGGGTGCTCCGTCTGCGCGAGCGTCACGGCGGTGCGCCCGTCGCCCGCGGTGGTGACGGCGTAGCCGTTCTTCTCGAGATTATAGCGCAGCGAGTGCACGATCGCGGCCTCGTCGTCGACGAGCAGGATCTTCTTCTTCGTCGCGCTCCCGGCCGTCACGCCGACGCCCCCTCCAGGTCCGCTCTCTCCATCGCAGCGTCGAGTTCGCCCGACGCGTCGCCCTGGGCCTGCGCGACTGCCCGCACCAAGGTCGTCCACGCTGCTTGCAGAGAAGCCGGCGTAGGGTTACGTCCCGGGCCGGCGTACGAAGAGAAGCGATGATTGGGCTCGTCTTCTCGATCTCGCTTCTGCTCGCAGCGGCCGCCCCAACGACGAACAGCGGCGACCAGACCGAAAGCCGCATCGTAGCCGCGATGGCCGGCTTCCACCGATTCCCGTCCTCCCGCTCGATCGAGGACTTGCGTGCAACTTCGCGTGCGCTTTTCTCTGCCATCGATCAGCGCGCGATTAGGCGGGGAGATGTCCTGCGACACCGGCGAACCGTCGTCGCCGCGTACGCCCAAGTACTTCAGCGGATCGACGCACTTTCCGATCCGGCGTTCGATCCGAGCGAGCTCCCTTCGGCCTGCGTCGCTCCCCCGCGTGAGCCTGACGGGCGCCAACTACCCGCGTGCGCGGATCCGAAAGACATCCAGGATGTCGCTACGCGCGCGCAATACGTCGCGGCGATCAACGCGAACTCCGCGAAGATTCAACGCCGAAACACGCAGGCACGCATATACTTGCTCGGCGACGAGACGGCTAATCTGCTTGAGCTCGTTCTGTCGAGATTTCGTTCGCGCGCGCCGTCTGACTCGGTCGCTCTCGATGAAATCCTTCGGCGAGCCGGCCTCAGCGAAGCGCGTCGCTCGAAAATCCATTCGATGTTTTAGCTGCGTTACGGAGCCGCCGACGCCTCGCGCGCTTGGCGGTCCTGAACTTGGCGCAAAATCAGCCGCGCGCCGAACGTCCGCTCGAACAGGTCCGCTCTCTCCATTGCCGCGTCGAGTTCGCCCGACGCGTCGCCGTCGGCCTGCGCGTGGATCACCACGAGCCCGCCTTCGGGCACCGCGGCAACGTCCGTCACCGACCCGAGGTGGTGGATGTCGAGCCCGTCCGCGACCCGCAGCAGTGACGCGAGGACGTCCACGCGGCGCCGGTCGGCCGGCGCGAGCGCCGCGTACTCGAGGTGCGCCGGCTTCGGCATCGCTTTGCGGTAGTAGCGCGCGATCTGCGCGACGAGCTCGCGCTCGTCCGCGGTCCAGCCGTCGAGCGGCGTGTTGCGGATCAGGTACGCGGCGTGCTTGTGGTGGCCGGTGTCGGACACGAAGCGGCCGATGCCGTGGAGCATTGCCGCGGCCCATACCAGATCGCGGTCGCCGGGCGCGAGCCCGTGCAGCGGTGCGAGCCGCTCGAACAGCGTGAGCGCGAGCCGCGCAACGTGGCGCTGGTGCCCGCCAAGGTGCTCGTAGCGGTGCGCGAGCCGTTCCACGGCGTCGAGCCGCTGCGCGCGCTCGTCGCCCAGCCGCTGCGCGAGCTCGCGGTCGCGGTGCGCGAGGTCCACGACGACGCCGTCGCGCAGCGCGCGCTCGCACACCACGATCTCGTCGCGCGCCAGCATCGTCAGCGCGCCGATCAGCACGGCGTTTCCGGCCACGATGATGTCGGCACGGCGCGGGTTCATCCCCGGCATGCGACGGCGCTCCGCCTCGGTCATCAGCAGCATCTGCCGCTGCAGCGCTTCGAGCCGCGCGCGCGGCAGCGTGTAGCCGTGCACGCCTTTTACCGCGATCCCTTGCTGCGCCGCGTCCAGCGCCGCGAGCCCCATGATCGTGCCCGACGTGCCGATCGCGACGTCGAGCCGGTAACGGCGGATACGCTCCGCAAGCGGCGCGAGCGTCTCGGCGACGTACGCGTCGAGCTTGCGCGACGCGCGCAGCGGATCGGGCTTGTCGCGCACGAACGCGTCATACAGCCGCAAGCTCCCGAGCTTCACCGACTCCACCAGGTACGGCCGCTCGCCGTCCGCCACGACGAACTCGGTCGAGCCGCCGCCGATGTCGACGATGCACGCCACCCGGTCGTACAGCGGATACCCGTTCGCCACGCCGAGATGGATGAGGCGCGCTTCTTCGAGGCCGTCGAGGATCTCGAGCTGCAGCCCGGTGCGCGCCGCGACCATGTCGCGAAACTCCGTGCCGTTGCCGGTCTCGCGCACAGCAGACGTCGCTACCGCGCGCACGCTCTCGGCGCCGCGCGCGCGCGCCGCGTCGTTGAACCGCGCGATAGCGTCGACGCCGCGCTCCATCGCCTTGCGTGACAGAAGCCCGCGTTCGAGCGCGTCGTCGCTGCCCAGGCGCACCATCTCGCGCGCCTTGTAGACGACGCGCGACGTGTCGAACGCCGAGTCCAGCTCGACGACGATCAGGTGGATCGAGTTGGTGCCGACGTCGATCGCACCGAAGAGCATGCTGAGTTTACGTGGATTTCTTGCGCACGGCCACGCCGGCGGCGCGCTCGTAGAACGTCGCGACCGACGAGTAGTCGTCGCGGCCGTGGCCTTCCCCCGACGCCGCGGTGTACATCTGGTACGCCAGCGCGCTCGACGGCATCGGGACGCCGATGGCGCGCGCGGAGTCGAGCGCCGCCGCGAGATCCTTGCGCAGCAGATCGAGCGCGAAGCCCGGCTTGTGCGAGCCCGACAGCCAGCTTTGCGGCAGCCAGTTCTGCAGCAAGTAGTTCGAACCGGTCGCCGTCGCGATGACGGCGAGCACGGCGTCGATGTCGGCCCCCGCCTTCGCCGCGAACGTCAGCGCCTCGATGTTCGCGAGCATCGTGCTCGAGATGATGATCTGGTTGACGAGCTTGACCACCTCGCCCATCCCCACGCCGCCGACGTGATTGGGCGTACCCATCGCTTCGAGCACCGGCTTGGCCGCGTCGAAATCGTCGCCGGACGCGCCCACCATGATGGTGAGCGTGCCCGTCGCCGCGCGCGCCGGACCGCCCGACACGGGCGCGTCGGCGAAGCGAAAGCCGCTCGCGCGCAGCCGCGCGTCGAACGCGCGCGTCGCGACCGGCGAGATCGTCGACATGTCGATGAACAGCGTGCCGGGCTGCGCGCCGTGCGCGGCGCCGCCGTCGGCGAACAGCACCGCCTCGACTTGCGGCGCGTCGGGCACGCACGTCACGACGACCGCGCTTTCGCGCGCGACGCCGGCCGAATCGCCGCCGTCGCGCGCGCCCTGCGCGACGAGCCGCTCGACGGGCTCGCGGTTGCGGTGCGCGCACACGCCGACGTCGAAGCCCGCGCGCAGCAGCGACGCCGCCATCGGCTCGCCCATCGCGCCCACGCCGATCACTCCGACCTTGATTGCCATACGAGCCGCCGCGTACGGCGCACGGGACACGACCGCCTGCGGCCGAACCGTAGGCGCGTGTCGCAGCTCCTCGCGTTCGTGCGCCTCTCGCGACCGCTGTTTCTGTACGGCGGTTTCGCGGGCGTCGCACTCGGCGCCGCCGTCGCGCGTTCGGCCGGGCTGCCGATCGACGTCGCGACGTATCTCTGGGCGCAGTCGCTGGTCACGTCGTTCCAGCTCATGGTGCACTACGCGAACGACTACTTCGACCGCGCCGCCGATGTCGAGTCCACGCCGACGGCGTGGTCCGGCGGCAGCGGGGTGCTCACCGCCGGCGCCCTGCAGCCGCGCGTCGCACTGGTGGCGGCGCTGGTCTGCGCCGCCCTCGGACTCGCCGCGACGGCGCGGTTCGCGGTTGCGGGCAATGCGGCCGTCGCCTGGCTGGGCGCTGCGATCGCCGTCCTCGCGTGGTGCTACTCGGCGCCGCCGGTGCGGCTCGCGGCACGCGGCCTCGGCGAGATCGACACCGCCGTGGTCGTGGGCGCGCTCGTGCCCTTCGCGGGGTACGCCGCGTTCGCAGGCGGGCTCGGCGAGCCGCTGAGCAGCGTTGTGACGTCGACGGTGCTGGCGATGTTCGCGATGATGCTGTGCGTCGAGCTGCCCGACGCCGGTTGGGATCGTGCGGCGGGCAAGCGGACTCTCGTCGTCCGCCTCGGCCCGTCGCGTGCTTGGCAGTTCATCACGATCGCAGCCGTGATCGCCGTCGCGCACGCGGTGCTCAGCGCATGGCGGGTCGAGGCCGGGTGGTGGCTGCTCGCGCTTGCGCCGGCCGCCGCCGCGGCGTTCCAACTCGTGCGGCTAGTGCGCAACGACCCGCGGCCGGCGTCGGTCGCGCTGTGGGGTGTCGCGCTCTACGCGACGACCGTCACGGGGTTGGGGATCGTCTACGCGGCGCTCCCGCTTCGCTAGTGTCAGCCGAAATCGCCGTACCGGTGATCGCGGCGACCGGCGTCGTTGCGCGGCCGCCGTCCGCGGCGCACAATGGTCCGGACGGCGTCCGGGCGAACCCGCCGCCCCGACCCATTCACAACGCGAGGGGAACCGACAGGATGCTTGCTTCGATCCGCCGGCCGACGTTCGAGGACCTCAACCTCTCGACCGGCAAGCGCGCCCGCCTCTACGACATGATGTACGCGCACGGCCCCGGGAACGGGACGCTGATGCTGCTGCCGATCGACCAGGGGCTCGAGCACGGTCCGATCGACTTCTTCGACAACCCCGACGCGCTCGACACCGACTGGGTGCTGCGGCTCGCCGTCGAGGGCAGCTTCTCGGGGATCGCCTACCACATCGGGCTCGCCGAAAAATATCACAAGCAGTACGCCGGCCGCGTCCCGCTCGTCCTCAAGGTGAACGGCAAGACGAACGTGCCTCCCGACGACGAGTCGTTCTCGTCGATGACGTCGTCGGTCGAAGACGCGGTGCGCCTCGGCGCGAGCGCCGTGGGCTACACGCTGTACGTCGGTTCGCCGAATCAAGCTGCGGACATCGAGCAAGGCAACGAAGTTCGGCGCGAGTGCGAGCGCTACGGCATGCCGCTGATCGTGTGGGCGTATCCGCGCGGCTCCGCGATCAAAGCGAAGGGCGGGCAAGACTCGCTGTACGCGGTGGACTACGCGGCGCGCGTCGCGTGCGAGATCGGCGCCGACGTCGTGAAACTCAACGTGCCGAAGTCCGACGCTGCCGCGCCCGGTGCGCCCAAGCCGTACGACACGCTGACGATGAGCGAAGCCGACGGCCTGCGCAAGGTCGTGAAGTCGGCGGGGCGCACGCTCGTGCTCGTGTCGGGCGGTTCGAAGATGGGCGACGACGACACCATCCACAAGGCGCGGCTCGCGATGGAGACCGGCTGCGTCGGCTTGATCTTCGGGCGCAACATGTGGCAGCGCAAGTGGGACGAAGCGATCGCGATGTCGGGCCGCATCCACACGCTGCTGGGAGAGTTCGGCAACTGAGCATGGCGACAACGATGGGTTCGGCCGCGCCGAACCCGCTCGAGGGCCGCATCGAAACGGCGCTCGACCGCATCCGGCCCGCGATCCGCCGCGACGGCGGCGACGTGTGGCTGGTGAAGGTGGACGACGGGATCGCGTACGTGCAGATGATCGGCGCGTGCGGCGGCTGTCCCGCGTCGCACCAAACGCTCAAAGGCGGCATCGAGGCCGTCGTGCGCGAGGACGTCCCGGAGATTCGCGGCGTCGAGCAGGTTTGACCCCTAGCCGCGGGATACGAACGGCGTGAAGAACCTAGCATGAAACAGCCATCAATTTCCGACGTCCTTACCGCGGTCACCACCATCGCGGATTCAGTCACGTCCCTGCAAGAATCAATGGGCTCGCTGCAAGGCTTGCACGGCTCCGTCGCGTCCCTGCAAGAATCGGTGGGCTCGATCGAACGCGTTCTCGAGCGAGTCGATCGAACGGTCGATCAACACGGCGTCGCGCTGCTCGAGCTGACAACCGAGGTGCGGCAGATATCGTCGACCGTCAACGACCATACGGGAGCGTTGAGCCGGATCGAGCTGCGGCAACGCGCCGAAACGCGCGCGCTCGACGATCACGAGCGGCGAATCACCGCTCTCGAGCGGCGGCGGTAGCGGCGGTTTTCCGCGCGAGGAGCCGCGTGCAAAGCCAGGCGCACGAGCCGCCGATGACGACGAGCGCCAGCGGGTCGAAGCGCAGCAGCGGCGACACGAAGAACAGCGGCGCGAGCGTGAAGAGCACCAGCAGCATGCGCGTGCGCGCCGGCTCGGCGAGCGACGACGCGGTGAACGCGATCATCGGCAGCGCCAGCGCCGCGTCATATGCCAGCGCGTGCGGGCTCAGCGCGACACCCGCCAGACACGCCGCGCTCGCCGCTTCGACCGCGCCGGCGCGGCGCACCGCGAACGCTACCGCGACCGCGCCGAGCCCCACGACCGCGACGATCGCCGGCACGCCCGCACCCGCGCGCGCCAGCAGTGCCGGTAGGCTCACGACGAAGGCGCCGTTGACGCTGAGATCGCCCGGCGCGTAGCGCGCCACCAGCGCCGCCCATTCGGCGGGCCAGCGCCAGTCGCCGCCGGTCGCCGCGGCGCTGACGACGTACCACCCGACGCCGAATCCCGCCACGACACCGACCTCGCGCAACCGCGCGCGCAACAGCAGCACGCCGATCAGCGGCACGGCATACGTGGGCTTGTAGAGCAGCAGCCCCAACGGCACGGCGGTGAGCGCAAGCGAACGCCGCCCGATCCCCGCGATCGTGAGCTGTGCGAGCAGTAGCCCGAACGGCGCGTTCTGCCCGATGATCGCGGCCGCGTACACGACCGGCGGCCAAAGAAGGTACAGCCCGGCGCCGGCTGCGCGCGACAGGCCATACGTACGCGCGGCGACGGCGCCCGCGGCGGCCGCACACGCGAGCATGAGCACGGCGTCCAGGTAGAACGAGACCGCGAGCGGCAGCTTCGCGAACGGCACGAACGCCCACGCCGCGCCCGGCAGGTACACGAAGATCTGCCACGCTTCGGGCGGATCGATCAGCGCGTGCGTGCCGGCCAGCGAGCCGGCGGCGGCGAACACGCGCCAGTCGCCGGCGCCGTGCCGGACGGACCACGCGGCGGCCGAGGCCAGGGCCAGCGCGACCGCGACGGACCAGCCCCAGAAGACGAGCCGTAGCGGGACGCCGCGCATCGTGCTTCGCGCTACGGTGCGGCATCCGGCGGCGCCTGCGCGGGCCCCGTCGTGACGTGAGACACCTCATCCCGCGCGGGGTCCGCGCCGATATCCAAAGATAGGCCCGCGCGCTCCTGACGTCGATGCGGTCGCGCGCGCACTCGATGAGGTGGGAAACGCTCGTGGACAGCAGCAAGCGCGCCAGCCGGCGGCGGAACGTGTTCGACATCGTCGCGGATCTCGGTTTCCTCGACCGCAAGCCGCCGCGCGCCGAACCGCCGCCCGCCGAACCGCCGGTCGTCCACGCACCCGCCGCCGCGCCGGCCTCGCCGCTGACGCTGGTCAAGCCGCACCCGACCACGCGCGCCGAGACGCTGACGGACGCGCAGCAGCGCGCCGCCGAGCAGCGGATGGCCGCGGAACGCCTGCTGCAGGACGCGCTCGAGCTCGAACGCCGGCTGGCGGATGAAGCGGCGCAAGCGCGCGCGGCCGACGAGCAGGCGCTGGGGCAGGAGCTTGCCGTGGCGCTGGAAGATGCGCGCGCGGCGGAGCACGACGCCGCCGAGCACGCCGGCATCTGCGCGAAGAACCTGGAGCGCATCGCCACGCAAAAGGCGCAGGCGGCGGCGCTGCAAGCCGACGACCGCAACACGCGCCGCATCGCAGCCGAAGACCTCGCGGCGACCGAGGCGCGCGTCGCCGAAGCTCGCCGCCGGCTCGAGATCGCCGACGCCGCGTGCTCGGAAAGCGACCGGCGCTTCAACGACGCGCACGCCGCCGAAGAAGCCGCGCGGGCGGATACGGAGACGGCCTCGCACGTGCTGGCCGGGCGGCGCACGGCACGCGAAGAGATGGCGCAGCAGCTGCACGGGATCCGCGAGCGCGCATCGGCGTTCCCGGCAAACGCCCCCGACGCGCAGCGCCGCGCGGCGAGCTGACAGCGCGCGGTTTGCCGTCATCGGAACCGCGACGCACGCGCCCGCCGGGCGGGGCGACAGGCTCGATGCACTGACCTCGCTGCGGTTCTTCGCGGCGCTTTTGGTGTTCTCGTGGCATTGCGTCCCGACGCACCAGATCTCGGCGACGTTTTCGCTGGGCTACATCGGCGTCGGCTTCTTCTTCATCTTGTCCGGCTTCATCCTGACGTACAGCTATCGCGCGGCGTTCGCCAACGGGCTGCGCCCCGAATCGGTGCGCGCGTTCTACGCGGCGCGCGTCGCGCGGATCGTGCCGCTGCACCTCGTGACGATGCCGCCGATGATCCTGACTATGGTCTATTTCGGCAACCCGCTGTGGACCGATGCCGGCGTACGCACGCGCGTCACGGAAGTCGCGGCGCAGGCGGTATTGCTGCAAAGCTGGTTTCCGCAGCGCGCCGTGCACTTCGGCGCGAACGGGCCGAGCTGGAGCATCTCGGTCGAAGCGTTCTTCTACGCGCTGTTTCCGCTACTCGCGTGCGTTTTGCTGCGCGCGTTCCGCGCGGCGCCGCCGCGCGCGGCGCTCGCGGCGGCTGCGGCGGTGTGGCTGCTGCAAGCCGCCGTGCTCGCGCCGCAGCACGCGGTCGTCGACGACTGGCGCTTCTACGTGTTCCCGCCCGCGCGGCTCGCCGACTTCGTCGTCGGCATGCTGCTCGCGGTCGCGGTCCTGCGCCGCGATCCCGCGGCGCGGCCGCGGCTGCGCGCAACCAGCATGGAGCTGCTCGCCCTCGCGGCCGTCGGGCTGTCGGTGTTCGTCTCGCCGCTGCTGCCGCTCGCGCTCCGTTTCTCGGCCGCGGTGATGCCGGCGTGGGCGTTCGCAATCTACGTCTTCGCGTCGCGGCGCGGCGCGGTCGCACGGCTGCTGGAGCACCCGGTTCTGGTGCGCCTCGGCGAGGTCAGCTTCGCGTTCTACTTGATCCACCTCGCGGTCGTCGCGCTGATCACCTACGTGATCGGTCCGAGCCACCCGTGGTTCATGGCGACGACGTTCGGGATCACGCTCGCGCTGAGCTTCGCGCTGTTCCACGGCGTCGAGCAGCCCCTGCGCGGCCGCATCCGCCGCGCGCTCAGCGGCGGTGACGGCGAATCAGCGCAGGTTTCCGGCCGCGGCAAGCGCGCGCCGGCCGTCGCCGGGGCCGCCGTCGAGCAGCGCGGGTTTCACGTACAGCCGCGAGAGGCGGTCTGACGCGAGCCTGCGCCACGCGCGCGGGCGCTCGGCGAGCAGGCTGTCCAGCGCGCCATCGCGACGCACCAGGATCGCGTCGATCCGCTCGCGCGCGATGATGGCGGCCCAGCGGCGGTTGCCGTCCATCACCTCGCGGTAGTCGCGCCACATCGGCGGCGGGTACGGATCGCACCGGCCGTCCATGTAGAAGCGCGCGGCGCCCGGTTCGCGCAGGAACAAGCTGCACCACGCGAAGTCTTCGCAGAATACGCGCGGCTGCGTGCGCGCCTGCGCGAGCAGTGCGCGCACGGGGCCGGCCGGCAGACCGCTGTCGGCGGGCGGCGCACTGCGCCACGCGAGCGCGGCGAGCAGTAACAACGAAAGCGTCATCGCGCCCGCGGTGGACCACGCGGCGAAGCGCGCGAGGTTCGACGGCGCACGATCGCGCACGCGCGGGCTCGCGAGCGCGGCGGCCGCGATCGGTGCGACGACGACCGCGAATACCGGCACGTTGCGCACCGCGGTGAAGAGCACGACGGTAAACGCGGCGGCGAGCAGCCGGTCGCGCAGCGACGCGCGCACGCCGAACGCGGCGAGGATCAGCAGCAGCGGCAGCGCGCCCAGCACGAACGCGGCGCTGGTCATGCTGGTGGCGCCCCATTCGCTGATCGAGTGGCGGATCGGGCTCGCGAGCAAACCGGCGGCATAGCGCGGGAGATCGATGCCGAGCGGCGTCGCCAGCGTCGCCGCGCCGCACCCTGCGGCGAGCGCGGCGTGCCGCACGACGTCGCGCGACCAGCGGCGGTCGCGCAGCAGCGCCGCGACGGCGAACACGCCTGCGACCGCGGGCGACAAGAACGCGCTGGCGTGCAGGTTCGCCCACACCGCGGTCGCCGGGACGGCGGCCCACGCCCACGGGCCCTCGATCTCCAGGAGCCACACGATCGTCGCGACGCCCATCCAGCCCAGCACCTGCGCGCGCGCGCCGAACGACTGGATCATCGCGAGCGCGCACACGATCGCGGCGGCGGACGACAGCGCGCCCGACGCGCCGCGCCGACGGCAGCGCAGCACGACCATCGCGAGCGCGGCGGACGCCGCGAACGCGCACGCCAGCGGCACGAGCCACGGCGCACCGTGCGCGGCGCCGAACGCGAGCGCCGTCGAGAACAGCCACTCGTGCGGCGTCCACGGCGCGCCCGCCGCCGCGAACGTCTCCGGCCCGAGCGCGCGCGGGATCGCGTGCTCGCGCAAGATGCGCTCGCCGAGCCAGCGCTGCCAGAGCAGATCGCCGTCGCCCGGCGGAAAGCGCACCGCGATTGCAGCGAACCACGCGAACACCGCGGCGACGCACGCCCACGGCAGCACGCGATCGGGATCGAGCGAGACGCGCGGCCGCATCACGCCGCCGCCGCGGCGGCCGCGGGGACGGAACGCGCCTGCGCGCTCCGGCTGCGGAGCGGATTCGCATACGCCGCGCGCACGATCGCGGCCAAACCGCACGCGACGCCGAGCAGCGTCGGGAGCCGCAGCCACTGCATCATGAGCGACGGCCGCATCAGCGTCGCGCGCGAGAAGTCGCCCCAGCTCGCTTCGGCGAGCGCGTCGGGCGGATACGCGTGGGGCACGAAGTGCGCCGGTGCCGGGCCCAGCCCGGCGAGCCCGAGCGCGAGCAGCGAGAAGCCGATCAGCGCCGCGACCGCGCTGAGCACCAGTCCGCCGCGCCGCCCCACCGTCAGCCAGCCGAACGTGCCGGCGAGCAGCGGCGAGAAGCCGGCAAGGATCGTGGAACTCATCACGTTCCACGGGATCATCGCCAGCGCGAGCCCGCTCGCGGCGAGCGTGCGCACCTGCGGGTAGCGCGCGAACACGTACAGGACCGCGGGAAACGCGACCGCGAGCTGCTGGAAGTGCACGTGCACGCCGCCGAACACACCGAACGCCGGCGGGATCAGCACGATCACCGCCGCGTCGCCGGTCAGCTTGCGAAGCCGCAGCGCGACGGCAACGCCCAGGGCGACCATCGCCGCGAACATCACCTCGCCGCAGCGGATCGCAACCGGCGCCGCGACGCCGAGCGACGTCAGCAGCGACGTCAGGCTGAACTGCCATTCGAACGCGTTGGCGAGCGCGTGCGCGGGCACGACGTCGCGCACGTACGCGATGCTGGTCGGAAGCCCGACCGCGACCACGCCGGCCAGCCCCAGCATCGCGCCGAAAATCACGATCGGGAGCCGCGTGCGCGGCAGCGCGACGAGCATCGCCACGAGCGCCGGTAATGCGACGTGCGGCTCGATGCTGGCTGCGACCGCGCACGCGCCGGCGGCCGCCCAGCGCCCGCGGCGCGCAAACAGCGCCGCCGCCGCGAGCGCGAGAAACACCAGCGGCACGGGCTGCCCGACGTAGTACGTCACGGTCGCGGTGATCGCCGCGAACGTGACGTTGAGCAGGATGCTGGACGCGCCGGTCACGCGCGCGTAGAGCGCGACGGCGCCGCTCATCGCACCGATCAGCAGCAGCAAGTACAGCACCGCGGCGACGGGGAACGGCAGCAGCCCGAACGGCACGAACAGCGCGAGCGCGTAGGGCGGCAGCGGCGCGGGCAGCGCGACGGGCCGCAAGAACGCCGGCTCCGCCGGCGGCCCGGCGTGCACCTCGCAGCCCCGCAACGGCTCTTCGAGATACGGGTTCGCGTGCTGCGCGATCGCTGCGCCCGCGCAGTAGAACGCACGAAAGTCGCCCATCACATACGTTGGCCGGTTCAGCGGGTTGAGCGCGATCAGCGCGGCGAGGATCGCAGGCGCGAGCAGCCACGCGAGGCCGCGGCCGAGCGGCGTCGTCATCGTCACTGCGAGATGTTCATCTGCGACGCGCTGGACATGTTCATCGCGAATCCCGGCAGCAGCGGTACCATGAACCGGAACGTGTACGTCACGGTCACCGTCACCGGGCAGCCGGGGTTGTTGGTGACCACGCCGATGCAGTCCGCGCCGCCCGGCCACGCCGTGTTCGCCGTCAGCGAGTTCGGGTCGATCCCGGGCGCGAGCCCGCGCACGTACGTTTGAATCGCCGTCGACGTCACGGGACAGCCCGGCGCCGTGCACGTGTTGCCGCGAACGATCGCATAGCGGCTTCCGGCGCGCGCGGCGTTTGCCACGAGATGATACGTGTAGAGCCCGCGGCCGAAGTCGATGATACCGAAGATCATCGTCAGCGCGACGGTGCTGGCGACCGCGAACTCGACCAGCGCGCTGCCGCGCTCGCCGCGCCGGGCCGCGCTCACTGCGCGACCCGCATGACGGCCTTGCCGTTGATCGTCGTCGTGCGCAGCGAGGCCGGCAGCAGGGCGGAGTTCGTCAGCGACGGTATCGTCGCGCTGGTCAGCACTTGCACGAAAACGAGCCGGTGGCTGGTAGAGCAGTCGGTTGCCAGACACGTCGACGCCGTCCCGTCGGCGCACTGGCAGAAGCTGCTCGCGGTCGCCGTTAGGCCCGTGATGTTCTGCCCGTCGCTTTTCGCGCGGTTCTGCATCCCCGCGACGTCGAACGCGGTGACCGTGTTCTGCGCGCCGTACTGAACGCCGGCGCGCGCGGCGTTGCCGACCAGGATCGTGTAGCTGCCGAAACGGCCGACCTCGATGAGGCCGATCAGCACCAGCACGAGCAGCGGCAGAACGAGCGCGATCTCGGCGAGCGCCGTGCCGGAGTCGGAGCGCGTCAGGGAGCGCGCGGCCTTCGAACGCACGGCTCTCATTCCGCCAGCACCGAACGGCCCCAGCCGGGGAACACCGCGCTCGGAACGTTCGTGCCGGAGCCGTTGATCACGACGGTCGAGCCGACGACCAGCAGCCACTGGCTCAGCGTCCCGTTCAGCGTGATCTGCGAGGTGGGAAAGTAGACCATGCCAGCGTAGCCGCCGCCGCTCCCGTTCGCGATGAACGCGTTCGTGTCGGCGGGGTTCTGGTAGAACAGCACGCCTTCGGTGTTGCCGGTCGTGGGTGCGCTCAAGTTCACCGTCGATCCGTTGATGATGACTTGCCCGCTGTTGTTGTAGATGGTGACGCCGCTGCCTGACACGTTCGTCACGCCGTTCGCTGTGACGCCGGCGTCGAACTCGTACACGCCAGGGTTGAACACGACGTTGGTGCAGCCGTTGATGATGACGTTGACGCAGTACCGGCCCGGCTGCAGCGTCGCGGTGGCGAGACCGTTGTACGTCGTCGGCGACAGGCACGGGCCGCTGCGCGGCGGATTCAATTTGAGGTACGCGCAGCCAGGCACCGACATGCACGGATCGCTCGTCACCAGCGCCTGCTTCGGGTGCGCGCTGTTGCTCGGGTACGTGTTCCCGTTGTCGACGACCGTTCCGACGTAGCCGATCGCCCACGACGTCACGGTCGCGCCGTTGATCGTCATGTTGCTGTTGGAGATGATCCCGCACCGCGGCATGTTCACCGTCGAGCCGTTGAAGAGCACTGCCGTGCCGCTGGTGCTCAGGCCGTAGATGCACATGCGGTCGTTGGTGCTGATGAGCCCGACCGCGCGGGCGCGGACCCATTGCGAGTTGATCCCGAGGACCTTTGCGAAAAAGCCGGGCTGTTTCTTCTCGACGATCACCTCGACGGCGCTGGTGTTTCCGCTGTACGCGCCCGACGTGGGCGGCGCGTGGACCGCGACGTTCACGGTGACGCCGGCGTCGTCGGTGAAGCCGTTCATCGTGGCGTCGTGCGCCGCGGCCGCCGCGACGCCCCCGGCACCGAAGTTCAGCTCGCTGGCGCCCGCGATCGCCGCGCTGTCGGCGGCGGACTGCTGCAGGCGCTCCTGATAGCGCCAGTAGCCCACGTCGACCGCCAGCGCCGCGGCACCGAACAGCACGGTCAGCGCGAGGGCCACGATCGGAACGACTTGGCCCCGCTCTCCATCGCGGTTACGTCGTGTGTGCATCGAAACTCACCATCCGTTGCGAGCGTTGGGCGGGCCTCAGCGCGTGAGGATCTGCGGCGTCATCACGAAGACGACGTCGGTCTGCGCGGTCTGGTAACGCGTCGAGCGGAACAGCTTGCCGAGGATCGGCAGATCGCCGAGCAGCGGGATCTTGTCGATGTTGCGCTGCTCGAGGCGGCGCAGCAAACCGCCCATCACGATCGACTCGCCGGCCTTGGTGACGACGTCGGTGGAGAGCCGGCTCGTCTTGAGCGCCGGGACGGTGAACCCGTTGATGTTGACGCCGTCCTGGAAGTCGAGGTCCGAGACTTCCGGTGCGATCACGGTCTCCACGTTGCCCTCGCCGAGGATGGTCGGCGTAACGACGAGCTTCACGCCGAAGTCCTTGTACACGATCGCGATCTGTTGCGGCCCCGCCGCGACGGGGATCGGGATCTGCCCGCCGACGAGAAAGTTCGCTTCGCGGCCGGGCATGGTCACGAGGTTGGGCGACGAGAGCACCCGCGCGTGGCCGTTCTGCAACAGCACGTTCAGCGTGGGCGCCAGCGTGATGCTGCGAAAGAACGAGCCGAGCGTCAGCGCGCGGCCGTCCATCGCAGGCCCGGGCGAGTGGCCTCCGAAGCCGGTGAACGGGCTCTCGACGACGGGGAACTGCGGTCCGCCCAGCGTGTAGGTGCCGTCCGGGTGAAACGCCGCGGACTGCAGGTTGAAGCCGAGCTGTTTCAGCCCCGTCTCGTCCACCTCGAGCACGTACACCTTGATGTCGACCTGGCTGATCTTCAGGGTCTCGATGCGGTCGAGCACCTTGCCGTCCGCGGCGAGATACGGTCCCGCCAGCGCGCGCACGCGGTGCAGCACGTGCTCGGCCGTCGTGCGGTCTTCGACCTGGCCGCTCACGATGAGATTTCCTTTGGCGTCGCGGTCGACGCGCACGCCGGACGTCGCCGGCGCGGACGCGAGCTCGTTCTGCAGCGGGCCCAGCGGCTTGGCGACGGTGACGGCGTTGACGACGACGTACTTGCCGGCGCTCGCGACGGGCTCGAAGTGCGCCACGACCTCGCCGAGGTGCACGAGGCTTTCGCCGTCGGGGACGGTTCCGTTGAGCACGATGGAGCGGTCGTACGCGTCGACGTGGACGTCGCGGTCCGGGATCGCGCCTTGCAGCATCGCGCGCAGGCTCGAGAGGTTCTGCTCGGTGACGGTGACGTCGAACGTGCGGCGCGCGCCGTTCGTCCACACGAGCAGCGTCGTGCGGCCCGCGGACCGGCCGTTGATGACGATCTCGGAGTTGCCGACGGCCAGCACGCCCGCGATCTTGCCGTCGCCGACGGCGACCCGGGTGAGCCGCGGAGTCGAGACGAGCACCGACTGGCCGGTCCGCAGCGTGACCGGAACGTTCGCGTCGGCGCGCACGCTCAGCGGCGTGACGGCGAGGACGGCAGCGGCGGCCGCGGTGATGGACGTGCGAAGGGCGTGGTGCAACGTGACTCCTCTGACGCGGCAAACCGCGGGTCGGAAAGCGTTGTCCCGAGTATGCCAGAGCGTCGCGTTGACCGTGCGTTGTCAGACCGTGGACGCACCGTCAATTCTGTCGGAATGGGCTTTTCAGGTCGGGGTCCGGGCCTGTACGATGCGTCCACGATGCGAGTCATCAACCCGCCGTCAATCGCGTTCTTCGCCGCCGTAGCCGTGCTGGTCGCCCCCCTCGGGACGCCCGCCGCGGATGCGCCGGCCGCGCCGAGCGGCGTCACGGTGACCGCAACGCGCGTCGTCGGAGCGGAGGCGGTGACCATCACCGGCACCGGCCCCGTCGCGCAACCGCTGGAAGCCGCGCTCTACGCGACGTTCTCGCGGGATCTCCCCGATGTGCTCCTGAGCCGGCGCGCCGTTCCGACCGACGCGCAGGGCCACTACGTCGCGATCGTTCCGCTCGCGTCCGCGTTCTTTCGCGGCGCGATCGTCACCATCGTCGTTCGTTCGCTCCCGGCGGGTCCGAGTGCCCGCACGACCGTCCAGGTCGGAGCCCCCAACGTCCCGGCTCCGCCGGACGACATCCCCCCATCCGTGCGCTAGCACTTCCAAGGAGTTTTCGTCATGATGACAACCTTTCGTTCGATCCTCGCCGATGAAGAGGGTCAGGGCCTCGCGGAATACGGTCTCATCCTGGGCCTCATCGCGGTGCTCTGCATCGCGGCCGTGCTGTTCCTGTCCGGCAACATCAAGGGTCTGCTCAGCAACGTCGGCAGCAGCATCTAGGCGTCACACGATGAGCGACGTCGTACTCCGCGACACCATTCCGGCTCAGTTCGACGACTCCGGCGACACGTTCGCAGAGTACCACGTCGCCGCGTTTGATTCGCTGCGCGGCGACGAGCGAGGCCAAGGCCTCGCCGAGTACGGCCTGATCCTCGGGCTCATCGCGGTCCTGTGCATCGCGGCCGTGCTGTACTTCAGCGGCAACCTGCAAGGAGTGTTGAGCAATGTGGGAAGCAGCATCTGACGAATCGGGCGTGGGCGTCGCGGAATACAGCGCGATGCTCAGCCTGTTCGCCGTCCAGTGCGTCGTGGGCGCGCTCGTCGTGAGCCGCAACATCGACCACATCGTGCAAGCGATCCGGGCGATCTTCTGATGCTCGCCGCGCTGGTGGACGACCGCGGCCAGGGTCTTGGCGAGTATGCCGTGATCCTGGCCTTCATCGCGGCGCTCTGCATCGGCGCGGTCGCGTTCATCGGCGCGCAGATCCTCTCGCGCTACCAAGACATCTCCGCGGCGTACCCATGACCGCCGCGCTGACGGTACTGCTGGTCGCCACGCTCGCAGCGGCGGCGACCGACATCCGCACGCGACGAATCCCGAACGTGCTGACCGCGGCGACGGCCGTCGCCGCCGTCGCGGTTCACCTCGCGGAGGGCGCCGGTCCGGAGCTCGCCGCGCTCGCGGCGATGATCGCGGCGTTCGTCGCGGGTTCGTTCGCGTACAAGGCGGGCTGGTTCGGCGGCGGCGACGTCAAGCTGATCGCAGCGTGCTGCGGCGTCGTCGGTTTTCCGGCGGCGATGCCGCTCGTGCTGGACATCCTCGTCGCGGGCGGCGTGCTCGCGCTGGTCGCGGCGGCCGCGAACGGCCGGCTCATCGCGCTGGTGCGCAGCACCGCGGCGGTCGCCGCGCGCGGCGCGGCCACCGAGAAAACCGCACTCCCTTACGGCGTCGCGATCGCGGCGGGTAGCGTCGCATACGCCGTGTCGACCCTGGCGCCGGCTCTGAGGTGACCCGATGAAAAACGCACGACGCATCCCGCTGATCGTCGGCCTGCTGCTCGCGCTCGGGACCGGCGTGCTGATGCTGAACTATCTCGGGTCGCTGCGCACGCAGACGGCCGCCGTCCCCGCGCGCACCGTGTACGTGGCGGCGCACGACGTCCCGGCGCGTGCGCTGCTCAACGATTCGCTCGTCACCGAAGTGAAACGGCCCGCGACCGAAGTGGATCCCGACGCGGTCGCCGACCGCAAAGAGCTCGCCGGAAAATATTCGCTCATCACGATCCCCGCCGGCAGCGTCGTCACGCGCTCGAAGATCGGTCTCGCCGGCGCGAACGCGCTCCCCGCGCGCCTGCCCGTCGGCATGCGTGCCGTCAGCATCTCCATCGACAAGGTCAAAGGCGTCGCCGGCTTGATCCAGCCCGGCGACCGCGTCGACGTCATCGCCGTGCCGCCGCGCGTCGCGAGCGAAGTCCCGCGCGCGTCGGCGATCTTGCGCGGCGCGCTCGTGCTCGCGATGGGCAACGAGGTCGAGACCACCAGCGCGACGCCGAGCCCCGACAACCAGAACCTCACGACGGTGACGCTCGCGCTTACGCCGCGGCAAGTCAACCTGCTCGCCGCCGCGGACCTCAACACGACACTGCGGCTCGCGCTGCGCCCGCCCAAGGAATCCATCCGCGCGTTCCCCGCCGAGACGCTCAAGCTCGGCGTGCCCGACAAACCGTCGGCGGTGCCGCTCATGATGCCGGGCGCCGCCGCGCCGGCGCAAGCCCCTGCGGCCGCACCCGTCGCGCCGCCGGTCGTCGCCGCCGCGAAGCCGCGCCCCGCCGCGCCCGCGCCCAACGTGGTGCCGGTCATCGAGCTCGATCGCATCGAGGGCGGCTCTCCGCGCCGATGAGCCTGCGCGTCTTCGTCGTCGTGGGTGCGAAGGGCGGCGTCGGCGCGACGAACATCGCCATGCAGCTCGTCGACGACCTTCCGTCGGCCGGGCCGCGCTACATCGTCGACGCCGATCTTTCGGGCCGGCGCGCGATGGCGATCTGGTACGACGTCGCCAAGGAGCTCGACCTCGGCCGCGTCCCCGGCTCGCCGGCGGCCACGAAGAAAGGCCCGCTCACGATCGTCGAGCTCGCGCGCTCGTACGAAGACGGCTTCGTCGTCAGCGCGGAAGCGGTCGAGCAGTTCGCGCGCAAGCTGCCCGAGCACGGACTGGTCGTCGTCGACGCGCCGCAGCCGTTCGCCGCGACGGTGCGCCCGTTCATCATGAGCGCGGCGAAGATCGTGGTGATCGGCGAGCCGACGCTGCTGGGCATCGGAGCGGCGCACGCGACGCTGTCCGCGATGGACCGCTTCGGGATCCCGCCGGCGCGCATCGCGTTCACGCTGTACGACCTGCGCGGCAACGCGGAGCTTCGCGCGCGCGAAGTTCAGGAGTCGCTCAAGTTCGCGATCGCCGCGGAGCTGCCGGCGCCGCGAGACCGCGGCTGGTCGCGCACGTTCGGCCGCTTCGCGGACGCGCTCGCCGCGACGCCCGAGCTCGACCCGATGCACGACCTGCGGCCGTCCACCGCCAACCCGATCGGCGACCGGCGTCAGGCGCGCCGGCCCGATCCCGTGCGGCCCGCGCCGGTACCGTTCCCGGGCGCGTCGTCGCTGACGGGTTCGAACGACACCGTGACCAGCGTGTTCGCGATGCCGCCCGTCGCCGGCGACGTCGCCGCGGCGGAGCGGCTCAAGACCGAGCTGCACCGCGCGATGCTCACGAAGATCGATTTTCTCGCCGCCGCACGCGCGCACACGGACGCGGAGAAGCTGGCCGATCTGCGCAAGCAGGTCGACGCGATCGCGGACGAGCTGCTCGCGTCGCGCAAAGAGATCACGTCGGCCGAGCACGCCTCGCGCGTGCGGCACGAGGTGATCGAGGAAGCGATGGGCCTGGGCCCGCTCGAGAGCCTGCTGCACGAGCCCGACGTCACCGAGATCATGGTCAACGGGTTCGGCAACGTGTTCGTCGAGCGGCGCGGGCGCATCGAGGACACGGCGAAGCAGTTCGTCGACGACCGCCAGGTGCGGCTCGTCATCGAGCGCATCATCGCGCCGCTGGGCCGGCGCCTCGACGAGTCGAGCCCGATGGTCGACGCGCGCCTTCCCGACGGCTCCCGCGTCAACGCGATCATCGAGCCGCTGGCGATCGACGGCCCCACGCTCACCATCCGCCGCTTCGGCACCAAGCGCTTCGGCATCGACGATCTGCTGCGCGTCGGCGCGCTCACGCCGCCGGTGGTCGATTTCTTGCGCGCGGCGGTGCAGGCGCGCCTCAACATCATCGTCAGCGGCGGAACGGGGTCGGGCAAGACGACGCTGCTCAACGCGCTGTCCAGCTTCATCCCCAAAGCCGATCGCATCGTGACGATCGAAGACGCGGCCGAGCTCAAGCTCGATCAGCGCCACGTCGTTCGCTTGGAAGCGCGGCCGCCGAACCTCGAAGGGAAAGGCGCGATCACCATCCGCGACCTCGTGCGGAACTCGCTGCGCATGCGGCCCGACCGGATCGTCGTGGGTGAGTGCCGCGGCGCGGAAGCGCTCGACATGCTGCAGGCGATGAACACCGGCCACGACGGCTCGCTGACGACCATCCACGCGAACAGCGCGCGCGACGCGCTCTCGCGCGTCGAGACGATGGTGCTGATGGCCGGCTTCGACCTGCCGGTGCGCGCGATCCGCGAGCAGGTCGCGGGCGCCGTCGACCTCATCGTGCAGGTGTCGCGGCTGCGCGACGGCTCGCGCCGCGTCGTCGGCGTCAGCGAGGTCGTCGGCATGGAAGGCGACATCGTGACGATGCAGGAGCTGGTGAAATACCGCCAGCGCGGCGTCGACGACGAGGGCAACGTGATCGGCGACTTCGAGCCGTGCGGCGTGCAGCCCAACTGCCTCGCGCGCTTCGAAGAGCTCGGCGTGCCGTACGACCTGTCGACGTTCCAGGTGACGTCCATCGCGCGCAAGGAGCCGACGTGGCTGCGGTAGCGCCGATGGCAATCCTGTTCGGCGTCATCGCGGCGATCGGCCTCGTGTGCGCGTCGTACTGGGAGCCGATCTCCGCGCGCTTCGAAAAGCTAGGCACGCGCTTCGCGGTCGACCTCGACGCCGCCGGCATGCGCATGGCGCCGCAGCACTTCGTGTTCGTGCTCGCCGGGGTCGCGCTCACGCTCTGGATCGGGCTCATCGCGTTCTTCCACCCGTCGCTCCTCGTCGACGTGCTCTTGCTCGTCGCGTGCGTGGGCCTGACGCTCTTCGGCGGGCGCAGACACCTGCGCGCCCGCCGCACCAAACGCATCGCGATGTTCCAAGATCAGCTCGAAGGCGCGTTGCGCACGCTGTCGGGCGGTGTTCGCGTCGGGCTCGGCATCCGCCAAGCGCTCGTGCTCACCAGCGAGCAGAGCCGCGAGCCGGTGAAGACGGAGTTCATGCGCGTCGTCGGCTTGAGCAACCTCGGCTGGAGCATCCTCGACGCATTCGATCAAATGGCGGCGCGCATGACGAACACGGAAACCGCCGTGCTCGCGCGCGTCATCCGCGTTCAGGCGCAGACCGGGGGCGACCTCGGCTCCGTGCTCGACGGGCTCGCCGGCACGATCCGCGACCGCCGCCGCCTGCGCCGCCGCGTGAAGGCGATCACGGCGCAGGGCCGCGCGACGGCGTGGCTGCTCGGCCTTCTGCCGATCGCGATCGGCGGGTTCGTCGCGTCGCAGGACGAGCTGCGCGACGCGATGCTCGGCACGCTGATCGGCCAGATCTTCCTCGGGCTCGCGTTCGCGCTGGACGGGCTCGCGATCTTCTCGCTCGTGCGCATCACGAAGATCGATCCATGATCGCGATCTCGCCGGTCGCCGTCGCGGGCTGCGGGGCGATCTCCGCCTTCTTGATCGTGTTCTCCGCGTTCCCCGCGCGCAGCCCGATGGCCGCGCGGCTCAGGAAGCTCGAGCGCGTCAGCGAGAAGTCCGTGTCGCAGCGCGTCACGATCATCGAGCAGATCGTGAGCAAGGAACGCCATTCCCGACTGCAGCAGCGGCTCATCGAAGCGGGCTGGTACGGTGTGACGCCGCTGGCGATGACGCTGCGCACGATCGGCGCGATCGGCATCGGTGCCGTCACCGCGCTGATGATCATGCTGTTCTTCCCCGTCAAGGCGCTGGCGATCGTGACCGGCGGGTTCGTCGCGCTGATCGGCTGGCGCTTCCCGAGCATGCTCCTGTCACGCGCGCTGAAGGCGCGCAAGGAGAGCATCCAGCGCGCGCTGCCGGATTTCTTGGACCTGCTGTCGACCACCGTGCAGGCCGGGCTCGCGCTCAACGCCGCGCTGGTACAAGCGGCCGATTCGACGACCGGCGCGCTGAAGGAAGAGCTGACGTCGATGCTCGCGGAGGTCCGGCTGGGCCGGCCGCGCACGGACGCGTTCAACGCGATGGCCGAGCGCGTGAACGAGGACTCGACGACGACGATGGTCACCGCCATCGTGCAAGCCGAGAAGCTGGGCTCGAACTTGAGCGTCGTGCTGCAAGAGCTCGCCAAAGAGACGCGCGACCGGCGCTGGTTCCGCGCCGAAGAAAAAGCCGCGCAGCTGCCGATCAAGATGATCCTGCCGATGGCGCTGTTCATGATCCCGTCGCTGTACTTGATGATCTTCGGTCCCGTGATCGCGCGCGTGGTGACGCACCGATGATCGCGGCAGTCATGATCGCGCTCGCCGCGCTGCTGTTCGGCGCCGCGGGCTGGGGCGGGACGCTCGTCGCGGACGCGCTGTGCGCGGGGCGCGCGCCGTTCGACGACGGACCGGTGCCGGTCGCGTTCGCGCGCTGGCCCTTCGCGGTCGCCGGCGCGTGCATCGGCGTCGCGCTCGCCGCGCAAGGCGCATCGCCCGCGCGGCTCGCGCTGCTCGTGTTCGTGATGCTCGCGCTCGCCGGCTGCTGCGCCGCCGACTTGTCGTGCGGGCTGCTGCCCGATCCGCTCACGCTCGTCCCGCTCATCGTCGTCGCCGGCGCGGGCATCGCTTTGCACGACTGGGCGCCGGTCGTGAGCGCGGCGTTCGTCTTCGCTCCGTTCGCACTCGCCGCCACCCTCTCGCGCGGGCGCGGGATGGGCTGGGGCGACGCGAAGCTCGCCGCGCTCGGCGGCGCGCTGCTCGGCGCGCGCGAAGCCGCGTTCGCCTTCCTGCTCGCCGCGGTCGCCGCGGCCGTCATCGCGCGCCGTACGACGGGCGCGCGCCGTCCGATCGCGTTTGGTCCCTATCTCGCGGCGGCGATCGTCGCGATGCTCCCGCTGGTGAGGAACATCTAAACCGTGCCGCTCCTACGCAACAGTACTACCGGAACGATCGTCGCGACGCGCATCGACCGCCTGTCCTCGTTTCTGCACCGCGCCGTCGGGCTGCTCGCGCGCACGACGATCCGGCCGGACGAGGGCGTGTGGATCACGTCGTGCCGCGCCATTCACACGATCGGGATGCGGGTTGCGATCGACGTGATCTTCGTCGATGCGGAGGGCCACGTGATCCGCGTGCTCCCGAACGTCCGCCCGAACCGCTTCGCGCTGAGCTGCCCGGGCGCGCGCGGCGTGGTCGAGCTGGGCGGAGGCGCGCTGTCCGACGTGGACGTGCTGCCGGGAGATCGTCTCGAGTTGGTCTGAGCGGCGCGCTCGCGTGCGGTGAGGCCGGCGTGCCGGCCATCACAAGCGGCAAGCAAGCGCTGGGAAGGCACTCATCCGGGCGGCGCATTCGGCCGATGATCCTCTCAGTGGGCGGTTGTCCGAATGTTTGCATGGATGATCTGAAGCCGTATTTCCGTTCCCGTCCGCGAAGCGCGCTCGATCGCATCGAGCGGCCGCGGCTGGCCGCTTGGTTCACGGAGACGCGCGACGCCTCCGTGCGGATCATCTGCGCGCCGCTGGGATCCGGAAAGACGTGCGCCGTGCAGCAGTACGCTGATGCGCGAGGCGGCTCGACGGGCTACGTGCGCGTCCCGCCCGGCGCCGACGCGGCGACGCTTCGCGGCGTCATCGCACGCGGCGGCGCGTTCACCGAGATCGTGTTCGACGAGATCGACCGCGCCGATCCGGACGGCTACCGCGCGCTGGTGGACGACATCACCGACGGCCTGATCGACGCGCGCCTCATCCTGGTGGGCCGCTCGCGCCGCCGGCTCCAGGGGCACGCCCTCGTTGCGCGCGGCCTGGCCGCCGCCTGCGATCCGGCGCTGCTCGCGTTCGACGCGGAAGAGACCGCGGCGCTCGCTACGCTGATGCGCGTGCTCGGTGACGGGCAGGACGTCGCGCAGCTGCTCCACGACACCGAAGGCTGGGCGCTGGCGACGCAGTGGCTGGTGCGCGACGCCGCGGAGTCCGGTCGCACGCTCAACGACGCGTTCGCGCGCTGGCGCGACCGCAACGGCCACCTGCTGCTCGAGCTCGTGGAGCAAGAAGGCTGCTACGAACCCACGGCGCTGGCGGCGTTCTGCGGCGCGCTCGGCGACGGCTGGACCGGCTCGCAGTCCGAAGCCGAAGAGCTGGAGCAGCTCGGGCTTCCGATCGTTCGGACGCGCAGCGGGCTGCGGCCCTATCGCATCCTCAACCGGCTCGCACGGCCGGCCGTGGCCGAGCACGTGACGATGGCCGTGACGCCGATGATGTTCGTCAACGTCTTCGGAAAGTTTCGCTGCGAGATCGGCGGACGTCCCATCGCGTTCGCGCGGCGGCGCGACCAGCAGGTGTTCAGCTACGTCGCGCTCGCGCCGGAATGCCGCACCAGCCGCGACGAGCTGCTCGACGCGTTTTGGCCCGGCATCAACCGCACGATCGGCGCGCAAGGTCTGCGCACGACGCTCAGCCGCATCCGCCGCGCGATCGGCGACGTGGGCCCGGCGATCGATCCCGAGCGCTATTTCGAAACGGCGGGCGAGGTGCGCATCAACGCGCGCACGGTCGCCATCGACGTGCACCGCTTCGTCGATCACGTCGAGCAAGCACGGTTGGACGAAGCGCGCGGATCCGTCGACGGTGCGAAGCACCACTACCGCCTCGCGCAGCGCATCCACGTCGACCGGCTCCTCGCGTCCGAGGCGTCCGAACCGTGCCTCGAGCAGCGCGCGCGCTACTTCGAGAAGCTGCACGTCGAGGTGCTGACGCGCATCACCGAGCTGCACGCGGCCACCGGCGAGCTCGACATCGCGCGCGACGCGGCGCGCGCGCTGCTGTCGTGCAACACCGTGGAGTCGCGGCGCAACGCCTTGAGCTCCATCGCCGTCGAACCCGTCGCCACCGCATGAACGCGCTCGCGCCCTACGAAGGCGCCTCTCCCGCGCGCGTCGACGGCAACGTCGTGCAGTTCGCGGCGGGCGGCGTCGCCGCCGACGTCCGCGTCGAGCGCGTCGACCGCCGCAAGCGCGCGAGCTGGTACGCGATCCGGCTGGCGTCGACCGACGCCGACGTTACGGGCCGGCTGCTCGGCGTCCACCGCAACGGTGAGATCACCGACCTGGGCGGCGTCGCCGTCGCGCCCGGCTCGATCGGCAGCGCGCGGCTCGCCGTCATCGCACCCCGCACGAATACCTATCGCTCGATGTTCCTCGAGATCCGGTCGGAGAACGTGATGGTGCGCGTCGACGCGCCGGTGCCCCCGTCGCCGCGGCCCGCGTTCCGCCCGTGGAAAGCCGGCGTCGCGCTCGTCGGGGCCGGTGCGGTCGCGATGTGCGGCGGACTGGTCGCGCTCGCACTGCCGCGCGATCCGATGCTCGTGCCGCCCGCGCACGCGATCGCGGGGACGCAGGTTCGCTTGCCGTACGCGGCCGGCGGCGACGGCTTCGCGGAATACGCGGCATCGTCCGACGACGGGCGCGTGCTCGCCGCGGGGAATCTGACGCGCCGCAACGGAGAGATCGCGTTCGCCCTCCCGCCGTCCGCCGCATCGCACCGCGTGTCGGTGGCGCTTTCGGTACGCGGCCCGCTCGGCGTGGTGTCCCGCACCGCGTCGTTCGCCGTCGCGGCGCACGAGCCGGTCGCCGCGGCAGCCGTCGCGCGCGTCATGTCGTTCTCGGCGCGGCGCGACCCCGGCGCAACCGGCGACACGATCCTCGCATCGTATCTCGCGATCGGCGAACGCGGTACCGTCGCGCTGCTCGACGCCGCCGGCAAGGTCGTCGTGTCATCGCCGTTCGCGCACGTCGGCACGAACCGCCTGGCGGTGCCGCGCGCATACCAAGCCCAGCCGCTGACGGCGCGCATCACGGTGCACCGCGGCACGACGGTCGCGGACGCAAGCGTCGCGATCGCGGCAAACGCTCAACCGCTGCCAAGCGCCTCACCGGACGCACAAGCATCACCGGGCCCCGCATCACTCGCCGACGCACCCGAAGCAGTCACGCCCATCGACGCGATGTCGGCGCGCACGTCGGGCGGCACGATCGCGATCGTCGGCCACGCGGTGGCCGGACATCCACTGCACCTGCACGTCGCGGCGAGCTCGAGCCCGATGCAAGTGGAGCTGCAAGACGAATCCGGCGGAACCCTAGCCGAAAAAACGATCGCCCCCCGCGCAACGAGCGCCATCCTGCCGCTACCACCGGCAACGTCGCCGACGACGTACTTTGTCGCCCTGCACTACGCCCGCAACGGCGGCGAAGAAACGGTCGTACGAACGGTGGTCGCAGCCGCCCGCTAAACCCGCTCGCCGCGGCATACGACCGCGATCGCGGCGCGAACCTACAAACCGATCGCGCCCGCATACCCCGTGAGCTCGACGTACCCAACCCCGAGCCGCCGCCCGGTACCGAACTCGCGCACGTCGACGGCGCCTTCCCAATAAGAGATCCCGCCGCTCGTCCCCACGAGCTCCTGATCGGCCACCGTCGGCACGAGCACGACGTCAACGCGCGCGGAAGGCACCCGAAAGCGCCACCCGCTGGGATACACGGCCCGCGTATGCGGACTGGTCCACGCCCCGGTAGCGACGACGGCGACCGCATCACGCGCAAGATACCGCACCTGCCCACGCGCGTCGACCAGCGACCCACTGGACTCCGCGGTCAGCGACCCGTCCTTCTTGCGCAACCGATAGCTCATGATCTCGCGCCGGTCATCGAGCTGCAGCGAAAACCAATCCCACCCAGCCTGATCCCGCTGCAGTTCCTCCGACCCGAACTCATGATCCATCCAAGAAACCCCACGAACGCGCATCACGCGCCCGCCATACCGCAAGGTCCCGCTGGTCCGCAACCGAGTCATCGAATAATAATGCGAAGCACACGTAGCACACGCAGCCTTCAAAGAAACGCCGCCACGTCCATGAACGGCGGGCAACTTCTCCGCCACCTGCACCAAAGAAACCCCAACCCGCTCAGAATCCGCCTTCAAGAAAAAAGGCGAGCCCCCACGCAAAGTCCACCGCCCAGCCACGACATCCAACGCACGCGCGCTCGCACGCCCCATCCCTAACGCCTCGCGAGCAAACCGCTCATCAAAAACAAACCGCTGCCCACCCTCATCAGTCAGCGCAAGATGCACGGGATAAACCTGATTCCCCCGCCACCGCGACTCCCCACGCAACGGCCGCCGCTCCCCAGGCCGCAACCCATACCGAAAAAACGTCAGCTCATACCCAAACCGCCGCCCATCGTCAGCAACGAGATGCCCAGTAAAATACCACCACTCACTCTGAAACGAAAAATGCGCCCCATGATCCCGAGGAAATCGAAACACCCAAGGCACACGAGCATTGGAAAACCCCAAAGAAGTACGCAGAGGCACCCCCTCCCGCGTACCGGGCAACTCCACAACCCCGCCACCCCCCCCCCCCTCATCGCGAACGCCACCATCGAACTCCGAAACAACAACCGTGCCAGGCGGTGCGGCGTGAACTTCGTTGCGGGGCACTAC
>DASWRD010000058.1:0-13942 GCA_036403315.1 Candidatus Elarobacter sp.
CACGACCTCGCTGACGATCGCCGCGGAGTCGAGCGCGGGCTCCGTGTTCGGCATGCACGCGACCGCCGTGAACCCGCCGGCGACGGCCGCGGCAGTTCCCGTCGCGATCGTCTCCTTGTGCGTCTGCCCCGGCTCGCGGAGGTGAACGTGCATGTCGATGAAGCCGGGCGCGATGATCGCGTTGGTCGCGTCGACGATGCGCGCATCGCCCGCATCGAGGTGCTCCCCGATCCGCGACACGAACCCGTCCTCGATCAGCACGTCGCGCAGCGCGTCCATGCCCTGCAACGGGTCGATCAGGCGGCCACCGCGGATTAACGTTTTCATGCCGGCACCGGGGCGCCGTTGACCAAGAGATCGAGCACCGCCATGCGCACGAACACGCCGTTGTGGACTTGCGCGACGTAGCGCGAGCGCGGGTCGTCCAGCACGTCGTCGGTCAGCTCAACGCCGCGGTTGTACGGACCCGGGTGCAGGATGATCGCGTCGCCGCGCAGCGACCGAAGGCGCGCGCGGTTGAGCTGATAGCGCTGCGTGTAGTCGTCCAGCGACGGCAACAGGCCGGACTCGATCCGTTCGCGCTGGATGCGCAGCATCATCACCGCGTCGACGCGCGCGAGGACAGCGTCGAGGTCGCGCTCGATGCGCACGCCGGGCGCGACGAAGTCGCGCGGGAGCAGGGTCGCCGGGCCGACCAGCGTCACGTCGATACCCAGCGCGCGCATCCCGACGATGTTCGACCGCGCGACGCGCGAGTGCAGGATGTCGCCGACGATCGCGACGCGCAAGCCGTCGAAGCGCCCGAACTCCTGGCGCAGCGTCATGAGGTCGAGCAGCGCTTGGGTGGGGTGCGCGTGAGTTCCATCGCCGGCGTTGATCACGTTGCCGTCGAACGCGTCGGCGAGCCGGCGCGCGAAGCCCGACTCGGGGTGGCGCACGACGATGACGCGCACGCCGATGCCGCGCAGCGTCAGCGCGGTGTCCGCGATCGTCTCGCCTTTGCCCAGACTCGAGGCGCCCGGTGCGAACGTGATCACGTCGGCGCCGACGCGCTGCTCCGCCAGCGTGAACGACGTCGCCGTCCGCGTCGACGCTTCGAAGAAGAGGTTGAGCACGGGGACGCCGGCGCACAAGTCGCGCGGCGGGAGCGCGTCGCGGAACGCCACCGCGCGGTCCAGGACGGCGACGAGCTCGTCGGGGGCGAGGTCGTCGACGTCGAGCAGGCTACGGGGCGGCACGGTCCTCGTCGTGCACCGTCACCAGGTCGGCGTCGGAACGCTGCGCGGCGAGGAGCACGTCGATGTGCTCGCGGCGGCTCGTCGGGATCATCTTGCCGGCGTAGTCCGGCTGCACCGGCAGCTCGCGCAGCCCGCGGTCGACGAGCACCGCGAGGCGGATCGCGCGCGGGCGGCCGAGGTCGGTCACGGCGTCGAGCGCGGCGCGCACCGTGCGGCCGGTGTAGAGGACGTCGTCCACGAGCACGACGGTCTGCCCGGTGATGCCGCTGCGGATCTCGGACTCCGGCAGCTCGCGCGCGACGTCGTCGTCGCGGTACAGGTTGATGTTGAGGAAGCCGAGCTGCGGCAGCGAACCGCGAATCTCCGCGATCTTCGACGCGAGCCGGCGGGCGAGGGCTTCCCCGCCGCGGCGGATGCCGATGAGGAGCAGCCCGTCCTGGGCGTCCTCGGGTTCGACGATCTGGTGGGCCATGCGCGCGATCGCCCGGTCGATCTCGTCGGGCGACATCAGCACGCGTCGCCTCGCCACCGCGGTCTGCATCGGCCGGACCTTCGTCGTCCCGGTCCAGCTTCGCCTTCGGACGGGTAGGCTTTGGGACGATGAGTGCGCTGCGCATCGCGAAGGCCGTCGCGGCCGGCTTGGCCGCGACCTGGTTCATGGACCGCATCGACGAGCTGATCTACGCGGCGCAGTCCGAGGACGTCCACCGCCGCGAGGCGGAGCTGGAGGACGTCACCGGCCCGGGCCAGTTCGCGCGCGCGGTGATGCGCGCACTCGGCCGCGAGCCGACGCACGAAGAAACCGTCCTTTGGGGCCGGGCCGCGCACATTGGGATGGGCGTCAGCTTCGCGGTGCTCTACCCGGCCGCCGCGAAGCGCATGCCCTGGCTGCGCACCGGATTCGGCGCGGCGTACGGCCTTGCGATGTCACCGGCAAACCTCGTCGTCGTGCCGGCGCTCGGCTTGACGCCGCCGACCTGGGAGTTCCCGCTCGAGACGACCGTGCGCGGCATCGGCTATCATATCGCTTACGGTATCGCTCTCGAAGCGCAAGCGCGCGCGCTTCGCCTGCACGACGGCGCACGCTAGCTCACGGCGCGCCCTACCTCACGGTCGGAAGATCGCGCAGGCGGTTGTGCCCGTGCCGAGCACGCGGCCGCCGCCGTCGCGCAGCGTCGCCTCGGCGATCGCGGTGGAGCGTCCGACGTGCACGACTTTTGCCTCGCAGCGCACGGGCCCGGTGTCTTTGGTGATCGCGCGGATGAAGCGCACTTGGACGTCCGTCGTCGTGTAGCCGACGCCATGCGGCAGCGTCGTGTGGACCGCGCAGCCCATCGCCGAGTCGAACAGCGTCAGCGCGAAGCCGCCGTGCACGACGCCGATCGGATTGTAGTGCTCTTCGCCCGGATAGCCTTCGAACACGACGCGGCCTTCGTCCACTTCGGCGATCGTGAAGTTCATGAGCTTCGCGATCGGCGGCGGCGGGACGCGGCCGTCGCGTACGGCGCGGATCGCTTCCAGGCCTGACAATTCGCGGAGGGCGCCTGACGACGCGAGCGGGTCCTCCCAGGTGACGAGGCGCTCGCGAGTGACTTGCATCATGCAAGGAACTTCTGACCGCGGCGTCGACGTTTCCTTCCAACGGAGGTGACCGTCTTGGCCAAACGCCGCAGCTTCGACGAGATGAACTGCTCGATCGCCCGCGCGCTCGACGTGCTGGGCGAGTGGTGGACGCTGCTCGTGATCCGCGAGGCCTTCCGCGGCGTGCGCCGGTTCGACGGCTTCGTGGAGCGGCTGGGCATCTCGCCCAACATTCTGGCGGTTCGCTTGCGCCGGCTGGTGGAGCACGGCGTGTTCGACGAGCGCGCGTATCAGGAACGACCCGTGCGCGTGGAATACCGCCTCACCCCGAAGGGACGCGATTTGTATCCGGTGATCTTGGCGCTGCTCGGCTGGGGCGACCGCTGGTACGCGAAGGACGGGCCCCCCGTCGTGCTGATGCACGCGAACTGCGAGCACCGTGCGGACGCGCAGATGGTATGCGGCCACTGCGGCGAGAAGCTCGACCCGCGCCACGTTCGCGCGGTCCCGGGCCGCGGTGCGGATGAACCGGAGCCGAGCCTCGTCGCGACGGGCGCGATGACCGGCGCGCGATGATGCGAGCGGCGCGCGGCCTCGGCTAGTCGGCGAGCCCGTCGAGCGCGGTGCGGTTGCGGGCGAGCTCGCGGCGGTACTCCTCGAGCTTCGCGCGTTCGGCCGCGACGACGTCCGGCGATGCTTTCGCGACGAAGCTTTCGTTTGCGAGCTTCTTCTCCGACCGCGCGACCTCGGATTCGAGCCGGGCGATCTCGCGCGTGTAGCGCTCGCGCAGCTTCGCGCTGTCCGCAACGGCGCGCACCGCGAGGATGCGGTCGCGCACGCTGCCGTCGCCGCCGTCGTACGTGCTGACGTGCGCGCGCGCGAGCGTCGCGATCGACTCGACGATGCCGCGCTCCGCCGAGAGCGAGGCCGGGACCTCGACGCGCATCCAGTCCTTCGGCGCGATCGCCCACTCCGATCGCGCGTTGCGCAGTTGCTCCACCTTTTCGATCACGGCGCCGAATACCGCCGCGTCTTCCGCGAACGACGGGATCTCCGCCAGGTCCGGCCAGGATGCGGTGACGATCGTCGCGCCGTCGTGCGGCAGCGTCTGCCAGATCTCTTCGGTGACGAACGGCGCGATCGGGTGCATCGCGCGCACGAACGTGTTCAGTACGAAAGACAGCACCGCGCCGCGCGTCTCTTGCTGGCCTTCGGCTTTGGTCGCCTCGACGTACCAGTCGCAGAACGTGTACCAGCCGAACTGCAGCAGCGCGTCGGCGGCGACGCCGAATGCGAACCCGTCGTAGGCGTGCGTGACGGTCTCCGCGCACGCACGCAGTTCGGTGAGGATCCACTTGTCGGCGACGGTGAGCTTCTCGCGCGGCGGCAGCACGGCCGCGCCGGGCAATCCCTCCGGCAGCGCGCAGGTGTACCGCAGCGCGTTCCACAGCTTGGTCGCGAAACGTTTCGCCTCGTCGCAGTAGCGCTCGTCGAAACGCAGCTCTTGCGACTCCAGCCGCATCTGGCGCAGGAAGGAAAAGCGCGTGCCGTCGGCGCCGTACTTCGGCACGAGGTCGACCATCGGATCGATCGCGTTTCCAAGCGACTTGGACATCTTGCGGCCGTGCAAGTCGAACACGAGCGGCGTGATGAAGACCGTCTCGAACGGGATCTTGCCGACGAACCGCAGCCCGAGCATCACCATGCGCGACACCCAGAGGAAAATGATGTCGCGGCTCGTGACCATGACCTGATTGGGATACCAGTGGTCGAGCTCGGGCGTGCGCTCCGGCCAGCCGAGGATCGAGAACGGCCACAGCCCGGAGCTGAACCACGTGTCGAGCGTATCGGGATCGCGGCGCAGCTCGTCTGAGCCGTAGCGCTCGCGCGCGATGCGCTTCGCTTCCGCTTCGTCGTGCGCGACCACGACGTCGTCGTTCGGCGTGTACCACACGGGGAGCTGATGGCCCCACCACACCTGGCGCGAGATGTTCCAGTCGCGAATCTGCTCGAGTCCCGCGGCGTACGTGCGCCCGAATCGCTCCGGCACGAAGCGCGGCGCGCCGGCGCGATACGCTTCGATGGCCGGCTGCGCGAGCGGTTGCATCTTCACGAACCACTGCAGCGACAGCAACGGTTCGATGACCGCGCGCGTGCGCGAGCTCAGCGGCAGCGTCGTGCGATACGGTTTTTCTTCCACCAGGGAGCCGGTCACCCGAAGATCGTCGACGATGCGCTTGCGGGCTTCGAAGCGGTCGAAACCGGCGTAGGCGTGCATCTTCTCGGCTTGCGCGTCGATCGGCGCGCGCCGCTCGGGCGTCTCGTCGTAGCGCCAGATCGGTGCGGCGACGCGGCCGTCGTAATCGATCACCGTCGGCATCGGCAAATGGTGGCGCTGGCCGATCTCGTAGTCGGTCGCGTCGTGCGCGGGCGTCACCTTGACCGCGCCCGTGCCGAACGCCGGTTCCACCGAGTCGTCGGCGATGACCGGGATCGCGCGGCCGATGATCGGCAGCACGACGTTCTTGCCGATCAGGTGCCGATAGCGCTCGTCGTCCGGATGCACCGCGACGGCAACGTCGGCAAGGTACGTCTCCGGCCGCGTCGTCGCGATGACGAGCCCGTCGCCGCCGTTCTCCGCGAGATATCGGATGTGCCACAGGAACGTGTCGCTCTCTTCGTCTTCCACCTCGGCGTCGGAGAGCGTCGACTGCGCCTCCGGATCCCAGTTCACCAGACGCGTGCCTCGATACACCAGCCCGTCGTTGTAGAGGTCGACGAACACCTTGGTGACGGCGGCCGACAAGCCCGTGTCCATCGTGAAGCGCTCGCGGTCCCAGTCGGGGCCGAAACCGAGCCGTTGGAACGATTCGTTGATCTCGCCGCCGTACTGCTCGCGCCAGCGCCATGCGCGCGCGAGAAATTCGTCGCGCCCGAGCGACTCGCGCGTCGCGCCTTCCTTCGCGATCTCGCGAACGAGTACGGTCTCGGTGGCGATCGCGGCGTGGTCCTGGCCCGGCAGCCAGTCCGCGTTCTGACCGAGCATGCGGTGATAGCGCGTCAGCACGTCCTGCGGCGTGTACGTGGAGCCGTGACCGATGTGGGCGCGCCCGGTGATGTTCGGCGGCGGCATCGAGATGATGAACGGCGGCCGCGCAGGATCGGGCTCGTCATGGAAGACGCCGGACTCCAGCCAGCGCGCATACAGCCGCGGCTCGACCTCGGCGGGGTCGTACGTCTTGGGAAGCTCTGGTCGCTCGGGCGGCGTCACCGCCCTCTCTTAGCTATGGAGCTATCTGTCTCCGGGGACCCCATGTCACCCTGAGCCTGTCGAAGGCTGCACCACGATCGTGGTCCATGCTTCGACAGGCTCGGCACGACATTTGGGAGCCCTCTCGACGTAGGCAGCCCGGAGCGGTCACGGGCGCCAGCCGTACAGCCATTCGACGTGAGCGAAGTCGTCGTCGCGGCGGCTCGCCAGCATCGTGTCGCGCAGCGTTGCGCCGACGTCGCCCGCGTGCCAGATCTCGCCGAACAAGCGCGCGCTGTACTGCACGCGCGCCGTGCGGAGATACCGCCGGTCACGGTACGCCGTGAACGCCGCCGCGGGATCGTCGTGCGCCGCGAGCGCGTCCGCCAGAACTACCGCGTCTTCGAGCGCTTGGCACGCGCCTTGCGCGAGGTACTGCAGCATCGGGTGCGCGGCGTCGCCGAGGAGCGCGAGCCGGCCGCGGCTCCAGCGGGCGATCGGCTCGCGATCGTACATCGTCCAGCGGCGGTCGCGCTGGATGCGTTCGATCCCGGCTTGCACCGCGGCGCAGCCGGCGGCGAAGCGCGCGTCGAGCTCGTCCGGAGTGCCCCAGTCATCGGAGTCGGGGCGGAAGCGGTCGCTGCGGAACACCGCGACTTGGTTGAAGAGCTGGCCGCCGCGGATCGGGTACTGCACGAAGTGCAGGCCCGGCGCGGTCCAGAGCGTGACGTCGTCCAGCCCCGCGCCTTCCCACAGCTCGGCGACCGGCACCGTGCCGCGGTATGCGACGTAGCGCGCGGGTAGCGGATCGCCGTCGTCGTGCACGAGCTTGCGCAGCCGCGACCACAACCCGTCCGCTGCGACCAGGGCGACGCCGTCGTACGCGGTGCCGTCCGCGCACACGGCGCGCACGCGGTCGGCATGCTCTTCGACGTCGACGACGCCGCGCGACGCTTCGAGCACGATGCGCGCATCGGCGCGGCACGCCGCGAGCAGCACGTCGAGCAGATCGCCGCGGTGCATCACGACGTACGGGTGTCCGTAACGCGCGCGAAACGCGTCGCCGAGATCGAGCGCCGTCACCTGCGCGCCGCTGCGCGCGTCGCGCCATACGAGCCGGCGCGGAAGCACCGCGAACGGAGCGATCGCGTCGAGCACGCCGAGGCGCGCGAGCGCGTGCGAGGCGTTCGGCGCCAGCTGCAATCCCGCGCCGATCTCGCCGAACTGCGCGGCGCGTTCGAGCACGTGTACCGCCCGGCCGGTGCGCGCAACCGCGAGCGCCGTCGCGAGCCCGCCGATCCCGCCGCCGGCGATCAGCAGCGGGAGCGGGCTCATCGGGCGATCATCGAGGGAACGCGCTCATGCGATGGGGCGCATTCCCGCCGCTTGCGTGCGCTCGTCGGCGACGCGCACGCCGAAGTGATACGACAGCATGCCGCCCAGCCAGCCCGACGCGCCGAGCAGGCTCAGCGCGAGCAGCGAGAGCCCGATCTCGTTGCCGGACACCGCATCGTCACGCGTCGCCGCCGCGTGCAAACGCCGCTCGCGCTGCGCGAGGTTGACGGAATACAAGGCCATGCACGTGACGTTGAGCGCCATGTGCGTGGCCGCGGTCACGCCGGCGGCGCTCTTCTTCGGAATCTTCAGATAATCGAGGAAGCCGAGAAACGCCGCGCCCGCTCCGCCGACGAGTCCGGTCTTCACCAGCTCCGCGCTCCCGCGCGCGAACACGCGCGGCTCCTCGCTGCGCTGCGACGCGACGTCGAACAGTAAGCTCGCGACCCACGCGCCGATCGGCACCGTGACCGCGATCGGGTGGAACGGATGCCCGTACGGCCCGGCGATCGGCGTCGCGGGCTCTTTGATCTGCTGCAGAGCGGCGTGCGCCGTGCCGTTCGCCGACGCCTCGAGCTGCCTAGATTCCGCCGCCATCCGCGCCCTCTTCTTCCGCATCCGTCGTGTTGCCGGCGGGACCGTAGGTCGGCGCCGCGCCGCCGCCACCGGCGCCAGTCGCCTTCGCGCCGAGGTCTTGCTCGTCGCCGACGGTGGCGGTGTTGCGCTGCGTCAGCGCGGGCTCCTCGCTGGTGCCGGCATCCGGAACGCCGGTGCTGTCCTCGTTCATGTCCGAGGGTGTACCCTCACTCGGCGCGCGCTACGAACGCCGGCAGCTGGTGCAAGCCGGCGAGCGTCGTCTCGGGAGAGGCCTCAGGATTTCGAAGGTGCTGCCCGCGCGATTGCACCACGCGACGCGAAAACCGAACGCCGCCGCGCCCCATGCGTCCCACGCGTTCGACGAGACGAACACGATCTCGCGCGGCGCACACGCAAAGCGCGCCGTGACGAGTGCGTAGACGCGCGGATCGGGCTTGTACGCGCGCACGCTGTCGACGGACAAAACGTCCGTCAGTAGCGCGCGCACGCCGGCGTGCTCGAGTGCGGTGTTCGCGGACGCTGGTGTCCCGTTGGTCAGCACCGCCAGCGGAACGTTTCGCGCTGCGAGCGCTTGCAGGACAGGGGCGACATCGCCGTATGCGGGCATCGTGCGCCACGCTTCGACCAGCTCGCGCATCCGTGACGAATCGAGCTCGACCTCCCGCTGCTCGCACGTGAACGCCAACGCGTCCGCCGTCAGTTCGTCGAAGTCGCGATACGCGGTCGCCATGGACGTTAGAAACGCGTACTCGAGCTGCTTGCGGCGCCAGTCGGCGACGAACGACTCCGGATCCCGCACGCTGGCCGCAGCGACGTGCGTTTGCATCGAGTCGATCGCAAGCAGCGTCCCGTAGAGGTCGAAGACGACGGCGGCAACGGCCACGGTCAGGTCCGCCCCCCGACGGTGCGCTCGAGAAACCGCAGCAAGCGCGTCAGCGGAAAATCTTTCTCTACCAGCGGTTTGGTCAGGATCGTCCGCAGCCCCAGAAACTTTCCGCCGAGCACGTCGGTGAAAAGCTGGTCGCCGATCACGACGGTCGCGCGGCGCGGCGTCCCCAGCAGCTTGAGCGCGCGCAGAAACGCGAACGGCAGCGGCTTGAGCGCGTTGGGCACGACGGGGATCCCGAGCTGTGCGCCCACCGACGCGACGCGCTCGGTGAAGTTGTTCGACACGAGCACGAGCGCGAAGCCCCGGTCGCGAGCGGCCGCGACCCAGTCTGCGACCCCCGGCGCGAGCTCCGGGCGGCGGTAGGCGCACACGGTGTTGTCGAGATCGACGACGATCCCGCGCATGCCGCGCGCTGCGAGCTCGTCGAGAGACACGTCGGGGAGCGTGTCGGCGTGATGGTCGGCCCGGAACCTCTCCACGCTATCCCCGGTTCCGTCCACAGGTCGCTCACCCCGCTCACCACGCGCCGACAAACCGCCTGCTTGCGGCCGTCCACCGGCGTCCACCGGAATCTTCAGGTCGTCCACGCGGATGCACAAGGTATCCCGAACATCTTGTGTCCTACTCCGCCAAGGGGTACAATATCTAGTACAGCCCGGCGGGATCTGCCACAAGACATTGTGGCCGGCCCGCTCTTGGGCACCCCGGAAGCTTGACGAAATCGAACAACTGTTCGATACTCCGAAGTCTCCGCCACGTTAACTTCGCGACCAAGAGGACGCCGCCCGAATGAAGTTCTCGCGCACCTACTCCGCCCCCGGCGAACCCTACGCCGGGCTCGCTTTCGAGCCGCGCACGTCGCGGATCGTCAACCCCGACGGCAAGGTCGTCTTCGAGGCGAAGGACGTCGCCATCCCGACGGGCTGGTCGCAAGTCGCGACCGATATCCTGGCCCAGAAGTACTTCCGCAAGGCCGGCGTCCCCGACAAGACGGTCCCGGTCCCGGAGGACGGCGTCCCGGAGTGGCTGTGGCGCTCCGAGGCGGCGGACGACGCGAAGTTCGGCATGGAGACGGACGCGCGCCAGGTGTTCAACCGCCTGGCCGGCTGCTGGACGTACTGGGGCTTCAAGCACGACTACTTCGACAGCGAGTTCGAAGCCCGCGCGTACTACGACGAGATGTGCGCGATGCTGGCGCGGCAGATCGCTGCGCCAAACTCGCCACAATGGTTCAACACGGGATTGCATTGGGCGTACGGGATCTCGGGCCCGGCTCAGGGGCATTATTACGTCGATGCGAAGACTGGCGAGCTCGCGGAGTCTACGTCCGCTTATGAGCACCCGGCCCCGCATGCGTGCTTTATCCAGAGTGTCAGCGACGATCTCGTCAACGAAGGCGGCATCATGGACCTGTGGGTTCGTGAAGCGCGCATCTTCAAATATGGCAGCGGCACGGGCTCCAACTTCTCGAAGATTCGTGGTGAGGGTGAGAAGCTTTCGGGCGGTGGTACGTCGTCCGGTTTGATGTCGTTCCTCAAAGTCGGCGATCGCGCAGCCGGCGCGATCAAGTCCGGCGGCACGACGCGTCGCGCGGCCAAGATGGTGTGTCTCGATCTCGATCATCCCGATATCGAGGAGTTCATCACGTGGAAGGTGACCGAGGAGCAGAAAGTCTCCGACCTCGTCACCGGTTCCATCACGTGCGAAAAGCACTTGAACGCTATCATGAGAGCGGCGAACGATGCGACGCTGCCGGAATCGGCGCGCCTCGATGCCGCATTGAACCCTGGGCTAAAAGCGGCGATCCGCGCGGCGCTCGGTGCGGGGCTGCCGCAGGCGAACATTCAGTACGCACTGGACTATTCGAAACAAGGCTACAAAGAGCTTACGATCGAGACGTACGACACGAATTGGGACTCCAAAGCGTACGCGACCGTATCAGGCCAGAACTCGAACAACTCGGTTCGCATCCCGAACGAGTTTTTTGCGCGCCTCGACGCCGGTCAGAGCTGGGATCTCGTTCCGCGCCGCAGAGACGGCAATCCAAAACCGAAGGTCGTTCCGGCAGCAGACTTGTGGGAGAAGGTCGGTCTCGCAGCGTGGCAGTGCGCGGATCCGGGATTGCAGTTCGACACGACGATCAATGAGTGGCATACGTGCCCCGCGGACGGACGAATCAATGCAAGCAACCCCTGCTCCGAATATATCTTCCTCGACGACACGGCATGCTTTGCGCCGCAGACGCGCATCAGCACGCCCCACGGACTACGCACCGTCGCCGATCTGTTCGCGTCGCAGGAAGCCGGCGAGCGCGTCATGGTCACGACCGACGTTTACGGCGAGCACGATGACCGCCGAATGACCGCATATCGTCGCGCATTCGTCACCAAAGTCGGCACGCGTCAAGTATTCAAGATGACCCTCAAGGACGGCCGCGTGATACGCGCTACGGGCGACCACAAGTTCTTGACGTTGAATGGCGATTGGAAGCGGCTCGATACGCTGGAGGCCGGTACCGACCGTATTGCAATTCGCGAAAGCGGCGACGTCGTAGCGTTCTCATCCGATCCGCTTGAGGCCAAGCGCTGGCAAATGCTCGGCTGGCTCACCGGCGACGGTGTGTTCAGCAAAGATACGATTGCACTCGTGTTCGGGCCGACCGAGACGAGCACTGCCGACTCCATGACAGCTGAGTTGAACGGCCTCAAGACCATCGCGGCCGGATTGGCGTCGGAGACGTTTCCGCCGGCGACGAGGTCCTCGAGCCTCTACACCCAGCGAACCGGTGTGATGCAGACGAACACGTCGCAGGCGTCTTTGGTCGCCATGCTGCAGAATAACTACGGCTTTTCGCAGGGCATTGCGACGGCGAAGAACGTGCCCACCGCGATCCACGGCGTCGCGAACGATCTCAAGATCGCCTATCTGCAGGGTCTGTTTTCAGCGGATGGATGCCTTCGCAAAGAGCCCGGCGCGACCGAGAAAAACGTTATGCTGGCGTCGTCGTCGCCGGCGTTGCTTGGGTCCGTTCAGCTCCTGCTCTCCGACCTCGGCATCACGTCGCGCCAGACGTGGGCTCATCCCGAAGGGCGCAAGAATCCGCAAGGACAGCTTCGGATCTACAATCAGCAGGCTCGGAAATTCCTCAGCCTGATCGGCTTTCCGTGCTCTCCGGCGAAGGACGCGGAAGCACGGAAAACGCTGAATCGGCCGTTCCTGGGCGCCTTGAAGAACCCACGGGCGCCCAAGGTCCTGTCGATCGTTCCAGATGGCGAAGAGACCGTGTACGACATCACGGAGCCCGTCACGCATTCGTTGATTGCCGAAGGCATGATCGCCCACAACTGCAATCTGGCGTCGCTGAATCTCGTGAAGTTCCTCGACCAGGCGGGTCATTTTGACGCGCGTAGGTTCGCCGAGGCATGCCGCATCTGGACGTTCACGCTCGAGATCAGCGTCCTCATGGCCCAGTTTCCCAGTCGAACCATCGCGGAAAAATCATACCAGTTCCGCACCCTCGGTCTGGGCTATGCAAACCTCGGGACGCTATTGATGCATCTCGGGCTTCCGTACGACTCCGACGAGGGACTCGGCTGGTGCGCCGCCGTTTCCGCGTTGATGACGGGTGCTGCGTACAAGACGTCAGCGGAAATCGCGCGAGAGCTCGGCCCATTCCCGAAATACGACGCAAATGCCGAGCACATGGGGCGGGTCATGCGCAATCACCGCCACGCCGCATACGCCGCGTTGCCTGACGAATACGAAGAGCTTACGATCAAACCGGTTACTCATGCGCCGACGCTTTTCACGCAGGAGACGTGGGCGCTTGCGCGGTCCATGTGGGACAATGCGCTCGCGATCGGCGAAGTCGCGGGTTACCGCAACGCGCAGGTCACCTGCATCGCTCCGACCGGTACCATTGGCCTGGTGATGGATTGCGATACCACCGGCATCGAGCCCGACTTTGCGCTCGTGAAGTTCAAGAAGCTCGCCGGCGGCGGGCATTTCAAGATCGTCAATCAGTCCGTCGAACCCGCGCTGCGCCGGCTCGGCTACAACAACGAGCAGATCGCCGCGATCGAGACGTTCGCCAAGGGGACGAACACGCTCGAAGGCACGCCGCACATCAACAAGGCGACGTTGCGCGCGAAGGGGTTCGACGACGAAACGATCGCGAAGATCGAGTCGCAGCTGCTCGGCGCGTTCGAGATCGGCTTTGTATTCAACCAATACGTGCTCGGTGAGGAGTTCTGCCGCGAGAAGCTCGGCATGACCGACGCGCAGCTCGCGGACTGGAACCACTCGGTCCTGCGCGACTCGCTCGGCTTCACCCAGTCGCAGATCGAGGAAGCGTCCGATGTGATCTGCGGCCGCATGACGCTCGAAGGCGCGCCGTTCCTCAAGAACGAGCACCTGCCGGTGTTCGACTGCGCAACCCCGTGCGGCAAGCACGGCGCGCGATACATCCGGCCGCTCGCGCACGTCGACATGATGGCGGCGGCACAGCCGTTCGTTTCGGGCGCAATCTCGAAGACGATCAACCTGCCGCAAACCGCGACGATCGCCGACGTCAAGGAAGCGTACCGCTACTCCTGGGAAAAGATGGTCAAGGCGGTCGCGCTTTACCGCGACGGCTCGAAGCTGTCGCAGCCGCTCGCCGCGAGCTACGACGTCGGCGGTCCCGAGGAAGCCGACGTTCCGCTGACGGCGTACGAAAGCGCGGTCCGCGTCGCGGAGCGCGTGGTGTACCGCTACATCGCAAAGCGCCGGCGGATGCCGGACCGCCGCACCGGCTACACGCAAAAGGCCGTCGTCGGCGGGCACAAAGTCTACCTGCACACCGGCGAGTACGACGACAAGTCGCTCGGCGAGATCTTCATCGACATGCACAAGGAAGGCGCCGCCTTCCGCAGCTTGATGAACAACTTCGCGATCGCGGTGTCGCTCGGGCTGCAGCACGGAGTCCCGCTCGAGGAGTACGTGGACGCGTTCACGTTCACGCGCTTCGAGCCCAACGGCCCGGTCGTCGGCCACAGCAACATCAAGATGGCG
>DASWRD010000059.1:0-76051 GCA_036403315.1 Candidatus Elarobacter sp.
GGCTGGGGGCTCGCGCAGATCCTCGCGTTCTGGTGGCTATGGCGCTCCGGCGGCGCCGCGCGCATCCGCGACATGATGCGCCGCCGCACGCGCAGCCGCACGGCACAGCGCGCGGTGTTCGGCGCGGTCCTCGGCGCGCTGGCGCCCATCGCTTCGCTGCCGTTCGCGCTGATCAGCTACCGGGTCGGCTTCAACGCGGGCGTCACCGACGAGCGGCTGCCGCAATGGTTCCTCGACTACCTCGTGCGGATCGGCCTCGACGCGCTGCTCGGCGCGCTCGTCGTCGTCGCGGTGCTCGCGCTGGTCGACCGCGTGCGCGTGTGGTACCTCGTGCTGACGGCGCTGTTCTACGTGGGCGCGCTGGCCGGCGTCGCGCTGTCGCCGGTCATGCCGTTCGGCACCGCGCACAAGACCACACCCAACGCTGTCGCCGCACTCGGCGCGGAGCTGTCCCGCGCGCTCGGCGTGCCGGGCACGCCGGTCATCGTGCTCGCGAGCTCGCGCCACAGCAACGCGATGAGCAGCCATCCGGCCGGGATCGGCCCAACGGCGCGGGCCGTGGTCGGCGACGTGACGCTCGTCCATCTGACGCCGCCGGAGCTGCGGGTCGCGCTCGCGCACGCGTTCGCGCACATCGCCTACAACGACACGCTGCGGCAAACGCTCATCGCGGTGACGCTCTTCGTGTTCAGCGCGGCGATCGCGGTGCTGCTGAGCGACCGCGTGGGCTTCCGGCGTGACGACGACGCGCTGTCACGGCTGGCGCTCGTTGCGACGTTCCTCGGCTGCGTACTCGTCGCGACGTACCCGATCTACAACGCCGACGCGCGCAACATCGAGACGCGCGCCGACCGCGTCGCCCTTTCCGCGACGCACGATCGCGCGGAGACCGTGCGCGCGATGGTGCGCTATGCAAACGACGATCTCGTCGCGCTCTGCGACCGGCGTTCGATCCGCTGGTACTTCGACGACCGCCCGCCGCTGGGCGGCCGCATCGCGACGGTGGCGGGCACCGCGGACCCCTGCCCGGGCGGCGGCCCCGCGCGCCGCTAGCGGCGGATCACGCCCGCGAGGGAGTCCACGCGCGTGTAGCCTTGCGGCACCACGAACAAGCCGTCGTCCGGATTGTCCGCTTGGATGCTGGTGAGGTCGAGCTTCGCGACGCCGCCGAACGCGTTCGTCGTGGCGGGCACGCTCTGGATCGTCACCTGCACCGGAAACTCGTTGAGGTCGTCGGCGAGCGCGAGCTGCGCGTGGTAGTTCTCGAGCGGCTTGCCCGGGCGCTGGCGCTTCATCTGCAAGTCGAGGTTCGTGGCCGGATGGCCGTTCACGGTGCTGTGACCCACGAGCTGGATCGTCGCGGTCTGCACGTCGCGCAGCACCGCGGCGACGCTCGCCAGCGCGCCGAGCGGATCGCCCGGCGCGGTCGGCGCGGTCGCGGCGGTGGCGGACGCCGCGGCTTGCGCGGGCCGCGCCGGCGTCTCCGCATAGTAGGTGCGGTTCGCGTTCGACCATGCGGTCAGCGCACCGGTCGAGCCGTCGTACAGCGCGCTCACGCCGCCCGGGCCGATGAGCGTCGCGGCGAGCGCGCTGAGATCGCCGCCGGTGCCGGGGAAGCCCAGCGAGAGCAGGTCGAGCCGGTACAGCGAGCCCTTGTGGTACAGCGCGACGTTGCCGCCCACGTTGACGGGCGCACCTTGGACGTTGGCCTGCACGACGAGCGTGCCGCTCGCGCGCAGCCCGGGGATGGCGGCGGTCGCACCGAGCAGCGGCGGTGAGGCCAGGAGGAGCGCGGCCGAAGCCGCCAGCGCGCGTACGTTCATCCGGTGTACACGGTACCCGCGACTTGCGTCCCGAGGTGCCGTGAGGTCAAGAACTCCACGATCGCCGCGTGCGCGACCCGCCCGTCGCAGATCTGCGCGGCGCCGACGCCCCCGCGTACTCCGAGCGCGGCCGCGCGAACGGCGGTGCGCAGATCGTTCTCGAGCGTGCTGTCCTCGGCGATCGTGAGCGCCTCGGCCGGCGTGAGCTCGTCCACGAGCATGCGCGTCTTGGCGTCGATGACGCCACCCTGATAGTGGAAGAAGATCGCGCGCGCCGCGCCGACCGCGCTCGCGAGCGCCTGCGCCACATCGTCCGCGGCGACCGCGACGTCGTTGCCAGCGAAGCCCAGCGCGAGCGGTTCGATCACCGGGACGTAGCCCGCGTCGAGCAGCGTGCGGAGCAGCTTCGGGTCGACGTTGCCGATCGTCTCGGCGGTCGAGGCGGGGATCATGCCGGCGTCGGCACCGGTGAGCCCGACCGCGGCGTCGCCGCTGCGGTTCATCGTGCGGACGACCGCGCGAGCAGCGTCCTTCGTCGGCGCGACGACCACCGGCCGCATCCCGAGATTCCCGAGGAAGACCAGGTCGCTGAAGAACGTCGCGCCTTCGGCGCCGAGCGTCGCTTCGTCGACGCGGATCACCATCGTGCGTCCGTTGAGGTCCATCGTGTCCTCCTTGTTCCCGGGGAACGCGCAGCTCGCGCGAACCGTTCTCGGGACCGGCCCACCGACCTCCGGCCGACTATTTAGTCGGCAAACTCTTCGACGTAGAAGATCTCGCCGTCGCCGGCGGCGACGACCGCGACGCCCAGCTTGCGCGAGTGCGAGTCGACGATGTTGCCGTAGTGCCCGGGGCTGTGGAGGAAGGCTTGGTGCGCGGCCTTCTCGTCCTGGTCGAACGCCATGTTCTCGGCCGCGTAGCGGTTCGAGAAGCCGGCGGCGCGCAGGCGGTCCTGAAACGTCACGCCGTTGGGATCGGTGTGGCCGAAGTAGTGGCGCGACGCCATCTGCTCGGCGACCTTCAGCGCGAACTGCGCGAGCGAGGGGTCTTCGACCAGCGGCTGCAGGCCGCGCTCCGCGCGGGCGGCGTTCACGTCGCTGAAGAGCGCGCGTGCTTCACTGCCGACGACGTGGGGCTGGTGCGGTCGCGCGTACGCGAGCTGAATACACTCTTCTTCGGACGCCGTCGCGGTCAGGGGACCTAACACGACAAGCGCCGCGAGAAACGCGACGACTCTCCGGTGCATACCTGAATTTTCGGATCGCAGGGAGTCAGGGTTTAGCGTTCACCTGATTCATGGCCTGCGTCACACCTTGAGTTAACCAAGTCTCAACACCGGCCACGACGCGGTCGACGATGGCCGGGAGCTCGCGCACCTCGTCGGCTGTGAAATTGCCGAGAACCCGGTCGATCGCGTCGGGGTCGTCGTGGCCGCGGCCGATCCCGATGCGCAAGCGCGCGAAGCCCTGGCCGAACGCGTCGATCAGCGACTTGAGGCCGTTGTGGCCGCCGCTGCCGCCGTCCGCGCGCATGCGCAGCGTCCCGAACGGCAAGTCGAGATCGTCGACGACCACGAGGATGCGCGCCGGCGGGACCTTGTAGAACGTCGCGAGCCCCAGCACCGGGGGCCCGCTCAGGTTCATGTACGACTGCGGCTTCACGAGGACGGCGCCGCGCGATCGGTCGAGCGCGTAATCCGCCTCGCCTTTGCGCCGCCAGTCCCGCGCCCCCCAGCGCTCGGCGAGCGCGTCGACGGCGATGAAGCCGGCGTTGTGGCGCGTGCGCGCGTACCCCGAGCCCGGATTTCCGAGCCCGACCACGAGCGCCGGATCTCCGAGCCCCACGACCGAGTGCCGGTGGTCGGCTAGGTCGCCGGCGCTTCCGCGGGCGGCGTCTCGGTGGTGTCGGCCGGTGCTTCTTCGGATGCGAGGGCACGCGTGATCTCGACCGAGATGACGACGGTCTCCGGCGGCGTGATCAGCGTGAAGCCCGGCGGCAGCGCAACGTTGCCGGCGAGGATGTGCTGGTGCACGTCGAGCCCGCTGACGTCGATCGTGATGTTGTCGGGGATCGATTGCGCCGGCCCCTTGATCTCGAGCGAGTGGCTGATGACGTCCATCACGCCGCCGTTGTCGCGCACGCCGACCGCGGTTCCGGCGGTGACGACCGTGACGTTGGAGGTGATCGCCTCGTCGCGCGACACGCGCTGAAAGTCGACGCTCAGCGGCCGGCGCGAGATCGGGTGCGCCTCGACCCGGCGCAGCAGCACGGAGTCATGCTTGTCGCCGATCGTCGCGTCGACGATCTTGCTCTTGTTGCCGGAGAGGAGCAGGTCGGCAAGCTGCTTGGCATCGACGGCGATCGGCGTCGCTTCACCGTGTCCGTAAACGACGCCGGGGATCTTGCCGGTCTTGCGGAGGCGCTGCGAGCTGGTGGTTCCCACGCCGGCGCGCGGCTCGAGGGTAAGGCTTGCGACTGTGTGGTGCTTGGGCATGACGTCCTAATTCTAGACTGCTGCGACGACGGGGAGCTCGGGGACCGCGGCGGCAGGTGGAGGTTGATCGGGCGGGGGCTCTTGTGGTTCTTCCGCGTTGAAGAGCTCGGACACGGAACGGTTCGACGTGATGCGCTTGATCGCGTCGGCCAGGATCTGCGCGATGGTGAGGTGCTCGACTTTGGCCGACTCGATCGTGCGCGGGATCGTGTTGGTCACGATGACCCGGTTGATGTCCGACTTCTCGAACTGGGCGATCGCATCCCCGGCGAAGATGCCGTGCGTGGCAAGCGTGTAAACGTCGGTCGCGCCCTTTTTGCGGAGCGCCTCGGCGGCTTTGACCAAGGTACCGCCCGTCGAGATCATGTCGTCGACGACGACGGCGATCTTGCCCTCGACGTCGCCGACGATGTGGGTGACCTCCGAGACGTCGGGTTCCGGCCGGCGCTTGATGATCACGGCCAGATTCGACTTGAGCCGCTTGGCGAACGTCTCGGCGCGCGGCACGCCGCCGGCGTCCGGCGACACGACCACGATGCGGTCGCCCTGCAAGTTCTGATTCTTGAGGTAGTTGCACAGCGTCGGCGCGGCCATCAGGTTGTCGACCGGGACGTCGAAGAAGCCCTGGATCTGCGCGGCGTGAAGATCGAGCGTGACGATGCGCTCCGCGCCCGCCATCTCGATCATGTTGGCGACGAGCTTGGCCGAGATCGGCTCGCGGCCTTTCGTCTTCTTGTCCTGCTTGGCGTAACCGAAGTACGGGATCACCGCGCTGATGCGGTTCGACGATGCGCGGCGGAGGGCGTCGATGATGAGCAGCAGCTCCATCAGCGAGTCGTTGACCGTCGCGCCCTGCGGCGAGCGGCACAGCGACTGCACCACGAAGACCTCGGCGCCGCGCACGTTCTCGCGGATCTCGATCCGGCACTCGTCGTTCTTGAAACGGTCGACCAGTGCGTTGCCGACGCGCGTCTGCATGCGTCTGGCGATCTCTTCCGTCAGGAGACGGTTCGAGGTCCCGCTGAACAGCAGGGGCGGCTGGATCACGGCGGCGCGGCTCCTTCTACTACCTCCGGACGGCGCCTGAGCGCCAGGGGGAAGCGCAGGTACGGTGCGGCAAGCGAGCTTGATTGTCCTGGCTTGGTAAACTCGCCGGGGCTCAACCGCGCCATCCCCGTGCGTGTCTCAGCAAGAGCCTCATGCCAAAATTCGAGCTCGTTTCCACGTACCCGTTGGCCGGTGACCAACCCAAGGCGACTGCTCAGCTCGCCGAAGGCGTGCTGCGCGGCGACCGTGCCCAGACGCTGCTCGGCGTGACCGGCTCGGGCAAGACGATGGCGATGGCGCGGCTCGTCGAGCTCGTGCAGAAGCCCACGCTCGTGCTCTCGCACAACAAGACGCTGGCGGCGCAGCTCTGCGCCGAGTTTCGCGAGTTCTTTCCGAACAACGCCGTCGAGTATTTCGTGTCGTACTTCGACTACTACCAGCCTGAGGCGTACGTCGCGCACACCGACACCTACATCGCCAAGGACAGTTCGGTCAACGACGAGATCGAGCGGCTGCGGCACTCGGCCACGCAGTCGCTGCTGACCCGGCGCGACACGCTCATCGTCGCGTCGGTGTCGTGCATCTTCGGTTTGGGTTCCCCGTCCGACTACATCGAGATGGCGGCCGACATCAAAGTCGGACAGTCGATCAACCGCGACGACTTTCTGCGCAAGCTCATCGGGATGCAGTACCGCCGCAACGACCTCAACCTCGTGCGCGGCACGTTCCGCGTGCGCGGCGACACGCTGGAGTTCGTGGCCGTCGACGAGGAGCTGGTGCACCGCATCGAGTTCTTCGGCGACGAGGTCGAGGCGATCAACGTCGTCAACCAGCTCACCGGCGAGTACGTCACGTCCAAGGACGAGCTGAAGATCTTTCCGGCGAAGCACTACATCACGCCGGATGAAAAGCTGCGCCGCGCCGTCATCTCCATCGAGAACGAGCTCGAGGAGCGGCTGAAGTTCTTCAAGGACAACGGCAAACTGCTCGAAGCGCAGCGGCTCGAGCAGCGCACGCGCTACGACCTCGACATGCTGCGCGAGGTCGGGTACTGCAACGGTGTCGAGAACTACTCGGGCCCGCTGTCGGGGCGCGAGCCGGGCTCGACGCCGTGGTGTCTGCTCGACTTCTTCCCGAAGGACTGGCTGCTGCTGGTCGACGAGTCGCACGTCACGCTGCCGCAGGTGCACGGCATGCACGGCGGCGACCGCTCGCGCAAGCTCGCGCTGGTGGAGCATGGTTTCCGGCTGCCGTCGGCGCTCGACAACCGGCCGCTCACGTACGACGAGTTCGACAAGCACGTGCAGCAGTCGGTCTACGTCTCGGCCACGCCGGCGACGTACGAGATGGGCAAATCGACGCAAGTCGTCGAGATGATCATCCGGCCGACCGGGCTGGTGGACCCCGAAGTGGAGGTGCGCCCGACGCGCCATCAAGTCGACGACTTGATGGACGAGATTCGCGTGCGCGCCGAGAAGAACGAGCGCGTCCTCGTCACGACGCTCACCAAGAAGATGGCCGAGGACCTGACCGACTATCTCCTGGAGAACGGGATCAAGGTGCGCTACTTGCACAGCGAGGTCGAGACGCTGGAGCGCATCGCGATCTTGCGCGATCTGCGCAAAGGCGAGTTCGACGTGCTCGTCGGCATCAATCTGCTGCGCGAAGGGCTCGACCTGCCGGAGGTTTCCCTGGTCGGCATCCTGGACGCCGACAAGGAAGGCTATCTGCGCTCGGGCACGTCGCTGATCCAGACGATCGGGCGCGCGGCGCGCAACGTCGAAGGCAAGGTGATCATGTATGCGGACGTCGTGACGCAGTCGATGGCGAAGGCGCTCGGCGAGACGAAGCGCCGCCGCGAAGTGCAGGTCGCGTTCAACCTCGAGCACGGGATCGAGCCCAAGTCGATCCGCAAGGAAGTCCACGACATCCTCAGCCTCATCGGCGGTGCGACGACCGGCGCGGACGCGGCGAACGCCGTGCGTGCGGAGCACTTGCCGCGCGAAGTCGCGGAGGCGATGGCGAAGGAGATCGAGCGCAAGATGCGCGACGCGGCAGCAAACTTGGAGTTCGAGAAGGCGGCGGCGCTGCGCGACGAGCTGGTGAACCTGCGCAAGCAGATCGGCGGCAACGAGAGCCTGCTGTTCCAAGGCAAAGCCCCGAAGATCTTCCAGCACGCGCTACGGGAGCTGATCGGGACGTAGCGGTCATGCCACCCGACGTGGTGTTTTCAGACGTATTTCGGGATCAATACGAACCGCTCGGGATGTCGCAGCAGGATGCTGAGTTAGCAGTGCGTGCTCCATCACGTCACCAACATTTTACTTTTGGAGAGTTAGAGACCGATTTCTACGTTAGGAGCGGCATCAGGCCTGACGCCGTAGCTCTCATCGTAACGCATACAACCCAAATGCGAGTACAAGTGTTTGAGGCGGTATGGGTGCCCCTATCGCTGACGAGTGCGCCCATACTCGAGGAGCCGGTGTACTTACTTAAAGTATTCGCCGAGCAGTACGGCGTCTTATGCCGCTTTGGAGGGCGTACGGGGCGGTTTCATTATCGTGAACGAACAATTTTTGCATCGGAACTACCTCCGCCTGGTCCGCCATTTGAAATGTTCCCACCGCCGAACACCAATATCTCCTTCATTGCGCGATATATGACAAGAACCGTCAAGCCTGGTATCCAGGAAGTCGAAGTCGCATTTTTGTTCGCGTTAAACCGGGCCGCCTATCGTAGTGATTTAACCACACAGTCTTTTGACAAGGTCGTGCGTCGATCAATCTCTCGTGATGTGCCGCCGGAGCCCGATTTTTCTGTTGATCAGTCCTCGGTACCGAGCGCACTCGAACGTCTCATGATGCATCTAAAGCAGCAGGTTACTGAGCGACAGTTTTACCGACTGATCTCAAGCGTGCCGAACCACCCTATTGTCAGACGGTACGAAGTCTTGGCACGATTGAAGCGCACTCTCCACAGTAGAGGTTCAATACCAACCAAGCAAGACGTCGCGACCTTCGGTTCGATCGCAATTGATGCGAACACTTGGGCTCAAACTGCGCTCCAACCGCCGCTTTGGAACTTTGTTCCAGACCCTGCTGTTCAGGCTCGGCTCCGCACGACGACGTTAAATGCAGAAGCCTATGAAGACACGATATCAGAGCTATACGTCTGGGCCGCTTTGCGGGAGCGAGGAATAACCAGCACGCTCAGAGAGGACCCGGGGCTGTCCGACCTCGACATGTATCTGCCCGGCGGCATTCAAGTTCCGGGCGAAGTAAAATGCATTCGGGATACTACCAATCTACGGAATATTAGGAACCACTTTAAAAAGGCGAGCGCCCAACTTCGGCGATCTCCGGGATTCCCGTCTGGAATCCTTTTCTTGCGAATTCTTGCAGAGTCGGTACCACTCATTTGGGCGGAACCGCTGCCACGCCAAGTGCAACAATGCCGATCCGAGATCCGCGCATTATTGGGAAGAGAGAGGTACTCCGGGATCGCAGCGTGTATTTTGATTTGGGAAGATTTGAAGAATACAACGGTCCGCGGCACTTCGGTGATTGTTATGCATCGACATTCTGAGCTTATCGTGCGGTCGGAGGGTGATCTTATTTCCCGCCACATGAACGCTCTTGCCATCGGTGAGGCGTTTGTCTTCTCAGTCAATCCTGTATACGGCCTACTGCTGTGAGCGTCATTATTTGTATCGCTGGGCGATGCGCGGAACTAGATAGTTATAACGATGCGCACTAGCGACCGCGTATTACGAATATCAGTGCCCGCATGATATCGTGTTCATCGAGTCCGATATTTCTCTACGACATCATCGCGTAGCCCGACGCTGGCGCCAATGGGAAACAGCTAGCTAAGGAAGATGCCCGAAAGCAGTTCAGCGCGGGTTTAAGCGTCCGCAACATATATCGGGTAGGCCGCGACGTCGAAGCAACGACAGACAACGCCGTCGATCATCACGTACTGGTCATCTGAAATGTAGCGCGTCCTGTAGAGGGATCGAATCGTGCGCGCAGGCTGCTGGGCGGCACCAGAGGCAAGCAGCACTTCTCTAGGCGAGCGAGTTTCCTTTCGCGGATCCTGGCGCTTGGGGAGATTCGGTGTAGGTGAAAGGGGGTCAGCAAATCGATAGTAGATCCTATCGAGCGCTGAGAATGCTGAATATGGGCCATCCGTGACTTTGTCGTCTTTGTTAGACTCCATCAGGTAGAGGAAGGTGCCCTCTGCTGTCCAGCCGCTGCGATCTTCACGGTCCAGTAGCGGCTGGATGGGCTCGGACACCCACATGGATAAATTTTCGAACCCGTAGTCTTTGGCTCCCGCTGAGTCAGGTAGCACGTATCTCGATGCTACCATATCCTCAAGGACGAACGTCGGGTTATCTTGCTCAACTAGCGAGGCGGGTCTGTCATCGTGGAGGCGACCGGTTTCTTCGAGAAAATTGATGAGCGCCTCGATCATCTCGGTCGTACTTGCGTCTCGCTGAAAGTTCGTGGCCTTCGAAGAGACGCCAATTGACTGAAGCGACAACGTGGCGTCAATATCTCGAGTTTTGTCGACCTTCTTTCGAGCGCTGATTTGCTCAGCGTACATTGTTAGACGTCGTTCATCGACGTAGAGATAGTCCTTAAGGGTGAAATCTGCTTGACGCTTCACGTGAGTCTCCGAAACGAGTGGTGACGAAGCATGCTTTTTCGAGAGCTTCGGCTCGGTGAGGTGCAGCGCGCATCGCGCTCATTGGGCGCGAAGCAGTTGCAAGTACTAGAAGCCACCTTCGTTCGCGTAGAATCGCAAACCCCGCAGGGTCATCGCACGATGGGATGACCGGCCCTGCTGGCGGGATGTAACGATCTTATCGGTCATCTGCGTCGCGCAACGCCGCGGCAGCCCAGTCCGCCCACTCCGCCATCGCGCGCTCGTAGCGAATCCCCGCTTCGAGCGAGATGCGGCTCCAATTCATCGGCTCGTCGGCATTGGGCGGAATCTGCCGCGCGATCGCGTCGTATTCCGCGAGCTGCTCGCGGTGGCGGTCGGCTTCGGCGCGTAGGTACGTTCGGGCGTCGTCCGGGCCGAGCATCCAGAGGAAGAACACGCGCAAGAGGCGCTCGTTGCGGATCGTCGCCGGCTGTGGCGGCTGCTCCAGCCAGCGGCGCACCTCGGCCCGGCCCTCCTCCGTCGCGGCATATCGCTTGCTTCCGCGAGGCCCGGACTCCGTGTGGCGGATCAGGCCTGCGGCTTGGAGCTTTGCGAGCTCGGGGTAAATCTGGCTGTGGCTAGCCGACCAGACGTGCGCCAGGCTGATGTCGAACGTCTGGGTCAACTCGTAGCCCGTGAGCTCGTGCGCGGCCAGCAGCCCGAGCAGGGCGTGGCCGAGAATCGAAATATTCATCGTGTCGGTATTGACATGTCTAATCTGACATGTAAGAATCGACGCATGTCCGTCACGATACACGACGAAGCCGCGGTTCGCAAGCGCGCCGGCTCGTTCTACGCCCCGGTCGAAGCCGAAGTCGAGGCGTTCGACCTGCCCGTCACCGGCGCGATCCCGCCCGGGCTGGCCGGGCGCTTCGTCCGCAACGGCCCCAACGCGCGGGGCAGCAACCCGCACCCGTTCATGGCCGAGGGGATGCTCCACGGCATCCGGCTCGAGGGCGGCGCCGCGCGCTGGTACCGCAACCGCTGGGTGCGAACGAATTCGTTCGAGACCGGCGCGCCGTACGTGCGCGCCGACGGCACGCTCGACCTCACCGCCGGGCCCGCGAACACGAACGCGATCGCGCACGGCGGCAAGCTGTTCGCGCTCGTCGAGTCGTCGTTCCCGTACGAGATCACGCGCGAGCTCGACACGCTGGGCGCGTACGATTTCTCCGGCGCGTTGAACACGCCGTTCACCGCGCATCCGAAACGCTGCCGGCGCACCGGTGAGCTGCACGCGTTCGGGATGAGCATGCTCCCGCCGGGCCTCACGTACCATCGCATCGACGCCGCCGGGACGCTGATCGAAAGCCGGCCGATCCCGGTGCGCGGCGTGACGATGATGCACGACTTCGCGCTGACCGACCGGCACGTGATCTTCATGGATCTGCCGATGGTGTTCGATCTGTCGCGCGCGGTCGCCGGCGAGATGCCGTATGCCTGGAGCGACACGTACGGCGCGCGGCTCGGCGTGCTGCGGCGCGACGATCCCTCAGCCGAAGTGCGGTGGTTCGAGATCGAACCGTGCTATGTCTTTCACGTCCTCAACGCGTACGACGACGCGAATACGATCGTCGTCGACGTCGTACGCTATCCCGAGCTGTGGCGGAAGGACGCGCGCACGTTCGAATCCGCGACGCTGCACCGCTGGACGATCGACCTTGCCGCGCAGCGCGTGGGCGAGAAGCAGCTCGACGACACCGCCATCGAGTTTCCGCGCGCCGACGAGCGCCGGTTGGGCAGCGCGTACCGCTTCGGCTACGCCGCCCAGTGGCGCGACGAAGCGAGGGCCGGTATCCGCAAATACGATCTTGCGAACGGGACGTCGGTGCTCCACGACTTCGGTGCGGGGCGCTTCACCGGCGAACCGGTGTTCGTCGCCGCGTCCGATGATGCGGGCGAAGACGCGGGCTGGCTGATGACGTTCGTATACGACGCGGCCCGTGACGCGAGCGACTTCGTGATGCTCGACGCGAGCGATCTCCATGCTGCACCCGTCGCGACGATCGCGCTGCCGCAGCGCGTACCGGCCGGCTTCCATGGAAACTGGATCGATGACGATGACCTTCGCTGAGCGCAACGCGCCGACGCCGCGCTTCGGCTCGCTCTACCGCAGCCTGATCGTGAGCGTCGCGCTGCCGCTAATCGTGGTGCAAGTGCTGCTGCGGCGCGGCGTCCCCGCCGTTGAGGCGCTGGCGATCGCCGCGATCTTTCCGCTCGCCGACACGCTGATCGGGCTCGTTCGCGCGCGTCGCGTCGACCCGATCGTCGTGCTCTCGCTGCTCGCGCTCGTCGCGGGCCTTGCGACGTCGGGGCTGTCGGGCAACGCCGCATTCGCCGTCGCAAAAGACTCGCTGTTCACGACGGTATTCGGGCTGGTGTTTCTCGGCTCGCTGCTGACACGGCGGCCGCTGATCTTTCAACTGGGCCGGCAGTATTCCACGGGCAACGATCCCGTGGCGATGGCCGACTGGGACGCGCGCTGGGAACGCGCGCTGTTCCGGCGCACGATTCGCATCATGACCGCCGTTTGGGGCTGTGCTTTGCTGATCGAAGCGGTGTTGCGCATCCTCGCCGCGTTCGCGCTGCCGGTCGCGACGTCGACGATCGTCTCTCCGGTGCTGCAAGTCGGCATCGTCGGCGGGCTGTTCCTATGGACGAGCACCTACGCGAAGGCGGTACGCCGGCGCGTCGCCGCCGTTGCGGACACCGACGGAACCTAGGGAGCGTTTCCCGGCCGCCTGGGTAGCAACGTAAGGATTCGAACAGGCGCGGAACTACGAGGGGGCGGCGAGCGGTATTGTGCTCGTCATCAACACCGCTGCCCTGGAGGCCTCTTTGAAGCCCCTCGTTCTTTCCATTGCTCTCATCACGTCGCTGTGCCCGTTGCCGTCGCTGGCGCAGCCCAGCGCACCGGTTCCGCCCGCTCAGCCGGCTCAACCCCCGGCGACCGCGCCGGTCGACACCACCGCACCCGCGAACGCTGCGACGATCACCGTGCCCGGCGGAACGCTGCTGAAAGTATCGTTGATCGAGCCGGTTTCATCGAATACCGCGCACGCCGGCGATAAGATTCATTTCAAAGCGATCGACGACGTTACGGTCGACAGCTGGGTCGTCATCCCGCGCGACGCGGTTGGCGAAGGCAGCGTGGTCAGCGCCGAGGGCGCCGGCGGAAACGGTCATCCCGGCAAGATCCAACTGCAGTTCGACTGGATTTACGGCGCGGACGGCCTGAAGATCAAGCTCTCCGACGTCGCGTCGAACGCGAACGGCGACGCCGCGAAGGGCGCCGCGTCGACGGCCGCGATCGCGTCGTATCTCGTGCTCGGGCCGCTCGGGCTGTTCGCGCACAACTGGGTGCACGGCAAAGACGTCACCGTCAAGCCGGACCAGAAGATCGCGATCTACGTCGCGCAAACCGTGCACGTCACGCCGAAGACCAAGGTCTCCAGCAAGGACGGTTTCGCGCACTAGGTCCGCCCTAGTCCGGCCTTCGCCTTGCAACGACGACGGCTTGCTGCAAGGCGGACGGGTCGTCGCTGAAATCGATCACTTCCAGATGCGGCGCCCACGCGCGGCGGACGTAGCCTTCCGAAACACGGCCAGTCCGAAGCGGTCGGACGGGAGCCCCGGTCCGCCGCCGGTCGGCTCGGACAAAAACCGGTCCGCGTCGTAGTCCGCATAGGCCTGCGCCGCGTCGGCGAAGCTTTGCGCGAGCGTTTCGTGCAACGGCGACGCCGGCACGGGCTGACGGCGAAGCTCTTCGCACATCCCGATGAACCGGCGTGACTTCACCGATGCGACGAGGACGCCGCCCGGGCGGAGAAGCCGCCGGAACTCTTCGATCCAGGCGCGCTGCAGCTCTTCGCTCAGGTGCGTGAACACCGAGTACGCGTAGATGACGTCGAACGATTCGGCGGGCAGATCGCTCGGCGGCGCGGGCTCCGTCACGACGAAGCGCGCGCGCAGGTCGAGCCTGCGGCACATGTCCACCAACGCTGCACCAGCCGGCACGTTGCGGCGGGTGGTCGCCACCGCTCGGCGCGAATCGGTCGGCCGTGAACGTTCGGCCGCTGGTCCCGACGGTGCTTCTCGCGGCCTGCGCGCTCGCCGCGAGCGCGTGCACGCGCACCGCGGGCGAAGTTGCCGGCGGCCGCCACCCTTGGACGCAGGCCGGCACGCTCCGGCTTGCGACGATTTCGACGCCGAATACGCTCAACCCGATCCTCTCGACGCAGCTCATCGAGGCGCTGGCGCAAGCGTTCGTGCTCGAGCCGCTCATCGCGACGGATCCCGAGGGGCGCGACGTCCCGGTGCTCGCGGCGGCGGTACCGACGCTCGAGAACGGCGGGATCGGGCGCGACGGCTTGACGATCACGTATCACCTGCGGCACGGCGTGCGCTGGCAGGACGGCGCGCCGTTCACCAGCGGCGACGTGCAGTTCACGTATCGCGCGATCATGAACCCGAAGACCAACGTCACGACGCGGCACGGGTGGGACGTGATCGCGCGCGTCGACACGCCCGACGCGTACACCGTGGTGTTCAAGCTCAAGCGCCCGTTCGCGCCCGCCGTGCACACGTTCTTCGCGCACAGCGATGCGCCGTACTTCATCCTGCCGGCGCACCTGCTCGACAAGTATCCGGACCTCAACCGCGTACCGTTCAACACGCTGCCCGTGGGGACGGGCCCGTTCAAGATCGTGCGCTGGGTGCGCGGCGACCGCATGGACTACGTCGCGAACGACGGCTATTCCTGGGCAAGCCGAAGCTGCGGCGCATCGTGCTGCACTTCGTGCCGGACGAGAATACGCTCGCGAACCAGCTCCGCGCGCACGAGCTCGACTGGTTCGCCGTCGCGACGCCGCGCGTGTACCCGCAGCTCAAAGCGATCGAGGGCGTCGACGTGCGGCTCGTCTCGCTCAACGCGAACGACGGGATCATCTTCAACACCAAAGCGCCGCCGTTCGACGACGCGCGCGTCCGGCGCGCCGTCGGGCTCGCGATCGACAAGCCGCTGCTGGTGCGCGAGGCGACGTACGGCACGACCGTCGCAGCGACGGAAGACCTTCCGCCGCAGCTCTGGGCGCACGATCCGCACGCGGGGACGTCGGCGCGCGATCTGCCGGCGGCGCGCGCGCTGTTCGATGCGGCGGGCTGGCACGCGGCGCCGGACGGTGCGCGCGTCAAGGAAGGCCGGCGCCTGTCGCTGAGTCTCGCGTTCCGCAGCGACAGCGCGACGGACCGCAGCCGCAGCGTGCTCGTCGCGTCGATGCTCAAGGACGCCGGCATCGAGGTGGATCTCAAGGGCTACACCACGTCGAAGCTCTACGGCCCGCCCGGTTCCGGCATTCTCGCGGACGGCAAGTTCGAGGCGAGCCTGCAGACCTGGTATTCGGGCACCGATCCGGACAACTCGACGCAGCTCCTGTGCGCCGAGTCGGCACCGCGCGGCTTCAACTGGTCGCGGTACTGCAACCGCGCGATGGACGCCGCCCAGCACGATGCGCTGTCGCACTACGACCGCGCGACGCGCAAGCGCGCCTACTCGACGATCGAGAAGCTTCTCGCGCGCGACGCGCCCTTCGTGTACCTCTGGTGGCCGCGTCAGATCGAAGCGGTCAACACCGACCTCAAGGGCTTCCGCCCCAACGGCATCGTGGAGAACTGGAACGCGTGGGAGTGGTCTATTTGAACGCGCGCCGAGCCGGCCGGCGAGGGCTGCGCGAGCAGCGCGCCGTCGGTCGAGGAGGACGGCCGCGATCTTTCCGCGACGACAGTCCCATGGCGAGCTCGTACCAGGTCTACGTCAGCTTCTCCGGCGAGACCGGCGAGAAGATCCAGAACGTCGGCGCGTACGCGGCGGACGCGTCGTATCTCGGCGACGTGCTGAGCGGCGGCGGGCCGTTCGACGAGCTGCGCGGCCTCGCGGTCGACGCGCGCGGGCGCCTTTACGTGGCGAACGCGTACAAGAAAGCGTCGGCCGTCGACGTATTCTCGGCGACCGTCAACCCGGACGGTTTTTCGCGCGACTTTCTCGGCACGCTCATGACGCCCGCGACGTCGCGCGCGCTGCTGCACCCGTACGGTCTTGCGTTCGATGGCGACAACCTGTTCGTGTCGAGCCAAGACACCAACGTCGTGTCGGGCTACGTGCTCTCGGGCAAGAAGATGCCGAGCGCGAAGAAGCTGCCGGTCGCGTCGTATCTTGCGAAGCTGCACCCGAAAGGCGAGTACTACGGCGGCACGTTCGTCGCATCCGCGGACCCGGTGAAGGTCCGCAAACAGACGCCGCCGGCGGTCGATCCCGATCAGGGCGGTCTGTCGGCGCTCGGGTTCGTCGCGAAGACCGCGGCGACGGATGACGATCCGCCCGAAGCGTCCGACGAAGCGCTGCCGGCGAAAAAGCAGGCGCGGCATTCCGTGCGCGGGATCGCGTTCGCCGGAAAGCGGCTCTACGTCGCCGACCAGGCGAAGGACCGCGTCGGCAGCTACGGTCACAAGAGCGGCACGTTTCACGGCTGGATCGATGCGGCGGCCGATACGTCGGCGAACCCGAACGCGCTCGACAAACCGGTCGGCATCGCCGTGAGCCCCACGGACGGCCGCGTGTACGTCGGCAGCCCGAAGAACGACGCGATCTTCGCGTACGACCCGGCATCGGAGAAGCTCGAGCTCGTCGTCAGCGGCGCGACGAACGGCGCGAGCGATGCGCTGAAAGATCTATCGGGGCTCGCGTTCACGCCGGACGGCACGCTGCTGTTCGGCAGCCGCGCGCAGCAGCAGCTCTACACGTTCGACGCGTCGTCGAATACGGTCGCGCCTTTCGGCGCGAAGCTGCGCGACTCGCCGGAGTGCGTGCTGGTCATCGCGACCTGACGACCGCGCGCAGCCCTTCGCGCGGCACCGGCGGCACGAGTCCCCAGTTCGGCGTGAGGTCTTGCTCCGGCAGCACCCAGCTGTAGCCGCGCACGAGCCGCGCCGCGAAGAGCGCCATGAACATCGTGGTGAGATCAAAGCCCGGACAGCGGTGGCCCTCCGGCGGACCCGAGCCTTGCGGTGCGTACGCGTACGGATGCGCGGCGTGCTCCGCTCGCTCGCCGAAACGATCGGGGTCGAACCGTTCGGGCTCCCGGAACGACGCCGCTTCGCGGTCGTGGTGCCACACTGCGGCGGCGACGCCCCAGCCCGCGGGGATCTCGAATCCGTCGACGACGAACGCGCGCCGCGCTTTGCCGATCACGACCGGCACGATCGGCGTCAGTCGCCGCACCTCGTCGACGAACTGCATCAAATACGCGTTGCCGGCGAGGTCGCGCGCGGTAGGCGTATCGGGTATCGCCGCCGTTTCTGCGGCGAGGCGCTCGCGGAGCTCCTGATTCTTCGTGAGCTCCACGATCGTCGCGGCGAACTGCCCGAACACGATGAAGCCGGCGAGAAAGAGGTGGTTCAGCTCGCCGGCCGCTTCGACGTCGCCGATAGCGGTGCCGTCGGCGTTGCGCGCGGCGAGGAGGCGCGCGAGGCCGTCGTCGTACGCTCCGGCGCGGTGCGCGCGCACGAGCTCGCGATAGTACGCGATCGACTCGTCTTTCGCGCGAACGCCTTTTGTGTAAGCCGTGCCCGGCAGCGGGATCGGCAGCGCGATGAACGCCGCGGCGATGGCCTCGCAGCGTTTCACCAGCGCGGCGAGATCGGCTTCCGACTCGATGCTCGCGAGCACGGCGCCCAGCGTCTCGATCACGAGGCGTTTGAGCTCTTCGTTCCAGACGATCTCGCCGGCGTTCGCCCAGCGCGCGAACGCCGCGTCCACGAAGCGCGTCATCGTCGGGACGTACGTTGCGATCGCGTCGGGCGACAGCGCGGCGCTCACCGAGTGCTTGCGCGCGGCGTGCGCGTCGCCGTCGAGGCCGTTGATCACGCCGGTCCCGCCGAACAGCGTTTGAATGTTTGCGGGATTGGCACCCTCGCGCATCACGTTCGCCGCATCGTAGAACGCTTCGAGCGGCTCCGGTCCCATCAGGATGACCATCGAATGCCCGAGCAGGCTCGTGCGAAACACGCGCCCGTAGCGGATGCGCCGCTCCCTGATGAACGCGAACGGGTTTTTCACGAACGCGAGCGTTTCGCCGACGCCGGGGAGCCCGGTGCTGCCGGGCGGGCGCGGCGCCTTGGACGGCAAGGTATCGGTCGCCATGGTCGAGCATGCTTCCGCACCCTTTTCATCGCCCCTGGCAAGGCCGTGCGCCTCATCAACGAACGGGGGGCACGAGCGCTCCTCGGCGCCGCACGCCACCGCATCGAATATAAGGAGGTCCGCATGCCCGCTCGCCGCCGAGAGAAACGACATTTCCGGAAGATGACCGGAGACCCGCTCGTGCAAGAAGCGTTCCTCGGCATCGGTGCCGCATGATCGAGTCATTCTCGGCCTGGGCATCATCATCGTCGCGGTGGACGCCGTCGAATCGCTCATCGCCCGGTCCGCGGGGATCCCGTACGCGTGGTTCATGATCGTGCAGATCCTCGTCTATACCGCGATCGGCTTTGTGCTGCGGCGCCGCGACTTTGCGTTGCGAGAGGTTCTGATCGCGGCGGCGGCAACCGCGCTCATCGACGGGATCGTGGGCGAACGCGTCGCAGTGGCGCTCGGCGGTGCTCCGGCCACCCCGCTCTTGGTGGCTGCCGTGGTCGTGCCGCTCGTCGTCATCGTCGAGAGCGCGCTCGCGCTCACCGGCTTCGCGCTCGGTTCGGTCGGGAGAACCGCTCGCTCGTGAGCTGGCGCGTCGGCGTCGACATCGGCGGCACGTTCACCGATCTCGTCGCCCTCGCCGACGACGGCCGGCTGATTCGGCACAAGGTGTCGTCGACGCCGCGCGCGCCCGAGGAAGGCCTGCTCGACGCGCTGCGCGCCGTGCTCGAAGAAGTCTGCGCGAACGAGATCGCGCTCGTCGCGCACGCCAGCACCATTGCGACGAACGCGCTGCTCGGGCAGGTGCACCTCGATTTACCGCGCGTTGCGTTCATCACCACCGAGGGGTTTCGCGACGTCCTCGAGATCGGGCGTCAGAACCGCAGTGCGATCTACGACCTCAACGTCACGCGGCCGAAGCCCCTCGCGCGGCGCGAGGACCGGCTCGTGGTGCGCGAGCGGCGCACGCACGAAGGCGGCGTGCTCGTCGCGCTCGACACCGCGAGCGTCGATGCCGCCGTCGCCACCGTTCGCGAGCGCGGCATCACTGCCGTCGCGGTGGGCTTGCTGCATGCCGACGTCGACGGCGCGCACGAGCGCGTCATCGGCGACGCACTCCGGGCCGCGATTCCGGACGTCGAGGTGTCGCTGTCGTCGGAGATCGACCCGCAGTACCGCGAATACGAGCGGTTTTCCACGACCGTGCTCAACGCGGCGCTCGCGCCGATCGTGCAGGCGTATCTCGACCGTGTCGCACGCGGCGTGCGCGCGGCCGGCGTGCAGGCGCCGATCTTCGTGATGCGCTCCGACGGCGGCATGGCCGCCTTGAAATCCGCTTCGAACCGGCCTGCGACGCTGATCGAAAGCGGGCCCGCGAGCGGCGTCATCGGCGCGGCCTACGTCGGGCGCGCGCTCGGGATCGCAAACGTCTTGTCGTTCGACATGGGCGGCACCACCGCGAAGGCCGGCACGGTGTTCGGCGGCGTGCCCGAGATCAGCGCGTCGTTCGAAGCGGCGGGGTCCACGCACAGCGGGCGCTCCGTCAAAGGCAGCGGCTACCCCGTGCGCTTTCCTTTCGTCGATCTCGCCGAAGTCAGTGCCGGCGGCGGGACCATCGCGTGGATCGACGGTGCCGGCGCGCTGCGCGTCGGCCCGCTCTCCGCCGGGGCCGATCCGGGGCCCGCGTGCTACGGTATCGGCGACCGCCCCACGGTCACCGACGCGAACGTCGTGCTGCGGCGTTCGAATCCGCGCGCACTGCTCGGCGGCGCGTTTCCCATCGACGCCGACCGCTCGCGCGCCGCCGTTGCGTCCGTCGCGGCGCCCGTCGGCGGCGACGTCGACCGCGCCGCCGCGGGCATCGTCGCGCTCGTCGATGCCGAGATGGCGAAGGTCCTGCGCATCGTGTCGGTGGAGCGCGGTTACGATCCCCGCGATTTCACGCTGCTCGCGTTCGGCGGCGGCGGACCGCTGCACGCGTGCGCCGTCGCCGCGGACATCGGCGTCTCGCGCGTCGTCGTGCCGTTGTATCCCGGCGTGTTCTCCGCGTACGGCTTGCTCGCGGCGGACGTGCGCGTCACCGCGGTGCACTCGCTCGTCGCGCCCGCCGACGCCGACACGTGGACGCGCTCGCGGAAGCTGTTCGACGCGCTCGCGCGCGAAGGCGACGTCGCACTCGGCGAGCAGGGTGTCGCAAAAGCCGACCGCAGCTTCCTGCGCGAGCTCGATCTGCGCTACGTCGGCCAATCGACGGAGCTGGTCGTCGGCGCTCCGCGCTCGCTCGACGAAGCCGTCGAGACGTTCCACCAGCGCCACGAGCAGCGCTACGGCTACGCGGCGCGCCAGGATCCCGTCGAGATCGTCACCGCGCGCGTGATCGCGATCGGCACCACGCCCAAGCCGCGCCTCATCGCGGCCGCCGCACCGGCGCGCCGCGCGCCCGAGCCGCGCGCCGTGCGCGAGCGGCGCGACGTCTTCGACGGCGCGGCGTTCGCCGAGACGCCCGTGTACGACCGCGCGCTGCTGCGCCCCGGCGACGCGTTCGACGGACCCGCCGTCGTGGAACAGTATGATGCGACGACGTACGTCGCGCCCGCGTGGAGCGCGCGCGCCGACGGGTTCGGCAACCTCGTGTTGGAGCACGCGCGATGATCTCCGTTCTCGATCCCATCACCGCCGAGCTCGTCGCGTCCGCGCTCGTCTACGCCAGCGAGGAGATGGGCATCGCGGTGCGCGACGCGGCGTACTCGCCGAACATCAAGGAACGGCTCGACCACTCGTGCGCGCTGTTCGACACGCGCGCGCGGCTGGTCGCCCAGGCCGAGCACATCCCCGTGCACCTCGGCTCGCTGCCGTGGGGCTTGCGCCGCACGCTGGCGTGGCTCGTCGAGCGCGGCCGCCCGCTCGCGCACGGCGACATGATCGTCGTGAACGACCCGTACCTTTCCGGCACGCATCTCAACGACGTCACCGTGATCCGCGCGATCTACCACCACGACCGCCACGTGGGGTACGCGGCGAACAAGGCGCACCACACCGACGTCGGCGGCTCGGTGCCGGGCTCGATGCCGCCCGACGCGCGCGATCTGTTCGCCGAAGGCGCCGTGATCGCGCCGATGCTGCTCGTGCGCGCGGACCACGTGGTCGACGAAACCGTCGACCTGCTGCGCGCGAACTCGCGCACGCCCGAAGCGCGCGCCGGCGACTTGCGCGCCCAGATCGCGGGCAACCATGTCGGCGAACGGCGCTTCCTCGAGCTCGTCGAGCGCCACGGCATCGAGGTCGTGGAAGCCGCGCTCGACAAAGCGATCGCCGACGGCGAGCGCCGCACGCGCGCCGCGCTGCGCGCGCTGCCCGACGGCGTCGTCGAGCACGAAGACGTCATGGAGGACGAGCGCGGCGAGCCAACCATCGTGCTGCGCGTGCGGCTCGAGAAGCGCGGCGACACGCTCGCGCTCGACTACACCGGGACCGCGCCGCAGCGGCCCATGCCGCTCAACGCCGTGTACGGCGTGACGCTGTCCGGCGTGTACTACGCCGTGCGCGCCGTGACCGATCCGCGCATCCCGATGAACGACGGCTCGTTCGCGCCGATCAGCGTGCACGTCCCCGAAGGCACGCTGCTCAACCCGCACCGGCCCGCGCCGGTGAGTGCGGGAAACGTCGAGACGTCGATGCGCAACGCCGACCTCGTCCTCGGCGCGCTCGCGAAGCTCGCGCCGGGGCGCGTGCCGGCGCAGAGCGGGGGATCGATGAACAACGTGATGATCGGCGGCCTGGACGGCGACGGAAAGTCGTGGGCGTTCTACGAGACCAACGGCTGCGGCATGGGCGCGCGCCCGCACGCCGACGGCATCGACGGCATCCACGCGCACATGACGAACACGCTGAACACTCCGATCGAAGCCATCGAACGGCAGATGCCGATGCTGATCACCGCGTACGAGTTCGCCGAGTCCAGCGCGGGCGACGGCGAGTTCCGCGGTGGATCCGGCTTGGTGCGCGCGTTCGCGCTGCGCGACGGCACGGCGACGGCGTCGCTGCTCGCCGAGCGCCACGCGGTGCGCCCGCGCGGCACCGACGGCGGCAAGGACGCGGCGACCGGCGCGCACGTGCTCGTCAAGCGCGGCGGCGCGATGAGCGATCTTCCCGCGAAGACGAGCGTGACGATGGAACCGGGCGACGCCATCATCGTGCGCACCGCCGGCGGCGGCGGCTACGGCGATCCCGCCAAGCGCGATCCGGCCGCGCGCGCGCGCGACCGCGCCGACGGGATCGGAGCGGCCGAATGACGGCGGCCGAAGTGCGTGCCGCGGTGCGCGCGGGCACGATCGCCGGTCCGACGGAGCGGCTCGCGCCCGATCACGTGCAGGCGAACCTCGTCATCGTGCCGCGCGGCTACGCCGACGAGCTCGCCGACTTGTGCGCGCGCAATCCCGTGCCGTGCCCGCTCGTCGAGCAACTGCCGGCGGGCGCGTTCGAGCCGCAGTGCGCGCGCGGCGCCGACATCCGCGCCGACCTCGGCCGTTACCGCGTGTGGCGCGACGGCGCGCTCTCGGAGCAGCCGCGCGACGTGCGCGCGCTGTGGTCGGGCGATCTCGTCGCGTTCCTGATCGGCTGTTCGTTCACGTTCGACCACGCACTCGTCGAGGTCGGGCTGACGCCGCGCCACTACGCGCTCGACCGCAACGTGCCGATGTACCGCACGCGCGTCGCGCTCGCGGCGGCCGGGCGGTTGCGCGGCTTTCTCGTCGTGAGCATGCGCCCGTACCGCGCGAACGACGTCGAGCGCGTGCGTGACGTGACGCGGCCGTACCGCTTGGCGCACGGCGAGCCGATCGCGTGGGGCGATCCGGCGCAGCTCGGGATCGACGACCTCGCGCACCCCGACTACGGCGACGCGCCGGTGATGGAACCGGGCGACGTGCCCGTGTTCTGGGGCTGCGGCGTCACGCCGCAGAGCGTGATCGTCGCGAGCAAGCTGCCGTTCGCGATCACGCACGAGCCCGGCCACATGTTCGTGACCGACCTCGTGCACGCGAACCTCGCTACGCGCGGCGCGGCGAGGCGGTAACGGTCAGCGCGAGTTCTGCGTGAAGTGCTGCGCGCCGATGCGGGCTTGCTCGTTGCGCGTGTTGGTCGCGATCGCGGCCCACACCATGCAGATCGGGCCGGTGATGAAGAGGCCGAAACCCAAGGTGACGATCGCGACGATGAACGAGACGATCAGCATGACGATCCCGCCCGTCACGGACACGTAGAACAGCCCGAGCGGACCGAAGAAGAACGTCAGCAGCAGCGCGACGGCCATGCTCTTCGGCGGCGCGGCCGCCACGCCGGCGGACGCGGTTTGCACCTGCTGCGTGATGTAGATCGGCTGCGGCTGATACCCGTACGGCGGCGGCGGTTGCGGATATGGCTGCTGGTGCGGCGGCGGCTGCGGCTGCTGCCACGGCGGCGGCTGCTGCGGCTGCTGCCACGGCGCTTGCGGCTGCTGCGCGGACACATCCGGTTGTTGCCACTGCTGCTGCGGCGTATCGTATGCGGGCTTCGCCAGATCGATGTTCGGTACGATCGGCGCGTTGGGCGGGCGGTTCTCGGGCTGCTGCTGGTCCATGTGCTCGGCTCCGTGGAAACGAAAAACCGGGCCAATGACGAAGCGGCCCCGGCTCGAAGGTCGTTGCATGGGCGACGAACGATCGCCTCTCCTGCCGGGCGGCTCACTTCGCCAAGATTTCGCGAAATGGCCGCGGCGGCGCGCCGAGCGCTGCGGCGCCCGAGAAGGCACCTAGCCCGGCGGCGGCGTGCTGTTCGGCTGGGGGACGATCCGGTACGCGCCGATCTTCTGGTTGGGGTCGATGCGCAGCTCCACGAGCAGCGTTCCTTTGTCGAACGCCGCTTCGTAGTTATAGCGGCCCTTGTCCGGGTCGGCCGACGTCTGCTTGAGGCCGCGGTATGCGCCCAGCGCGTGCATCTGATCGGACAGCTGGCCGATCGACGCGCGGGTGACCTCGGTCTTGAGCGCGTCGTCGAAGCGAGCCGTCGTCGCGTCGTAGTCGGCGTTGTACACGCCGCGGGTCGTCTGGTCCGCGAGCGCCATCGGATCGTCGTGCGGCTGCGCGCACGCGACCGCGGCGACCGCAAGCGCGATCGCGGCGGCCGCGACGTTGATCCTCACCGGGTCAGAGCGCGCCCCAGCCGTACGAGCCGTTCGAAACGTTCGCGATGCGCGTCGCTCCGCGATCGGGATGGTAGCTCGCGGCGGCGACGAGCGGATGGAACGCGGGCTGCGGCTGCGGTTGCGTCGCGGCCACGTTGCGCGGCGCGCGGCGGCTCATCGCGATCTGATGGCGCAGGCGCACCACCTCCTGGTGCTGCATCGCGACTTCCCGCTTGTAGGATGCGACCAGCGCCGCTTCGTGCGCGTAAGCTTGGCGTTCCGACTGGTACGCGGCCTCGGCGTCGTACGCGCGCGCCTGCTGGCGTGCGATCGCCCGATCTTTCTCGGCGTACTTCTCGTGGACTTTGCGGTTGTGGTTGATGATCAGCAAAGCCGCGGCGGCGCCGCCGATGATGATGTTGCGGGTGCTGGCGGCGCCGTCGGCGAGCGCGGGCGCCGGCATCGCGCTCGTCGCGAGCGCCGCGGCGAGGCTGAAACAAGCAAGGCGGCGTTTGGTCATCGTGATCGTTCCTCCGGTCATCAACCTACCCAACGCGCCTCACATACCGCTGTGTTTCGCGCTCGGATAACGTGACGTGGGTCAATTTCTCGGCCACGGCCTCGTGGCGCACCATTCGACAAGCTCAGGGTGACACCGGCGTTCACGGTGGCAAATCAACGCGGCGAGACGCCGCTTTCGGTGAGCGTCAAAGTCGTCGCGTCGCAGTCCAGTTCGGCTTCCACGCCGTACGGCAGCGTGAAGATCGGGTCGGTGTGGCCGAAGTCCATGTTCGCGAGCACGGGCAGATCGATGAGGCCTTCGTCGTCGAGCGCGCGCACCGTCGCAGCGTCGTACGCGCGCAGCTGATCCGGATCGACGCCGCACGGCCGGCCGACGATGATGCCGTTGAGCACCTGCAGGATGCCCTGCGACGCGAAGTTGCGCAGCCAGCGCAGCACGATGTCCGGCTTGGGCGCTTCTTCCGACGTTTCGTAGAAGAAGATCGCACCGCGCCACAGCTCGAGCGGCGGCCACCACGGCGTGCCTTTCAGCATCTCGAGCACCTCCGCGCAACCGCCGATCAGCGGCCCGCGCACGATGCCGCGCCCTTGCAGCGTTCGCGGGCCGGTCGATGGCTTCAGCGCGCGCCGCCGGTCGCGCAGCGACGGATCGCTCCACTCCAGATGTTCGTCGGTCCAGCCGGCGCGGTTCGGTTCGACGACGCCGACTGGTGCGGCCTCGAACAGCGTCCGGCGCACGGCGTCGACCATGTACGCGAAGGGCTCGACGTTCTCCGCAAACCCCGCCATGACGGTGGGCCCGTAAAACGACGTGATGCCGGCTTGGCGGATAGCGAAGTGGATCGAGGTCGAATCGGAATAACCCAAATAGATCTTCGGATTCGCGGCGATCGCGTCGAGATCGAGAAAAGGCAGCACGCGCACGGAGTCTTCGCCGCCGATCGACGCGATGATCGCGCGCACCGACGGATCGCGAAACGCCGCGTTGAGATCGTCGGCGCGCGAGCGCGGATTGCGCGACACCGACTCCAGATCGTCGAGCGCATGCGGCATCTCGACGACCTCGAACCCGAACGTCTCTTCGAGCACGCGGCGCCCGCGCGCGTACCGCTCGGGCTGCGCACCGGGCCCACCCCACGACGGCGTCACCACGGCAACGCGGTCCCCAGGCCGAAGCGCAGGCGGTTTGATCGTACGAGCAGGCCACGTCGTCATTGCAGCGACTTACGGGGCGAACGACCTCAAGTCCGCCGTGTGTGATCCCGCAGCCAAGGATGAAAGCGCAACCCGCGGCGTGACGCGGGCGCTTCGATCGGCTATCGTAGCTGCGATGCCGTCCGTGCGCTCCATGGGGCCCGCCGAGTGGGCCTCCTTACTTGCGCTCTCCGTGCTGTGGGGGGCGGCGTTCTTTTTCTACAAGATCCTCGACGATGCGGGCGTGCCGCCGTTCACGATCGCGTTCGTGCGGGTCGCGGTCGCGGCCGCGGTGCTGCTGCCGGTGCTGTTCGCCACCGGCCGGCGGCTGCCGGGGTCGCCTTGGATGTGGGGCGCGTTCGCCGTGACCGGCGCGCTCAACAACGTGATCCCGTTCAGCCTCATCGCCTTCGGCGAGACGCACATCGTCAGCGGGCTCGCGGCGATCTACAACGCGACGACGCCGCTGTTCACCGCGCTCATCGCGCACGCGGTGACGCGCGACGAGCGGCTGACCGCGCCGAAGGTCGCCGGAATCGCGATCGGCTTGGGCGGCGTCGCGATCATGATGGGGCCCAGCGCGCTGCACGGCTTCAGCGCGGCGGCGGTCGCGCAGCTCGCGTGCGTCGCGGCCGCGGTCGTCTATGCGTGCGGCGCCATCTACGCGCGCCGTTTCGGCGCGCTCGGCATCGACCCGCTCGTGCTCTCCACCGGTCAGCTCTGCGCGTCCACCGTCATGGCGCTGCCGCTCGTCGCCGGCTTCGACCGGCCGTGGGCGCTGCTGCCGGCGCTGCCGCTCGGCGTGTGGGCCGCGTGGCTGGGGCTCGCGATCCCCAGCACCGCGCTCGCGTACGTGCTGTATTTTCGTCTCATCGCCGTCGCGGGCGCGACCAGCGCCGCGTCGGTGACGTTCCTCGTCCCGGTCAGCGCGCTGCTGCTGGGAACGTTCGCGCTGCGCGAACGGCTCGCGCCGAGCAGCGTCGCGGGGATGGTCGCCGTGTTCGCCGGGCTCGCAGTGATCGATGGGCGGCTTTTCGGCTGGCTCGGCCGGGCCCGAGCACGGCGCGCGGCATAGCCGCACGGCGGAAGGGGATGCCGCCGCGCTGCGGCGGACAGTCGGGGATGCGGAAAACGATCGTCCCCGGCGTGTGGTCCTGGTCGCGCTGGCAGCCCGATCGCGGGCTCGACTTCAACGGCTTCTTCGTCGAGACGCCGGAGGGCAATCTCGTCGTCGATCCCATCGACCCCGACGACGAGACGCTCGCGGAATTGCGCGAGCGCGGCGTGGCGGCGGTGCTCGTCACCAACCGCGATCACGAGCGCTCCACGGAAAGCGTCGCCGCGGCGACGGGCGCGCAAGTCATCGCAAGCGCGCTCGACGCGCCGCTGCTGAAGCACCGCGTCGACCGCACCGTCGTGCCCGGCGAGATCGTGTTCGGCTGGACCGTCGTGGGGCTCGACGGCTTCAAGACCGCAGGCGAGATCGCGCTCTACGAAAAGGCGCGCCGCACCGCGATCGTCGGCGACGCGCTGTGGGGCACGCCCGCGGGCGCGCTCACGCTCATGCCCGACGCGAAGCTCGCCGATCCCGAACGCGCCGTGCTGTCGGCGCGCACGCTGCGCAGGTACTCGATCGACCACCTACTCGTCGGGGACGGCGCGTGCGTGTTCGGCAACGCGCACGACGCGATCGGCGCGATGATCGACGCGCGCGACGGCGTGTTCGTCAACCGTGTCAACCTGTTCGACGAGCTGCCGTACGCGAACTCACCGGACGACCCCGCGCCGTACACCGCGACGTGGGCTGATGCGGGTCGCACCATCGGCGCGGAGAAGCTCGGCTACGGTGCGGCGCGGCTTGCGAAAGGCGAGAAATTCTGCCCGTACCACTGGCACACGCGCGAGGAAGAGCTGTTCGTGGTGATGCGCGGGACGCCGACGCTGCGCACGCCGCGCGGCACGTTCGTTCTGCGGCCGGGCGACTGCGTCGCGTTCGCGACGAATGCGAGCGGCGCGCACACGATCTTCAATGACGCGGACGAGGAAGCGCTCGTGCTGCTGATCGCGAATACCGATCCCGGCGACGCGTGCTTCTATCCCGACTCGCGCAAGTTCGTGGTCGAAGCGACCGGCACGCTGGTGCGCGATCATCCGCAGCTCGACTACTACGACGGCGAGACCGGCTGACCAAGGAGGCGCTCTGCACCGCGTGGTAGCGCGCCGAGCGGGTGCGAGCGGGTGCGAGCGGGTGCGAGCGCGCCCGCACGCCAACGAGGAGCCGATGCTCCCCTTGCTCGTCGCGTACGCGGCTACTGCCGCGCCTACGCCGTGCCCGTCCGATCTGCTGGTCGCGAACCCGCGGCTGCGGATCGTGCGCGCCGCGGACAAGGTGTTCGACAACTACGTCGTCACGGTGGACGTCACCAATCGCGGCACGTCGCCGCAGCCGGACTTCACGCGCCAGCACCTCGCGCTCGTGCGCGACGGCGTCGTGATCGGCACGCAGCCGATCCCGCCGCTGCCGGCGAACGAGAACTATGCCGCGGCTTTTCGCGTGCAGCTCGTGCACGACCGCGGCCGCGCGCCGTTCGTCGTCGAGTTTCGCTACGTGCTCGACTCGAAGAACGCTCCGCGCGCGAACTGTACGAGCGCGAACGACCGGCTGACCGCCACGCTCTGATGCGCGTTCGCCTCGTCCAGCGCGGCGCGGACGAGGCGACCGTCACGCTCGTCGCGCACGCAACTTTCCCCGACGGCCCGCTGCGGCTGCGCTATCCGACGCGCACCGGCGCGCTACTGCGCATCGACGGCACGGTGCGCGGCGCGTTCGACGGCAAGCACGGCGCGATCGACCTGCCGCCGCTGCCGGGCACGCATGCGATCCAGCTCGAAGTGGAGCGCCGCTCGCTGCCGGTCGCAGGGCTTCCCGCGGGCGACGGCATGCGCTGGCGGCTGATGCTCGCGCGCGCGTCGCAAAAAGCGCACATGCATCTGGAGGTCGGCGTGCGCGACGAAAGCGTGCCCGGCGCGGCCATCGACGTGCCGCTGGTGGGGCACGCGCACCTCGACGTCGCGTGGCTGTGGACGTACGACGCCACGCACCGCAAAGCGCTGCGCACGTTCGCGACCGCGCTGCGCGAGATCGAGAACGATCCGCGCTTCGTGTTCGCGCAAAGCCAGCCGCAGCTCTACACGTGGGCGTTTCACGCCGACCGCGATCTCGGCGAACGCGTCCGCGCGCACGCCGGCGGCGCGTGGGACGCGAGCGTCGCGACGATGTGGGTCGAAGCCGATCTGCACGCGCCCAGCGGCGAGTCGGTCCTGCGCCAGTTCGCGCACGGGATCCGCTGGACGCGCGACAACCTCGGCGTCGTTCCGACCGTCGCGTGGCTGCCGGACACGTTCGGGTTTCCGGCGACGTTCCCGGCGCTGGCGGCGCACGCCGGCGTGCCGTACTTCGCGACCACCAAGCTGCAGTGGAACGACACGACGCGCTGGCCCCATCCGCGCTTTCGCTGGACGTCCGACGACGGCTCGTCGCTGACCGCCGCGGTGATCGACAGCTACGACGGCGATTTGAACGACAAGCGGCTCGCTGCCGCGCGCGAGCGCGGCGAAGTGCTCGTCGTAGGCTACGGCGACGGCGGCGGCGGCGCGACCGACGCGGATCTCGCGCGCGTCGGCGACGGCTCGCGCGGCTGGACGCGCATGTCGGACTGGTTCGAGCACGACGTCGCGGCGAGCGCGCTGCCGGAGCACCGCGGCGAGCTGTACCTGGAGACGCACCGCGGCACGTACACCACGCACCACGACGTCAAGTCGCGCAATGCGGCGCTCGAGCGCGCGCTCGCGCAAGCCGAAGAGCTCGCGGCGTGGTGCATCGCCGTCCGCGCGCCGGAGACGGTACGGCGCTCGCTCGGCGAGGATCTGCGCAGCGCGTGGCGGATCGTGCTGCGCGCGCAGTTCCACGACGTGCTCCCCGGCACGGCGGTCGGCGCCGTGTACACCGACGTGCACGCCGAGTACGACCGCGCTTTCGCGATCGCCGCGCGCGTCGCAGAAGCGGCTGCGTCCGTGCTGCCGCGCAGCGACCTGCGCTTCATCCCGCCGCACGCGATCGAGCCGGCGCGCGACGACGACGGCTGGGTGTTCGCGAACCAGTACTTGCGCGCTCGCGCACGCGCCGACGGCACGATCGTGGAGCTCGCGGGCGCGGAAGGCCCCAACCTCGTCGCGGTCGCCAACGGCATCGCGGCGTATGCGGACACGCCGAAAACGTGGGACGCGTGGAACCTCGATGCGGACTACGCGCGCAAGCCGGTGCGCGTCCGGCCCGCGGGCGCGGCGCTCGAGGACGGCGCGCTCGTGGTGCGCTTGCGCGCCGGCAAGGCGTCCGCGCTGACGATGCGCATCGCGCTGCACGAGGACGAGCCGTGGCTGCGCGTCGAGATCGCCGCGAGCTGGCACGAGGACCACGTGCTTTTGCGCGCCGAGCACCGCGTCGCGCTGAACGCGCGCGACGTGCGGTACGGCCAGCAGCACGGCACGCTCGTGCGCACGGCGTTTCCGCAAACCGGCGCGGAGCGCGCGAAGTTCGAAGTGCCGGCGCAGCGCTGGGCGCACGTCGACGACGGCACGCACGGCCTCGCCGTGTTCAGCCCGGACCTCTACGGCTGGAGCGGCGCGGGCCTCAAGGATGGCGGCGTGCGCCTGGGGACGTCGCTGCTGCGCTCACCGTGCTGGCCCGACCCGCTCGCGGACCGCGGCGAGCAGCGGCTGGAGTATGCGTTCGTGCCGACGTCCGGCGCGTCGGTCTCCGCGCTCGAGCACGCCTGGCTCACGTACGTGGAAGAAGAGCGCGTCCGGCTGTTCACGTGCGAGAACCCGTCGGTGCTGATCATCGCGACGTATCCGGCGGACGATGCGACCGGCGTCGTCGTGCGCGTGCGCGAGTGCGACGGCGAGCAGCACCGCGTCGCGCTGCGCTGCGGCGGCCGCATGCGCGCGGCGACCGCGGTGGACGCCGTGGAGCGCCCGGTGGCCGGCGAGGCGGAGATCGTCGAGGAGGATCTGGTGTTCGACCTCGGCCCGTTCGCGCTGCGGTCGTTCCTCGTGCGGTTCTAGCCCCGAGGGCTTAGCGCGCGATATCGGACGAGTGGAAAGCAAAGCTGAGCAACCCACCGTATTCTTAACCGCCCGTGAACAAACCGAGCCGCTTTGCGCCAGGTCGCATCGTCTCGGCCTGCTAACCGCCCCGGGACGGGGTGAGCAAAATTGCTCACCTTTTTTTGCGACCGATCGCCTTGGACGCCCGGCGTACGCTCGCGTTCTTGGGGTCGGCGCCGCTAGGGATGACGTTGTGAAGAGATCGTTGACGGCCGTTATCGCGGCCGCATTTTTGGCCGGCTGCGGCGGTGGCGGCGGCGCGCTCTCGACGCCCCGCGTCGACACGCCCGTGAAGACGGCGGGCGCCCCGGAATCGGTGAAGATCGCCGTCATCATCGGCGGCACGACGGCGGGCCGCGGCTCGTCGAGCGGCGTGCGCCGGCCGAAGTTCGTCTCGCCGTCGACCAACGGCATCGACTTCAAGGTGTACGCGCACGGCGGCAACACGATCATCGGCCAGTCCGACACCGACATCTCGTCGGGTTCGTCGGCATGCGGTGGCCAAACCGGCACCCCGCGCACATGCTTCATCAACGTCCCCGCGCCCGCCGGCAACGACGACTTCGTCGCGAGGACGTACGATGGCATCCCTGTGAGCAATTCGTTCGCGAGCGCGCACGCGCTGGGCACCGGAACACTGACCGCCGTCATCAACGCCGGCCAAGCCAACAACCTGGCGATGTACATCAGCGGCATCATCAACACCCTGGGCTTCCTCGCCCCGCACGCGTCGCTGCCGGCGGACGGCGCCGTGCACACGTTCGGCTTCGTGCTGAACCCGTCCGACTTCGACAACAACCCGATCACCGCGGGCGCGAACGATCCGTACGCCAACCCGATCGCCGTGCAGCTCGTCGAAACTGGCGGCAGCGGCCACGTGCAGATCGTGAAGAACGGCACGCCGACGGGCGGCACGAGCACGGCGCTGAACTACTCGACCGACACCGTCGCCGTGCGCTACGACGGCGGCAGCGCGCCGGGCTACAGCGTCGCGGTCGACGTGAGCAGCACCAACGTCACGCCGGAGACGCTGACGATCTCGCCGCTGTACGTGACGTCCGCGAGCCCGTACCGTTCGGGAACGTCGCTGACGTTCACCACCGCCGGCCAGACCGCGCAGGTCAACCTGAGCGAGACGAACAACGCGACCGCAATCTATACGGCGACGCCGAGCGGAAGCTGCGCGGGCGTCGCGACCGCATCCGCGCCGAGCGGACCGGCGAATGCCGCATCGACGACCGTAACGGCGCAGGGCGCCGGCTCGTGCACGATCGCGTTCTCCGACGGCATGAGCACGATCACGTGGAGCGTGAGCGTTTCGACGGCGAGCGCCAGCGTCACGGTCCCGAGCAACATGACGGGTCCGATCACGTTCGCGAGCTACAGCAACGGCCCGGTGCGCGGGCAGAACGGCTGGACCTCCAACTCGTGCAGCAACAACGACTACAACGCCAACGTCGTGAATACGTCGAGCTACCCCAGTGCGCCGTGGCCGGGCACGCCGCCTACCAAAGCGCTGCAGGTGGACAACTCCGTCACGCAAAGCTGCTACTCCGGTCTCGGGAGCCCCGTGACACCGACGGTCGCCGGTTATCCGAACGCGCTCGCCGACACGTCCGGCGCCACGCCGGCCCAATGCGGTCCGACGTGCCAGCCGTTCTTCAGCGTCGAGTTCGTCGTCACGTCGGCGACCGGCGCGTGGCAGCCCGCGCTCGGCATGAGCCTCTCGCCCGTCTTCAACAACCAGGGCGCGCGCATGCAGTACATCGGTCTGTGGCACACCACGGACTCGGGCAGCAATCAAAAGCTGCTCGTGTTCACCAACGACGTCGAAGGGCTGTGGCCGGGCAATCCGCCGGGCACGACGGCGCCGTGCTTCCAGTGCGCGAACTTCGTGCCGTGGGAGATCAAGTACGTGGATCCCGCGCTGCCGCACAAGATCGGCATGACGATGCAGTTCGTCCAGCCGAACGCCGACGTGGTGAAGTTCTACGTCGACGGCGTGCTGTCGGGCGTGTCGCAAACGCAGTTCCGCTCGTGGGAAGACTACTACATGCTGGACACGGAGAGCGATCCCGGCGCGGCGTACCCGTACTCGCGGGCGGTCAACGACGTGCTGTTCCATCCCGGCAACTTGGACACGTGCCTGAACTTCGCGGACTACCAGGGCAACTGCGACCAGCGCACGAGCGGCCCGGGCCACACCTCGACAGCCAACAACGGCTTCCTGTTTACGAACATCACGACGTGCGCGGGCACGGCCGCCGTGTGCGCGGGCGCGATCCAAACGTCGAGCTTCGCGCGCAGCGCGCAATCTCGTTCGGTCAGCTCATCGCGCTCCTCGGCAAACGCGTTCCACAAGATGAGCCAGCTCAGGTAAGGTAAACGCGGTCGCGCTGAACCTCGCGCGCGAACACGGTCCGGCGAGCCGGCCTCTCCTCGGAGGGGCCGGCTCCTTTTTCCGATAGACAGTCCTCGATGCGCGCGATCGACACCGTCTTGTTCGACCTGGACGACACGCTGCACGACGACACGGCCGCGTACCGGGCCGCCGCGAGCAGCGTTGCGGCGATCGTCGCGCGCGAGCACGGGATCGACGCGCCGGCGCTCGCCGGAGCGTACGAGCGAGCCGCGACGGCGTTCTGGACGGCGCTCAGCGCCGAGCACCTGACGCGCCCGATCGGAGACGAGCGCGAGCGCATGTGGCACGAAGCGCTGTGCACGGTGGGGTTGGACGACCGCGCGCTGGCGGTGCGCTGCGCGGACGGCTACGTGCGAGCGCGCGCCGACGTCCTCGCGCTCGCGCCGGGCGCGCTGGACGTGCTGACGGCGCTGCGCGAGCGCGGCTGCAAGCTTGGGCTGGTAACCAACGGTTTCGCTGCGACGCACCACGACAAGATCGACCGCTTGGGGCTGCGCGAGCGGATGGACGCGTTCTTCATCGCCGACGAGGTCGGGATGCTCAAGCCCGACCCGGAGCTGTACCGGCACGCGTGCCGCGTGCTTGGCAGCGAGCCTGCTCGAACGGCGATGGTGGGCGACCGGTACGCGCGCGACGTGCTCGGCGCGCACGAGGTGGGCCTGTTCACCGTGCTGATCGACGTGCACGGCCTCTCGATCCCGCCCGGCTCGCCCCAGCCGGACGCGGTCGTGGCGTCGATCGGGGACGTTCTGAACGTGCTGCCGCTCAAATTGCCGGACGGCGCCAGGGAAGCGACCACCAGCAAGGCGAAGCAAGGGACGTGACTCAGCCGCAACCGATTGAAAGCGTCTTCTCCCGCTCGTGGGAGCTTCTGACGCGAAACTGGATCATCATCGTCCCCGGTGTCGTCATCGGCATCGTCGTGGGCATCTTGCGCGTGTTGATGACGCCCGCGCCGCTCGTCTACACGACCGCGTCCGGCAGCACCGTCTACAACGCGGGCGGCATGATGGCGACGATTGGTTCGAGCTTGCTGCTCGCGCTCGTCGGTCTCGTCGCCTTCATCGCAACCCAAGCGTTTACCACCGGCATGGCCGGTGCCGCGTGGCAACGGGGAACCACCACCCTAGCCGACGGATTCGCAGCGTTCCAGGAAGACGCCGGCCGTATCATCATCACGGCGGTCGGGCTGATCGTTCTGGCGTGCTTCGCCGTCGTGCTGTCGATCCCGACCATCGGCATCGCGTTTCTCGCGTACTATCTGTTTACGCTGTACGCGTTTCCCGCCGCGATCGTGGGCAACCGGCCGGGCTTCGAATCGATCCTCGAGTCGTTCCGCATCACGATGGCGCGTTTCGTGCCGACGCTGATCCTCGGCGTCATCATCTTCGCGATGTCGTTCGTCGCGACGATCGTCGGCGCGCTGCTCCATTTCGTGCCGTTCCTCGGGCCGATCGTCGCCGGAATCCTCACCCAGATCGTCGTGGCATTCGCGACGCTCGTCGTGGTCGGCGAATACCTCAACCTGCGCGTCGCGGGCACCATCCCGCCGCCGGGCCCGGCCGCCGGTCCCGTCAAGCCCGTCTAGAGCAGATCGCGTTCGCGAAACGTTCCACGCGGAGAGGGCGCTGCGTGGAACCGTTCGCTTCTCCTCGCGGGTTCTAGCCCAGGTATGCCGGACGCGACCACGCACGCGCTCGATGCGATCGTCATCAAGGGCGCGCGGGAGCACAACCTCAAAAACATCGACCTGACGCTCCCTCGCAACAAGCTCATCGTGATGACGGGCTTGTCCGGGTCGGGCAAGTCCTCGCTCGCGTTCGACACGATCTACGCCGAGGGCCAGCGGCGCTACGTCGAGTCGCTCTCCTCGTACGCGCGGCAGTTTCTCGGGCAGATGGAGAAGCCCGACGTCGACTACATCGAAGGCTTGTCGCCGGCGATCTCCATCGACCAGAAGTCGACCTCGCGCAACCCGCGCTCGACGGTCGGCACGGTCACGGAGATCTACGATTATCTGCGGCTGCTCTACGCGCGTGTCGGCGTGCCGCACTGCTACGAGTGCGGGCGCGAGATCAGCTCGCAGACCGCGGAGCAGATCGTCGACCAGATCCTCGCGTTCCCCGACGGCACGCGCATCCAGCTGCTCGCGCCGGTGATCCGCGGCCGCAAGGGCGAGTACACCAAGCTGTTCGAGGAGATCGGCAAGGAGGGCTTCGCGCGCGTCCGCGTCGACGGCGAGATCCGCGAGCTGCGCGAGAAGATCGAACTCGACAAGAAGCGCAAGCACACCGTCGAGGTGGTGGTCGACCGGCTCGTCGTCAAGCCCGACGTTCGCTCGCGGCTGGTCGACTCGATCGAGACGACGCTCAAGCTGTCGACGGGCATCGTGACCGTGCTCTATCAAGCGAAGACGAACGCGCAGACGGAGAAGCCGTCGGACCAGTGGGTCGAGGCGACGTTCAGCGAGTCGTTCGCGTGCGCGTCGTGCGGGATCTCGTTCCAGGAGCTCGAGCCGCGGCTGTTCTCGTTCAACTCGCCATACGGCGCGTGCCCCGCGTGCAGCGGGCTCGGCGAGAAGATCGAGATCGATGAGTGGAAGGTGATCCCCGACCGCACGAAGTCGATCAAGGACGGCGCGATCGTGCCGTGGTCGAAGAACCTGGGCAGCGGGCGCTATCCGTCGACCAACCCGTACTACATGCAGCAGGTCGAGCGCCTGTTGCGCTCGCGCCGCTGCAAGGCGTCGACGCCCGTCGAAGAGCTGCCCGAGGACGTCGTCGAGACGATCCTCTACGGCGCGGACAAGAAGCAAAAGTTCGTCTACGAATCACGCTCCGGGCACCAGTGGGAGTACGAGTCGCAGTTCGAGGGCGTCTGCAACAACCTGCAGCGCCGCTACAGCGAGACCTCTTCCGAGTACGTGAAGGAAGAGATCGAGAAGTTCATGTCGGCGTCGCAGTGCAAAGTCTGCAAGGGCGCGCGGCTCAAGCCCGAGGCGCTGGGCGTCACCGTCGCCGACAAGAACATCAGCGAGACCACGACGATGTCGGTCGAGCTCGCCGAAGCGTTCTTCGCCGCGTACCGGCCCAACGAGCGTGACGCGAAGATCTCGCAGCAGATCCTCAAAGAGATTCGCGCGCGGCTCGGATTTCTCAAGAACGTCGGCCTCGGCTATTTGAACTTGTCGCGCAGCGCGACCACGCTCTCCGGCGGGGAATCGCAGCGCATTCGGTTGGCGACGCAGATCGGCTCGTCGCTGGTCGGCGTGCTGTACATCCTCGACGAACCATCGATCGGGCTTCACCAGCGCGACAACGACCGGCTGCTGGCGACGCTGGAGACGCTGCGCGACATCGGGAACACGCTCATCGTCATCGAGCACGACGAGGACACGATGCGCTCCGCCGACGTGGTCGTCGACATCGGTCCCGGCGCCGGCGCCGAGGGCGGCCGCATCCTGTCCGTCGGTTCGATCGAAGACATCGAGCGCAACCCGGAATCGCTGACCGGTGCCTATCTGTCGGGCCGCCAGTTCATCGCGATTCCGAAGCACCGCAAGAAAGCCCGCAGCACGCTGAGCGTGATCGGCGCGAAAGCGAACAACCTGCGCGGCGTCGACGTGGACTTGCCGCTGGGGACGTTCACTTGCGTGACCGGTGTCAGCGGCTCCGGCAAGTCGACGCTGGTCAACGAAGTCGTCGTCAAGGCGCTCAACCAGTATTTGCACCACCAGCCCGCCGGCGGCACGTACGGCCGCGTGAAGGGCGCCGAGGCGCTCGACAAGATGGTGGTGATCGACCAGTCGCCGATCGGCCGCACGCCGCGCTCCAACCCCGCCACGTACACCGGCGCGTTCGACCAGATTCGCGAGCTGTACTCGCTCACCCCCGAGGCGAAGATGCGCGGCTACACGCCGGGGCGCTTCTCGTTCAACGTCAAGGGCGGCCGCTGCGAGGCGTGCCAAGGCGACGGCATCATCAAGATCGAGATGCACTTTTTGCCCGACGTGTACGTGCCGTGCGAGGTCTGCAAAGGCAAGCGCTACAACGCGCAGACGCTCGAGGTGAAGTACAAGAACAAGTCGGTGGCCGACGTGCTCGCGATGCGCGTCGACGAAGCGGCCGAGCTGTTCTCGACGATCCCGAAGATCTCGAACAAGCTCAAGACCATCTGCGAGGTCGGTCTCGGCTACATTCACATGGGCCAGCCGGCGACGCAGCTCTCCGGCGGCGAGGCGCAGCGCATCAAGCTCGCGACCGAGCTATCACGCCGCGCGACGGGCCGGACGTTCTACGTGCTCGACGAGCCCACGACGGGGCTGCACTTCGCCGACATCCACAAGCTGCTCGACGTGCTGGCGCGCCTGGTCTCGATGGGCAACACCGTGCTGGTCATCGAGCACAACCTCGACGTGATCAAGACCGCCGACTACGTGATCGACCTCGGCCCCGAAGGCGGCGACAAAGGCGGCCAGATCGTGGCCACCGGCACGCCGGAAGAGATCGCGCGCAACCCGCGCTCGCACACGGGCGAGTACCTGCGCGGCGTGCTGTCGGACGAGCGCGCAAAGGGCCGCATCCGCGTGAGCGCGGAGAACATCGCAAAGCTCGAGAGCGCGAACTTCGAGACGCTGGACGAGCTGACGAAGAACGGCCGCATCCCGGTCGAGGCGTAGCGCTCGGCGTAACATCGCGGGCTGAGCGGGGTAAGCGCCGCCATCATGATGACGCCCGATCAAGAAATTCAGCTCAAGCAGATCGCCGCTCAGCTGGTCGGATCGATGCTCGACAACCACAACGGCGACTGGGACGAGCAGGAGACGGCCAAAGCGTTTCGGACAATTTACGACGCGGTGAAGAACACGAACTAGCGGTCGCGCATCAGCGCGTTGAGCTCCGCGTACGGAACGCTCGGCTCGCGCGTGTAGGAGAACGTGCCGGCGTCGCGCAGCTCGTGCGCGATCTCGCGCAGGATGCCGAGCGTGCGGCGCATCGGGCCCGAGCCGACGCTCACGCGCCGCGCGCCGAGCGTCTGCAGGGTCGCGGCGTCGGGGGATTTCGGGCCCGCGAGCACGTTGAGCGGGAGCGGAACGGCGGCGGCCAGCTTCGCGATGGTCTCGGCGTCCATCACGCCCGGAACGAACACGCCGTCGGCGCCGGCGCCGGCGAACGCGCGCAGCCGCTCGACCGTCCGCTCGAACCGCGTCTCGGCCGGCCCGATATCCATCAAATACACGTCCGTGCGCGCGTTGAGGAACACGTCGGGCGCCGCGGCGCGTGCCGCGCGCACGCGCGCGACCGCGTCCTCGATCGCGAACAGCTCGCCTTCGCCCCGGACGTCTTCGAGATTGTAGCCCGCGACGCCGGTCGCGGCGAGCCGCGTGACGAACGTGCTCAGCGCGCCGGCGTCGTCGGAATAGCCGCTTTCGACGTCCGCCGATACCGGTACGTTCAGCGCGTGCACGATGCGCTCGATCGTCGCGAGGTGCAGGTCGACGTCCAGCGCGTTGCCGTCGCGATAGCCCAGCGCGTTGGCGACCGCGGCGCTGGACGTCGCGACGGCGGGGAAACCGGCGTCCTCGAACACGCGCGCGGTCACGACGTCCCACGCGTTCGGAAGGACCAGCAGCTTGGGCCCGCCGTGCAGCGCGCGAAATGCGCTGCGTCGCGCGGACGCCGTCGTTGAAGTGGATTGCATGGTTCCTACCTTCCGAAAAACGCGGCGACTTGCCGGACGTACGGCGCCGCGAACGCGCGGCGCGCCGCCGAGCCGTGCACCGCGGCGTCTTGCGCGCGCGCGGCCTCGTACGCGCTTTTCGGCGCGCTGTCCGGCGGCTGCTGGTCGGCGGTCGCCAGCACGAACGCGCGCACCCAGGCGTCGTAACCTCGAGGCGACTGGGTGACGGACGGCGACACGAAGTGGATCACGCCCCAGCCGCGCGGTACCGTGCGGTCGACGTCACGCCCCACGTACGCGACGTCCGGTTCGTCGGAAGGCATCGCGGACGCCGCCACCACGATCGGCGCGACGCCGCCGATCCCGGGCGTGAGCTGCCGCAGCACCGCGAACGGAAACGCGCGGTGTGCGAACTCGTTGTCGTCGACGGCCGGGTACGGCGAGTACTTCGCAACGACCGCGGCGTTCGAGGCTTGCGCCGTCGCGGCGGCGCGCCGCTGCGCGGGATCGAGCTTCTCGAGGCCGAGCGACGGCGAACCCTTCACGCGCACGTCGACCGATGCCAGCAGCAACTCGACGAAGAGCGGGATCTCGTCGGTCAGCCGCGAGACGCGCGGGCTGATCAGCTCGGGATGATCCGGATTGAGCCAGACGACGAACTCGTCCGCATACACCGGGTCGCCGCCGCGCCCGACGTAGTATGCGATCGGCGTCGCGGCGGGAAAGACCGAGGGCGGCCGCCACACCAGCCGCACGGTCTGGTGCGTCGCGGCGATCACCGCGATCGTTTCCAGCGTCGCGCGCGCCTGCTCGGCCGGCGTGCGCGACGGTCCCGTCTCGGTCGTCTCGATGAACGCGTACGCGGCGGACGGCCGGGCCGCGGCGACGAGCGCCGCAGCCCCGGCGACGAACGCGCGGCGAGGAAGCATCGCAGCGATTTCTCCCCGCCGCAGGCGGCGGACCTGCGCGGCGCTCGTCGAAGCCCCACCGCCGTGGCAACGTTCGCTCTCGCGATGATCGTGTGCGCCGACTTGGAACGGTCGAAGCAGTTCTACCGAACGATCTTGGAGCTGAAGCTGGGGACCGACGCGGCGCCGCACTGGGTCGACTTCGATCTCGGCGACGGGCGGATGCTCGGGCTGCATCCGGCAAGCGAGAGCCGTACGGTGAAGCCGGGTTCGCTGCAGCTCGGCTTCTACGTCGACGACGTCGACAAGTTCGTCACCGACGCGCGCACCGCGCGCGTGACGATCCTCCAGGAACCGCACGACGAGAGCTTCGGGCGCATCGCGGTGATCGCCGACCCCGACGGATACCCCGTGCAGGTCGCCACCCCGAAACCGTGGCGCTGAAAGCCTTCGAGAAGCGCGCGCGCGAGCTGCGCAAACAGCTCGACGAGGCGAACCACCGTTATCACGTGCTCGACGATCCGCAGATCAGCGACGCGGACTACGACGCGCTGCTGCGCGAGCTGCTCGACTTGGAGCTCGCGCATCCCGAAGTGCTCACGCCGGACTCGCCCACGCAGCGCGTCGGCGGCACGCCGTCGAGCGGCTTCCCGCCGTACGTGCACGCGCGGCCCATGCTTTCGCTGGGCAACGCGTTCGGCGAGGACGAGCTGCTTGCGTTCGACGCGCGCGTACGCAAGCTCGGCGGCGTCGAGCGCGACGTCGCCTATATGTGCGAGCTCAAGATCGACGGGCTCGCGGTGTCGCTGCGCTACGACGACGGTCGTCTCATCGCGGGCGGCACGCGCGGCGACGGCAGCGTCGGGGAGAACGTCACCGCGAACCTGCGCACGATCCCCACGATCCCGCTCGCGCTGCGCGGCGGCAAGGTGGCGATCCCGCGGCACGTCGACGTGCGCGGCGAGGCGTACATGCGCAAGAGCGACTTCGCGCGGCTCAACGCCGAGCGCGTTGCGAAGGCGCTGCCCACGTTCGCGAACCCGCGTAACACGGCGGCCGGCGGGATACGGCAGCTCGATCCGAAGATGACCGCCGAGCGCAAGCTGTCGTTCTACGCGTACGCCGTCGGCGAGATCGACACCGATGAGCCGCCGCGCTCGCAGCACGAGCTGCTGGAATACCTGCGCGCGCTCGGCTTCCGCGTCAACGAGCACGCGCACGCGGTGCCGTCGATCCGCGACGTCGTCGCGTTCGTCGCCGAGTGGGAAGAAAAGCGCGAGACGCTCGACTACGAGATCGACGGCGTCGTCGTGAAAGTCGACGACCTCGCGCTGCAAGCGAAGCTCGGGACCTCGGGCAAGGACCCGCGCTGGGCGGTCGCCTACAAGTTCCGCGCGCGCGAGGCCCGCACGAAGCTGCTCGACATCACCGTCAGCGTCGGCCGCACCGGCGTGCTCAACCCGAACGCGGTGCTGGAGCCGGTGCAGATCGGCGGGACGACCGTCGCCAACGCGACGCTGCACAACCAGGACTACATTCGCGCCAACGACATTCGCATCGGCGACGTCGTCACCGTGATTCGGGCGGGCGACGTGATCCCGCGCGTCGTCGGCCCCGTCCTGGAGCTGCGCAAGGGAAAGCTGCGGGAGTACACGCTGCCGGACCGCTGCCCGGTGTGCGGCGCCGATGTGGACCATCCCGAAGGGGAGCCGATGGCGCGCTGCACGAACGCGTCGTGTCCGGCGCAGCTCGTCGAGCGCGTGCGGCACTTCTGCTCGCGCGGTGCGATGGACATCGAAGGGATCGGCGACCAGCTCGCGGCGTCGCTGATCGACAGCGGGATTGTGCGCGACGTCAGCGAGATCTACCACCTCGACCTCGAAAAGCTGCTGACGCTGCCGCGCATGGCCGAGAAGTCGGCGTCCAACGTGCTGGCCGCGATCGAAGGCTCGAAGTCGCGCGGGCTCGCGCGGCTGCTGTCGGGGCTCGGAATCCGTTTCGTGGGCTCGCAAAACGCGGCGATCCTGGCCGGCGATTTCGGCTCGATGGACGCGCTCGCTGCGGCGACCGAAGAACAGCTGGTCGCAAGCGAAGGGATCGGCGTCGAGATCGCGCGCAGCGTCGTGCTGTTCTTCGCGCAGGCGCCCAACCGCGCGATGATCGCGCGGTTGAAAGATGCCGGCGTCGACATGACCGCGCCGCTGCGCCCGCGCGAGCCCGTCGGCGTGCTGGCCGGCAAGACGCTGGTGCTCACCGGGACGCTGCCGAGCCTCACGCGCGACGAGGCGGCGGAGCTGATCGTGGCAGCGGGCGGCAAAGTATCCTCGTCGGTGTCGAAGAAAACCGATTACGTCGTCGCCGGCGACGAAGCCGGCACCAAGCTCGCGAAAGCGGAGTCGCTGGGCATCACGATCCTCGACGAAGCGGGCTTGCGCGACCTGCTCGAGTCGGGCGGTTAGCGCTTAGCTCGGACGGCGCAGGCGGAGCGCGTCGAACATCTCCGGCAGCGCGAACGTGAAACCGGGCACCGCGGGATGCTCGAACGTCTCGTCGCCCCAGAAGACGCGGCGCGACGTTGCGTCCTGCGCGAAGACCGTGCGCGTCTTGGGGTTCACGACGATCACGACATCGGTTCCGGCACGTATCAGGACAGCGACTTTGTCCTCGACGTCGCGCCGGTTGTCGCCCGGCGAGCGAATCTCGATCGCTAGGTTCGGTGGTATCAGCGGGGCCTCGAGCTCGTCCTCCGTGGCTTCGCCGATGCGGTCGTACGCGAGATAGGATATGTCCGGGACGAGCGGCCTGATGTCTTCGCCTGGCGGCGCAACGCGAAACCGCCATTCGCTCCCCACGACCCCGCGCCCAGCGGACCAATCTTCCAGCTTGCGCCCGAACCAAAGCTGCAGCACGGCATGCGTGCGCTTCGGGCTCACCTTCTTGACCGCCCGCCCGCGCAGCCATTCCGACTCCGGCTTCGTCTCCGGCAGGACGATCTCGCGTTGCATCGTTTTTTGCATGTTCCCACGCCAGGCTATCACGCGGTCGTACGCGCGCGTCAAGGGGGGCCTTCGGTTTTCAGCTCGGGATCAGCGTCCACATCACGGTGACGGCTTGCGTGCCCACCGCGCCGGTGTTGTCGATCTTGAAGCTGTGGATCGTATCGATCGGCGTGCGGTGCGCGCTCCCGTTGTACGTGCTCAGCAGCGTGCCGCTGGATGCCGTTGGGTAGACGCCGCTGCCGGTTGCGTTCGGCTGGAAGAACGACGTCACCGCGGCGGGGACCGTCAAGCCTGTTAATGGGACCATGACGGACGAGTCGATCTTCATCGAGAACTCTTTTGCCGCGGAGCCGTTGAGCGGGTTGGCATCGATGGAGACGTAGAGGCTCCACGCGTCGGGGCCGACGACGTCGGACGTGACGGCGGCGTCGATGACGTCGCTGAACTGCGCGACGCCGGCGAACGCGGCGAGGTCCAGCACGGGCGTCGCGCCGAGCGACGAGATGGTGCAGCCGGGGCACACGGTGGTCGGCGTCGACCCGCCCGGACCGCTTCCGCCCGGTCCGGGGTTCGGCAGAGCCGGCGCGCTGCCGACGATGGGCGTACCGTTCGAGAAGACGATGCTCAAGCGCGCGTCGACGACGATCTTGATATACTCCGCGGTGGGCCAGGCGGGCGTCGCGCCGACCGACAGCGTCGCGCACTGCGCGGGGTTCGCGCACACCGTTGCGGGCCAGTCGAACTCGCTGCCGATTTGATACGGCTCCTTCGCGTTGAACTTCACGTCGAGCGACGCGCCCGGCGCGATGCTGCAGCCGCTCAGCGCGATCGAGCCGTTCGCCGGCGTCGCGCCCGTGGTGACCGCGGTGACCGCGACGCTGCATCCCGGTGCCGCCGGCGTTCCGACGATCTGCCAGTTCTGGCCCGCTGTGTCGGTGCCGAGCGCGCTCGCGCGGTTGTACACGGGGATCGTGATCGTCGCGTTGGTGATCGTCACCGAGCCGTTGTTGGTGAGCTTGTAGTCGTAGGCGTTGCCGTTGGTCACGTCGGTATCGCTGCCGACGGTGGGTTCCGTACCGGACAGCACGGTCGTCGCGGTCGGGTAGCCGCCGACGCCGGCGAACGACACGCTCGCCGAGACGGGCGACACGACGAGCTTCGACTTGCCGGTGTACGCCGTCGAGTTCGTCGTGGTCGTGCCGCCGTTCGCGCCGCGCACGGTCCACGAGACCGCCGGCGGGTCGGCACCGACACCGTCGTACGTGCCGGCCGCCGTATTGTTCGCGAACGCGACCGTAAGCGCGAGCGCGCCGCCCGGAGCGACCGCGCCGGTTTCCTGGCACGGCGCCGGCGAGCACGCGTTGAGCGCCACGCTCCACACGCCCGTCGACGGATTGGTGACCGTCCAGCCGGCGGGCGCCGTGACGGAGCTCGGCTGCGCGCCCGTCGGGAACGTCAGGTTGATCTGATCGATCCAGTCCGGATTGGGATCCGCCGACGTCGGCGTGTTGGTGAAGTTGAACGTGGTCGTCGTGGCGACGCCCGCGCCGATGGTCTGCGGCGTGAACGTTCCGCTCATCTTGGTCGTGTTGAGCGAGTACACTGCGAACTCGGTCGAGTCCACGTTCGTGGGTCCCGCGACGGTGTTCTGGTTCGTTCCGGTCGACACGAGCGCCGTGGACGCGTACGTGCACTTCGTCCCCGTGACGGTGATGCAGCCGCCGTCGAAGTTCGCCGTCGCCGGGATCTGCTGCAGCGCGAACGAGATGGGCGGCATCGGGATCTTCAGCGTCGCGATCACGGTCGTGCCCGGCGTGATCGGGTTGAGCGGCGACGTGCTGTTCGACGTTCCGTTCGCGAGCGCGAACGAGCTCGGGCCCGGGACGTTGTTCGACGTGCCGTTCTTCGTGACCACGCTCCAGCCGGCGATCGGCGTGCCGCCTTGCGTCGTCAGCGACACCAGCGCCGGCGCGCTGCCCGTCGACGTGAAGTCGTAGTTGCTCGGGAACGTGAAGAGCACGTCGTTGAGGTCGTTGCTGGTGCCGGCGGGGTTGTTGTTCTGGATCGTCGCTTTCACGTACGAGAAGTTCGTGCCGGTCGTCGTGCCGTTCGTGCCTGCGGTGTAGAGCATCTGCGTGAAGCTCGGCGGCGCCGCGATGCCGTTGCCGGGGCCTGGGGTCGTTACCGTCCAGCCGTAGTCGGACGGCACCGACGTGTTGTTCTTGCCGCCGACGATCAGGCCGTTACTGGCCGTGTTGTTGGCGCTGTACGCGAGCCCGTGCAGCGGCAGGATCTGCGTCTGCAGCGAGCAGGGCGGCCCGCCGCACACGCTCGACGGACCGGCCATGATGATGCTGAACGTCAGCGATTGACCGGGGAGCAGCGCCGCCGGCTTCGCGGCGGCGATCGTCGCGGTCGCGCTGCCGCCGGCGTACGTGACGTTCCACGTGTTTCCGTTCGGATCGGTTGCGGTCGCGTCGCCGCTGCAGACCGTAATGTTGCCGCCCGCGTCGCCGTTGATCTTGATGCCCACGATGCCGTCGCCGTTGTTCGGGCCGTACGTCGCCACGGCGGTGTTGGTGACCGTCACCGCGGTGAGCCCGGAGAGCTGGCAGCTGTTGCCCGGCGCAGACGCGGTGATCACGCCGTTCCAGTTGAGCGACGCGCCATAGGCGAGCAGCGTGAAGCTCTTGGTCGCGACCACCGTCCCGCCGAGGGGATCGTACAGCTGCGCGAGCATGGTGTTCGACGCGTTGAACGTCGAGGTCGGACCGACCGCGGCGTTCATCGCCGCGTTGAGCGCGAACGGGACGCGGCCCGACGTTCCGCTGCCGCCCGCGACCGCAACGGATACCGGCGTCGCGGCATGTTTGGCGTCCGCGGAAACGCCGGACGTCAGCACGGCGCCGTTGGGATCGCTGACGGTGAGCCGCAGCGCGCCGTTCACGCCGGCGCCCGTCACGCCGTAGGTCAGCCCGGTGACCGCCTGATCGAGAAAGCCGTCGAACGCATACGTGAAATCGGTGAGCCCGGTCGACCCTGACGTAGCGCCCTGGTACGGCGTGAGGCTCCACGTGATGCCGCTGCTCTGGAGCGCGACTTGCTGCGCGGCGACGAGCCGGTGCTGCGTCACGTCGTAGAGCTGCACGGTGTACGCGCCGGACGCCGGTACCGGCGCCGCACTGGTATCCCACGTCGCCTCGAACGATCCGCTCGCGGCCTGCACGCCGCCGTTCGCGACGCTCTGTGCGAAGCAGTTCGGGAGGGCGGCGAACTGGGCCGGCACCGCGTGCACGCACTTGATGGGTGAAAGCGACGTCTGCACCCAGCCGATCGCGTACGAATCCGACGGGTTGAGGTTGTTCGCGACGACGTACATCGTCTGGCCGCTGGTGAAGTCGCGCGTCGCATGGTTGAGCGAACCGGAATCGTACGTGAGCAGCGCGGGCTCGCTGCTGACCACGAAGTACGTCACCGCCTCGTAGTCGCCGTTGGCCTTGCGCAAACCGACCGCCCACACGCCGGCGTACGGCGTATCCGTGCCGACGCCGTACGGTGTCGCGAGCGTGATGTCCTGAATGGGGCTCTGACAGTTCCCGACGGCGTCGGTGCCGACGGTGGCCTTGTTGACGAGCGCGCTGCCGTCGGGCGGGAACAGGATCCAGTTGAGGTTTGCCTCGTTCGGCGTCAGGTTCGAGCAGTCGAAGCCGACCTGCTCGCCCCAGCCCAGCGTGAAGTCGGCGATCTGCGGCTGGTTCGCGACGGCGTACGCGTTGTGGTCGCCGAGCAGCGTGATCGTCGCGCCGGTCGCCGAACGGATGCGCCGCTTCGCTTGCATCGCGCGCACGCGCGCGAGCGCGTCGCGCAGGGAAACGGGCGCCGGACGCTTCGCGCCGTTGACGCGGACGAGATCGCGGCCGCTCAGGACGCGCGGGGTGGTCGTCGTCAGCGGGAATTGCGGGAGCAGGGTGCCCGGCAACGGCGGCGCCGTCGGCACCGCGACGCTGCGCTGGCCGGAGGGGGGCTTGCGTTCCGACGATGATGTCACCGCCGCGCTCCCGACCGCGACCGCAGACATGAAGACGGCGAACGCGATGAACGCGCTCGTGGAAATCCGTTTCAGCGTCAACATCCTTGTCCGACGATTCCAAGGCGACCGAGTTCCATGAGGAAGCCGGTTGTACTCTTTCTAACATGCCGCGCCGCGCCGTAAACGCCGGGAACGGAGTCTTTACAGAGGTTCGGCTACCTGATCCGCACCAGCGTCGCATCGTGCAGCTCGACCACGGACGCTTCGCCGAGCTCGCCGGCAACGTCGCGTGCGATGACGCCGCGGCGGCGCTGCGCGAGCGCTGCCCGGCCCGCGCGACCGTGCCAGTACGCGCCTGCGCGCGCGGCGTCGACCGGCGACAGGCGTTGCGCGAGCAGCGTTGCGATCGCGCCCGTGAGCACGTCGCCCGTGCCGGCGGTTGCGAGCGCGTTCGTGCCCGTCGGGTTCACGTGCGTCGCGTCGCGTGCCGCGATCAGCGTCGTGCGGCCTTTGAGCAGCGTCGCGATCCCGTGCGTGTCGACGAACTCGCGCACGCGTGCAAGCCGTTCGCCCGGCGCGATCGTGCCTTTGCCGCTGATGCGCGCAAACTCGCCCGCGTGCGGCGTGATGACCAGCGCTCTGTCGCGATACGCGCCGAGCTTTTTCGCGAGGTGGTACAGCGCGCTCGCGTCCGCGACGGCGGGGAGCGCGCTGCCGCTCAGCACGCCGTTGACGATCGTTCCGAACGCGTCCGACAAGCCGAGCCCCGGCCCGATCGCGATGCTGTCGCAGCGGTTGGTCAAACCGAGGATCGTCCGCACGGCGGCATCCGGATCGTGCTCGTCGTACGTGACGACGACCTGTTCGACGAGGTGCGCGCGCAGCGCGGCCGCGGCGCCTTCCGGCGCGGCGACGGTGACGTAGCCCGCGCCTGCGCGCGCGGCACCCCACGCGCATAAGACCGCGGCGCCCGGAAACTGCGTCGAGCCCGCGACGATCAGCGGCGCACCGGCGCTGCGCTTGTCGGAGTCATCCGCGCGCGCCGGCAGCAGCGCGGCGAACTCCGCCGGCGTCAGCACCTCGCTGCGCGGCTCGTCGACGCCGTGCGCGTCGCCGTCGCGCATGCCGATCGGCGCGCACCACAGCTCGCCCGCCGCGTCGCACGCGGGCTCGAGCAGACAGCCGAGCTTCGGGCGTCCGAGCGCGATCGTCGCCGTTGCGCGCACGACGTTTGCGCCGATCGCACCGGTCGTCGGATCGATGCCGGTCGGTACGTCGAGCGCAAGCACGGGTGCGCCGCTCGCCGCGATCGCGTCCACCAGCTCGGCGCTGCGCGCGTCGAGCGGCAGGCGCGCGTTCGCACCCAGCACGCCGTCGAGCACCAGCGCCGCGTAGCGCAGCGTCGCGGCGTCCGGCGGGAACGGGCGCTCCTCCACGCCGGCGACCCGCGCGCGCTCGCGCGCGTCGCGCCGCGCCGCGCCGTCGCGCCGCACGCTCGCGGACGGATCAGCGAACACGATGCGCCGGCGCTTGCCGTCGTACGCCGCGAGCGCCGCGTACGCGTCACCGCCGTTGTTGCCGGGTCCGGCGATCGCGACGACGGCGCCGTCGCCGCGCGCGTAGCGGTCGATCAGCCGCGCGATCGCGTCGCCCGCCGCGCGCATCAGCGCCACCTCGCCGTCGCGCGCGACCGCAGCGGCGTCGATCGCACGCATCTGCGCCGCGGTGACGGCTCTCATCGCACGATCACGGCGTGCACGATCGCAGCATTACCCTTCGAGCACCACGACGGCGGCGGCCGTCGTCGCGGTGTGCGTGATGGTCAGATGGATCGCGCGCACGCCGCGCTGCGCGAGCAGCTTCTCGTAGCCGCGGTACAGGCGGATCACCGGCTTGCCGCTGCGCTCGTGCGACACGCCGACGGCGTTCCACGGGATCGCGTGCCCGAACGCTTTGCGCGTCGCCTCTTTCGCCGCGAAGAACCCGGCGAGCCGCTCGGGCCAGTTGCGCTTGCGCATGGCGTAAGCCATCTCTTCCTCGGTGTACACCTTGCGGGCGAACCGCGCGCGCTGCTCCTCGCCGAACGCGTAGCGCTCCACCTCCGCGAGGTCGATCCCGATCCCGACGATCATCGTTGTACCCTTCGACGACGCCAGGACCGTTCCGCGCGCGAACCGAACCCGTACCAGCGCCGTGCGCGAGATCAGTATCGTTCCGATCAATGCGATCGACGCGGGATTGCTCACCCGGCTCGCGCTGTGCCTGGAAGAGCGGTTCCTCGCCACGGCCGTCGTGCGGGCGACGCTCGCCGTCCCCAAGACCGCGCTCAACAGCGCGCGGGGACAGCTGTTCTTCGGCTCGCTGGTCGGGCGCTTGACCGCCGCGTACGAGGCGCGCGAAGACCTCGTGCTGGGGATCACCGACTTCGATCTCTACAAGACCTCGCACCAGTTCGTGTTCGGGTCGTCCAGCGAGGCGCAGCGGTGCGCCGTCGTGTCGCTGCACCGGCTGCGCTCGGAGTTCTACGGCGACCCCGCCGACGAGAACGCGCTGTTCCAGCGGCTCCTCAAGGAGAGCGTCCACGAGATCGGCCACGCGCTCGGCCTGAAGCACTGCTACAACGCGCGCTGCGCGATGTACTACTCCAACTCCGTCTTCGACACCGACAACAAGTACTCGCATTTCTGCGAGACCTGCGAACGCCGCAGCCGCGCTAACCGGCCGGCCTAGGCCGCCGCGCTCAAGGCGCGCTCGCGAACGTCCGATGCTTGGTAGGACGGATCGTGTGGTGTGGCACGGGCTCCGCTTCTCGTTCGTCGTTGGTCGAGGACCCGTTGAGATTGATCCAGGAGCGACTCCTCGCAATACACCGCCGCGCCACGCGGGCGGGGCGTTTCGCCGTGGGCGCGGCGGCCATCGCGCTCGCCGGCACGCTCCTGGTCTTCCTCGCCCACGGCCCGCACGGGCTCGCCGGGACGCTGGCCGCCTCGGCGGGGCTTGCCCTGCTCGCGGGCGTGCTGCTCGCCTGGCTGACCGGCGCACCCGGCGCGGGAACGGCGGAGTCGTGCGCGTCGGCGGCCCTCGAGGCGAACATCGCCGACCTCACGACCGGCGTCAACGAGGTCGCGCGGGGTGACCTCACCGGAAACCTTGCCGTCGCCGAAGGCCCGCTGGCCGAGCTCGGCATCGGGCTCAACACGCTCGTGTTCGGGATGCGCGACTTCCTCGGCACGATGCACGACGAAGCGCAGCGGCTCGGCGCCGCAGGCGGCGACCTTCAGTCCACCGCGTCGTCGTCACTGGCCGTGATCGAAGGCGGCGCGATCGCGCAGAAGCAGCTCGAGGACGGCATCGGCGAGCAGTCGCAGATCGTCGAAGGCGCGCTGCTCAAGGTGCGCTCGATGACCGACGCGATCTCCGACCTGGCCGGCTCGGCCGAGCAGCAGACGCGCTCGCTCGACCAGACGGCGCTCGACGTGTCGACGATGTCGGCGTCGATCGAGGAAGTGTCGGCGCAAGTCGACTCGCTGCTGACGATCTCGACGGAGACGACGCTCACCGCCGACCGCGGCGGCACGGCGATCCACACCATCGTCGACGCGATGTCCACCATCAAGTCGACCATCGACGAGCTCGCCGCCGACATCCGGCGGCTCGGCGCGAACTCCGATCAGATCGGCGACATCGTCAAGGTGATCGACGGGATCGCCGACCAGACGAACCTGCTCGCGCTCAACGCCGCGATCGAAGCGGCCCGCGCGGGCGAGCACGGCCGCGGTTTCGCGGTCGTCGCCGACGAGGTCCGCAAGCTCGCCGACGGCAGCGGCCGCGCGACCAAGGAGATCGCCGCGCACATCGGCTCGACCCAATCGGTCATCACCCAGGTGACGGACGCGATGACGCGGCTCGCCGCGCGGCTCGAAGACAGCGTGCGCTCCACCGACAGCGCGTCCGACGCGCTGCGCGACATCGTAACCACGGTCAAGGACGCGAACGGGCAGATCAGCCAGATCAGCTCGGTGACGCGCTCGATGTCGGAGAACACGTTTCGCGTGATCCGCTCGATCGAGGAGATCACGAAGTCGGTCGCCGCGAACCTCGCCGCGACCAGACAGATGGCGTCGCATTCGGGCGAGGTGTCGCACGCGTTCGACGCGATCACCTCGATCTCGTCGCAGAACGCGTCGTCGGTCGAAGTCCTCACCTACGTCAACGCCGAGATCACGTCGGCGGCGGAGCGTATCCTCACGTCCGTGGACGAGATGAACCGCCGCGCCGCCGCGATCGACGGCGAGTTCGGCCGCTACACGATCTCGGATAACCCGCACACCCAGGAGACGCCCGTATGAAGCTCGGTCTGCGCACGAAACTCGTCGGGACGCTCGTCGGCGCGATCGTGATCTCGTCGGCGATCAGCGCGATCGCCGCGCGCAACACGATGGCGAACGACTTGAACCGCCTCGCGACGCAGCAGGTGGCGAGCGGTTCGACGGGCTTCGCGGGCTACTGGGACGGCAAGCGCGACGCGGTCAAGCTGCTCGTCACGCAGTCCGCGATCAACGAAGCGGTGCGGCGCGGCACGGCGACGCGCGCGAAGAGCCTCGAAACGACGCTGACCGGGATCGCGCGCCAGGGCGGCCTGTCGTTCCTGACCGTCGTCGACCTGCACGGCAAGGTCGTAGCCCGCGCGAACGGCGGCCGCGCCGGCGCCAAGCTCGTATCGCCGCTCATCGACCGCGCGCTGTCCGGCGAGACGGTGAACACCGCGGCGACGCTGCCGCACGACGAGCTCGTGCCGGAACAGCTCGAACCGCAGATCGAATCAACGACGGCGGGCCGCGAAGGGCTCACCGAAGGCCTGGGCATCGTCACCGCGACGCCCGTCTCGGACGCGAACGAACGCACGATCGGCGCCGTGTACGGCGGCATCGTGATGGACCACTACTACGACGTCGTCGATCAGGCGGCGCACGCGCTCGGCGGCAAGGCCGCGGTGATCTTCCGCGGCGAGCTGATCTCCAGCTCGATCTCGCGCCGCGACGGCACGCGGCTCATCGACGACGCCGCGTCGCCCGCGGTCAACGACCTGAAGCAGACGTACTACGGCATCGACACCGAGGGCGGAACCGAATACCTCACGCGCGTCGAGCCGGTTCTCGACGACCGCAACCAGGTGATCGCGTCGCGCTGGTTCGGCGTGCCGCTCGAGACGTTCACCGCCGTGCAGCAGCACACGCTGGGTTCGCTGATGCTGTGGGGTATCGTCGGCATCTTGATCGGTCTCGCCATCGCGATCCCCGTCGTGCAGCGCATCGCGCGCCAGCTCGTCGCTCGCAGCCGTCAGGTGCGCGCGTCGGCGCAGGAGCTGTCGGTGGTCATCGTCGGCAGCGAGGTCTCCGGCGACCACGTCGCGCAGACGCGCGCCGCGGTCGAACGCCAAGGCGAGCTGCTGATGCAAGCCGCGACGCAAACGCAAGCGGCGTCGAATGAAGGTACGGCGCCCGCAACGTCGCGGAACGCCGTCGCGACGCAGCACGACGTTGCGGAGAAGATCCTTGCCGCGTCCGTGCTCAACGCGGAGATCCTCGGCGACATGATCGTGATCGATACGCTGGCATCGGAGATGGCGTCGCGCACGCGGCAAGCCGTCGCGCGCGTCGGCGAGCTCAACGACGTCGCGGCCGGCCTCGACGAGCTCGTGAGCGGTTCCAAGTGAGACACGATGGCTGACGTCGTTCTGTTCTTCTCTTCGAACGCCGACACGATGATCGCCACCAAGGCGCTCAAGGACGGCGGCATCGCGGCGAAGATGATCCCCAAGCCCGCGCACGTGTCCGCGTCGGCGAACCTCGCGCTCAGCCTCGACCCCACGTTCGAAGCGACCGCGATCGCGGTGCTCAGCAAAGCGAAAGTCACGCTGGGCGGCGTCGCGCGCTAAAACTTTCGTCACCCTGAGCCTGTCGAAGGGTGTGCAACGATCACGCTATCCGACAACCCGCGCATCGGCCAGATGCACGATCGTCTCACCATCGCCGTGCGCGACGACGAGCCCGCCTTCGCGGTCGAGGCGCAGCGCCGTGCCCGCGACGATGCTGCCGTCCGCGTCGAGGCGCAGCCGGTACGGCCGGCCCCGTAATCCGGCGCGCTCTTCCCAGGCGCGGGCGATCTCGGCAGGGCGCTCGAGGACGTCCAGCAAGCCGTCCATCGCGCCCAGGATCCCCGCCAGCACGGCTTCGCGCTCGATGTGCGGCGCGGCATCGGAAAGATAGGCCGGCGGCGGTTCGATCGCCGCGAGCGCCGGATCGGCCGGGCGGCGGACGTTGATCCCCACGCCGCAGCCCACGTGCGCCCGTACGCCCAGCACGCGCGACGTGCACAAGATGCCCGCCGCTTTGCGCGGGCCGAGGTCCAGGTCGTTGGGCCAGCGCAGGTCCAGCCGCACGCCGCAGCCCTCTTCCACGCCGTCGGCGACCGCGAGCGCGGCCCAGAACGGCACTGCCCACAACGTGTCGGTCGCGACCGCGACCGGCAGGATCGCGGTGAAGAGCAGCGCGCTCCCGGCGGGCGCGATCCAGGTGCGGCCCGGTTTGCGCCCGCGGCCCGCGGTCTGAAACTCCGCGACCAGCGTCGCGCCCGCGGCCGACGGGTCGCCCAGCAGCGCGGCGGCGTCGTCGTTCGTGCTCGCCGTTTCGCGCACGTAGCGCACGTCGGCGAAGCGCGTGCCGGCAAGCGCTTCGCGCACGCGCTCCGCATCGAGGGGCGGTGCATCATGTCTCGCCGGAGGTGCGGCATCGTTCGGCACGTATAGCCCCTCCGCTATGGCAGTCGAACGGACCTTGATTCTTGCAAAAGCCGACGCGGTCGTGCGCGGCTTGGCCGGCGAAGTGCTCGCGCGCTTCGAACGGCGAGGTTACGTGGTCCTGGGGCTCAAGATGCTGCGCGTTACCGAGGAACAGGCGAAGCGCCACTACGCGGAGCACGAGGGCAAGGGGTTCTTCAAAGGGCTCGTCGACTACATCACCGCGACGCCGATCGTCGCGATGGTGATCGAAGGCGAGGACGCGATCGAAGGCTGCCGCTCGACGATCGGCGCGACGAACCCGATCAAAGCGACGCCGGGTACGATCCGCGGCGACTACGGCCAGACGATCGGCCGCAATCTCGTGCACGGTTCCGACTCGCCCGAGTCTGCGGAGCGCGAGATCAAAATCTTCTTCGGCGACGACGAGTTGTTTCCGCGCGGTCACGTGCTCGGCGAGTGGGTCGCCGCGAAATAATGTCGATCGAGTCGCTGCGCGGCGGCGGGCGGCCGCTGATCGAGAGCGTGCGCGCGCGCGAGGTGCTGGACTCGCGCGGCAACCCGACGGTGGCGGTTGCGGTCGCGACGTCGTTCGGCGTCGTCGAAGAAGCGATGGTGCCGTCGGGTGCGTCGACCGGCGCGCACGAAGCGGTCGAGAAGCGCGACGGCGACCCGAAGCGTTACGGCGGCAAAGGTGTGCTCGAGGCGGTTCGCGCCGTGAACGAGATCATCGGCCCCGCGATCGAAGGCGCGGACGCGACGTCGCAGCGGGAGCTGGACGGCACGCTGATCGAGCTCGACGGCACGCCGAACAAATCGAATCTCGGCGCGAACGCGCTGCTCGGCGTGTCGCTCGCGGTCGCGCGCGCCGCCGCGGTTTCAGTCGGCGTGCCGCTGTACCGCTATCTTGGCGGGCCGTCGGCGGCGACGCTGCCCGTACCGATGATGAACGTCATCAACGGCGGCAAGCACGCCGAAGGCGCGCTGCAGTTCCAGGAGTGCATGATCGTGCCCGTCGGCGCGCCGACGTTCGCCGAAGCGGTGCGCTGGGGCTCCGAAGTGTTTCACACGCTGGGCAAGCTGCTGCACGATCAGGGCCATCAAACGCTGGTCGGCGACGAAGGCGGCTTCGCGCCGAAGCTCGACTCGATCGACCAAGCGATGCAGATGCTCGTCGACGCGATTCAGAAGGCCGGATATCGCGCCGGTGAGGATGTCGCGATCGCGCTCGACCCCGCGTCGGCGGAGTTCTTTCGTGACGGAAAATACTGGCCGCACGTGCCGGACGATCACCCGCTGACGTCGGCGGAGATGGTCGGGCTGTACGACGGGCTGTGCCGGAAGTATCCGATCATCTCGATCGAGGACGGCCTCGGCGAAGACGACTGGGACGGCTGGAAGCTCCTGACGCAGACGCTCGGCGCGCGCGTGCAGCTCGTCGGCGACGATCTGTTCGTGACCAACGTCGAGCGGCTGGAGCGCGGTATCCGCGAAGGCAGTGCCAACGCGATCCTGATCAAGGTGAACCAGATCGGCACGCTGACCGAGACGCTCGACGCGGTGGAGATGGCGCACAAGGCGGGCTTTCGCGCCGTGATCTCGCACCGCTCGGGCGAAACCGAGGACACGACGATCAGCGATCTGGCGGTCGCGACGGGCGCCGGCCAGATCAAGACGGGCTCGCTGTCGCGCAGCGACCGCATCGCGAAGTACAACCGGCTCATGGCCATCGCCGAGGACCTGGGGACGGGCACGGCGCGGTATGCGGGGAAGAGAGCCTTCGTCGCGCTGTCGAAGGGGTAAGGGCTACGGGCCCGTAGCTCAGCGGTAGAGCAGCCGGCTCATAACTGGTCGCGCGCTGGTTCGAATCCAGCCGGGCCCAGCGGATTCGCCTTCGGGGCGCCATAGTCTATCGGTTAGGACGCCGCCCTTTCAAGGCGGAGAGACGGGTTCAACTCCCGTTGGCGCTACCAGTGAAAACGCCCCGAAATACGGGGCGTTTTTCATTCTTCCGAGATGTCTGGGGGAACGTCAAGCCCAAATCGTTCAGATTAGGTGGGCCAGCCGTTCGCGCTAGTCGGTAGTCAGCCTCTCATGTCATAACACACACCGACTGGCACCTTCGCGGCGCGGCGAAGCGCAAAGCACGCGTGAATCGCTTCGGGCTTCGGATATGCCGAGCTTAAGGACGTAATGGGCTTGGGGGGTGCACTGCTCCCCTCGTCACCAGTATTCTTGCGGCGTACCGCGCGCCACCAATATGATCCCGTGAGGTCCGGCATTTCATTGTCTGGCATGGCAAACGTCGCACCGGTGACATCGGCCGCGTGCATGCGAGCTCGATGTCCGTAGAGGTCTACCAAGCTGAGAAACACGAGCGACGTGCCGCGCAACGTCGCATACGAAAAGTCGGCTCCTGATGCCGTCCCGGCGAGTATCGCGTCAGAAAAATCAGCTTCCCGCAAGTCGACGTTCCGCAGATCGGCGTTGAAGATCACCGTTCTGCGCAAGTCCCGGCCGCCCAAGCGGCCGGTATTGCCCCGGATCAGGCGTACGAGCGCGGTGCTGGTCGCCGCTAGGTTGCGGACGCTGTCCTCGATTCTGCGTCGCTCACGAGGCAGCGCAGTTGCAGCGCGCTTGCGGCTGAGATCGGCATCAGCAAGAACGCGCTCGAACTCCGCACGGTACGCGGTCCTGAAGCGGCTGCTCTGCATGAGGCTCGACGGATCGAAGGTAAATCCCGGTTCGTTGAGTTCGTGTTCCAACGGAAGCGCAACTCCGCTGAGCTCGGCATAGACCATGTACCGCAGCGCTTGTTCGCGGTCGTCGGCCCGCCGCTGCTCAGGCAGACCGGCCTTCGTACCGCGCCGTGCGCTGACGTTCGGAGCCAACTGTTCGGGGTGTCCGTAGCCCTCCGTGATGAGCCGCAGTGCCACGATGTGCCCGAGAGTTCTCGCGTAAAGCAGCGATGCGCTTCGATTTGCGCGCACGACTTCAGGGATCGACGTGTAAGACAACGAGCCGACACCGGCGATGACTTCGTCGAGCACGCTGCCGTCGGTTTCGGTCACGAGGCGATTGGCAAGGAGCGCGCTCGTCTCCGCGGTGTGCTCGCCGCCGTGGACGCCCACTTTCGCGTAGGAGATCAAAGCTGCTGTTGCACCTTGGCGCGCCGCAGAGGACGGCGACCCGAAACCTTGCAGAATACGGAAATACAGGTCTTCGTCTCGCTGCGATGCATTGACGTTTTCCGTCTGCAGCCGCTCCCATTCGGTCACCATCCAGCCCCCGACGGGCACGAGCAACGCCAAGAGAATCGTCACGGTGTAGCGGCCCCAACCCCACCACAGGGAACGGATTTCATACCGGCTCTTGAAGCGGCGCTCCGCAAGGTCCGCCTCTTGTTGGCGGACCTCGAGGCGAAGCTTCTTCAGTTCCAGTTCCCGTCGCTCTGGGTCGTTGTCACCGGCGTCCACACCAGTATACTAAGTCTCCGACCCCTATCGAACAAGGCTCGCGTGGAGTATCATGGCCTGACAAGCGGCCGCAGAGGACCTAGTGCGTGTGCCGGCTTCGGCCCATCAGGGGCGCCACCTTACGGGCAGAGGGAACGGGGGAAAACTATGCGGCGCTCGGCCTTCATAGCTCGTGCTACGGCAACGGCTGCTTCCGTCGCGGTTCCGTCGCGGCCGACGGTCACGCCGACGGTCCGCATCGGATTCCTGGAGTCGTTCTCCGGACCATTCTCGGCGATCGGCCACCATCAACACGCCGGCGCCGAGTTGGCGATCAAAGCGGCTAATTCGCGTGGAGGCGTTCGCCACGAACTCGTTACGGGTGACGATGCGGGCCGCCCGGCTGAGGGCAGCGTGGCGGCAAGAGCGCTGATCGATCATGCAAAGGTCGATGCCATGATGATGGGGTCGTCTTCTGCCGTTGCACTTGCGGTTGCGCCGATCGTACGCGAGGCAGGCGTTTTTACGGTATTGTTGGGGGCTTCAGCTGTGAGCCTCACCGGAACGAGCGCGAACCGCGTGGTGTACCGATTCCCTCCCAACGACAAAATGCAGCTGAATGCATTCGCACAACGCATTCTTTCATACGGGAAGAACTGGTACTTCATCGTCGCCGACTATACTTTTGGGCACGATGGGCACACGCGGCTTGCCCAGTTGCTCCAGCACGCACGCGGCACCGAGGTCGCGGCAGATCTGGTGCAGCTCAACGCGCCGGACTATTCGTCCTCACTCCTGAAATTGCGTAACAGCAACGCCGACGTCCTCGTGCTATGCCAAGGAAACCGCGATGCAAGGACGGCCGCGAAGCAATTCGTCGAATTAGGTCTCCAGACGAGATTCCACTTAGCCGGGATCAATCTGGAGGACTACGACTTGCAGACGCTCCCCGTCGGTTCGACGTTCCCGGTTCCATGGTCCCCTTCCGTCTCGGATTCCGCGCGGAAACTCGCTCGCGAATTGCAGCCGCACCTCGACGATCCGATCAGTTGGCGCCACTACTTCGGATACATCTCCACGGCTCAGCTGATCGATCGAATGCACGCGGTCGGTACGACGCGTACGGAGCCGCTGGTTGCGGCTTTTCAAGAGCACCGCTTCGACGCGGCGAAGAGCCATCCAGCGGTCTGGCGAGCCTGCGATCATCAGTGCGGGCAAGATCAGTATGTCGGGGTCATCGTCTCGGACAGTAAACGCGAAAAGACCGGCTCCGGGTTTGACATCGTGGTTAACGTACCGCCGGTTCTCGACTCCCGAGCATGTTTGGACGCGGATTCAGCCGCAGCTGCAACCACCATCGTGTCGCAGGATATCCCCGAGCGTCCTGGATACCAACCAAAGCGCGTCTAGCGATTAGAGTACGACCCGCGTCGGCCAGTACACGTGCGCGCCCGTCGATGCGCGGCTCGCCGAGCGGTCCGTTCTCGGCGCGCAGTAAGGACTGCATAGGACGATAAAGGGTCCGGGGCGGGGCTCGGTGCCCTTGGGAAGAAGTGCCGTTCATGGCTAGCAGCATATGAACCGTGGTCTCATCGCATTGGTCGGCCTCGTTGTCATCCTGGTGATCGGGGTGATGGCGCTGACCGGGACCTATAACCGGTTGGTCACGCTCGACCAGTCGGTCCAGTCACAGTGGGCTCAAGTCGAGAGCGTCTATCAGCGGCGTGCCGATCTGATCCCGAATCTCGTCGCGACCGTCAAGGGTGCCGCCAATTTCGAGAAGAGCACGTACGTCGCCGTCGCGGAGGCGCGCTCGAAGGTGGGGCAGCTCAACCTCGGGAGCGGGGTGCCCAACGATCCCGCCGCGTTCGCGAAGTTCTCCGCCGCGCAGGACGGTCTCTCGTCGGCGTTGTCGCGTTTGCTCGTGGTCGTCGAAAGGTATCCCGACCTGAAGGCGACCCAGAACTTCTCCGATCTTCAAGCGCAGCTCGAAGGGACCGAGAACCGGATCTCCGTCGAGCGCATGCGCTTCAACAGAGCCGCTCAAACGTTCAACACCACGCGCGACTCGTTCCCGACCGTTATGGTCGCCGGCTTTTTCGGGCCGCGCTTCAACGAGAAGGCGTATTTCAAATCGCAGGCCGGTTCGGAGACCGCTCCGCAGGTGAAGCTCTAAGCCGGATGCTCGCCGTGCGCTGGTTTCTGGCGCTGATGATGGTGATCGGGCTGGGGACCGCGGCGAACGGTGCGGAGGTCCCCATCCCGCCGTCGCCCACGCACTGGGCGACCGACACGACCGGATTTCTCACGCCTGAAACCGTTGATGCGCTGGATGCGCGCTTGCGCGCGTACGAAAGCAGCAGCAAACATCAGGTTCTCGTCTACGTTGCGCCGACGACCGGCGCGACGCCGACCGAGGACTGGACGGTGCGCGCGTTCGCGCGCTGGAAAGTGGGCCGTAAGGGGCTGGACGACGGGGTGGTCCTGTTCGTGTTCCCGGCCGACCGCAAGGTGCGCATCGAGGTCGGATACGGCCTCGAGCAAGCCGTCCCCGACGCGACGGCGGCGCGCATCATCCGCGACATCACGCCCAAGCTCAAGGCCGGCCAGCCCGACGCGGCCGTGACCGCAGGCGTCGACGAGATCTTGCGCGCCGTCGGCGGCGAACCGCGCGGCACCGGCAGCGGAGCGCGATCCGACGCCGCCGAGGGCAAGAACCTCGACGGGCCACGCGGGCGCGCCGTGCCGGATCCCATCCCCGTTTCCATCGCCAGGGGCTCGAGCCGGTTCGGCGAGATATTCGGTGAGATCATCGGCGTCCTGATCGGCATCGCCGTCGTCGTGGGGATCATCATCCTGATCATGAAATTGCCGGATCCCCCGAAAGGGACGTATATCAGGAGCCGCGGTACTGACGGTTGGGGGCTGGCGGGCATGCTGCTTGGCGGCGTCTTGGGCGGAGTCTCGGCCGTCAGCGGATTTTCCGGTGGCGGCGGTATGTCGGGCGGGGGAGGAGCGACCGGCTCATGGTAAATGCACTGCACCGGTTCGTCGACAAGAAACGTGTTCGGGATGCGATCCGTCGGGCCGAAGAAACGACCACGTCTCCGATCGCGGTGTCCATCGTGCCGCATGTCGCCGGCGATGTTCATGCGGCGGCGTTGCGTGATCTCCATCGCCGTGGTCTGTCACGCGCGCGCGATCGTAATGCGGTGCACTTCTTCGTCGTGCCGTCGCGGCGCGAATTTGCCGTCGTCGGTGACGCGGGCGCACACGAACTGCTCGGGGAAGACACGTGGAAAAGCGTCGTGGCGACGGTCGAGGAACATTTTCGCGCGGGCGATCCGACCGCCGGTTTGATTGCGGGGATCGAAGAAGTGGGCCGCCACTTGGCCCGGCACTTCCCCCGCAGGCCGTCGTCCTAACGCTCGTTCTACGTCCCGTCGGGCTGCTTTGCCGCAGGCGTTGCGGCGTCAGCGGTTTCAACAGGTTTCACGGTGCTCATTACGGCGTCGGGCGGTTTGAGCGCGGTGCGGTAGCCCGCGTACACCGCGAGCGCGTAGAACACGACGTCCATGATGCTGAAGTTTTGCGTGAGCAAGAGCCACGCAAGGCTCGGGTTCATCAGCACCATCGAGGTGAGCTCCATGACGCCGCGATGGCTGTTGTCGTGCGGCGCGAACTCGATGACGACGGTGAGCAGATTGCCGAGCACGCAGCCTAGGAACGCGACAACGCCTGCGAGCGCGCCGTCCGCGCGGTCGCGGCCGCCGCCCAGCGTGCGCATCCCGTAGCCGGCGAGGAAGCCGACGCCGACCGCCATGTAGCCGATCTGAAAGTGGGTCGCCGCGGTGATCGCGCCCCATGCGATCGCGCCGAGCAACGCGCCCACGATCGCGCCGAGCGTCCCGAGCAGCAGTCTTCGCGTCATTGCGAGGCCTTCGCGCCGCGAAGCTCAGCCGTCCTCCTTCGCGAGCAAGCGCGGAATTGCCAAGAATCCGCTGAGCTACATCGGCTCCGAAACAATACGGAGGTCGGCGTGGTCCTAGGGGCATGCGACTGCGGAGCATATCCCTGGCGGCTGGTCTTTTTGCGCTTGCGGCCGGGGCTTTGCCCGCCGCGGCGGCGACGGGGCCGACGGCGTCGTTCGCGGCCGTGCGGGTCGACAAGCCGCCGGCGCTCGACCCGCTGCTCAAGGACCCTGCGTGGGAGAAGGCCGTCGTCGGAAGCGGAATGCAGACCGTCACGACGCAGAAGCCGAGCCCGTTCGAGTCGCGCTTCATGCTGCTGCACGACGACACGAACCTCTACGTCGGGATTCGTTTGAAACAGACGGGCGCACCGGTCACGGCGACTCAAAGCGCCAACGACGTCGGCTTCGGGCTCGACGACTTCGCGGGAATCGGAATCGACCCCAGCGGCAACGGCGGCCAAGTGTACTTCTTCATGACGACGCCGCGCGGCACGCGGTACCAGCAGTCCACGGAGTCGGCGCGCTTCGCGCCGCCGTGGACCGCCGTCGCGGCGCGCACCGACGACGGCTGGAGCGCGATGCTCGTCATCCCCATCAAGGTGCTGCGGCGCCCCAGCGCGCCGGTGCAGACGTGGCGGTTCGACTTCGTGCGTCGCATCGCGGCGCTCAACGTGAACGAGTCGTGGGCGTACGACGCGACGATGAACGACGGCGGCGGCGGAATCGGCGGCTTTCCGCAACCCGCCGACGCGCGCTTCTGGCCGCAGCTCACCGGCGTGAAGGTCGCCGCCGTGCATGGGCGGCGACCGCCGCGCTTCGAGGTGTACGGCCTTGCGAGCGCGGGCGAGGACCGCCGCCGCTTCCAAGCCGCCGACGGCAACTTCATCGTGACCGGCGAGCGCCATGCCGGCGCGGATGTCGTCGTCCCGATCACCGGCACGACGTCGTTCGTCGCGGCGTTCGCGCCCGATTTCTCGAACGTCGAGATCGATCAGCAGACGATCGCGCCGCAAGAGTTCCGCCGCGCGCTCAACGAGTACCGGCCGTTCTTCACGCAGGGCGCGAACTTTTTCAATCCCGTCTCGCTCGCCGGGATCAACGCGCCCCCGACGGTGATCTTTTACTCACCCGCCATCGGGCCGTTCAACCGCGGCCTCAAGCTGGAAGGGACGCAGGGACTGCAGTCGTTCGGCGCGCTCGAAGCGCAGGGCGCGGGCTTCGACGACATGGTGTTCGGCTACAAGCACGCGGTGCCGAACCGCGCGTTCGCGTGGTCGATCGACGGGGTCATGACGCACCACCGGGCGGGCAACGACACGATCGACCAGCGCGAAGGCCACGACTCCACGTGGCAGGCGCAGGTGGGCGGCCGCAACAACCGCACCGGCTTCGTCTACGCGCTGGACTACGTGCGCGAGCAGGGTACGTTCGTCACCGACAAGCGGCTCGCATACAAGACCGAAGACTTCATCGACGTGCACCAGCACAACTACGAGATCTACACCGGCTACCGCGATCTCGGTCCACAGTACGCGCCGGTGCTAGGCTTCACGGCGAACGCCGACATCCGCGGGCCGCAGACGTTCTTCGACATCAACGGCACGCCGGCGCACGGCATCCTCAAGCGCGTCGATCTGTTCATGCTTGCTGACCGGTACGTGGACCGCAGCGGGGCTGCGCACCAAGCCGACTCGAACTTCTACCTCGACCTGCAGTTCCGCAACGGGCTGCACCTCTCGGGCGGGCCGTTCGAGTCGTCGCTGCGCACGTACGACAGCGGACTGATCGGCTACCCGTTCTACACCGGCGGCGTCACCCGCTCGTACAACCAGAACGGCTTCAACGTCGGCTAGAAAGAAGGCACGCCGGCGCCGTACACGGCGGGGTTTTCGTGGGGGCCGTTCGGCGACACGTACCTGCAACAGTTCTCGTTCGCGACGTCGCGCACGATTGGCACCCGCTGGAACGTCGGCGGCGAGATCGACGGCACGCGCGTTCGGCCGTCGTTCGGCGGCCCGGCCGACGGTCAGTGGCTGCGCCGCCTCACCGTCGGCGAGACGATCGGCGCCAACACGAACTTCTCGATCTCGCTGCGCAGCATCAGCGGCACGGGCGGCTTCGCGCAGCCCGGCGTCAACCTCGCCGCCTCGCTGCACCACCGCTTCAAAAACGACAGCGAGCTGTTCTTCAACTACGGCACGCCGGCCGCGCCGACGACGCTGCAGCGCGTCGTGCTCAAGTACGTACTGCGTACCGGCGGCGGCTCGGGGACGTAGACGCTAATCGATCAACGACCCGGGGTCCCCAACGTCGGACCGAACGTGTACGGCCCCTTGTCCTCGCCCGGATCGCTGCCGCCGAAGAAGAAGTTCGAGATGTCGTTGATGATCTGGATCCCTTTGTACATCGTGTCCGGGGGTGGGTTCGGCGGCGGCGGTGGCGGGCCGTCCCCGGTCGTCGCAGGCCCCACGGTCACGGAGCCGGGTGCCGGTCCCAGCGTCAGTGGTTGAACTCCGTTCTGCGCCGGCATCCCGACGGATCCCCCGAAGTCGGCACCGGCCATGCCGGCGCTGTCCGAGTACGTGCTGGCGACCGTATCGAAATCGCGCGCGGATCCTTTGGCGGGATGTTCCCAGCTGACAGCGGTCGCGGGGAGAACGCGGACGAACAGCGCGACGACGCTGCCGATGCCGTGATAGTTGCGCGGCAGCTTGATCTTCGCGTAGACCCGGTCGTTCAATTTGCTCCAGGACTTCACGGGGGCCGGCGCGGGGGACCCGATGATCTTTGGCGCCAGTGTGGCCTTCGACTGCTCGAAATCGTTCGCGTTCGCAATCGTCGCGCGTTGCGCTTCTTCGAGCGATTTGATCGTCGTGCCGACGGCGCCGAGCTTGTCGACCGCGGCGTCGAGCGACGGAAGCAGCGGCATCTTGTGGCGCATCGTCTCCCACCGCGTGCGGATGCGCTGGACCGGGTCGCCTTCCATCAGGCCTTTGTATTGCGGTACCAGCTTGTTGAACATCGCCTGCTGGTCCGGCGGCATCTGCTCGTAGGGGACGCCGTTGGTGATCGACCACACCAAGCTCTGCGTCCGGCGGTACGGGATGTGCGCCTGCTGCGCACGCGCGTAGAGCGCCGGCAGCACCGATGCGCGCCGGCCCTTGAGCGGCGCGAGCTGAAACGCTTCGGGCCACGGTTCCTGCGGATGCGCCGGGATCATTTGCGGACCGGCGTGCGTGCAGTAGGCGCGCATGAAGAAGACGTAGTCGCCGGGGCGCAGCGGGACCGGCGCGTTCGGGTCCTTGGCCATCTGCGCGACGAGGTACTGATGCTGCGCGCGAACCTTCTTCGCATCGCCGCTCGCGCGGAACGGGCCGCCCGGCGGCGCCTCGACCGTCGGATAGAGGTCGTTCCAGTCCAAGTTGATCGGCGACGCCTCCGCCACGACCGGGGCGATCTGCTTCGCCGCCGCCCCATACGCGAGCTTTTTCAAACCGCCGCCGAGGAACGGCACTTGTGCGGTGGCCGCCGTCCCCGACAGGGCCGTCAGCATGATGAGCGCAGAAGCTAGGAGCCGCCGACTGATCCGCATGCATCGACTCTAGCGCCCGGGCCGTCTCGGATTCGTCTCGCCTCCGCCGCGGGACGGCGGGCGGACCGGACGAGCGCACGGAATCTTGGCCCATGGACGGCGCGAGCGGTCCCGCCCGCTTGACGATCTGGCTCTTCGGCAAGCCGCGTTGCAAGGCCGCGGACACCTTTCTGTCGTTTCCCGCGCGGCCCAAGTCCCGAGCGGTCTTCGCGGCGCTCGCGTTCGCGGACCATCCGCTGGACCGGGTGTGGCTCGCGGCCGCCCTCTGGCCGGACGACGGCGAGGCCGAAGGGAAGGCGAACCTTCGCCGGCACGTTTCGTACGTCGAGCAGTGGCTGAAGGCGTCCACCGGCTGCGACGCTCCGATCGCGCGCGGTCGCGGCTCGCTCGCGCTGGAACCGTCGCTCATCGATTGGCTCGACGTGCGGGCCTTCAAGGATGCCGCCGAGCGCGGCGCGTTCGAAGAGGCAGTCAACGTGTACGGCGGCGACTTGCTGTCCGACATGGACGACGAGTGGATCGCCGCCGAGCGCGAACGGCTGCGCGCTCGCCACGATCAAGCGCTGCTCTCGCTCGTCGAGAACGCGCGTGCGCGGAACGAGAACGAAGCGGCGCTGCGATACGTGCGCAGCGCGCGCGCATCGGACCCGTACGACGAAGTTTGGCTGCGCATCGCGATGCGTGTCCGCTATGCTGCCGGAGACCGCACCGGCGCGCTGCACGAGTACGAGGCGTATCGAACGCTGGTCGCGGCCGAGCTCGACCTCGAGCCGATGCCGGAGACGTTCATGCTCGCCGACTCGATGCGGCGGCTGGAAGCCGATCCGGCGCGCCCCGCCCTCTCGTTCGAGTCGACGTCGTTCGTCGGCCGCGGCGGCGAGGAAGAGCGGCTGGCCGAGCTCGTCGCGCGCGAGCGTTTGGTCACGGTGTCCGGCCCGCCCGGCGTCGGGAAGTCGCGTCTCGCGCTGCGCTGCATTCGGTCGCTCGCGGCGCACCGCCGCGACGGGGCGATCGTGATCGATGCGGGCGCGGCACAGGACGCTGCTTCGCTCGAGCGGGTCGTCGTGCGTGCGCTGGAGCAGCGCAGCGAACATCCCACCGGAAAATCGGTCGAAGAGCTCGCCGGACACCTCGACGCGGCGATCTTGCTCGACGGGTGCGAACGCACGCAGGCCGCGTGCGCGCACGTGGCGCGCCGCATCCTCACCGCGAGCGCGAGCTCGTGCGTCATCGCTTCGAGCCGCGTGCCGCTGGGCATCGATGGCGAAGCGGTCTTCGCGCTGGGGCCGATGCGGGCTGCCGAAGGGGTCGAGCTCTTTTTCGAACGCGTTCGGCTCGCGCGCGCGGAGGCGCGCATCTCACGCGCCGACCGGCCTCTCGTCGAGCGCATCTGCGGCAAGCTCGACGGCTTGCCGCTCGCGATCGAGCTGGCCGCCGCGCGCGTCCGGATGTCGACGCTGCAGCAAGTCGAGCTCGACGTGCGCCGCTACTCCGAGAGCCCCGAGCGTGGATCGCTTCATGCGATGTACGAATCGAGCTACCAATTGCTCGAGGCGACGGAACGCGCCGTTCTGCGCCGGCTGGCGGCGTTTCGCAGCGGGTGGACGGTGAACGTCGCCGCTGCCGCGTGTTCCGATCTGGCCGCAGCGAGAGACGTGCTCGCCGCGTTCACCACGCTCGTCGAACACTCGCTCGTCGTGCCGCCCGGGGTCGCCGAGGTCGCCGGCCGCTACTCGATGCTCGATGCGACGCGCGACTTCGCGGCCGCGCGCGCGAGCGCGCTGGGCGAAGCGGAACACGACGCGAGCGCACACGCGACCGCGGTTGCGGAGCACTATGTCGCACTGGGCCCGTTGCTGCGCGCGGAGCGGGCGGCGGAGTACTACGCGGAGATCGGGCGCGATCGCGAAAACGTCGAGGCGGCGCTTGCGACCCTGTGGCGGGGCGAGGCTCGCGATCGCGGCGTTGCCACCGACCTCAGCTTGGCGATGTCACGGTTCTGGGTCGACCAAGGCTTCGCGCGCGAAGGCGAGGGCTGGCTGAGAAAGGCGCTCGCGGACGCCGGCGCGCGGGACACCGCCAAACGGCTCGAGCTCCTGCGCGTCATCGGTGTCTTGACGCGCGATCTCGGCGACTACGCCGTGTCGTTCCGCGACTTCAGCGAGCTCGTGCTGGCGCTGGAAAGCGCGCACGCCGACCGCACCGAGATCGCGAAAGCGCAGACCATGGCTGCGAACGCGGCGCGCATGACCGGCGATTTCGACGAAGCGCTGGTCCGCACGCGCGCTGCGCACGCGGCATTCGTCGAGCGCGGCGAGCCGTATCTCGCCGCGTGGGCGACGTACGCGATCGGGACGACGCTGCTGAGCGCGGGCCGGTTCGCGGAGGCAGCGGTCGAACTCGAACGCGCGACCGACGCGTTCAACGACGCCGGCGCGACCGCCGACAGCTCGTCGTCGATTGCCAACCTCGCGCTGTGCCACTACTATGAAGGGCGGTTGAACGTCGCGCACGAGCTGTCGCGCGAAAGTCTCGTTCGCGCGAACGCGGTCGGTCATCGCTACTATTTCGCCCACGCGACGCTCAACGAAGCGCTCATCCTGCACGCGCTCGGCGAAGCGGACCGCGCCTGGACGCACGTCGTCGAGGCCACCGCCATCGGCGCGAGCCTGGGCGCTCAGGACGTCCTGATCTCCTGCGCCGAAGTCGCGTGCGCGTTGCTCGCGCGCGGGTACGCGGCGGACGCGGCGGTGTTGCTGGGCAGCGTCGACAACGCCCGCGAGCGGGTGAAAGCACACCGTTTTCCGGTCGATCTGCCGCTGTACGACAGCGTTCGCGCCGATCTCTCGCGCGCGCTCGGCGACGAACGGTTCACCGCGTTGCGCGCGCGCGGCCGCGTGATCGCCTTGAGCGACGCCGTCACGCGCATCGCCGAGCTCCCGGTCGCCGGCGCACCCGCGACCGTGTGAGACGAATCTGAGACGCCTAACCCGCTAGAGTAAGAGCATGCGAATGCTGTGTCTTATCGTCGCAGGTGCCGTCGGCTTCTGCGGCGTCGCGGCCGCGGCGACAGCGGATCCGTGCGCGGTGCTCCCGGCGAGCCAAGTCCGGTCGTGGTTCGGCAAGGACGTGGTATCCAAGCCGGCGCGAGGCGGTCCGCAAGAAGCGGGTTGCCAATGGCTGCCCAAGGACGGCAGTCCCGGTGGGCTCTCAGTAATGTTCGGTCCGGCGGGAAGCTACAGCCCTCCGACGCACCGTTTCGGTTACAAAGCTCTACCGGGCCTCGGCGATAAAGCGTACGTCGTACCGGTCCAGGGCGGCTGGGAAGCCGGCGCGGTGAAGGGCGGCAAATCCGTCTGGGCACGATCGCCAAACCTGAGCAACACGATCGCGCCGGCCTTGCTGAAAATGACGGTCGCGAAGCTCTAGCCGATGCATCTTTTCCCGCCGTCCATCTGCCTCGCAACCGCGCTGCTCGGTTATTGTGGCCCGCAAGGATGGGACCCGCCGACGCCGCCGCCGTTCTGCCACAAGCACTCGCTGCGGCGGATGCTCAACGACGCGATCTATACGAACACGCCGGACAAAGACACCCAGGCAATTCGCCCGGACGCCCGGGCCATCAGAGACAATCTCGACCATCATGCCGCCGGAGGCGGTCCGAGCTCGCCGGGAAACGTCGCGAGCTTTCGACGATTCCGCGAGTTCGTGAAGAAGAAGTGCGACGGCAGAGACATCGGGTCGAGCGTGACCGAGCTCGCGCCCGACATGCACGTAGCATCCGAAGCCTAGGCGGTTCGTGTTTCGCGCACTCTACCCGAGCGACCGCGCCTCGAGGGCAGGCTCTCCGTCGTCGAACCGCTCGAGATCCGGCGCGCGCAACGTGAAGTGCGTGGTGAGCAGCAGCGCCGCGATCGCGGCGACGCCGATCAGCGCGAGTACGAGCACGATCACGTAGGCGTCGGCGATTCCGGCACTCAGCGCGCTCTTCAGCGACGCCGCCGGGACGGGCTGCGGCAGCGGGCGGCCGGTGACGAACGCGCGCACGGCGTCTTGGCCGAGGTGCGCGCTCAGCGACGAGTCGAGCGCGTGCAAATGGCCTTGCGCGCGCGAGCCGATCGTGTGCTCGACGCCCGGCGCGCTGATGAATCCGCCGGTGAGCCGGAACAAGTTGAGCAGCGCGATCGCGCGCGCGACGAGCGAGCGTTCGAACGAGAGCACCACGATGAAGAGCCCGGGCGACACGCTCATGCCGGCGCCGAACCCGCCGAGCAGGCACAGCCACCCGACCGACGCCGCATCCACCGGCGCGACGGCGCGCGCGCACGCCGCCGCGAGCGCGATGCACGCGAGCCCGGCGGCGCCGGTGACGACGACCCACTTGGTGGTGACGAGCCGGCCGAAGACGTAGCCGCTCGCGACGGCGGTCAGAAACTCCGGCCAGAACGCAATGCCGGTACCGTGCGGATCGAGGCCGTCGATGCGCAGCAGCGTCAGCGAGAAGCTCTGCGTGAGCGCGCTGAACGTCGCGCTGCCGATCACGGTCGCGATCGTGCCGACGAGCGCGAGCGACGTCGCGAGCTCGCGCACGGGGATCAATGGCTCGCGCTTGCGCGCTTCGCCGACGATCAGCGCGACGTACACGAGGATCCCCGCGCCGGTCAGCCCGCTCGCGAGCGGATCGGTCCAATCGTGGCCCGCGAGCGCACCGACGCCGAGGTAAATCAGCACCGAGCCGATCGCGGACGCAAGCAGTGCGAACCAGTCGACCGGCGCATCTCCGCCTTGCGGCTCGCGTTTCGGAAGCACGTTGCGCGCGAGCACGACAGCAACGAGCGCGACGACCACTTCGACCGCGAAGATCGAGCGCCACAATCCCGGCGCTGCGACGAGCCCGCCGACCAGCGGCCCCAGCGTCGCCGCGCCGAACAGCGCCGGCACGAGCACGCTCGCGCTCGCGTTGAGCCTGGCGCTGCCGAAGCCGATCACGAGCGGCGGCAGTACGACCACGAACAGCATCCCCGCGACGAGCCCGTGCGCGACGTGCGCCGCGAGCAGCACCGGGAACGACGGCGCGACGGCACTCCCGAGCGACGACGCCACCGACACGCCGAGCAGCCAGAAGTAGAGCGTGCGGCTTTCGACGCGCCGGATCAGCTCGGCGGCGAGGATGCAGCCGAACGCGAGCGCGGCGTCGCTGATCAGCGGCAGGCTCGCCGCGGCGTCGGGGGCGACGCCGAGATCGCGACCGATCACCGCCGCCGCGAGCGCGATCGCGCTCGTGTTGATGAGCCCGGGGAACAGCGTGAGCACGACGAGCGCGACGTTCGCCGGATACGATTTCGCGAGCCGCGGCTCGGACGCCATCGCCGTGCGCTACGTCGCGACGGGCTGCGCGGGGACGTTGTCGTCGAGCAGCGTGGTGAGCTTCTGACGGCGCCAGAAGCCGAAGTAATAAATCAGCTGGAACGTCATCCCGCACGCGAACGCGACCGGGTACGCGATCCAGACGCCGCGCAGCCCGAGGTGCGGCGCCAGCGAGTAGGCGACGGGAACTTCGACCGCCCAGATCGAGATGATCGACAGCAGCGTCGGCCACACGACCGTGCCGCTGGAGCGCATCAGCCCCGACAGCACGCTCGACGTGCCGAACAGCAGATAGCTCCACAGCGTGATCGCGAGCAGCTCGTGCGCTGTCGCGACGACGGCGGGGTCGGTGACGAACAGCATCAGGATGCGGTCGTTGAACGCGTAGACGAGGCCGATCAGCACCGCGCCGATCGCCCACGTGAGCGCGACCCCCGCGCGCGCGACCCGCGTGAGCCGGTCGAAGCGCTTCGCGCCGATGGACTGCGCGCCGAAGATCGACGCCGCGATCCCGATGGATATCGCGGGAAACTGCACGTACGACACGATCTGATTGACGGCGCCGTACGCCGCGGTCGCGGACGAGCCGAAGCGGTTGACGAGCGCGATCACCGCGATCTCCGAGAGCGACACCATCACGAGCTGCAGCCCGGTCGGCAGCCCGATGCGCAGCAGCGTCCCGACCAGCCGCGGCGCGAGGCTCATGTGCCGCACGATCGACATGTCGAACGCGAGCGGGTTTTTCTCGAGCGCGAGCGCGACGAGGATGAACGCGATCCCGAAGATGCTGGAGAGAATGTTCGCGACCGCGGCGCTCACGACGCCGAGCTGCGGCAGCCCGATCCAGCCGCGGATCAGCGCCGGGGTGAACAGCACGTTGAGCGCAGTGCTGACGATGAGCGCGAGGAACGGTGTGCGCGAGTCGCCGGTGCCGCGCACGAACGTCGTGTAGCCGAGGTACACGAACAGGATCGGCAGCCCGAGGAACGTCACGCGCGCATACGCCAGCGACTGGGCGAATACGTCATGCGGCATGCCGATGAGCCCGAGCAGTTGCGGCCCGAACAGCCAGCCGAGTCCGCCGACGACGACGCCCAGCCCGAGGCAGAGCGTGAGCGTCGTCCCGGCGACGGCCTTGAGCCGCTCCTCGTCGCGCGCGCCGTACGCCTGCCCGATCAGCACCGTCGCGCCGCTGGCGATCCCGATGAAGAACGCGATCATGAAGAAGACGATCGGGAAGAACCCCGACGCCGCCGCGAACGCTTGCACGCCGATCAGGCGGCCGAGGTAGATGCTGTTGAACGTCGCGGACGCCGACTGCAAGATGTTGCTCAGCATCACCGGCACGAGAAACACGAGCATCGACCGCCAGATGGGCTTCGAATCGTCCAGGGCGAGCCGGCGGTGCTGCATCCCGGACGGTATCGCCATCCGGGAAGCCCACTCCCGCGCGACGAAAGCAGGGAAGCGCGGCGGGCGATTAGCTCAGCGGGAGAGCGGCTCCTTTACACGGAGATGGTCGGCGGTTCGAATCCGTCATCGCCCAGGTTCGCGCTGTCCGACTCGATTCAGCCGCACGTGCACGTGCATTACAAGGCAACACGGTGGTGAAGATGAGCGTCGTCGTGCTTTGCGCCGTCGTCGCGGCCATGTCGGCACAACCCGCGAGCGCTCATGGATCATACTATCCGCATGTCCCCGGAAAGCCGGCCGGCGTGGCGGACGGAGTTCTGGTCAACTTCGGGGTGGGCCAGTCTGCGGGTGACGTCACCATCCGGCAGTCGAACAGCAAGGAGCGGTCGTTCTATCTGGGGGCTCATCCCTTCGTCATCGACGGTAAAGCGGTCGACTGCGTCATGCCGCCACTGCCGCCTTACTCGCCGCCGCCGGCTGTGTGCCGGTGGTGGCCCTCGAACGTCAAGATCGGGAGCACTCGCGTGCGCGTCTTTTATTGGCGCGACTCGCGCTTCGGGCATCCGACGCTCGTGACGCGCGAGCTCAGAACTCTCAAGTAGCAGCGCATTGGTACCAGCGCGTGCGGCGTGCCGCCGATTGGAGTCCGCGCTCGTGTTCGGCGCCGGTGTCGAGCGTCGTCATCGCCACGTCCGTTCGCGAGGTCGCTACAGCGGCGGAACGTCGTCGCGCAGGGCGTCGAGCGGCAAGCCCACGTAATTCTCGGCAAGTGATTGCGATGCAGCGCGCGAGCTCGTCACGTAGTCGAGCTCCGCGAGTTGCAGGCGTTCGCCGAATGCGTCGATATTCGGAGCGCGGTGCAGGATCGACGTCATCCACGATGAGAAGCGCTGCGCGCGCCACACGCGCCGCAGGCATCGCGCGCTGTACCCGTCCAGAGCACGGGTACCTTGCCCGCCGTAGAATGCCGCGAGGGCGTCGGCGAGAACTGCGACGTCGGCGATTGCGAGGTTCATGCCTTTGGCGCCCGTCGGCGGGACGATGTGCGCCGCGTCGCCGGCGAGGAAAAGCCGGCGATACTGCATCGGCTCGACCACGAAGCTGCGCATCGCGGTGATGCCCTTTTGCAGGATCGTGCCTTCGACGAGGTTCGGCGCGTCGTCGCCTTCGAGGCGGCGGTGCAATTCTTCCCAGATGCGTTCTTCGGGCCATTGCGCGAGGTCTTCGTCGGGGGTGCACTGCAGGTACATGCGCTGGACCGCCGGCGAGCGCTGGCTGAACAGCGCGAAACCGCGCGCGTGGTGCGTGTAGATGAGCTCGTGCGCCACCGGCGGTGACTGCGACAAGATGCCGAGCCACGCGAACGGGTAGACGCGCTCGTACGCCGTTAGCACACCCTCAGGGATCGCGTCGCGCACGATGCCGTGGAAGCCGTCGCAGCCCGCGATGACATCGCATGCGAGCGTCTGCGCCGCACCGCTCGCTTCGCGGTAGCGGATCGTCGGGCGGTCGGTGTCCACGTCGCCGATCGCGACGTCGCCGACCTCGAAATGCAGCGGCGCGTTCGCCGCGAGGTGCGCGGCGATGAGGTCTTTGACGACCTCGTGCTGGCCGTAGACGGTGATCGTCTTGCCGGTGAGCGCCGGAAAGTCGATGTGGCGGCTGCGGCCGCCGAAGCGGAGGTAGATGCCGCCGTGCACGAGGCCTTCGCGGCGCATGCGCTCGCCCACGCCGTTCGCGTCGAGCAGCTCGACGGTACCGTGCTCCAGCACGCCGGCGCGGATGCGCTGCTCGCAGTATTCACGGCTGCGCGCCTCCAGCACCACCGACTCGATGCCGTGACGCCGCAGCAGCAGCGCGAGCACGAGCCCCGCCGGCCCCGCGCCGATGATGCCGACCTGAGTTCGCACGGTGTTTACGGGATCAAGCCGCCTGGCGGGAACGGCAGCCAGTTTGACAGGTCGAGGTGCGGGCCCCACTGGTACATCGCGTACGCCGCGTCGGTGTCGCGTGCCAGCGCGACCTTCACGTACGTGAACTCGTTGGGGCGGATCAAGTGGACGCTGGGATCGTTCGGCGCGGGCGTGTCGTAGTCGACGACGTTGTAGTTGATCAGCGGTGAGGGGTTGTGCGCCTCGATGTGGATCATGTGCGGGCTCGACTTCATGTACTGGTCGTAGTTCAAGTAGAACGAGTACGACGCGAGGTCGGCGTTGTTCTGGATCGGGAACGGGGTGCCCGGGACCGCCGCGTCCGACGCGGACGCCTGCGCGGCGATGCGGTCGTTCGCCGCCATCTTCTTGTCGAGGAAGATGATCAGACAGTCGTCGACCGGCGCGCCGCTGCGCTCGGTCACCTTGAACACAACCGTCGAGTTCACATGCGCGCGATCCGCCTTTTTTGCCCACGCATTCGTTTTTGCGGTCCAGCTCGTCAGAACGTCCGTGTAGTCGCCGGCGTCGGCGACCTTCAGCGCCTCGACTGCGGCGTCGATCGCTTCATCGGGGTCGCGGTTGAAGCCCCAGATACCGGTCGCGGGACCGTAGTGCGAGTAGTCCGGCAGGACGAGGTGCGGCACGGCCTCGGCCGACGACATGATCGTGAAGACGGGCGGGTTCGCGGCCGGATCGGCTTCGAGGATCGTGTAGTTCAGGTTCGCACCGCTGATGCGCACGGTGTTGTCCGAACCCGGCTCTTTGGTGGGCCAGAAGAGCTGCATCAGACGGTCGCCGCCCGTCGTCGCGCCGCCCATGCTGAACAGAAACGTCGACGAAAGCGGCGGCTTTCCCATCAGCTCCAGCCACTGCGAGTTCAGCCGCACCAGGAAGTGGCTGCCGTAGTCGAGGTCGATGAGCACGCGCGCGCCGACGGTCGCGCCGTGTTTGAGCAAGAACTTCTGCAAGTAGCCGACGGCGCTGCGGCCGATCTGCGCGAGGCTCGAGCCGTGGTTCGCGCCCGCCATCGTGATGAAGTGCGACGGAAGCTTCGCGGCCTCGCCGTCCTTCAGCGCCCGGGTCACGATCCACCGCCGCGCCACGAGCGCGCCCGTCGAGTGGCAGATCACCGCCGTCTCGTTCATCTTCCAGCCGCGGTTTTTCTCGAGGCTCTGCACCTTGTCTTCGAGCGCCGCCGCGAGATCGTCGATCGTGACGGTGTCGTCCAGCGATTCGAACGCCGACACGACGATCGACTCCAGCGCCGGGATGCGCGTTTGCAGCCGCTGCGGGAAGTTGTAGTACGCGCCCAGCGACGTCTCGCTGTACCCGTGCAGGAAGAGCACGTTCTTCAACGCCATCGGTCAGAACGTTTTCACGAACTCGATGAGCGCGCGCTTGTCGTCGTCGCTGAGCGCCGCTTCTTGGACGAGATCGGTCGCGCCCGGATCGACGAAGCCCGTCCCGAAATAATGGCCGCGGTTCACGATGAAGTCGGGGCACTTGCTCACCGACAGCAGAGGCTCGACGATGTTGGCGAACGCGTGCCGCGCCTGCTCGTCCGTCGCGTCCGCGGGCAGCGAGCGCAAGTCGTGGAGCAGCGCGAACAGCACGCCGCCCAGCTTCATCTTGTCTTGCAGCAGCGAGTCGAGGTTCGCGACCAGGTTCACCGGCGTGCCGGCGGGGATCGGCCCGATCTCGACGCCGTCCGGACCGAAGAACTTGCTCACCTTCGGATCCGCGCGCAGCAGCTGCACCGCTTCGGGCAGGTAGCCGTACGCGATGCTCACGTAGCTCGGCCGCGTCGTGCGGTCCATCTTGCCGGGGACTTTCGCGCCGAGCAGATCGTCGTGCTCGCGGCGGTCGGGCCACAGCAGCTTCTCGATGGAGTCGTTGAACGAGCGCATGCGCGCGTCCACGGACGGGCTCGCTTCGAAGTTGCCCAGCGCGTTGTTGAGCAGGAACGGCGCCGTCGACCACGCGCTGATCAGCGACGGCGGGCGGGTGTAACCGCGGCCGCCGGCCGGCATCGTGTACGTGCGCGCTTCGCCGGTATAGGGATGGTAGTACGTGATGTCACCGACCGACGGCAGATTCTTGTACGTGTCGGAGGTGAAGTTGTCCCAGAGGTTGCCGCGGATGCCGTTGGTCGCGAGCGGCGCGCAGGCGTTGGTGT
>DASWRD010000060.1:0-2050 GCA_036403315.1 Candidatus Elarobacter sp.
CGTGCCGATGCGGTAATCTTACCGTAAGGTTCGCCCGAGCTCTTGAAGTGAAAGCAGTGGGGTGCCAGTGTGGAAGAGATGGACGGCATCCTCGTGCAGGCGGTACGCGACCATCTCGAGCGTATCGTCGCCGACGACCTGTTCTCCGGCGCCGCGCGCCTGTGCCGCTTCTTGCGCTTTACGGTCGAATCCAAGATCAGCGGCCGGGAGGACCAGATCAAGGAGTTCGTGATCGGTCGCGAGGTCTTCGACCGGAAGGACGGCTACGATCCGCGGCTCGATCCGATCGTCCGCGTCGAAGCGAGGCGGCTGCGCGCGAAGCTGGCGGAATACTATGAGGGACCGGGGCGCGCGGAGCCGTTTCGGCTCGAGTACCCGCGCGGAAGCTACATTCCGATCGTCACGCGGCCTAACCCGGTCGTCCCGGATGCGCAGCCGGCGCACCGCCGCAACCTGAAGTGGCTCGCGATCCCCGGCGCGATCGTCCTTGCCGCGGTCATTGTGGCCGCGTACCGCTTCGGGCCGGTAGTGCGGCCTCAAACCGTCGCCGTGCTGCCCGTGCGCTGGATCTCGGACGCGTACGGCTTGGACAAGACGGATGCCGCGATCGCCGAAGCCGTCGACGGCGAGCTCGCAAACCGCGATATCGCGCGGGTCATCGCCTGGCCCGTGATACTCCGCTATCAAACGGCGCACCGCTCGTCCGACGCGATCGCAGCCGAGCTCGGCGCGTCGACGCTCATCGTGATCGCGGTGCGCGACGCCGATCGCGGGAAACTGGTGAGCGCGTTTCTGATGGACCCGGCGTCGGGGCGGAAGCGCCGGGTGAACAGCTACACCGTCGATGACGTCTCGACCCTCGCCGCGCAACGCTCCGTCGCGCACCAAATCGTCGGTGACCTCAGGCCGCTGCTCGTCGTCCGTTAGGTGAGCTGACGCGCGCTGCCGACGAGCGCTGAATTCCCCCGCGCGCGTCGCCATCGCGGTCACCGAATTGAACGGTACGAACGCAGGTGCGCGCGCAGGCGTATGGTATCCGAGCGGCGAGGCCTTTCGCATCCGCTTTCACCTGCCGGCGGGTTTTCGCATGTTTCGCAGATTCGTAATCGTCGCCGCTATGATCGCGGCGTTTTCCGGCTGTGGCGGCCGCGGTTCGCACGCGGTGCCGACCGGCGCCGCCGGCATTCCGGCGAGCGGCTCCAAGCTGTCGCTCGCCGTGCCGGCTCCGCCGCCGAGTCTCGCCGTGCCGCCGCGCGCCGCCGTGCTGCAAACGGCGCCGGCGCCGCCCGATCGCTCGGGCCGCCGTTCGCCGAAGACGACGGGCGGCCATCCGGCGTTTTTCGCCGGCGAAGTCGCGCTGAGCAACGGCGTCTACTATTTGCAGTTCGCGAACGGAACCGTCTTCGGCTACTACAGCTATCTGGCGGACCCGCGCTATATTTACCACTTCGATCTCGGCTACGAGTACGTCGCCGACGCGAATGACGGTAAGAGCAGCGTCTACCTGTACGACTTCGCGAGCAGCCATTGGTGGTACACGAGCCCGACGTTTGCGTTCCCGTACGTCTACGACTTCAGCCTGAACGCGGTTCTGTACTACTATCCGGATGCAAACAGCGCCGGCCACTATACGACGAGCCCGCGGTACTTCTACAATTTCGCTATCGGTCAGATCATCACGCTTCCCGGCGCGCATCTCGTTCCGTCGAAGTTGACGTTTGCGGGAGGGTCGACCAGCGCGCAAGGTGTCGGGGTGTATCCACCAGGCGGCGACCCTTACCACGGCGCCGCTGCGACGGTCGACGCTTCGGCATGCTCGGGTATCGCGACCGCCTCGTCGACGAGCCCGTCGAGCTTCGACTCCATCGTCGTGACGCCCGGCCAACCGGGATCCTGTACCATGATCGTCATCGACGCGAGCGGCGGCCGAACTCCGCTCCCCATCCTGGTAACGACGCCGCCGATGGGTTCGATCACGGAGTTTCCGCACGGGGGCGGCAGTAGTCAGCAAAATCTCGCGGCCGATTCAAGCGGCAACCTGTGGTCGACG
>DASWRD010000061.1:0-10656 GCA_036403315.1 Candidatus Elarobacter sp.
CACGCGAACATGAAGCTCAAGCGCAAGCCCAAGGCGCCCAAATACATCCCGTGGATCCGCGTCAAGCGCAACACGCTGCCGGGCGAGTGGCACCAGTTCCTGTTCCTCTACAACGTCTCGATCGAGGAGCGGATCGAGGTCTGACCTCGGGGAGGTGTGCCGGCCGTCGCGGTTCGGTAGACTACGCGGTCGTGGAGGCTTCGCCGGTGCGCCCGCGGGGCATGACCGAACCATGATCGCTCGCCTCGACGCGAACGTCCTCGCCCGGCCCGTGCGCCTCGATGCCGCCCGGCGGGTACCGCACGTCGCGCCCGTGGTCGAGGCGGAGCCTGCCCCGGAGCTGGCGCTGCGGTACTCGAACGGTGTCGACACCGTGGAGATCAGCCTCGCCGCCTTCGCCGCCTACACGACGTTCGCGGCGTACACCGCCTTGCACGGCTTCAGCGCGGACGGGCTGCCGGTCCGCTTGCCGGCCATCAGGGTCGCCGCCGGCACGAGGCTCGGCGCGTAGTTCGGATCGGACCCAGCGCTCGCGTCGCGAGCGTGTTATACTCGCTCGCGTTGTGAACTTCCGAGGGCCCTCGGCGACGGCGCTCGACCAGACCCGCGCACCGTACTTTCAGGTTCTGCTCGACTACGTCGATGCGGGCGTCATCCCGTTCCACACGCCCGGCCACAAGCAAGGGATCGGGATGGAGCGCGCGTTCCGCGATTTCGTCGGCGACAACGTGCTCGCGATCGACCTGACCCAGATCCGCGGGCTGGACGACCTGCTGCAGCCCGAAGAGGCGCTCGTCGAGGCGCAGGAGCTCGCGGCCGAGTGCTACGGTGCGGAACAGTCGTTCTTCTTGATCAACGGCTCCACCAGCGGCAACCAGTGCATGATGATGGCCGCGCTCAACCCGGGCGACAAGCTCGCGCTGCCGCGCAACTCGCACAAGAGCTCGATGGGCGGGCTCATCATGTCGGGCGCGGTGCCGGTGTGGATGCAGCCCGAGGTGGACGAGGCGCTGCACATGGATCACACGATCGCGCCGGAGACGGTGCGTGCGACGATCGAGCGCGAGCCGGACGTCAAAGCGATCTACATCGTGTCGCCGACGTACTACGGCGTCGCCGCGGACCTCGAAGCGATCGCGGCGATCGCGCACGAGCACAACGTCCCGCTGCTGGTGGACGAGGCATGGGGCCCGCACTTTCACTTCCATCCCGCGCTGCCGCTGTCGGCGATGCAAGCCGGTGCGGACATGTGCATCAACTCCACGCACAAGATGCTGGGCTCGATGTCGCAGACCGCGATGCTGCACGTGCAGGGCAACCGCATCCGCCTCGACCGGCTCAAAGCAGTCTACAAGCTATTTCTCTCGACTTCGCCGAATTTGGTGCTGGTGGCATCGCTCGACGTCGCACGGCGGCAGATGGCGCTCGACGGGCCGGCGCTGTTGTCGCGCACCATCGAGATCGCGCAGGACGCGCGCACGCGCCTCAACGAGATCCCGCGCGTGTACTGCTTCGGCGAGGAGCTCGAAGGCCGCCCCGGCGTGTACGACCTCGATCCGACCAAGATCACCGTCACCGTGAAAAATCTCGGCTACACCGGTTACGAAGCCGAAGAGATCCTGCGCCGCCGCTACAACGTCCAAGTCGAGCTGGCCGATCTGTTCAACGTCGTCGCGCTGTACACGATCGGGACCACGCCCGAAGCGTCCGACGTGCTCATCCACGGCGTGCGCGAGCTCGCGCGCGAAGATCGTCCGGTCGACATCTTCTCGCCGTCCGGCGTGCTGGAGCGGCGGATGAACACCGGCACGTACAAGCTGCCCAGCATCCCGCCGATCCGGCTCGCGCCGCGCGAAGCGTTCCTCGCAGACACGGAGTTCGTACCGTTCAAGATGTCGGCGGGCCGCGTCTGCGCGGAAGTGATCACGCCGTATCCCCCGGGCATCCCGGTAATCTCGCCCGGCGAGGAGATCACGACGGAGATCATCGACTACCTCACGCTGGAGAAGAAGGCGGGCGTGAAGATGCAAGGCCCGTACGACGACGAGCTGAAGTTCATCCGGGTGGTGCGATAGCGATTAGTTACCAGGGCAAGAACCAGGGCCACCAGAACATTAGCCAGTTAAGAACGTTATTGGCGAATCTCCGCCGGATGGAGCTGGTGTGTTTATTAGAAGTATTCGATTACTGAACTACCGTTCGTTTGTTGACTCCGGGACGATTATTCTTGCGCGTGACCGCACGATTCTCGCGGGTCAAAATGCGAGCGGGAAAAGCGCGATCATCGAAGCTCTCTGTGGTCTTTCATTAACGGCCTGGGGGTATCCGAGTTCAGCCAAGCCGATCGGATCCGATGATGAACCCGAACTCCACGTCGTATACAGTTTTGTTGAAGGCGAGTTGGATTTTCTGCAGGCTCTATATAAATCCGCGTTTAGCGAAAGCCAGCTGGCATCGTTCAGCGAGACTGGCCTTTCGATTGAGTTCACGACTGGCACAAATACGTGGAGAAACGTTCAGATCCCAGGCATTCCGGACGACTATCAGGTTGAACGGGCAGCATCGTTCGACAAATTGGAAGAGGAGCTGAAGTCGGCGGGCGTGGATATTTCAGCTAAGATCGGTTTTGACCGAAAACACTATAATACCGCGCAGACCAGAAAACTAAAAGATACGATCGCGAGAAATCAGGCCGCCAATCCTTCGCAAGAGCGGCTAGGTGCGCTTACGCGGGCTGCTAATATCTTGAGCGATATTGAGCGAAAGTTCCCGATTCAACAATTTCGTGAAGCTCTCGCCAGCATCGAGCCGATTCCCGTTAGAGTCGGAGGTGTGAAAATGCCGGAGGATTTAGGCACGTCCGTGAAAGGACTGAGTAAGGACGACGCGTTTCAGGCATTGTCTCGTGCCTATAAGTTTGATTATTCAAAATACAAGGCGGCGAATCCTCAATCGCGGCGACAGCAGCTCGCGAAAGTATCGTCTGCGCTGCAGCAAGACGTCACTACTCATTGGTCTCAATGGCCTCTCGATTTTCGCGTAGCCATGGATGTTGATCGCGTCCTTTACGGCCTAGTTGAAGGCGACAAATGGTTCGCTGGGAATCAGGTCAGTGATGGAACTCGATCATTCCTTGAAATGCTACTTGAGCTCCGTGGGCTGACGGGTGATTCGCGGCTGATATTATTTGACGAACCTGGAGCATTTCTTCACATTAGCGCGCAGAAGGACTTGATCGAGCTTATTAATGATGTCTGCGCAGATTACCAAGTCGTGTATACGACGCACTCCCCCTACATGATCCCAATTGATGGTCTGCGCAATGTGCGTTTAGTCGAACGCGGCGATGCTGGCAGCATTATTCATAATTCTGCCTATGACGGCGGCGAATCTGAAGGATGGCAGCCACTTATGGATGCCATCGGATTCGACATTTCTCACGGATCCGCTCAGGTTAAGCCGAGTAATGTCGTTTTCGAGGGAATTAGCGACTACATATACGTATGTGCGATGGCCACGATATTGGATGAGGATATCGAGAATCTCGGGCTGATTCCGTGTTTCGGCGGAACGAATGTCAGGAACGTCGCTTCATTGCTGCACGGATGGCGGTTAAGGTATTGCGTAATTTTCGATACGGATGGCGCCGGTAAGCGTGACCGCGAGGCCTTGCTCGATGAACCTCTGTTCCCCTCGCACCGAGTACTCAAAATTAGTGACATCGATGGCCAGTCAATTGAGGATCTATTTTCAGTTCACGATTTTGATCGGTATATTGCTGTGGAGCTTGCGAGCAAGAGGGTGGAGGGCGAATCAAATTCAAAGCTAATGTCTAGATTCAGTCGCCCGTCAAAAGCGCTCGTCGCAAAGGTTTTCGCTGAGAACGTCGCAGCAGGGTCGGTGACCCTCGATGAAATATCAACGAAGTCGTTCAGGACTCTCTTTGCGGAATTACGGGATGCATTCAATGACGTTTCTTGACGATGCACGGAAAGACGCAATGACCGTATGACGGCGTGCTGAAATTTTTCGCGTCACGCGATGACGCGATGACGCGATACGAGTTGTGCGGCTTCGACCGCACTGACGTCGCGGTGCTTTCGTCCATTTTCGACGACGAAGCTTGGTTTTGCAAACGCTGAGATTCGCAGTGGCGGGCGGTGCGACCCTAGTTCGGCGGCGAAGGCGGCAACGTCTACCTCCACGATTACGGCTGTTCGACCGCATTCGTGTCATCGACGACGATCTGAGAACATCGCATGGAGATTACGCCGACGGCGCGCAGCTGTACTTGCCGCTCTAAGTCTCCAACCTGATGGAGGGACACGACTCGGTCACCACGACTCGGTTGTGGAAACCGCGGTTGCATGAGAGTAACCCGATCGGGTGATGCGTGCGTCTGGGCCGGGGCGTAGGATGCGGGCATGGCTATCGAAACCAGCGCGCTCGTTGCGCTTTCCAACGACATCGCGGCGACCGTCGAGCGCGTCGCCGCCGGCGTCGTCGCCGTCGAAGGGCGCGCGCGCATCGGGTCGAGCGGGTTCTTCATCCGGCCCGACTTGATCCTGACCGCCGATCATGCGCTCGAAAGCGATGAGATCGAGATCGTGCGCGCGAACGGTGCGACGGAGCCGGCGACCATCGCGGGCCGCGATCCGTCCACCGATCTCGCGCTGCTGCGCGTCGCGAACGCGGGCGTGCCGCTGGAGTTCGCGGGGCCGGACGCGCTGCGCGTCGGCGCGATCGTGCTCGCGGTCGCGCGCGACGACGACGGCGATCTCGCGGCGGCGATGGGCGTGATCAGCGCGCTCGGCGACGCGTGGCGCACGTGGCACGGCGGCGACATCGACCGCTTCGTGCGACCCGATCTTTCACTGTATCCGCGCTTCTCCGGCAGCCCGCTCGTGGACGTGGCCGGCCGCGTCATCGGGTTGAACACCGGCGGTTTGTCGCGGCGCCAGACGATCACCGTGCCCGCATCGACGATCGAACGCGTCGTCGACGCGCTGCTCACGCGCGGCGGGCGAATCCCGCGCGGCTATCTGGGCGTCGCGCTGCAAGCCGTGCAGGGCGGCGCGATCGTGCTCGGCGTCGAGCCGAACAGCCCAGCCGATCAGGGCGGTTTGATCGTCGGCGACATCATCACGGCGATCGGCGGAAAAGCCGTCGAGGACGCCGACGACGTGCACGCGCAGCTCGGCGCCGGGACGGTCGGCAAGCAGCTTGCGCTCGACGTGCGGCGCGGCGGTTCGCCGCACCAGGTGCAGGTGACCGTCGGCGAACGGCCGGAGCACGACTAGGATGTACGCCGGAGAGACGATCGAGCGCGAGCTCGAGGCGCTTGCCGAAAAGCTTCGTGCGAGCACCGTAGCGGTGCGGCTCGGCCGCGGCGGTGCGGGCTCGGGCGTGATCTGGGCGAGCGATGGTGCCATCGTGACGAACGCGCACGTCGCGAACCGGCCCGCCGCCGAGGTCATCTTGAGCGATGGCCGCAGCTTTCGCGCGCGCGTCGAGCGGCGCGACGAGCGGCGGGATCTGGCGCTGCTGCGCATCGACGCGACCGGCTTGCCGGCGGCCGCCGTACGCGACGCGCGCGACGTGCGCGTCGGTGAAGTGCTCGTCGCGGTCGGACATCCGCTGGGGATCCCGAACGCGCTCACGATGGGGATCGCGCACGCGGCCGTGACCGCAAGCTCCCGCTTCGTGCAAGCCGGCGTGATGCTCGCGCCGGGAAATTCCGGCGGGCCGCTTGCCGACGTTCAGGGGCGCGTCGTCGGCATCAACAGCATGGTCGTCGGCGCGCTCGCGCTGGCCGTGCCGAGCGGCGACGTGCAGCGCTTCGCCGGCGCCGTCGCGACGCCGTCGCCGCTGGGCGTGCATCTGGCGCCCGCACGGCTGCGCGACGGCCGCGACGCGCTCGCGATCGTCGCGGTCGAGGCGGGCAGCCGCGCGCAGCGCGCGGGGCTCATCGCCGGGGACGTGCTGCTCGCGCGCGACGTGGAGCGCTTGCGCTTCGCGAAGGCGCTCGACGTGCTGCGCGGCGGAGTCGCGATCACCGTGCCGATCCCCGCCGACGCGGAGAGCGCGCGCGCTGCCTGAACGCGCGCGCATCGCGATCGAAGCCGGCCCGGCGTCGCGCGAGCGCATCGCGCGAACCTTCGCGGAGCGCGCGGAGATCGTTGCGCGCGATCGCGCGGAGCTCGTCGTGCACGAAGCCGCCGGCGCCGCGGAGGCACTCGCCGCGATCGCCGAAGGTTTCGGCGTGCCGACGATCCTGCTCGTCGACGATCCGCACGCCGGCGTGGCGCTCGCCGCGCTGCGCGCCGGCGCGTCGGCCGTCCTCGCGCGCCAGAGCGACGCGCGCGAGCTGCTCGCCGCGGTCGACGCCGTGCGCGCCGGCCTCGTCGTGCTCGACGCGTCCGTTCGCGACGCGCTTGCCCCCGCCCACTTGGCGGCGCGCGGTTCGACGCTGATCGAGCCGCTGACCGAGCGCGAGCGCCAGATCCTCGCGATGCTCGCGAGCGGCCGTTCGAATCGGCGGATCGCCGAACGGCTGACGATCAGCGAGAACACCGTCAAGGCGCACGTGGCCGCGATCCTCGCGAAGCTCGGCGCCACGACGCGCACCGAAGCCGTCGCGATCGGCGTCCGGCTCGGCCTCGTGATGCTCTGAACGAAGGATATCCGCGGCGGCCTACGGACAACGACGCGTGCCCCCGAACTCCGTCGCGGCGGTCGACGCCGAACGCATCACCGCTGCCGAGCGCATCATACGCCCGTACGTCCGCCGCACGCCGGTCATCGAGCTTCAAGGCAGTGACCTCGGCGTTGATTGCGCCACCGTCACGCTGAAGCTCGAGCTGCTGCAGCACTCGGGTTCGTTCAAAGCGCGCGGTGCGTTCGTGAACCTGCTGTCGCGCGACGTTCCCGCGTCCGGCGTCGTCGCCGCGTCCGGTGGAAATCACGGCGCCGCCGTCGCGTACGCGGCGATGCGGCTCGGGCGGCCGGCGAAGATCTTCGTGCCGACGATCTCCTCGGCGGCGAAGGTGCAGCGCATTCGCGGCTACGGCGCCGACCTCGTGGTGACCGGCGACCGTTATTCGGACGCGCTCGCCGCGGCGGAGGAGTGGATGGGGACATCCGGCGCGCTCGCCGTGCACGCGTACGATCAGATCGAGACGCTGCTCGGGCAAGGCACGCTCGCGCTCGAATTCGCGGAACAAGCGCCGCATCTCGATGCGGTGCTCGTCGCGGTCGGCGGCGGGGGCCTGATCGGCGGGATCGCGGCGTGGTATGCGGGCGCGACGCACGTCGTCGGCGTCGAACCCGAAGGCGCGCCGACGCTCACGCGCGCGCTCGCCGCCGGCGAACCGGTCGACGCGCCGGCGGGCAGCGTCGCCGCGGACTCGCTCGCGCCCAAGCGCATCGGCGCGACGGTGTTCCCGATCGCGCAGCGCTACGTCAGCGACGTGCTGCTCGTGTCCGACGACGACATCCTGACCGCGCAGCGCACGCTGTGGGACGTGCTGCGCGTCGTCGCGGAACCGGGCGGCGCGACGGCGCTCGCCGGACTGCTTTCCGGCCGGTATCGCTGTGGGCGCGGCGCGCGCGTCGGCGTCGTGGTCAGCGGCGGCAACACGATCGCCGTCGACTTCGACCGGCCGGCGGCATAATCGTTATGCTGCCCGACGCGCTCGCGCTGCACCGCTTCACCGTGCCGGTCATCGGCGCGCCGCTTTTCATCATCTCGCAGCCCGAGCTGGTGATCGCTCAGTGCAAGGCCGGCGTCATCGGCGCGTTTCCGTCGCTCAACGCGCGGCCCGAACCCGTGCTCGAGGAGTGGCTCGAACGGATCGCGCGCGCGCTGGCGGAGTACGACGCGGCGCATCCCGAGCGGCCGTCCGCGCCGTTCGCGGTGAACCTGATCGTGCACAAGTCGAACGCGCGCCTGATGCACGATCTCGAGCTGTGCGTGAAGCACCGCGTCAGGATCGTCATCACGTCGCTGGGCGCACGGCCCGAGGTCAACGAGGCGATCCATTCCTATGGCGGCGTCGTGCTGCACGACATCATCAACGTCGCGTTCGCGCGCAAGGCGGTCGAGAAGGGCGCCGACGGCCTGATCGCCGTCGCCGCGGGCGCCGGCGGGCACGCGGGCACGTGGTCGCCGTTCGCGCTGGTGCAGGAGATTCGCGCGTGGTTCGACGGGCCGCTCGCGCTGTCAGGCGCGATCGCGAACGGCCGCGCCGTGCTCGCGGCGCGTGCGCTGGGCGCCGACTTCGGCTACGTCGGCTCCGCGTTCATCGCGACGCGCGAAGCGCACGCGAGCGACGAGTACAAGCGGAATATCGTAGAATCCGGTGCGCAGGACATCGTCTACACCAACCTCTTCACGGGCGTGCACGGCAACTATTTGCGCGCGTCGATCGAGCGCGCAGGCCTCGATCCCGACAACTTGCCGGAGAGCGATCCGTCGAAGATGAGCTTCGCGTCCGACAAGACCAAGGCGTGGCGCGACATCTGGGGCTCGGGCCAAGGGATCGGCGCCGTCAGCCACGTGCCGAGCGCGGGCGAGCTGGTGGAGCGCCTCGCGCGCGAGTACGACGACGCGCTGCGCGCGCTCAGCGCGGATCCGGTCGCGCCTTGACGATCGCGAGCCAGTTCTCGACCGTCATCACCACTTCGTCGTTCTGATTGCGGACCTCGACCTCGTACGTTACCGTACCGCGATCGGGCTTGCTCTCCGAGCGCCGGTTGCCCACGGTTCGCACGCGCACGCTCAGCACGTCGCCCGGCCGCACGGGCCGCAGCCATCGGATCGGGCCCAGACCCGGTGAGCCCAAACTCGTCTCGTGGTCGATGAAATTATCGACCATCGCGCGCATCATCATCGCCGAGGTGTGCCAGCCGCTCGCGATCAGCCCGCCGTACGGCCATTGCTTCGCCGCCTCGGCGTCGACGTGGAACGGCTGCGGGTCGTAGCGCGTCGCGAACGCGATGATCTCGTCCTCGGTCACGCGCACGTTGCCGGCCTCCGCGGTGGAGCCGATCGGATAGTCCTCGAGATAGCGCCTGGGCATGCGGTTCTGATCGGCCGCCGCCTCGCAAATCCTTCAGGGTCGCGGCGGTCGCTGGTCACCGCTCCAGAGCGACCGAAACCGGGACATGCGCGGCGGGTATCTGGTGTGACGTATGGCCCAGGTGATCGAGCAGGCGAGCGGGAAGCGAGCAACCCGTCGCGGTTCTCCGGCGACGGAGGCGGCGACGAAGAACGACAATCGACAGACGTCGAGTAGGAGCCGCGTTGGCCGTTAACGCCGAGTCCTTCGTGCCGAACTGGGAGCTCACTCAGCTCCTCGACATCTTCCCCCTCCCCATCCGCCAAGCGCTCGTCCGTCTCCCGAACCTCGACAACGTCATCGAAGTGGTGCTCGACCTCGGCCGCCCGCCGGAAGCGCGCTTCGACGACGATTTCGTGTTCTTGGGCGAGACGTCGGTGACGTCGGAAGACATCGCGCACGTGACGGCCCGCTTGTCACCGTTCGGCGGCGACAACCGCGCGGGCATCGAACAGACGCTGCACCGCATCAGCGCGATCCGCAACCGAACCGGGCGCATCGTCGGCCTCACGTGCCGCGTCGGGCGCGCGGTGTACGGCACGATCGACATCGTGCTCGACGTGATCCGCAGCGGCAAGTCCATCTGTCTGCTCGGGCGTCCGGGCGTCGGCAAGACGACCATGCTGCGCGAGTGCGCGCGCGTCTTGGCCGAAGACCGCAAGCGCGTGGTCATCGTCGATACGTCGAACGAGATCGCGGGCGACGGCGACGTGCCGCACTCGGGTATCGGCCACTCGCGCCGCATGCCGGTGGCCGACACGCACCTGCAGCACAACGTGATGATCGAAGCGGTCGAGAACCACATGCCGCAGGTCATCGTCATCGACGAGATCGGCACCGAAGCCGAAGCCTTCGCCGCGCGCACGATCGCGGAGCGCGGCGTGCAGTTGATCGGCACCGCGCACGGCCAGACGCTCGAGAACCTGCTGATGAACCCGACGCTGTCGGACTTGCTCGGCGGGATCAGCGCGGTGACGCTCTCCGACGAAGAAGCGCGCCGCCGCGGCACGCGCAAGACCGTGCTCGAGCGCAAGCAGCCGCCGACGTTCGACGTGCTCGTGGAGATCCAGGACCGCGACCGGCTCGCGATCCACCAGAACGTTGGTGAGGTCGTCGATGCGCTGCTGCGCGGCTACCAGCCGCAGCCCGAGGTGCGCCAGCGCACGGTGGGCGGCACGATCGACATCGTGCAGCACGCGAACCCCGAAGCGATCTCCGTCGATAAAGTGCGCGAGCTGCGCACGCAGCCGCGCGACGACGACGGCGCGCTGTTCGGCGCGACCGGCGAGTCCGTCCCCGACGACGCGAAGCCGCTGTTCATCTTCCCGTACGGCGTGTCGCGCAACAAGATCGAGCGCGCGGTGCACAACCTGCGCGTGCACGCGTCCATCGCGCGCAAGTGGGACGACGCCGACGTCGTGCTGACGCTGAAAACGCTGGAGCGCAAAGAGTCCGAGCGCCTCAAGCAGATCGCCGCGGAGAACGTGCCGATCTACTCGATCAAGACGAACACGACGACGCAGATCCAGAACGCGCT
>DASWRD010000062.1:0-8960 GCA_036403315.1 Candidatus Elarobacter sp.
ATCGCCGCACGGCGCGGCGAGGCGGAAACGGCTTCCGCGGGCGGCCAGCTCTCGGCGGCGCGGTTCTCGCCCGTCCAGCTCACCGTCGAGTACTCGTCGCCGCGCAACCCGCGTTCGACGTTCGGTGCCGTCGTGTTCAACGTGTTCAACCAGATCTACGGTCAGCCGGTCTACAACAGCCGGTACCAGCCGGTCGCAACCGGCATCGCCGCTCCGTACTCGGGCTACTCGTCCACCGCGACGAACCCGAACTACTTCGGCGCGATCAACTACACCACTCGCGGCGGTAACCGTATCTACACGCTGAACCCCAGCGGCATCCCGCGTACCGTCCAATTCTACTACCAACTCAACCTCTAGGAGGACGCGTGCGCGCTGTCTACAACGCGCTCGTCGCGGCTGCGGGGATTTCGATCCTCGCAGCCTGCACGAGCGGGCAATCGGCCATCGAACCACCCTCAACGCCGGTCAACGTCCAATCGACGACGGCGCTCCAGTTCCGCGTCGGCACGTTCCGCACCAGCGGCGGTGGCGTCAACTTCAACACCGTCGTGACGTATCGCCAGCAGAACGGCCTGTCCGGGACGCTCTACAATACGCCGACGATCACCGGCCCGGCCGGATTCGTCGTTCCCGCCGTCGCGGCCGCCGGCACGGATGCCGGGACCAACCACATCAGCGGGACACCGCCGACTCAGCCGGGTACGACGGCGGTTGCCACGACGTTCGCCCAAGTCGGCGGTGCATTCGCTTACGGCTTCGCGCCCGCGAATACCAACACCAGCGGCGCGGCGAACTACATCAACTCCCAGGGGAGGGGCACCGGCGGCGGCTTCGGCTGCAACATCTGCAACGCCGAAGGCTTCGCGCTGTACAACGAGTACACGTCGCCGTTCTTGGCGGCGAGCTCGGCGAACCGGTCGGCATTCGTCCTCGGTCCGCCGGCGGTTCCGGATTTCCACAACGGAACGTTCCCGCCGGGCTTCCTGGGGTACGACTCCGGCTTCGTGGCGTTCGCGGTGACCCCGGTCGTCGGAGCGTACAACCTGCACCTGACGGTGCCGGGTCCGACGATCGGCGTCAACGTGGCGACGTTCGACGCTCCGGCGACGCTCACGACGGCGACGCCGCTCGCGGCCGAATTGCCGGTCGTGATCACACGCGTCGGCGTGGCGAACGGGCCGTCGTGTCCCACCGGGCCTACGTGCGGCGGGGCGCAGTTCGTGGTCGCACCGGCACCGGCCGGTATCACGAACCAGCTCCTGTACATCGTGGACGTCAGCGGGGGCACGCCGACGTTCTACACGTTCAACGCCGGGGCGGCGGGCGGCACGTTCGTGCTCTCGACGACCTCCGGGCCGACCACCCCGGCCGGCCTGCACACGGCGCCGTTCACGACCGGTGACGACGTGTATGCGTACGTCGTCGGCTCGGATTACGACATCCTGGCCGCGGCCCCGCCCATCAACACGCAGCAATCGCCGGCCCTGCCGGCGCAAGCCGACGTGGTGCAGGGTCCGATCAACGCGTTCGGCTTCTGATCCGAACCGGACGCAAACCCAGCCGAGGGCGGCCCTTTCGAGGGCCGCCCTCTCCTTTTGTCATACGAGAAGCACACCCGATCTCCGATACTGCAAGGGATATGCCCGTGACCCGAACGACGGACCCCGCGCTCTCCGCCATCGAGGCGAAGGTCGGCGCTGGGATCTCGCTCAGCCTCGAGGACGGCCTCGCGCTCTTCCGCACGCCGGACATCCATGCGCTCGGCCGCCTCGCGACGGCGGCGAAAGAGCGCAAGAGCGGCAAGAACGTCTACTACGTCCTGAACCGCTACATCAACTCGACCAACGTCTGCTACGCCAACTGCACGTTCTGCTCGTTCGCGCGTTCCGAGAAGGACGCGGACAAGGTCCGTATGTCGGCGGACGAGGTCGTCGCGAAGACGCTCGAGACCGGGCCGAACTTCAACCAGCTGCACATCGTGGGCGGGCACGACCCGCGCCAGCTCTCCCTCGATTACTGGCTGCCGCTGATGCGGCGCGTCAAAGAGTTGCTGCCGCACGTCCAGCTCTCGCTGTTCACCGCGGCCGAGATCGACTACATGGCGCGCCGCCACCGTCTTTCCTACGACGAGATCTGCCGCACGCTGCATGAGGCCGGGCTCGACAACGTCAACGGCGGCGGCGCCGAAGTGTTCAGCGAGCGCTTTCGCAAGGAAGTGTGCCCGAACAAGGTCGACGCGGCGCACTGGCTGGAGATCCACGAGACGCTGCACCGCAACGGCGTCGCGTCCAACGCGACGATGCTGTACGGCACGATCGAGACGCTCGAGGAACGCGTCGAGCACCTCATCATGCTGCGCGAGTCGCAGCGGCGCTCGCCCGGCTACAACGCCTTCATCCCGCTCGCGTTCCATCCCGACGGCAACGCACTGTCGCACCACGGCTGGACGTCGGGCCTGGACGACATCCGCATGTTCGCCGTCGCGCGCCTGATGCTCGACAACTTCGACCACATCAAGGCGTACTGGATGATCCAGGGCCTGAAGGTCTGCCAGCTCGCGCTGAAATTCGGCGCCGACGACATGGACGGCACGCACGGTTCGACGGACGAAGAGCTCATCTACCACAGTGCGGGCACGCGTTCGGGCCAGCACGTCGACGACCGCGAGTTCCGCCGGCTCATCGAAGAGGCCGGCTATGTCGCCGTGCGCCGCAACTCGACCTACGAGACGTTCCCCTACGACTGGAAGCCCGACGACACGATCCCCGGCCGGGAGCTCGTCGGAGCGGGCGCCTGACGGACGTGCAGAAACTGCGCTACGGCCGGATCGCCTACGTCAACGTGGCCCCGGTCGAGACCGCGTTCGACACGGGCGCCGTGACGCGCGCCGCCGACGTCGTGACGGACGTTCCGACGCGGCTGAACGCCGCGCTCCTGGCGGGCCGGCTCGACGTCGCCGCGATCAGCGCGGCGCATTATCTGGACCACCGCGACGCGCTCGAGCGCGTCGGCGATCTGTGCATCGCGGCCGACGGCCCCGTTCGCTCGGTGCTGCTGCTGTCGCCCGTGCCGCCCGCGCTGCTGGGCGGCGCGTCGATCGCGCTGACCGCGCAGTCCGCGACCGGCAGCGCGCTGCTCGCGACGCTGCTGGAGAAGCAGCAGGGCGTGCACGCGACGTACGAAGTCGTGGACGATGCGCTCGCTGCGGCCGCGAACGGCCGCCCCGCGCTGGTGATCGGCGACGACGCGCTCATCGCGCGGAAGATCTGCCGGCCGGCGTGCATCTACGATCTCGGCGAAGCCTGGAACGCGTGGACGGGGCTGCCGTTCGTGTTCGCCGTGTGGGCGGTGCGCCGCGACGTGCTCGCGGCGCGGCCCGCCGACGTGGCGGCGCTGGCCGCCGCACTTGCGCAGGGCCGCGCGTGGGGCAGCGCCCATCGCGACGCGGTCGTCGACGCCGCGCTCGCGCAGGCGCCGTACCACCGCGCGCTCTACGACGACTACTTCACGCGGCTGTCCTACACGCTCGACGAACGCGCGCTGCGCGGGCTCGAACACTTCGCGGCGCTTCGAGAAGCTCAGGGTGTCCTTCGATACGCTCAGGATGACAAGGACGGCGCGCGTGCCGCTCGCTGACGTGCTGGACCGCGCCGCCGCCGGCGGCCGCATCTCGTTCGACGAAGGCGTGCGCCTCTACCGCGACGCGCCGCTGCACGACTTGGGCGCCGCGGCGCACGCGCGCCGCATGGCGATGTACCCGACGAACGACGTGACCTACGTCGTCGACACGACGATCAACTACACCAACGTGTGCAACGTGCACTGCACGTTCTGCGCCTTCTTCCGGCCCGAGCAGCACGGCGAAGGCTACACGATGTCGCACGACAAGGTGCTCGAGCGCGTTCGTTACGCCGCCGACATGGGCGCGACGCAGATCATGATCCAAGGCGGCGTGAACCCCGAGCTGCGCATCGAGTGGTTCGAGGATCTGTTCCGCCGCGTGGCCGCCGAGTTCCCCAATGTGGACATCCACTCGCTGTCGGTTTCGGAAGTCGCGGGGCTCGCGAAGATCGAGGATCTGAGCGTGCGCGACGTGCTCGTGCGCCTCAAGGCGGCGGGGCTGAAGTCGCTGCCGGGCGCGGGTGCCGAGATCCTCGTGGAGCGCGTGCGCAAGCGCATCAGCGCGCGCAAGATCGTTCACGACGGCTGGATCGGCGTGATGCGCGAGGCGCAAATGCTGGGCATGCCGACGACCGCGACGATGATGTTCGGCTCGATCGAGACGGACGAAGAGCGGGTCATGCACATGCAAGTGATCCGCGACTTGCAGGACGAGACGCACGGCTTCACCGCGTTCATCCCGTGGTACTACGTGCCGTACAAGACGCCGCTGCGCGGCCGCGAGGCGAGCGGGCTCGAGTACTTGCGCGTGCTGGCGGTGTCGCGGCTATTTTTGGACAACGTGCCGCACCTGCAAGCGTCGTGGCTCACGCCCGGCCTCAAGCTGGGGCAGCTCGCGCTGTTCTACGGCTGCGACGACATGGGCGGGACGATCATCGAGGAGCAGGTCGTGCACGACGCCGGCAGCACGAACGAAGCGACGCGCGCGCAGGTCGAGGAGATCATCCGCGGCGCGGGCTTCACGCCGGTGATCCGCGACACGTACTGGAATCTGCGCTCGGACTTGGAGCTCGCGACGGTCTAATTGCGGCAGCCAACCCGGCGCTGTCCTCGGCAATCGCCCGGTTGAGGGGTGCGCTTGACGTCAGGTTGGTCCGAGGTGTATATACATTGTATGGCCTCAGCGTATCCACTCCCCCCGGGCACGCGCGCGCAGGACGGGGACTTCGTCAAGCTGGCTCACGACTCGTTCGACCAGTTGATTTTCCAAGACGCACGCGTTTTCAAGACCGGCAACAGCTTGGCAATCCGAATACCGAGCGCGATCGCGAAGCATCTCGACCTCCGGGACGGTAGCCCAGTCGATATGAGCGTGCAAAATGGACTCATTTGGGTCAAGCGTTCGCCGACACGCACGCTGCAACAACTCGTCGACCGGATTACGGTGGACAATCTTCAGCAATCAGAGTTCAACGAGTTGGGTGATACAGAACGTTGGTGAGTGGTTATCTTCCGGACGTGGGTCATATCGTATGGCTGTCTCTCGATCCGCGCCGCGGACGCGAACAAGCGGGTCGGCGCCCGTTTCTCGTTCTTACGCCCAGCGCATACAACGATAAAACGTCCCTCGTCGTCGGTTGCCCGGTAACATCGCAAATCAAAGGCTACCCTTTTGAAGTACCACTGGCAGACGAGACGGGAGTTGCAGGCTCCGTGTCCGGCGTCGTCCTCGCCGATCAAGTGAAGAGCCTCGACTGGCGCAAACGCCGTGCTGATTTCGCCGGCGAGGTTTCTCACGTGACGTTGAACGCTACTCGATCGCTGATCGCCATTCTGCTCGAGCTCTCAGAGCGCTGATGAGTAGCGCCCGCGAGCTCGACGGTTTCCGTCAGGCGCCGGCCGCACCGATTCGGTAGGTTACGAGGCACGCGTCCTCCGCGATGCGGTCGTAGAGCGCTCGAGCGCGCGCGTTCTTCGCTTGCGCCACCCAGCGCACGTGCGTCCAGCCGCGATCGAGTGCGATCGCGCGAACACGGTCGATCAGCGCCTTGGCCAGCCGCGTGCCGCGGTGTGATTCCGTGACCCAGAGGTCGTCGAGGAAGCACGCTTCGTTGCCGTCGAGCGTGCGCGGGAACGGGCGAAAGTGGGCGAAGCCCACGAGGTCGCCGCCGTCATCCACGGCGAGGATGCCCTCGACGCCGTGCGTGCGCGCGAGCAGCCACGACCAGACCGTCGCCGCGACCGCCTGATCCGCGTTCTCGCCGAGCGCCGCCGCATAGCGGAGATAGTGCGCGCGCCACGCGTCGTACCGGCCCGGTGTCACGGGCTCGAACGTCACGACCGTCCCACGCGCGCAAGCTCTCCCGGCATACGGGCGTGGTTAGACGCGCCGCGTCAAAAATCCAGCGCTGGGGATACCTCCTCACCAGACCGGCGGCGGCGACCTCAGCGATTCTGCGCGATCATCGCGTGGTGCAGGAGCCGCGCGAGCGCCAGCTCCTGGCCGAACGCGCGGCCGTTCGGCGTGACCTGCGGAACCACGGCGAACGTGTACGCGTGCGCGCCGTAGCGAACGTAGAGCGTGTTCGCGAAGCGCACGGCGGTGCCGCCGAGACCATCGACGGCGACGGTATCCGGCTCGGCGGGGATACGCGAATCGTGCCGCGCGACGACGAACAGCGACGGTGCTCCGGACGTCGTCGACACGTACTGACAGATCGCGCCGCTCGTCGGCATCAAACGCATCGGCGTGCCGAGCACGGCGCTGATGTCGTTTTCGGACAACACCGAACACGGTATTCCGGCTACGACTTTGGACGGATCGCGCGGCGGCGCGAACGCGAACATCGCGAAAAGTGCGACAAAAGCCGCAAGCGCAATCAACATATTCTTGAATTCAGACATCGTGCGCTCATCGAACCACGCCGGAGCAGCGCGCGCATGTGACGATCGGTTAATGAAACCGGCACAGCGTTTGAATCATGGAGGAGATGGTCCGTGTTTTCACATGGAGCTCGTCGTTGCGAAAACGAAGTCCGCGCCGCCGTGCGAACGCAACGCAGGCCGGCGTCGTTGTTGAACACCATGGAACGACAGAACGGACGCCGCACCGTCGGACCGCGCGTGGCGCTGATCGCGCACGATGCACGCAAAGCCGATCTCGCCGAGTGGGCGACGTTCAATCAGGGCACGCTCGCGGGCTGCGAGCTGGTCGCGACGGGGACGACGGGTTCGATCATCGCGTCGGCGACCGGTCTGCACGTCGATCTCCTTTTGTCGGGACCGCTGGGCGGAGACGCGCAGGTCGGTGCGATGCTGGTGGACGCACGGCTGGATCTCATCGTGTTCTTCTGGGACCCGCTCACGACGCAGCCGCACGACGTCGACGTGAAAGCGCTGCTTCGGCTCGCGGTGCTGTACAACGTGCCGATCGCGTGCAACCGGTCCACCGCGGACTTCTTGATCTCGTCGCCGCTGTTCCTCGACGCGGAGCATCTGATTGCACGGCGCTCCGCCCGCGAGCCGCGCACGGCGCGCTAGGTTCCGGCCCGGATACCCCAAATCGGGGGTGCACCGAACGCCCGGCCGCTGGGAACGACGTGAGAACATGCGCGCACGCCGCCCGCTCCTCATCACCGTTCTCGTCGCGATTGTCCTGATCGCGGGTCTCGCCCTGGGACACGATGCCGTCGCGGCGTTCGGCGTCCGAGCAGCCGTGGGCGCGGTGGGTTACGATCTCAGCGCGCAGCGCATTCGGGTCGGTACGTCGTCCCTTTCGCTCGTTGCGCCGGTCGTGCGCAACCGCGCCGGCGAACCCGTGCTCAGCGCCGACCGGCTCGACGTGGCGTTCTCGCTGCGCGATCTGCTGCCGCGCAGCGCGCACCGCTTCGGCCTGCACGCCGTCGATCTCGAGCGCCCGCACCTCACGCTCATCCATCATGCCGACGGCACGTACAACGTCGCGCTGCCCGGCGCGAACGGCGCGCCTGCCCGTCCCGACAACACGCCGTTCGACGTGCGCGTGCGCGTGCGCAACGGTGAGATCGCGCTGCTCGACCGCTTCGTCGAGCCGAACCGCGAACGGCGCGAATCGCTGACCGCGGTGAACGCCGACGCCGTGCTCGCGCCGACCGATCCCGCGTACTACCGTGTCGACGCCATGCTGCAAGACGGCGCGCGCACGTACCCGATCCGCGGGCGCGGCCGCTTCGACCACCGCCGCGGCTTCGCGTCGCAGCACTGGCACGCGAACGAGCTGCCGGTCGGGCCGCTGGTGAACTTCGCGATCGCCACGCACGCGATCCACATCGTGGACGGCCGCCTGCGGAACATCGACGCGCGCATCTACGGCTTCATCCAGCCCGACGGCGGCACCGTGACGCACACCGGGGCGAGCGCGGAGCTCGTGGACGGCAAGATCTTCGCCGCGCAGCTCCGCGTTCCGATCGGCGACGCGCACGGCATGCTGCACGTGTACGACGACGGCCTGACCACGACCGGCATCGACGCGACGCTCGCGAACGTGCCGCTGCGGCTGACCGGCGGGATCTACGGCTTGTCGGCGCCGCAGCTGCGCTTCCTCATCGCCGGGCGCGGACCGCTCGCGCGGCTGCGCACGATCTCGGACGCGTCGTTCCGCCGGCCCGTCGGGGGCGACCTCGCCTTCGCGCTGCGCGCCGACGGTCCGATCGACAAACCGATCGTGCGCGGGACGTTCAGCTCGCCGCGCATCGCATACGACGCCTATGCGCTGAACGATGCCGCGGGCTCGATCGCCTTCAGCGGCGAGGAATTTCAAGTTCTCGGCGTGGGCGCGCGCTACGGTCCGCTCGCGCTGCGCGCGCATGGCGTGCTCGGGCTCGGCAAGCACGTCGACACCGATCTGATCGCGACCGTCGAGGGCCCCGGCGACGCGCTGCCGTACGCGGCCGCGCTGCTGCCGCACGCGCGCGTGCACGCGCTCGTCCACCTCACCGGCACCGATGACAAGCTTGCCGCGCTGGGCACGCTCGCCGCGGAAGCGCCGCACGGTTCGCTCGACACGCCGTTCGCGTTCACCGCCGACGGTGCCGGCAGCATCGGACCGCTCGCGCTCGAGCGCGCCGACGGCGCGTCGCTGTACGCGCACGTCGCGTACGACCGGCCCAACAACGTCGTCGACGGCATCGTGAGCGCGCACCACCTCGTGCTGCTGCCCGCCGGCCGCACGCATCTGCCCGGCCTCAACGTCGCGGCGCTGCCGGCGGTATCGGGCACGCTCGACGCCGACCTTGCGGGCGAACTGCACGGTTCGACGCTCGCCGACGCGTCGGGTTTCGTGCGCGTACGCAACGCGC
>DASWRD010000063.1:0-2284 GCA_036403315.1 Candidatus Elarobacter sp.
AGATCGGCAGCATCACGCCCGCGGGGATCATCACCCAATTCTCGCTCCCGATTGCGAACTCTAAGCCCTCGTGCATCGTCCAGGGGCCGGATGGAGCATTCTGGTTCACGGAAGCAGGACACGCCGCCATCGGCCGGATCACGACCGCCGGCGTGGTGACCGAATATCCCACACCGGCGGCGACGAGCAATGAGGTGTCCGGGATTACCGTGGGGCCCGACGGCAACATCTGGTTCACGGACTATCCGGCCAATAAGATCGGGCGCATCACGCCCGCGGGTGTGCTCACCGAGTTTCCGATTCCGCTATCGAATGCGGGGCCGAGCGATATCGCGGCCGGACCCGACGGAGCGCTCTGGTTCACGGAAATCGACGCCGGCCTCATCGCGCGGGTCACGGTCACGGGCACGTTCACCCAGTATGCGCGACCCTCGACTTACTACGACCAGCCGAACACGATCATCGCCGGCCCCGACGGCAACCTTTGGTTCACCGACTTCAACGGCGCGAAGATCGGGCGCATCACGCCGAGCGGGGTCGTCGACGAGTTCCCGACCCTACACCGAAACACGTTCCCAGGCGGGATCGCCGTGGGACCCGACGGCGCGCTGTGGTTCACGCAGGCCGGGTCCGCCGCGATCGGCCGAATTCATCCGTAGACGAGCCCGCCGACACGTGAAGCGCCGGTATCAGGAGCGACCACTCCAGAGTTCCCGCCGTTCGCAAGGCGCGGCACTGTTATTGCTCTGATTCCCGGCCGATGGTCGCAGCCTGCGTCGCCTTCGGCGCCGGATTCAAAAGCACACCGCGGTCGATGATGTTGCCACTCACAAAGCCAAACCAAGAGCTGCTGTGCCGTGCGTCGTAAGACGACGCCGTCGGGCCGCATTTAACATGGACGCGGTCGATCTGGGCTGTGACCCTCGGTCCACGACGGTGCACCGATGCCCCGCCGGTGACATGCGACGAAAAGCTGCGGCGTGGATGCAACACCAAATTTACGATGGATTGAGACGACGTAGTTCTTGACCGTGCCCGGCGACAGGCCCATGAGTGCCGCGATTTCCTTGTGGCTCATTCCATCGAGCAAGCGCCGTAAGATTTCGCGAGGCACGCGCGCCAGGCTAGCATAAATGGGATCGGCTGTCGCATCGAGCCAGCGTCCCAGACGACGCGCTAAGAACGAGCGGGGATAGTGCTCCGTGACGTGCCTCGCCGCTTTCTCCAGGTGAAAGTGCTCTCGCCGAGACAGCGGCATTGGCGTGGCGTCGAGTTCAATGAGCGCTAGTGTAGCACGCCATAAGTATCCGACGCGCTCCGCTGCGTCATATGTTGCCTGGAAGGCTTCGCGAGCCTGGGCGGATTCGCCACTAATACGGTAGACGAGGCCTCGAACGAAGGTTTCGATGATCCACAACCGGATATCGGCGCTCGAGACCAAAGAGCGATCAACGTTGCTAGTCAGCCCGTCGTACCGTCGCCACACAGTGACCGCAGCCAACGGATCCGAGACGGCCAGCGCTTCGGTCAAGAACAGCAATCCGACGCGCTCTTCATCGGCTGTTGCATTCCAATCCACCGACTCCACGAGTTCCAACGCCTGAGCGGCGAACTCGGCCCCGATCGCTGCGTCGCCGAACGCGAGTGCGATGTTGGCGCGATTCGCGAGTGCCCACATTCGCCAGGGGACCGTCGGGGCCAAATCTTCGGCTACCCGCACGTTCCGGTACGCGTTTGGTCGATCTCCGTCGAAGGCATATAGCCACGCATCCAGCGCGGCGATCTGCATTCTAAATATCCCGCAGGCGCGAGCGGCCGAGGCTGGCATGCGAACTATGTCCGCCCGTGAAGCATGCGTTCCCCGCACTACGCCGGAGCGCAGCGTGAGCTCAAGAGACGCGATCTGCACGAGAATACGCTCTACCAAGTCGGGATCGCGCTCTCGGCAAGCGCCGTACGAGTCTAACGCGGAACAAAATAGCGCGAGCGCTTCTGGATATCGTTCCTTCGCGACGGCGACGAACCCACGCAGCGAAGCAGCTCGCACCGACACGACATCTGCGCGTGCGGCTTCGGCGAGCGTGGCTTGTCGCAATGCGTTTGCATAGTCGCGACGGAGCCAATAGCCGTAAGCGATCCAGTACGCGATTTCGGCGCGAATTGTTCGGTGGGCACATAAGCTCCGCGCCGCAGCGTCGACTTCGGAGAGCAAATCGAATCCTCGATCGAGCGAGCCGGCGCGCATCACGGCGACTGCATGAAGCATCCGCGCCGTGCATGCTTC
>DASWRD010000064.1:0-38603 GCA_036403315.1 Candidatus Elarobacter sp.
CATCCCAAGTGGGGCGAGGGCACCGTCGTCAACACGGTCGGCGCGGGCGGCGACGGGCTGCTCACGATCAACTTCCCCAACGTCGGGCAGAAGATGGTGATGTTGAAATACGCGCCGCTCGAAAAGGTCATCGCGTAGCGCCGTGCCCACACTGCGCGTCGGGGTGGCCGGCGCGCTCGGGAGACTGGGCCGCGTCGCCTGCACCGCGATCGAAGCCGCCGACGACCTGACGCTGTCGGCGGCTTTCGCACGCCACGGCGGCCAGCGGCTCGCCGACGCGCTCGGTGCGGCCGGCGGCGGTCCCGGTGGCGGCGCCGCGGTTCACGGCGATCTCGTGATCGATGATGAGCTTGGCGCGTTCGTCGGGCGCGGGCTCGACGTCGTGGTCGACTGCACGGTGTATCCGGTCACGGTTGACGTCGTGCGCGAGTCCATCGATGCCGGCGTCCCGGTGGTGATCGGTGCGACGGGGTGGACCGACGAGGATCTCCTCGTGCTTTCGGACCGCTGCGACGAGGCGGGTGTGCCGGCGATGCTGGTGCCGAACTTTTCGTTCGGCGCGGTGCTGATGATGCGCTTCGCGGCGCAGGCGGCGCGCGTGTTTCGGCGCGCGGAGATCGTCGAGCTGCACCACGACCAGAAGCGCGACGCGCCGAGCGGTACCGCGAAGCTGACCGCGCGCCGCATCCACGACGCGGGCGCCCCGCTCCCGCCGATCCACAGCGTCCGCCTCCCCGGCCTGATGGCGCACCAGGAAACGATCTTCGGCGGACCGGGCGAAACGCTGACGCTCCGCCACGACACGGTATCACGCGAATCGTACGGCCCCGGAATCGTGGCTGCGGTGCGCGCGGTGCGCGAGCAGCGCGGCCTCGTGCTCGGCCTGGACGCGGTCGTCGACCGAATGGTGGCGTCATGAGAATCGCGATCATCGGCGCGACCGGCGTCGTCGGTAGTACGATCCTGCGCGTGCTGGAGGAACGGAACGTCCCTGTCGACACCCTCCTGGCGTATGCGTCGCGCGATCGCGTGGACGGCGTGCAATTTCGCGGTATGACCGTGCCGGTGTTCGCGGTGACGCGCGAACGGCTCCTCGCCGACGGGCCGGACGTTGCGTTCTTCGCGTCCAGCGATGACGCAAGCGCCGAGCTGGCGGGTGTTCTCGCCGAAGCCGGCGCGGTCGTGATCGATAACTCGGCGACGTTCCGCATGGCGGACGGTGTGCCGCTCATCGTGCCGGAAGTGAACCCGCACGCGGTGCGCGCCGAGCACCGAATCTTCCCGGTCGCGAACTGCACCGCGATCGTCCTGACGGTCGCGCTCGCGCCGATCGAGCGAGCCATCGGACTGCGCGGCGTGCGTGTCGCGACGTACCAGGCAGTAAGCGGTGCCGGCCGCGCCGGGCTCGAAACGCTCGCGCGAGAGGAACACGGCGAGTCGCCGGACGGCACGTTCGCCGCACCGATCTTCCGCAACGTGGTCCCGCAAGTCGGCGGGTGGGACGGCGACGGCGACACGGGCGAAGAAAAGAAGGTCGTCGCGGAAACCCGCAAGATGCTCGATCGCCCCGATCTCGCGATGGCGGCGACGACGGTACGCGTCCCAGTGATGCGCGCGCACAGCGAGTCCGTCTTCTTTGAAACGAAGCGCGCGACGAACGTGCTCGAGCTCCACGACGCGCTGCGCGACGCGCCGGGCCTGGTGCTGCACGAGCGCGGCATCGTCACACCCCGCGACGTCGAGGACACCGACCTCGTCCACGTCGCCCGAGTCCGTCCCGAACCGGACGACCCGACGAACACGCACTTTCAGATGTGGATCGTAGGCGACCAACTCCGCAAAGGCGCAGCGACCAACGGAGTGCAAATCCTGGAATTGTTGCTAGCGAAGAACATGCTGCCGGCGCACGACATGCTTCGACAAGCTCGGCATGACTCGAGCAGCGACGACACGCAGGCCAATGTCACCCTGAGCTTGTCGAAGGGTGCGCCACGATGACGACACGCGCCACGATGACGACATGCGTCACCATGACGACGTGCGCCGAAATCAACGAGGTCCCGCGATGAACGTCATCGTTTTAAAATTCGGCGGTTCCTCGCTTGCCACTGACGAGCTTCGCGAGATCGCCGCGTCGCGCGTGCTCGACGTCGTGCGGCGTGGCGACTCCCCCGTCGTCGTCTGCTCCGCGCTGGGCCGCGCGCCCGATCCGTATGCGACCGATACGCTGGCGACGCTACTGGGCCCCGTTCGGAGCGGACCCAACCGCGATCTGCTGCTCGCGTGCGGTGAAGCCATCGCGTGCGCGGTGTTCGCGGAGCTGCTGTCATCGCTCGGGGCGCCGGCGGAGGCGATGAACGGCTTGCAGGCCGGTATCATGACCGACGACCGGCACGGCGAAGCCGAGATCGTCGAGGTCGATCCGTCGCCCGTGCGCGCGGTGCTGGCACGCGGCGTGATCCCCGTCGTGACGGGCTTCCAAGGCGGCACGCGCGACCGCGCCGTCACGACGCTCGGGCGCGGCGGCAGCGATCTTACGGCGGTAGCGCTCGGCGACGCGCTCGGCGCGGCATCGGTTGAGATCTACACCGACGTCTCCGGCGTGATGACCGGCGATCCGCGCCGCGTCGCGGGCGTCCATCCGCTCGAGCGCGTCACGCAAGCCGAGATGGTCGAGCTTGCCGGCAACGGTGCGAAGGTGATGCACCACAAAGCCGCGGAGCTCGCGCACGCGACGCGCATGCCCTATGTCGTGAAGGGGTTGCGCAGCGGCGTCGGCACGACCATCGACGACGACGCGCCGGTCGACGCCGAACGCCCGGTCACGGGCCTCACCGTCATCCGCGACGTGACGTTCTGCCGCATCATCCAGGGCCTCACCGAAGACGTCGACCGGTCCGACGTCGACCGTGACGTGCTCGCGCGCGTGGCGGAGCGCGCCATTTCGATCGACATGGTCAACGTCAACGACGCCGGCGTGTTCTTCATCGTGGACGACGAGCACGCGGACGCGGTCCGGCCTGCGCTCGCCGACCTCAACCTGGCGCTGCGGATGCGGCCGCATTGCTCGAAGATCTCGGTGGTCGGCGCAGGGATGCGCGGCACGTCCGGCGTCATGTACCGCGTCGTGAAGGCCGTTACCGATGCGGGCGTGGAGATCATCCACTCCACCGACTCCAACATCACGATCTCGATCCTCGTCCCCGCCGACCGGGCGCACGACGCCGAGCAGGCGCTGCACGACGCGTTCCGGCTGGGGCGCGGAGCGGTGGCGCGATGAAATCGCTCGGTCGCATCCTCACCGCGATGGTCACGCCGTTCGATGCCAGCGGCGCGCTCAACGCCGGCGAGGCCGCGCGCGTCGCGCGGTTCTTGATCGAGCGCGGCAACGACGGCGTCGTGCTGGCCGGGTCGACGGGCGAAGGCAACGCGCTCGAGACGACCGAGAAGCTCACGCTGTTCGCCGAGGTGAAGAAGGCGCTTGGATCGACCGGCACCGTGATCGCGGGAACGGGCGGCAACAACACGCGACAGTCGGTCGAGCTGACGAAACAGGCCGAACAATGCGGCGTGGACGGCGTGCTGCTGACGGTGCCCGCATACGTCAAGCCGACGCAGGACGGCATGCTCACGCACTTTGGTGCAATCCTCGAAGCGACGCCGCTCCCCGCGATCATCTACAACATCCCGGGCCGCACCGCGGCGAACATGCTCCCTGCCACGTTCATCGAATTGACGCGGCGGCACGCGAACGTCGCCGGAATCAAAGAGTCGACCGGCGACGTGAACCAGTTCACCGCGATCCTGCGCGACCGCGCGCGCGAGGACGTGACGTTCTGGGCCGGCGATGATTACATCTACCTGCCGTCGCTCGCGCTCGGCGGTTACGGACTGATCTCCGTCGCGGGACATCTCTGCGGGCGCGAGCTGCGCGCGATGGCCGATGCGTTCGACGCAGGCGACGTCGACACGGCGGCGCGCATCCACCGCGATCTGTCGCCGCTCATCGCGGCGCTGTTCATGACGTCGAACCCGATCCCGGTGAAGTGGGCGATGGGCACGTACGGGTTCGACGTGGGTCCGTGCCGCTCGCCGATGGGCCCGATGCCCGCGGAGCTCAAAGCGACGCTCGAGCCGCTCATCGCGCCGTACCGCCCGTAATCCTTCGACGAGCTCAGGATGACGGTTGTGCCTGAGTTTCGTGTCCTCGGCTGTCGCGTCGACGCAATCGGTCGCGATGCAGCGGTCGCGAGCATCGCCGCGCTCGCGAACGGCGACAAGCCCGGGCTGGTCGTGACGCTGGGCGTCGAGATGGTGATGGCCGCGCAGCGCGACGCGCAGTTTCGCGACACGATCGACCGTGCCGCGCTCGTCACCTGCGACTCGATCGGGCTGCTGCTCGCGTCGAAGCTGCGCGGCGGCCCGCTGCACGAGCGCGTCACCGGCGTCGAGCTGGTCGACGCGCTCGCCGCGCGTTCCGCGTCCGCGGGCGACGTGCGGTTGTACCTGCTTGGCGGCGCCGGCGACACCGCCGCGCGCGCAGGCAACGCACTGCTGCAGCGTCATCCCGGCGCGACGATCAGCGGCGCGCGCGACGGTTACTTTCGTCCGGAAGAAAGCGATGCGATCGCCGCGGCGATTCGCGCAAGCGGCGCGAACGTGCTGCTGGCCGGACTCGGCTCGCCGAAGCAAGAGTTCTGGATCGAACGCTATATCGCCGCAACGGGCTGCGGCGCGGGTATCGGCGTCGGCGGCTCGCTGGATGTGTACGCCGGTAGAGTCGTTCGCGCGCCCCTCTTGTTCCGCCGCACGGGATTGGAGTGGGCGTATCGTCTGGGCACGGAGCCGAGTCGGTGGCGCCGTCAGCTCGCGCTGCCGCGGTTTGCGTTCGCTGTGCTGCGCGAAACGTTGTCCGCCAGATAACTGCCACGCTGAAGGAAACCGCCGCCTAAGCGACGCCTCGACGGTGTGGAGGTTCTCGTGATGAAGCGACGTCTATCGTGCGCTGTCGCGCTCGCAATCATCGCGGCGCTCGCATCGGCCCCTGCCGGATCGCAAGTCGCGACCCTGCTGCCCGCGGGATCGGTGAAGCTGCCGTTTCAGCGGCTTGCCGTCGACACCGATCACTCGTCGGTAGAGTTTCGCGTCGGGTTCATGGGGCTGTCGTCGGTTCACGGAAGCTTCGGAGCGTGGGAGGGGACGATGATGTACGATGCTACGCATTTCGAGCGAACGACGGTAAGCATCGCGATCCTCGCGGACAGCATCAACACGAGCGTGCCGGCGCGCGATCGCGATCTGCGCAGCGATCACTTCTTCGACGTGAAGAAATTTCCGAACATCACGTTCACCTCGTCGAGCATCGCACCGCATGGCAAAGATTACACGGTCACGGGAAATCTGACGATGCACGGCGTCACGAAGACCGTGGCGCTGCAGCTCACGCCCGTTCACCCGCTCGTCAAAGACGCGTGGCAGAACCAGCGGATCGGTTTTGCCGGAAAGCTGGCGCTGAACCGCAAGGACTACGGCATCGAGGGCATCGCGTTCTGGAACAACGAGTTCGATCCCGGACGCCGTGCCATCGCGGACCAAGTCGACATCGACTTCATGGTCGAGGCCGAGCTGGCGAACATGGACACGCGTAATTTTCCAAAGGTGGAGGCGCTGATCAAGCGCATCGACGCCGACGGCCTGGCGGCGGCGCTCGCGGCGGTCCGCAGCGGCGCGCCGGATGCGCATGCCGACGCCTTTCCGGCGTACCGCTCGATGCTCGTGAACGCCGCCGCGAAGCTCCGTCAGGCCGGTCGCTTCGCGCACGCCGCCGCCGTGTACCGCGCGCTCACTGAGCTCGACCCACGCGATGCGGAAGCCCTTGCCGGAGTCGGCGAGGCCGAGCTCTTCGCAGGCGACAAGGCGCGCGCCGTCGCGGACTTCAAGCGCGCCGTCGCGGCCGATCCCACCAACACCGTGGCCCTGGAGTACCTGCGCCACCTCGTCACCTGATCGTGCCGGCGCCCCGAAATCGGGGAACAAGCCGTCTTGATGCGCGCGATGATTCTCGCGGGCGGTATGAGCACGCGGCTCTACCCGCTCACCAAGCAAGTGCCCAAGCCGATCGTGCCCGTCGCGGGCGAGCCCATCAGCGGGCACGTGATGCGCTGGCTGTCGTCGTTCGGGTACGACGAGGTCGCGATCAACGTGTTCTACCTCGCCGAGCTCGTCGAAGCGGCGTTCGGCGACGGGAGCCGCTACGGCGTGAAGCTGCACTACCTGCACGAGCGCGAGCTCACCGGCAGCGCGGGTGCGCTCAAGCAGATGGAAGGATGGTTCGACGGCACGTTCGTCGTCGTCGGCTGTGACGACCTGACCGATGCGGATCTCGCGTCGCTGGTACGTTTTCATAAAGAGCGCGGCGCGCTCGCCACGATCGGACTGCTCGAAGTCGACGAGGTCGATCAGTACGGCGTCGTGATCCTCGACGACAACGGGCGCATCACCGGCTTTCAGGAAAAACCCGCGAAAGGCACGGAGAAGTCGAAGCTCGCGAACACGGGCATCTACGTGTTCGAGCCGGCGATTTTCGACCGCATCCCCCCGAACACGTTCTACGACTTCGGCAAACAGGTCTTCCCGGAGCTCGTCGCCGGCGGGCTGCCGTTCTACGCGATGGAGCTCGAGGGCGCGTATTGGCGCGACATCGGCACGCCCGACGAATACCGGCGCGCAACCGACGACGTGCTGCTGGGCCGCGTGCACGTGCGCGGCGCGCGCGCGACCGGGATCCCGCGCGGCGTCCTCGTCCCGGCGAGCGCGCGCATCGAGGGCGCCGTGCGAGTCGGCGATGGTGCTGAGATCGGCGAGCGCGTGCGTGTCATCGGCCCGAGCGTGGTCGGCGACCGCGTGCGAATCGGCGAGGACGCCGTGCTCGAACGCGCGATCGTCTGGAACGGCTCGACCATCGGCGCGCGGTCGGTCGTCCGCGATACGATCGTCGGCGAGCGCTACGCGGTCGACGACGGCGCTGTTTTGGAAGGCACGATCGTGGCGAACGAGCCGAGCCCCGCCTAGCGGTCCGCTCCGCCGGCTACCACGCGGACGGGTCCGAGTTTTTCGCGTCCTCGACAGCCTTCGCCGCCGCCTCCGCGGCGGCTCGCACCGCCGCGTCGGCGGCATCTCGCGCAGCCTCAACGTCCGCTGCGTTGGCCTTCATCAAAGCCAAAGCCGCGGCGTTGGCCTCGGAGGAAGCCCGAACCACTGCCGACTCTTCTTGATAGATCGCGTCCGTGACGTCGTCAGAGTCTTCCAAGCGCGAAGTCTTGCGCGGCGTCGTACCGCGTCCTTCTTGCCCTTTCCGGATCGCGAAAGCGCGTGATACACAGATGTGCTCGATTTCGTGGTGCCGTAGTGGCATCTGCGCCAGACTATGGCTCGACATTCGGCGCCTTGGTGTTTGTGCAGGAACTTGCCCTCCTCGCGTATTTCGCCGTGCGCGCGATTCGCGACGCCAACGTGGCGGCGCACGATGGAGCACTTGAAATCGAGGTCGCAAGCGCGCAGGACAGGCCTGACGACGACGACGACGGGCGTTTGAGTGACGACGTTCGATTTCTGTTCGACGTCGTCGCCCGCCAAAACGAAGGGATTATTCAGAACATCGATGCGCTCGATAACGGCTTGATCGCCGTCGCCGTAGGAGTAATCGCGATAGCACTTTTCGCATCGGACAAATGGTTCGATCTCGATCCGAACCTCCGCTTTGCGGGCTTTTTCTTCCTCAGTGAATCGGCAGTCGTTGCGCTCTTTGGCTACCTGACGACCTACTTCATGAGGGACGGTACTATTGACGCCGTGCTCCTCGGCGAATTCGTCGTGGATTTTTCCGATTCGCCTGTCGAAACCACCTCCCTAGCGATCTCGGATATCTCGCGGTCGGGGAAGTCGAACGTTGTGGCCCGACGCTATAAGCGCGCTTTCATGATTCTAACAACACTCCTAGCGGTCGTTGCAGCTGGAGTCATCGTCGCCGCTCGCGCACTTGGCCACTCCGCGAACCACTAGCGTGATTTGGTGAGGGATGGTAGACTGGAAGCCAATGAGTAAAGCGCTAAAGGAACTTGGGAAGCGCATTGCCGAGCGCGAGGGCATTCGGCCACTGAGGCCGGGAGAGCGGCGTCCCGACGATTACTACGTCGTCAATCACGCCACGGGGGAACGCCTCGTCCCCCGGAATGCTGTCGTGAAGGTGAAGGTGCAGCCCGCTGCGAGCAGCGTGAACACGGCCGACCAGCGGGACTAAAGAGTCGTCTTGCACCAGGAGCCGTGGGATCCTAGCGCCGCGGACTATGCGGCGTGATTCACAGGTGTGCTCGATTTTGTTCGGACTTGGCTCTTTCCGGCTGCGTGCGCCGCGTGTGATGTGCCCGGGCCCGCGTTGTGTCATCGTTGCGCGCCGGCGGCGTGCGATGCCGTTGCGTTCTCGCTCGAAGCGATTCCGGCGTTCGCATTAGGAGCGTACGACGGCGCGCTGAGGAGGACGATCGTCGCGATGAAGAACGGCGAGCGCGAGCCGCTCGACGCGTTCGCCGATCTGCTGGCCGCGCGGGCGCCGCTCGACGGCGCCCTCGTTCCGCTTCCGACGTCGCGCGGACGCATCCTGGAGCGCGGATTCGACCAGAGCGTCGAGCTGGCACGACGGGTCGCGGCGCGCCGCGGTGTCGCGTGCGCCGAGCTGCTCAGCAAACGCGGTCGCCCGCAGGAACGGCTCGGGCGGCGCGAACGGCTCGCCGCCGCGGGCCGCTTTCGGGTGCGCGCGGACGTGCCGCTTCCGCCCGCCGTGACCTTGCTGGACGACGTCTGCACGACGGGCGCCACCGCGCGCGACGCGGCGGGGGTGCTGCGCGCGGCAGGCGTCGACGTCCGCCGGCTCGTTGTCGTCGCCCGCAGCGGGAGCTGACGGAACCAACGTCCTCCGGCCCGGGTCAATGACGGCGATGAAAGCAGTTTGGAACGGCGCCGTCCTCGCCGAGAGCGATCGCACCGAAGTCGTCGAGGGCAACCAGTATTTTCCGGCCGACGCGATCGACAAGCAGTACTTCACGCCGTCGGACACGCATTCGGTGTGCCCGTGGAAGGGCACGGCGAGCTACTACACCGTCGAGGTGAACGGCAAGCGCAATCCGGACGCCGCGTGGTACTACCCGCAGGCGAAGGACGAGGCGAAGAACATCGAAGGCTACGTCGCGTTCTGGAAGGGCGTCGAGGTCACGCCGTAGACCGCGACCGCAGCTACCTCGCGCGCGCGGTCGAGCTGGCGTCGCGCGCAATCGCCGACGCGGCGCCGAACCCGCCCGTGGGCTGCGTCGTCGTGCGCGACGGCGCGACGTTGGGCGAAGGCTGGCACCATCGCGCGGGAGAGCCGCACGCCGAAGTCGAGGCGCTGCGCGACGCACGCTCGCGCGGAAACGATCCGCGCGGCGCGACGGCATTCGTCTCGCTCGAACCGTGCGATCATCACGGCCGCACCCCGCCGTGCACGCAGGCGCTGGTCGATGCCGGCATCGCGCGCGTCGTGATCGGCGCGCTCGATCCGAATCCGAAGACTGCCGGAAGCGGCGCGCGCCGGTTGCGGGACGCCGGGATCGCCGTCGACGTCGTGGACGACCACGCGGCGCGCGCGCTCATCGAGCGCTTCCGCTGGACCATCGTGCACGACGTGCCGTACGTCACGCTCAAGTTGGCGGCCTCGCTCGATGGCTACGTCGCGTCGAGACCCGGCGAGCAGCGGTGGCTCACGGGACCGCTCGCGCGCGAGCGCGTGCGCGATCTGCGCATCGAGCACGACGCGGTGATGGTCGGCGCGGGGACGATCCGCGTCGACGATCCGCTGCTCACCGTGCGGCCGCACGCGACGCGGCGCAAACCCTACGCGCGGATCGTGGCGTGCGAGACCGATGCGTTTCGGCCGGAGAGCCGGGTTCTGACGCCGCCCGCGGACGCGCCGGGCGGCGCATATCGGCCCACGATCGTGCTCGCCCCCGGCGGCGCGCGCACGACGTTCGCCGCGCTCGAGCCGCTGGCGGACGTCGTCTACAGCGGGCCGGCGGATGCGACGGAGCTCGACCTGGCGCCAGCCCTCCGTTCGCTGCGCGGGCGCGACATCACGACGATCCTCTGCGAGGGCGGGCCGACGCTGGCCGGCCGGCTCCTCGCCGCGGGCCTCGTCCAGCGCATCGTGTGGTTCGTCGCGCCGGCCTTCTTGCGCACGGATGACGCGGTCCCGGCCCTCGCGGGCGCCGGCCTGAGCGACCGAAACGGGTGGCGGTTCGACCGCATCGAACGCGTCGGCGACGACATGCTGCTCTCCGCCGATCTCACCTCGTGTTCTCCGGGCTGATCCTGCACGACGGCCGCGTCGCTTCCATCGAAGGCGACGCTCGGCGCGGCGTGACGTTGGTCGTCGAGGCGACGGACGCGGTCGCGGACGGCGTCGCAATGGGCGATTCCATCGCGATCAACGGCGCGTGCCTCACCGTCGTCGGCTTCGACGCGCGCACGCTGCGCTTCGACGTCGTCCCCGAAACCGTCGTGCGCACGGGCTTCGACCGCCTGCGCGCCGGCGACCGCGTCAACGTCGAGCTGTCGCTGCGCGTCGGCGACCGGCTCGGCGGCCACTTCGTGTACGGCCACGTCGACGGCACCGCGTCGATCCTCGCCAAAGAACCCGAAGGCCAGGGATTTCGGCTGCACGTGGTGCTGCCCGACGCGCTCGCGCCGTACATCGTCGAGAAGGGCTACGTCGCGGTCGACGGCGTGAGCCTCACCGTCGCGTCCGCGGACCGCGAGCGCTTCACGATCGCGTTGATCCCGGAAACCGCGCGCCGCACGACGCTCGGCACCAAGGGCCCGGGCGACCGCGTCAACCTTGAGATCGATCCGGTCGCGCGCTACGCGCAAGGCGCCGTCGCCGCGTACACGCAGCAGCGCGACTCCGCCCCGACCGCCGACGAAGTCGCCTGGGCGTACGAAATCTAGACCCAGTGACGCACGGTACGGTCGAGCCGATTCGGGTCGGTCCCGAGGTTCGCGAACGCGTGCGGTGGCGCGACGTCGACATCATGGGCGTCGTGCACTACGCGAACTACTTGCGCTTCATGGAAGCTGCGGAGAGCGAGTTCTTTCGCGCGCTTGGTTTTCCGTACGACCGCATCGCCGACGAGCTCGGCGTGTGGATCGCGCGCGTTCACCTCGAGTGCGACTACCGCGCGCCCGCGAAGCTCGACGACGAGATCATCTGCCGCGCCGAGTTGCGCAAGGTGGGCGGATCGTCGATGACGTTCGCGTTCCCGGTGGACCGTGCGGACGGCGTGCGCCTCATCGACGGATCGCTCGTCCTCGCGGCGCTCGACCGCACGACGCTGCGTGCGACGCGCATCCCCGCGCCGCTCGCGACGGCACTTCGCGCGCCGCGCTCCCAGGCGGATTGAGATTCCGGAGGCACGAATCGCGCTTCCGTGAACGAAACGCTCGTGATCCCCGGCGCGGCGGCGTGGCAAAATCTCATCGATTCACAATGGTCCCGCTGGAGTGACGGACGACATCCCGGAAATCCGGAGAGCGCGCACGCTCGGATTGCGGCCGGTCTTGCGCTTCCGGACGTCACACCGAAGTTTCAGCTGTCGGCTGACGATGCCTATTTCTGCATCGGGTCGTGCTTCGCCCGAAACGTCGAAGAGCAGCTGATCTATCGCCGATTCCCGCTTCTGAGCCGCGGCGTCCCGTTCGCGAACAGAACGGCTCGCCCCAACAGTGCCGTCAACAAATATACGCCGGCGTCGATTCTCAACGAGCTGCGCTGGTCCCTCGACGAAGTGCCGTTTCCGGAGCGCTCTCTGGTCGAGGAAGACGGAGCGTGGCGCGATCTGCATCTCGCCGACCGCGCCCCGGCTGCGGATCTCGCCACGGTGCGCGAACGCCGCACGCAGGTCCACGAGTATTTCGCACGGATTCGCGACGCTACCGTCGTCATCATCACGCTCGGCTTGGTCGAGACCTGGTACGATGCGGACACCGAGGTTATGCTGAACGCACCGCCGAGCTTCGCGATGACACGGCGGTTTCCGGCCCGTTTTCATCTCGTGGTGACGGACTATACCGAGAACGTTCGCATCCTGCGCGAGATTTACGACATTCTGAACCGGCGCGGACGCCGCTCCGTGCGCGTCATCGTGACGGTATCGCCCGTTCCGATGGAGCACACGTTCAGCGGGCGCGACGTCATGATCGCAAACACGTACTCGAAGGCGACGCTGCGCGCTGCGGCCGAAGACGCATCGCGCCCGTATGCGAACGTGGACTACTATCCGAGTTATGAGGCGATCACGATCTCGAACCGCTCGCTCACGTACAACGCCGGCGATGATCTCCACGTGCTCGACGCTGCTGTTCGCGCGGTTACGGCGCACTTTCTCGCATCGTACGGTGCGGGTGGAGACGTTGAGCACCCCGAGTTCGTCGAGCTCGACTACCTGTTTGCCAACCCCGACGTGCATCAGGCCGTCCTCGATCAGCAGTTTCCGTCGGGCTACGAGCACTGGCTCGCGCACGGTCGCGCTGAAGGCCGGCTGCTGCGCGCGGCAGAGCGCACGCTCGCGCTCGAGCGGCTCGTCGGACCGTAGCATTCGCCGGCGATACGACCGGTAATCCCCTGGCGCCCTCAGATTTCTTCGATGACGTTCGGGTCTGCGTGCTCCGCCAGGAATCGGCGGCGCCAAGACTCCGATACCTCGTCGCGAGACACTTCCTGCTCCACGCGGCTCACGTCCATGCGGGAATCCCGAACATCCATCAGCCCTGCGATGCTCGCGACCGCCGCGATCGGGTCGGCTGCGACACTTTCATACGTGAGCCGCAGCGGTGCGATCGCATTGCGCGCAAAGAATGCCACCCAGCGGGCGTCGTGGTGCGCGAAGAGCCGAATGTTCGCGGAGATCGCTTCACCGTCGTAGTGCGGAGCGGCCAACTGCGTGAGCGTCGAGCGAAAACGCCCCGTCTGATTGGCTCGCGTGAGCGAGATCGCCTGACCCAGCACATCGGCGCGGACGAGATGGACGTAAGAAAGGCGGGGCAGCGCGTCCGCCCACCGCACGCGGCCGGCGATCGTGTCAAGATGGCTCGGGAAGACCTTGAGACCGTAGACGCCGTTCGGGCTCGCTCCCCGGGTGAGGATCCACCGAATCTGTTCGCAGGGGTCGTCCGGATATGCGGGGTCGAGGAAACGGCGGCGCCCCGCAGTGCTGAAGTATTCCTGAGGGTAACCGAGCCGGTCGGTGCTCGAAAGCATCTCGCACAACCAATTGCTTCCACTGCGGCCGATGGTGCATATCGCGTATCCACGCATGGTCACGTCGCTACTGCACGCATGGCTACGCCCCTACTGCACGCGCCCGATCTCGTAGGGCAGTTCAGGTGTCGTCCGACGCGAGGATCGTGTACACGTCCTTGCGCGCTTTGTCGACGATCTCGCGAACTTTCTCGAGCGTCGCATCGTCGGTGTGGCGCGCGTTCCAGACGGCGGCGACGAACTTCATCACCGATTCGCGCAGCTTGTGCCGGACGTTTGGCGCCTCATCGGCGTCCTCGTCTTCGTCGGGATCGGCGGCGCGGTTCGCGAGGAGCGCGCGGCCTGCATCCGTGATCGTGTAAATCCGCTTGCCGTCGACCTGCTCGGACGTAACGAAGCCGCCGTCCTCGAGCAGCTGCAGCGTCGGGTAGACCGACCCCGCGCTCGGGCGAACGCCCCGGCGCTCCTCGATTCCCTTGATGATGTCGTACCCGTGCCGCGGCCCTTCGGCGAGCAGCTCCAGCACGAGAAACTTCACGTCGCCGCGACGCGTGCGCGCCGACCAGCCGCCGGCCTTCCAGCCGCCCCACTCTTTGCTATAGCCGAGTCCCCAAATGCGGGGGCCGCCACGGCCGCCGCCTTGCCGGTGCCGGAAGAACGCCCGGCCGATATCATGCATCATGTCGCGATACTATTCGATATATCGCGATAAGTCAACAACGGTTCGTCGCGATCGCTCGGATACGGCTGTCCCCGGCCATCTGGAGCAGACAGGCGTCATGCTACCGCCGAGCAATCGCTCGCTTGGTCAGCGTTTCGGCGATCTGCGCGTTGGCTCGCTCGACGGCGGCGCGCTCGAGCGGCGAGAGCTTTGCCTGCGGCTCGAGTAACCCGTCGCCGTTGACGCTGGAGTGGTGATAATGTAACAGCGCGATGTCGTGCCGCGCGTCGAAGTATTCGTGAGCGCCCGTGAAGTGTACGTAGTAGTTGAGATTCGACTGAACCGCCGCGAACGGCAGCGAGCCATGGTGCACGGCCAGCCAAAAACCTACCTGATCGGCATGATGCGAGCAGACGCTGCGCCGAAGCGGGCCGATGTTCTCGAGGAGCCACAGCGTCCATCGCCGCCACTCGCGCGAAAGCGGATCGCAGAAGCGGCGCGGTATTGCGTAGAAGCCTCCGTTGCAATTGCCGGCGAAGGTGTCGCCGTCCCCCGAATCGGTCTTGCACGTGGCCGGAAGGGTCGTCAACCCGCTCGCCTCTGCGATCTCCCGCAGCACCGCGAGCGGCGGATTGCTCGCATCGACGATTTTCCCGAGGACCGCCGAATCGTCCAGAAACGGACGAAGGTCTGCGATGGCGATCGTATCGGTGTCCACCAGGACGACGCGGTCGAAATCGATGTCGCGCAGGTTGTCCAGCTGGCCGATCTTGTTGCAATAACGCCCGTCGCCGAATCGCGCGATTTCGTGTACCGAATAGCCTTCCCGGCGAAAGTCCGACCTGCACCGCGCGTCGACCTCCGGCGTGAAATGGACGTGCACGGTCGACGGATCGCCGCCGCAATGCTGCACGAGCGAACGAGCGAGGTGCCGCCCCTCGTATGCAAAGCGCGGCTCGTCGTCCACGACGAACGAAAAGATCGTACCGCTCATCTTCGCGCCCGGGGCATCTGCGGAGTAGCAGTCCGCGCGTAAGCGGCCGACTCCTTCTTGACGCAATGCAAGTCGGAGGTGCGCCGCAAGCACGGCTCCAATGGCGCCGTCGGAGGCGTACCACCATCCCGATGCTCGACCGAATCCGCAACCGTGCGCTCAAGGCTCTGTCCGGCGCCAAGCCGCGATGCGTCGTCTACACGTGCCTGTTCGGATATTCCGAGCATTTCAACGACTTTTCGTACGAGCGGGACGACCGTATCGACTACGTCTGCTTCACCGACGACCCGGCGCTCCGCTCCGACCACTGGGAGATTCGCGTCGTGCCGCCGGAGCTGCTCGATCCGCCGCGCGCCTCCAAGCGCATCAAGGCGATGACGCATCGCTTCCTGCCGGAATACGACTGGAGCTTGTACGTCGACAACGTCATTCGGCTCAAGTGGCCGCCGCGCGTGATCTTCGATCGTTTTCTGGCGCCTGCGAAGTCGCCGTTCGTGTGTTTCAGAAACCCGTTTCGTGACTGTGCCTACGAAGAAGCCGAGTGGGTCTTGAGTGCGGGGATCGACGATCCCGAACGGGTGCGGGCGCAAATGCGCTTCTACGAGCACCTCGGCTTTCCGCGGCATGCCGGGCTGGGTATGTGCGGCGTGCTCTTACGCAGGCATGGCGAGCCCGTGCTCGCGCCGGTGATGGAGCGGTGGCATCAGCAGGTGCTGCGCCACTCGGTGCGTGACCAGCTTTCGCTGAACGCCGTTGCCTGGTTCGACCGGTTCGAGATCGAGTACCTGAGCATCAATTTCCGCGACTGGGATATGTGCGAACGGCCGGTGCTCAAAGACGGCGTACGGCTGCCGCGCGACTTTGACGACGCGCGCTACAAGGAGCTCAATCCCGACGTCGACTTCAATTGCCGCCGGCACTATCTCTTGTACGGCGCGGCCGAAGGCCGGGCGTATAAGTGAGCGTATTCGGACTCGAGGATGCGGTCGAGCTCGTCGAAGAAGGTTCCGCGTTCGGTCCATCCCAAGATGCGCGCGGCTTTGGCGGAGGAAACCCGGCTGAGAGCCGGCTCGATGCGGCGCGGTTGTCCGTATTGGATCGATACGCCGAACCGCGCTGCGACGTGTTCGGCAAGCTGTCGTATCGATATCTCCTCGTGCGCGACGATGTTGAGGACGCCGTGCTCGTCGCCTGACTCGCATGCGGCTTCGATCGCGCGCGCGATGTCGAACGTGTGCGTGAATTGGCGCCGTTGCGAACCGTCGCCGGCGACGACGATCGGCTGTGACGAGCTCGCCGCCGCTGCGAAGCGCGGAATCACCGCATTCTCGCGCATGACCGGTCCGTACGCGGTCCCTAGCCGAAGAGTCGTGACGCGGAGCGATTCGCTGCGCGCCGCTGCCCCGAGGACGTCCTCACCGGCGAGCTTGGACGCACTGTAGAAATCGCGCGGCCGGCAGGGGTGCTCCTCATCGATTGGTTGATATTCCGGTTTGCCGTAGACTTCCCAGGTCGACGCATAGATCACGTGAGCGCCCGCTTTTGCCGCCGCGATCGCCACGTTTGTCGTGCTCTCCACGTTGACGCGCGTAGCGAAGCTCGGCTGTCGCGCGAAAACGTCGACATCGCCGATGCCGCCGAGATGCACGACGGCGTGAACCCCGCGGCACGCCGACTGAACTGTCGCAAGATCGCACAAGTCTCCGCAGATATCCGTGCCGGCGTCGTCGGCGGCAAGACGAAGATCGAACTTGCGGACGTCATGGCGGGTGGCTTCGGTGAGGTATTTCACGACGGCGCGTCCGATGAAGCCGCTACTGCCGGTTACGAGAATTCGCACGCGGTCCATCCGTACGCCCTGGAAAGCACGGCACCCTATGCTGAGCGAACCGCTCGGGCGGGGCGTGGGGCGGCGGGGCGACGAGCCCTGCGAATGCGTGTGGCCTTCCGAACGCCGCCTCTTCCGCGCAGGCGGCAAAATAGAGTCTTGACAACCGTTAAGCTTCCGGGTGAGTCTAAAGAACCGTGGAGAAATTTTCGGATGAGCTCGCCTCGGCGATGGCTGGGGCGGGGTTAACGGCCGCTCAGGTTGCTCAGCGGTCGGGGCTCACGGAGGCCGCGATCTCGCTGCTTCGGAGCGGGCGGCGCCAGCCAACGTACCGGACGGTGCGGACCTTGGCTGCCGTCCTGCCCGAGCTCGGGCCGCGGCTGGCCACCGAGCGAAGCACGATGGACTCCATCGAGTCCGCGATCGCCGACATCCGCGACGGCAAGATGGTCGTCGTCATGGACGACGAGGACCGTGAGAACGAAGGCGACCTCGTGATGGCAGCCGAGAAAGTCACGCCCGAAGCGATCAACTTCATGCGCAAGGAGGGCGGCGGCCTGATCTGCGTGCCGATGACGTCCGAACGGCTCGACGCGCTTCAGATCCCGAACATGGTCAACGACAACACCGCACCGCTTGGGACGGCGTTCTCCGTGTCCGTGGAAGCGCGCGGCCGCGTCACCACCGGCATCTCCGCGCATGACCGCTCGAACACGATTCGCGCGCTGATCGATCCGAAGTGCGGCCCCTCGGATTTCTTGCGGCCGGGGCACACGTTTCCGCTGCGGGCGCGCGACGGCGGCGTGCTCGTGCGCGCCGGGCAGACCGAAGCGTCCGTCGACCTCGCGAAGCTCGCGGGGCTCTATCCTGCCGGAGTGATCTGCGAGATCATGGACGACGACGGTTCGATGATGCGCCGCGACAACCTCAAAGCGTTCTGCGAGAAGCACGGGCTGCGTATCATAACCGTCAAGGACCTGATCGCGTACCGCATGCAGCACGAAAAGCTCGTCGCGCGCATCGCGGAGTTCTCGCTGCCGACCACGAACGGCGCGTTCCGCGGGATCGCGTACGAGTCGCGCATCGACAACATCGCGCATGTCGCGCTCGTCATGGGCGACATCGGCGACGGCAAGAACGTGCTCGTGCGCGTGCACAGCGAATGTCTCACCGGTGACGCGCTGCACTCGCTGCGCTGCGACTGCGGACCGCAGCGCGACGCCGCGCTCGCCGCCATCGCGCGCGAAGGCCGCGGCGTGTTCCTGTATCTGCACCAGGAAGGGCGCGGGATCGGCCTCGCCAACAAGCTGCGCGCGTACGCTCTGCAAGACGCCGGCGCCGACACCGTCGAGGCGAACACGCTGCTCGGGCTCCCCGCCGACAAGCGCGACTACGGCATCGGTTCGCAGATCCTCGCGGACCTCGGCGTGCGCGAGATGCGGCTGCTCACCAACAACCCGAAGAAGATCGCGGGGCTCGAAGGCTTCGGCCTGACGATCAAGGAGCGCGTCCCGATCCAGATGACGCCGACGGCGCACAACGCGCACTACATGGACACGAAGCGCGACAAGATGGGGCACATGTTCGGCGCGCCGAGCCCGGCCGGTGCTGAATGAAGACCGACAAGGACCACGCGCTTCCCGACGCGAGCGGCAAGTCGTTCGCGATCGTCGTGGCCGACTTCTACGCCGATCTCGCCGCGCAGCTCGAAGACGGCGCGCGGCGCGGGCTGCACGATTGCGGCGTGACCGACGTTCAAGTCATCCGCGTCCCCGGCTGCTTCGAGCTGCCGATCGCCGCGCGGCGGTTGATCGCCGGCAACAAGCTCGACGGGGTCGTCGCGCTCGGCGTCGTGATCCGCGGCGACACGCCGCACTTCGACTACGTCGCGGGCGAGTGCGCTCGCGGGATCATGGACGTTCAGCTCGGCAGCGGCGTACCGATCGGGTTCGGTGTGCTGACAACCGAGAACCGCGCACAGGCGGAGGAACGTGCCGATCCGGCGCGCGGCGACAAGGGCTACGAGGCGGCAGTCGCGGCCGCGACCGTCGCGGTCATCGAGCCCAAGCGCGAGGACACGCGTATCGGTTTTCGCTAGCGGCTCACGTGGGGCCGAACTCGACGCTGAATGAGTAGCCGCCCATGATGTGGCGGCAGCGGAAGATCTGGCCCTGAAATTCAGAGCCGCGCGCCGCGCCGAGCGCTGCGGCGTCGAGGCGCCCGTCGCCGGACGATCGCTCGACGCGCGCGCTCACGATCTTGTCCGCCGGGTCGAGCACGACCATTACGACGGAAAGGCCGCCTCCGGCGAATTGCGGCGTGTCGGGTCGGGTCGCGAAGACCGTCCGCGCTGGGCGATCGGGCGTGGTACACGGACGCGGATCGGCGACGGCGGCCGGTGCATCGATCGCGGCGGCGGCTCGCGCTCGCGCGAGAAACCGGTCCTCGGTGCCGCGTTGCTCAGGCGTGCGGAGGTCGGGCCCCGACCGCGCGCCGGGGATCCACGGCGCGTACCACGGATCGCACGGAAGCAGCGATGCGCCTTCGCCGACCGCCGTCACGACCGCGCCGTCCAGTGACACCGGTGCCGCGAAGCGCACGGTTATCGACGTTTCCGGGCTGATGCGGTCGCGTGAGTCGAGCGCGACGACGTTGTGAAATGGCACGTCGTAGCGGCGATCGCCCGCCCACAGCGCGACGATCCCGGACGCGGTGCCCGACGTGAAGGCGCGGAAACTCACGGCGTATCGCGTGTGCGTATCATCGACGTCGCGCACGCGCACGCTCAGCGGACACCATGCGGGCGTACCCGAGGCCGCCGGTGCTCTCGTCACCGCCGGCAGCGGCGCCGTCTGCGCCGATGCGTTCGCTCCGGCGACACTAAGGCACATCGCGACACTCGCGGCGATGCGACAACCCGCTCGGCGTGCGCTCATGAACCTCACCTCAGTTTCTTCCCCGCATGAAGTCCATTCGAAAGATCGCTTGGCCTTGCGGGCTGCGCGCGCAGCGATAGATCGCGGGCGTGTACGTCATCGCCCGCGCCGCGGCCAGCGCCGCTGAATTCAAAATTGGCGACGGGCTCGATAGGATGCGCGTGCTCAGCGGCTTGCCGTCCTGGTCCACGGTCACGCCGACGACGACGATCCCGCTGATGCCCTGCTGTCGCGCCATCGCCGGCGCTTCCACCGCCACGCTGTGGTCGGCGCCGCCGTCGACGAACGGGCGCTCGCACGTCATCGGCGGATCCACGACCGGTACAGCATCGAACGTCCGCGTGTGAGGCACGACCGCGGAATTGCTCGCCGGTTCGGTCGCCTGGACGGTCGTCGCGCGAAGCGGGCACGCCACATCGCGTCCGTGCGCGTAAACGCTGACGATTGCGGCCGCGACGACGTCGTGATCGAGCGGCGCGCGCACGATCGTCATCATGCCGTCGAACGGCGCGACGACGTGCGCGTTGGACGTGTCGAGCCGGAACGTTCCGCTGCCCGCGATCGGGCGCCCGGCCTCGCTGAAGCGCACGAGGTACCGCCGTCCCTTCGCATCGTCCGGCAACCGGAAGAGGCCGTCGAACTCGATCGTGGTGCACGGGTCCGGCGGCGCCACCTGCGCGGCGGCCGGCGGGGCCCAGCATGCGGCGCCGAGGCCGAGGATCAACGCGATTGCAACCCGGTGCATCGCGGCGATGATTCGGCGACGGCGGGGCCGGCCCTCGGAACCGCCCCAGAAGGTCCTGTTGCCAAGAGACTCCGGCTACCGTATACTCCCCGTACGACGTGGCCCCATGGGCCCACGCCGTGTTTGTTATCCGCTACCACAGGGGTCGGGCGGTGCCGCCGCCCGGGCGAAGCCGGTGTACGAAAACAAAAGCTTGATGTGCAAAGACTGCGGGAACGCATTCGATTTCAGCATCCGCGATCAAATGTTCTATGCGGAGAAGGGGTTCGAGAACGAACCGCAGCGCTGCCGCGACTGCCGTAACGCGCGCAAAGCTCAGCGCTCGACCGGCCTCGGTGCGGGACCGCTGTCCACCGCGGGCTTGCGCGAGCTGTTCGACGCCGTGTGCGCCCAGTGCGGGATCGCGACGACGGTGCCGTTCAAACCGCGCGGGGACCGCCCCGTCTTCTGCCGGAGCTGCTTCGCTGCCCAGGGCGCGACAGTAGTTCACTGACCACCGCCGAATCCGGCGGGTGTGGATTCGGTTTGGTTCGACGACGACGCGGTTGGTTTTCTCGACCAGCGCGCGCTTCCGAGTGCCGTCGTACGCGAGCGTGCGACCAGCGTCGACGACGTGGTGGACGCGATCCGCACGCTCGCCGTGCGCGGCGCGCCGGCGATCGGAATCTTCGGCGCGTACGGCGTGGCGCTCGCCGCGCGCCTGTACGCTGCTGACCGCGTGCAGTACGAGAACGCCGCTGCGAGGATTCGCGCCGCGCGGCCGACGGCCGTGAACTTGGCGTGGGCGGTCGACCGCGTGCTCGCTGCGCCGCCCGGCGACGAGCTGGCCGAGGCGCGCCGCATCCACGACGAGCAGCGCGACGTCGACCGCCGCATCGCGGAGTCGTCGGTCGAATTATTTCCCGCAAGCGGCAACGTGCTGACGCACTGCAACACGGGCCCGATCGCCACGGGGGGCGACGGCACGGCGTTGGGCTGCTTCGTCGCGGCGCACCGGGCGGGCAAGGCGCTGCACGTGTTCGTCGATGAAACCCGCCCGCTGCTGCAAGGCGCGCGCCTCACGATGTTCGAGCTGCGCGAAGCGGGCGTGCCGTGCACGCTGATCGTGGACAGCGCCGCGGCGATCACGATGCAGCGCAAAGCGGTGCGCGCCGTGGTCGTCGGCGCGGATCGGATCGCGCGCAACGGCGATACCGCGAACAAGATCGGCACCTACGGCGTCGCGATCGCGGCGGCGCATCACGGCATCCCGTTCTATGTCGCCGCACCGCGCTCGACGTTCGATTTTTCCGTCGCGTCCGGTGACGCCATCCCGATCGAAGAGCGAGCGCCCGACGAAGTGCGCATCGCCGCGGACGACGCCGTCTACAATCCGGCGTTCGACGTCACGCCGGGCCGTCTCATCACCGGATTCATCACGGAGTACGGCGTGCTCGCGCCGCCGTATGCTGACAGCATCGCCGACCTCGAGTACCGCCCGCGCCTGCCCCTGCCCGTCGCGTGAAGTACTACGAGTTTCTCGACAAGACGCCGAAGATCGACGCGCTCGTGGTGATCGAAGGTGAGGACGCGATCCTCGCGCAGCGCGCGCTCGACGCGGTGCTCGACCGGTTGCTGCCCGAAGACATGCGCGCGCTCAACTGCGACGTCTTTGACGGTCCGGAGTCCGACTCGATCGGCCGGGCTGCAGGCGACGCCGTGAACGCGATGCCGTTCTTGGCCGAGCGGCGCGTCGTCGTGGTGCGCAACTGCCAGCGGCTGCGTGCGCAGCCGCGGCGCGATCTCTGGGCGGTGGCCGAGAACGTCCCGGCGGGCAACACGCTGGTGCTCGAAGATCTGTTTCCGCCGGCGAAGACCACGAAGCCCGAGCCGTTCGGCCGGCTCGCCGGCCGCAAGGCGCTACGCATCGACACGACGCCGAATGCGGACGTGCGGGAGCGCTTCGTCCGCGAAACGCTGGCGCGGCTGGGCGCAAAGGCGCAGCCGCGCGTGATCGCGGTGCTCTCGGACGGCGACGCCGACCTGGGCGCCATCCAAAACGATCTCGAAAAGCTCGCGCTCGGCGGCGGCACGATCGCGATGGCCGACTTGGAACGCGAAAGCCTCAGCATCGAGGATCCGAAGGCGTGGCAGTACGCCGCGGCCGTGGTCGAAGGCCGCAGCGCCGACGCGCTGGCCATCGCGTTCGAGCTGTTCGCGAACGACCCGCGCGGCGCGGGCGTCCCGCTGACGAGCATGCTGGCCCAGGAGTTTGCTCTCCTCTGGGAGCTCGCGCGCCCGGGCGGCGGCGCGCTGCCGCCGAGGCACCGCTGGCGCGAGCGGGTCCTGCGGCCCATCGCCAGGCGCATCGGCGAACGGCGGGCGCGAACGGGCTACGAGGCTGCGGTCCGCGGCTTCGAGCGGATCGTTACCGGGCAAATCGACGATCCGCGGGCGCTCATCGAGCTGTTGACGGCCGAGCTCGCGGGGCGGCTCGCTTCGGCCCGCTGACGAATCGGAGGATTCGCATTCCGTTGAATCCAACGTCCGGCACGAACGCGGGCCGCTTTTGGACCTCGCGTCGCCGCTCGCTTTCGGCTCCTTGAGAGGTCACTCCACGCATGCGTAGTCTCCTCGCCCGCCTGGCCGTCCTCGGCGCGTTCGCCGTCGGCATGGCCGCCTGCACCAACGGGAGCGGCGGCGCTCTGCCGTTCGCGGGTCCGCCGAACAATGCCGGCGGCTCACAAGGGCAGTTCCAATCCGCTGCAAACAGCACGGCGCTGCTGCGCTTCATCCAAGGCTCGCCGGATTACACGGCGGTCGACGTCTGCATCGACAACTTGCCGAACGGCGTGACGACCTCGCCGTCGACGGCGTACGGCACCGCATCGGCGCTCTACGCCGTAGCCGGCGGCATCACGCATACGGTGGCGGTGTATGCGACGCTCGGCGGGACGTCGGCCGGCCTCGAGTGCCCGACGGCACCCGGACCGTACCTCGGCCTTTCCCCGATCGTGGTCACGACGATCGCTCCCGGTACGACCGGTAATGCGGCTCGTGAGACCATCGTCCTCGGTGGAACGGCGACGAGCGCCACGCTCGGCCTGTACGTGTACAACGAGCCTGCCTTCGTCATCGCACCTGCCGGCAACGAAGTCATCTCGCACAACGCGGCACCGGCGTTCAGCACCGGCAAGGCCAACGGCGTCGGCTTCGGTCAGTGTACGACGACCGTAACGCCGTGTACCGTGCCGGTGAACCTGACAGGCGCGCAAGGCGTCGCAAAACCGAACAAGTCGAGCACGACCGCCGCCGTCATTAACGGCACCGTGCAATCCGGCATCAACGCAGTGCCGGCCGGATTCTACGACGGAATCGGCGTACCGGCGGGAACGGTCGTCCCGATCACGTCGATCGCTGCACCCAATGTTGTTGCTGGGCAGCCGTACGTGATCCAGCTCTATGCGATCGATGGAGCTGCGGGTGGTCTCAACATACTTGCTGTGCAAGAGCAAACCCTAGGTTTTGGATTCTAAGCTCGAAACGCTGCAGATAGGATGAACGGGCTCGCCGAGAGGTGGGCCCGTTTTTCTTTGCACTAATTATCCGCTCACGTCATTGAGTCCCCTGAAACACGGTGAACGTCAGATCGACAGACACCGTCCCGAATTTATTGCCGACCGTCAGAGAATCGCCCGCGTTGTCGCAAGATGGAAAGTCTGGTAGCCACGTGATTTCGGAATTCGGCGGTGTCCCGGCGGAGTGAAACGTAAACGAGTACGGAAGACCTGGCTTTACGCGGTCAAGGTCATCGATCATGTCCTTCAGCGTCGGAACGACTGCGGCTGACGCTGTTTTCTCGTCGAACCAATTAGGCACCGACGCGACAAATACATAATTAACTGCGCTATAAATCGAGGGTCTTCCGAAGCCGACTGGGCGGTTGGCCGGGCCGCCTACAGTTAGTGACGTGAACGGAAGCGGGTCTGACGTCGCCATTGTGGAGAACCAGGAATACGGGATGCATCCGTGTACTATCGTATCGATACGCTCGATTCTGAATAGCAGCTCATGTTCATCGTCTACCGGCGGAGCGGGCGGCGTTAGGCGATATTCGTCAAGTGAAATGGAGCGTATTGAATCGAGGTACGTGCATGGGTTGGTCCATGGCGAGATGTCGCAGGTAGAACTAGGAGAAACGGTCTTTTCAAATCGTTTCGTCGTTTGATCGACGATCCGACGATAGCATTTCCCGTTTGCGACTAAGTCGCAGGGTGGTGGCGACGGGGACGGCGTTGCCGCGGGTGCAGCGCCAATCGTGATGGTGGCGGCGGCTGAGTCCGTCGCCGCTCCCGTGATTGCCGATGGGTCGGCTTGTACCGTTACCGTGCAATTGCCGGCCGCTATGCCCGTCACGCTGAATGCAGATCCGGACGATTGCCAGCCCGGCGGCGCTGCGTTGCAGGTCGCGTCGGCGGTTGCAACGCTGATCGGGATCGACGCCGGCGTACCGGGAGGTACCGCGTTTGCGTTTGTCAGCGTTGCTTGCGCGGTGAACGAGCCCGTTGCGCCAATGCCGATCGTCGCGGGTGCGCCCGTTATCGTCACGTGATAGCGTGCGCCCGAGCCGGATGATGCTGTCGGCGTGCAGCCGCCGCTGATCGGTGCGAAGTTCGGCGGACAGCTCGCCGTCGAAGCGGGCACGTCCGGAAGCGCTCCAGCCGTGCAGCCGTAGCCGCTGCACGGCGTCGGGCTCGGTGCGCTCGGCGCCAACGGCCATGCCGTTAGCGTCACCGGACCGCTCGCCGCCAGTTTCGTGCGGCACGGTACGAACCGGTCCGCGCGTCCACCGGCCGCCTGGATGACAAAATGAAATGCGCCGCTTGCCGGGCAGCCGACGTCGATTTTTTCCGTGTCCCCGACGCGATACCGCGGACGCCCGCTCAGCGATCCGTTCGCGTGCACGATGAATGCGAACGGTGCCTTTCCCAGCGACTCTGTTTCTTCGATCGTCGCGCGCGTGTGCAGTGTGGGCAGCGTCGTCGGCGTGGGCGGACCGTTCGGACCGCCGGCATGAAGTCGCACCTCGGTACCGTCGCCGAACGCGTCCGGCACGAAGGCGAGCGTTGCGCCGTCGAGATCCCGGGCCATCGTTCGCGCGCTGTCCAGGAACTGGTCGAACTCGGTGGCGGCCGTGGATACGGCGAGCGAGCGCGACGCGAGCGAGATCCCGAACCCGGCCGCGACCGTGGTTGCCACGATCGCGACCGCGATGACGATTTCGATGAGGGTGAAGCCGTCGTCGCGCGCCGTGCTGCTGTCGGTCACGCCGGAGGCGGTGCCACCGAGAAGCGCCGGCCATTCCCGCAGACATCGACAACCGCAGGTCCTTCCTCCCTCCCCGACGTTTCTCGTCGAGGCGATCCGTCGGCTTCCTCGAAAACGCCTCGCCGGACCGTGAACGACACCACTTACGCCTCGCCGTTTTCGTGGCGCTATGCGCGCCCGTCGCTGCGGGAGCTCTTCTCCGAACGCGAGCGACGCAAGCTGTGGCGCGCGGTTTGGGTGGCGCTCGCGGAGGCGCAACAACGCGCCGGGCTGGTGAGCCAGGCGGAGCTGGACGACTTGCGCGCGCACGCGGACGACATCGATCTCGAGGCCGCGTTGGCGATCGAGCGTGAGATCGGCCACGATCTCATGGCGGAGATCCGCGTTTTCGCGCGTCAGGCGACCGTCGGCGGCGGCAAGCTGCACCTCGGCGCGACGTCGATGGACGTCGAGGACAACGTCGAGACGTTTCGTATGCGTCTTGCGCTCGAGCAGATCGTCGCCTCGCTCGACGACGTGCTGCGCGCGTTCGCGTCACGCATCGATCGCCACGCCGACCTCGTGTGCATGGGTTATACGCACCTGCAGCCCGCGGAGCCGACGACGCTCGGCTACCGGCTCGCGGTCTACGCGCAAGATTTGCTCATCGATCGGGCGATGCTGCTCAACGCGCGCGAGCAGCTCACGGCGAAGGGTATTCGCGGCGCGGTCGGGACGTCGGCGTCATATACCCGATTGCTCGACGGAACTTCGCGTTCGCCGCGGCAGCAGGAGGACGACGTCCTCGGCCGCTTCGATCTCACCGCGCGCGACGTTGCGACGCAGACGTATCCGCGCAAGCTCGATTATCTGCTGCTGTCGGCGCTCGCCGGGATGGGCGCTTCGCTCTCGAAGTTCGCGTTCGACGTGCGCGTCCTCGCGAGCCCGGGGTTCGGCGACATCGCGGAGCCGTTCGGCTCGAAGCAAGTCGGCTCGAGCGCGATGCCGTTCAAGCGCAACCCGGTCATGGCCGAACGCATCGACTCGCTCGCGCGGCTGCTCCCGGCGTACGCCGATGTCGCATGGCAGAACGCGGCGACGAACCTGCTCGAACGCACGCTCGACGACAGCGCGAACCGCCGCACGATCCTTCCCGAGGCGCTGCTGTGCGCCGACGAGATCCTTTCGCTCGCGCGCAAGATCGTCGATGGGTTGCGCATCGACCAGCGCCGCATCGTCGAAAACCTGCGCACGTACGGACCGTTCGCCGGCACCGAAGCCGTTCTCATGGAAGCTGCCAAGCGCGGCGGCGACCGCCAGGAGCTGCACGAAGTGATTCGCGAGAGCGCGATGCGCGCGTACGACGCGCTCGCCGCGGGCGATTCGAACCCGCTGGCCACGTTGCTGGCGGACGACGACCGGATCGCGCGCTGGGTGGATCCCGCCGAGGTGCGCGAGCGGCTCGATCCAAGCGGCCACGTCGGCGATGCGCCCGAGCGCGCGCGCAGGCTCGCGCAGCGCATTCGCGATACCGTCGATCCCGTGGAGAAGAAGAGCGATGCGTAAGGGGCACGAGATCGCGCGCGGCAAGACCAAGGTATTGTACGAGCTCGACGGCCAGCCCGACGTGCTCGTCGTGCAGCAGCAGGACGGGATCACGGCCCGCGACGGCGAGCGCCGCGACGTGATCGAGGGGAAGGGCCGCATCGCCGCGCAAACGACGGCGCGCGTGTTCCGTCTGCTCAACCTGTGCGGCCTGCCGACCCATTATCTCAACGGCGGCGAGGACGACGACGACAACGAGATGCTCGTCCGTCGCGCGCAGATGATCCCGCTCGAAGTAGTCGTCCGCGGCGTGGCGGCAGGTTCGCTGGTGAAGCGACGGCCGAACATTCAGCGCGGCGCGCTGCTCGTGCCGCGGCTGATCGAGTTTTTCGTCAAGGACGACGCCAACCACGATCCGCAGATCGATACCGACGCGGTCATCGCGCAGGGCATCGCGACGTCCTCCGAGGTGGGGACGATGCAAGAGCTCGCCCGCATCACGTACGAGATCCTCGCACACGCGTGGCGGCGGCGCGACGCGCTGCTCGTCGATCTGAAGATCGAGTACGGCCGGATCGCGAGCGGCGAAGGCAAGGGCCAGCTCGTCATCGCGGACGTGATCGACAACGACTCGTGGCGCGTGTGGCCGCAAGGCCGCGAAGAGCTGATGCTGGACAAGCAGCTCTACCGCAATCTCGACGTGGTCACGGCGGCCGATCTCGAGCAGGTTCGCGCGAACTACGAGCAAGTCGCGGACATCGTCGGAACGTTCCCGCAGATGCGGCCCGGGATGGTGGCGCTGCTCGCCGACGGCCCGGAGCATGCGGCGACGGCGGAAACGATCGCGCGCGCGCTCGGCGCGTACGGCCTGCCGTCGGTCCGCCACATCGTGTCGCTCGCGCGCACGCCGGGATACGTCCTCCAACTGCTTGCCCAGCTCGACGCGACGTTCGCAAGACTGGTCATCATCGCGATCGGCGATGAGACGAGCGCCCTGCCTGACGTGCTCGACAACGCTACCCCGATCCCCGTGCTGTTCTCCGACGTCGCGTACCCGCGCGCCGACGAGCTCGCGCTGCGCTGCGCGAAAGCGTTCGCGCTCGAAGACACCGTCGTCTTCGGACGCATCCTGCTGCTTCAGGCGAACGCGCGCAGCATGGTGCTCGCCGCCGACGCGGAACTCAACGCGCCCCCTCCGCCGCTGCCGCCCGGCGTAGCACTTGCCTAACGCGGCGGTCGTGCTCGACGACGCCGTCGCGCGCGGTCGTCGCATCGGGGTTGCGCTCAGCGACGACGAGCTGCGCCGCATCGCGGAGCACCTCGGCCGCATTCCAACCGACACCGAGCTGTTCGCGTTCGACGCGCAGTGGAGCGAGCATTGCTCCTACAAGTCCTCGCGCGAGCACCTCAGAAAGCTGCCGACGGAAGGGCCCACCGTGCTGCTGGGCGTCGGCGAGGATGCCGGAATCGTGCGGCTCGGCGAGTGGAACGGCGAGATGTACGGGATCGTCGTCGCGCACGAGTCGCATAACCATCCCTCACAAGTCGTGCCGTTCGAAGGCGCCGCGACGGGCATCGGCGGGATCGTGCGCGACGTGCTGTGCATGGGCGCGGAGGTGATCGGCATTGCCGACCCGCTGCGCTTCGGCCGGCTCGAGAACGAGCACTGCCGCTACGTGGCGCAGCAAGTCGTCGACGGCATCGCCGCGTACGGCAACGCGATCGGCGTCCCGAACGTGGGCGGCGACGTGTTCTTCGACGAGTCGTTCGACGACAACGTGCTCGTCAACGTCGTCGCGCTCGGGCTGGTCAAAGAGAAGGACATCATCCACTCGCGCGCGCCGCAAGGCAGCTTGGGGTGGGACATCGTGCTCGTCGGAAAAGCGACGGATCGCAGCGGCTTCGGCGGCGCGTCGTTCTCGTCGCTGGCGCTCGACGAAGATGACGCCGATCAAAACAAAGGCGCGGTACAAGTGCCGGATCCGTTCTTGAAGAACGTGATCATGCGCGCGTCGTACGCGGTGTTCGCGGAATTGCGCGCGCAAGAGATCGCCGCGGGATTCAAGGACCTCGGCGCCGGCGGGCTCGCCGGGTGCAGCGCGGAGCTGTGCGCGGCCGGCGGCATGGGCGCGGAGGTGGATCTCGATCGGGTCTCGACCGCGCAGCGCGACTTGCCGCCCGAAGTCATCGCGATCGGCGAGACCCAAGAACGCCTGTGCTGGATCGTGCCGCCGTCGTTCACGCCGGCGCTGCTGGCGATCTACAACGAGATGTACTCGCTGCCGCGCATCGCGCGCGGCGCGTGCGCCGGAGTGATCGGCAAGGTGACGGAAACCGGGCGATACGTCGCGCGACATCGCGGCGAGATCGTGATGGACGTCGACTTGGAGTTCCTCACCGGAGGGGTGCGCTACCAGCGGCCGTATGTGCTTCCGGCGCCGGCGACCGAGCCCGTCGAAGAACGCGAGCGCCTCGTCGATGAAGCGGCGCGCGACCGGCCCGCGTCGCTGCTGGAGCTGCTGCGCTCCGCGCTCGCGCATCGCGACGTGTGCTCGCGCGCGATGATCCATCGGAGATACGATGGCGTCGTGCGCGGCTGCACCGCGATCCCGCCCGGGTTCGCCGACGCGGGCGTGCTCGTACCGGTCCCCGGCGCACCGCTGGCCGTCGCGACCGGCATCGGCGGCAATCCCCGGTACGGCAAGCTCGATCCGAAGCGCGCTGCGGAGCTCGCCGTGGTCGAAGCGATCGCGAACGTCACCGCGGTCGGCGCGACGCCCGCCGGGCTCACCGATTGCCTGAACTTCGGGGATCCCACCGTGCCCGAGCAGATGGGCGCGTTCGCCGCCGCCGTGGACGGACTCACGGATGCGGCGCGTGCGCTCGACGTGCCATTCGTCTCCGGCAACGTCTCGCTCTACAACTGCTCGTCATTGGGCAATCAGGTGGCGCCGTCGTCGATCGTGGGCTGCATCGGTTCGCTCGACGACGTCGCGTTCACGATCACGCCCGCGCTGAAGAGCCCGCAGTCGGCGCTGTTGCTGCTCACGCCCCCGCCGCCGATTCCCGACGAAGTGCAGTACAAAGCGTCGATCGAAGCGTTGCTCGCCGCACCGCCCGACCCGTTTCCCAACGAAGATATCTATCGCAAGACGCTCGCCATGCGCTCGGTGCCGCACGCATTCGGCGGTTCGGTGATCGCGGAGGTGCTCGGGATGCCGGCCAAAGCGTTGCCCGAACTCGACTACGACTGGTTCGCGCGCGCCTGCCGGTTCGTGCGCGACGCGGCGCGGCGCGGCTGGGTATCCGCCGCGCGCGACATCAGCGACGGCGGACCGCTCGTCGCGATGGCAGAGATGGCGTTCGCATCCGCCGACCGCGGAGCGCCGGTCGGTTTTCGCATCGACCTCGACGTCCGCTCGGACTTCGACGAGGGAGAGCGGCACTCGCTCGCGTGCGATGCAATCCGAATCTTCGACGAATCGCCCGGATTCGTGCTCGAGGTTCCGGATGCCGCGCGCGACAACGTTCAAGGGTTGCTCCACGAGTACGGCTTCTTCAACGCTATGGCGCATTTCTGGACGATTCCGCAACCGGTCGTGGAAGTTCGTTCCGACGACGGTGAGCTGCTCGAGTCCGTCACGCTCGACGCGTTGCGCGACGCGTGGGAAGCGCCGCTGCGCGACTTCTACGGGAGCGTCGCGTGAGCACGGGCAACATCGCCGTCGTCGTGTTCCCCGGAACGAACAGCGAGGACGAGACGCTGCGTGCGATCCTCGCCGTCGGGCTCGGCGGTGAGCTCGTTCATTGGTCGCAGCCTGAACGGCTCGCGCGGTTCGACGCGTTCGTGCTGCCGGGCGGCTTTGCGTACGAAGACCGCGTTCGCGCCGGCGCCGTCGCGGCGCACGACGCGGTGATGGACCCGATCGTCGACGCCGCGCGAGCCGGAAAGTTCGTGCTCGGCATTTGCAACGGCGCGCAAGTGCTTGCGGAGGCCGGATTGGTGCCGGGGACCGGGCCGCTGCGCCGCCCGACCGCGGCGTTCGCGCCGAACGCGAGCGGGCGGTTTCAATCCGTGCACGTGCACGTCAAGCTCGCGGTCGCGCCCGAGCGCGTGCCGATCCTCGCCGGCATCGGTGCGGATGCCGTGATCCCGGCCTGGGCATCGCACGGCGACGGCCGCCTTGCGGCACCTGCCGGCGAGCTCGCGCGCATCGAGCGCGACGGTCATCTGGCGTTCGTGTACTGCGATCGCGACGGCAACGACGTCGCCGCGCCGAACGGCTCCGCACTCGACTGCGCTGGCCTCGTGAACCGCGAAGGCAACGTGCTCGCGATCATGCCGCATCCCGAGCGCGACGCGTGGACGTACCAGCACCTCGACGCATCGCGCGACGCCGCGCGCGGCGACACGCGCGCGACGCTCGCGCCGTCGGGCGGGATTCGCCTGTTCGAGCATTTCGCGCGCGCCGTGCGCGGAGGCGTGCCGGCATGAGCGCGCGCACCTTCGCCGTTTCGCTGACGATCCCGGACAACGAGGCGTTCACCGCGCTCGAGACGCTCGGCCGTCTCGGCATCGACGTCGCCCGAGTCGTCCGCGCGGACATCTGGCTGTTCGACGCCGACGACGGCGCGGGCGACCTCGCGGGCACGGTCGCCTCGAACGAGACGATCCACAACCCGAACAAACACCGGCTCGCCGAGCGCGATTCGGATAAGCCCGCGGCCGGCGAGGTGTGGATCGCCTCGCGCGACGAAGCTCCCGCACAGTTGGTTGCGGGGCGTGCGATCCCCGGCGTCCATACAATCCGGCGCCGCACCGCGTGGCGTTTACTCGACGACTCCGGGCGCGACGTTGCGCCCGCCGCGCTCGACCAGGCCGTCGAGACGTTCCTTTGCAACCCAGCGTTTCAGGTAGCGATAAAAGCATGACGATGATGGTCGAACCCTTGGATCAAACAGCGCAGCGCATGGACGGCGTCGGCGAGATGTACACGATCGCGACGCTCGGATCGCATTCCGCGCTGCAGATCCTCAAGGGTGCGCACGACGAAGGGTTCAAGTCGCTCGCGATCGCGAACCGCGCGACGGAGCGGCTATACCGCTCGTTCGCCTTCGTCGACGAAGTGATCACGATCGACAAGTACAGCGACTTCATGACGCTCGTACCGGAGCTCGAGAAGCGCAAGATCATCATCGTGCCGCACGGATCGTTCGTCGCGTACTTGTCGCTTGAAGACCACAAGAAGATGACGATCCCGTACTTCGGCAACAAGGCGGTGCTCGACTGGGAAGCCAGCCGCGAGCTGCAGCGCGACTGGCTGCTGCGCGCGGGGCTGAAGCTGCCGCGCCAGTTCAAGACGGGCGCCGAGATCGACCGGCCCGTCATCGTGAAGCTGTACGGCGCGCAGGGCGGCAAGGGCTACATGTTCCTGCGCGACGCGATGGACTTCGAAGAGCGCGCGTCGCTGCTCGCGCGGCAGAATTACATCCTGCAAGAGTACATCATCGGCGTCCCGCTCTACATCCACTATTTCTACTCCGCGCTCACGCGCAAGCTCGAGATCATGTCGATGGACCGCCGGTACGAGACGAACGTCGACTCGCTCGGCCGCATTCCGTCCCAAGCACAGGCCGGCATGGACCTCGACCCGTCGTACGTGGTGGTGGGCAACCAGCCGATCAGCCTGCGCGAGTCGATGCTGGCCGAGGCCTACCGTATGGGGGAGGACGTCGTCCGGGTCAGCCAGGAGATCTGCGGACCGAAAGGCCTCTTCGGTGCGTTCTGTATCGAGACGATCATCACGCCCGACACCAGCTTCTACATCATGGAGATTTCCGCTCGGATCGTCGCGGGTACGAACCTCTTCATCGACGGGTCGCCGTACTCGTATCTGAACTACAGCGAACCCATGTCCACCGGACGCCGAATCGCTCGAGAGATCAAAAATGCGCTCCTCTCCAACTCGCTCGACACCGTCCTCGACGACAGCACGATTGCTCGTCCGTAAGCTGGTCGCCGCGCTGGTCGCGGCGCTCGTCGTCGTGGTGCCGTTCGTGCCCGCGCGGGCGGCCCTGGACATCGATCCGGCCCAGCTCTACCGGCAGATGAAGGTCGCCTACGACAAGGGCGCCGCCGCCGGCTGGCACCTGGGCGACGAGCTCGACTACTTTTCGGCCGTGCTCGACGCGGGGCGCGGCTACGAGCTGCGCCGGCGCGACGACCCGCAGAACATCGCGATCAAGGGCATCACGGTCGATCTCGCGTCGCGGCTGCAATACGATCCGCTCGTCAGCAACGACGCTGCGGAGTGGTACGTGCGCCTCGCGGCGGAGGCATGGCAGAACGACCCGGTGCGCGGCGCCGCGGCCCGCGCGATCATCGCGAAGCTCGACGCCGAGTCTACGGACATCCTGAAGCTGGCGCGCGACGCCGACACCGACGCGACCGCGCTCGCGCAGACGTATCCCACCGACGTCCAGGCGCTGGTCGGTCAGGTCGATGCCGACTTGCGCGCGTACAACCTCACGCAAGACACGCGCTGGCGCACGATCGCGCTGCAGCGCGCGGCGCAGGCCGCGTTCCCGATCGGGTCGGTACCGCCCGAGCTCGGCAAGATCTTGTTTCCGATCGTCGATGCGGCGCGCAACGCCGGCCCCGGATACTCCGAAAGCGAGCGCGAAGCGGCGCGCATCGTTGCGTCGCACCGCGCGTCCGCGCATGGGTTGCCGCAGATCGGCCACGTCGTGTCGCACGAGACGTATCTCGGGATCACCGCGCCGGCCGACGAGTATTTCGGGCGCACGAAACTCTCACCGATCGGGGTGCGCAACGAGCTCACGCGCATCGGGCGCTACCTCGACGCCGGTTGGGCCGGGCGCATGACGAAAGACACCGTCTACGTGGTCGATTCGCTGGACGACTGGCAGCACCAATACCCCCGCGACTACGAGCTGCCGCGGCTGTACAAGCGCGCCTACGACGCGCTTGGACGCCAAGATACCGACGAGGCGAAGCGCGCGCGGCAGCAAGTGCGCCGGACGCTGCTCGTCAACTATCCTACCTCGACCGAGGCGAGAAGCTTCCTCTCGTCGTAGAGCGGCGTCGTGCCGTTCGATTTACCGGGGACGCTGGCGTCCTACGACGCGAGCCGTCTCACGCTGTGCTCGATCGGAAGCCACTCCGCGCTGGACGTGGCGGCCGGCGCGCGCGCACAGGGCTTGCGCAACCTCATCATCGCGGAGTCCGGCCGCAACCGCACGTACGACACATACTATGCACGGCGGTTCGACGGCCCGCTGCGCGGCTGCGTGGACGCGACGCTCGAAGTAGCGAAATTCGCGGACGTTCTCGACGACGACGTACAAGAACGCTTGCGCCGCGAGAACGTGGTGTTCGTGGCGAACCGCTCGTTCGAAGTGTACCTGCACCAGCGCTATTCGTACACGGACATCGAGGAGCGGATGCGCGTGCCGTTCTTCGGCAACCGGCGCCTCCTGCGCGCCGAAGAGCGCGACGAGCCGGAGAACCAGTACGCGCTGATGGACCGGGCGGGGATCCGCTATCCGCGCCGGATCGTCTCGCCGGAGGCGATCGACACGCTCGTGATGGTGAAAGCGCCCCACGCGAAAGTGTCGTTCGAGCGCGCGTTCTTTCTCGCGCGCGACCACGGCGGGTACGCGAACACCGCGCGGCAGTTGATCGAAGCCGGCATCGTCACCGCGGAAGGCTTGCGCGGCGCGGTGATCGAGGAGTTTGCGCTCGGCCCCACGATCAACTTGAATTTCTTCTGGTCACCGGTGCTGGGCGAGCTGGAGCTGATGGGCACGGACACACGCCGGCAGACGAACCGCGACGGGTTCGTCGGGTTGCCGTTCAACCAGGCGCGCGATCTCGCGGACGAACCGATGCGCATGGAAGAAGCAGGCCACATCGCAGCGACGCTGACGGAGTCGATGCTCGAGAAAGCGTTCGATCTGGGCGAACGCTTCGTCCGCGCCGCGAAAGAGGTCGACGGCATCGGCGTGATCGGCCCGTTCGCGCTGCAGTGCGTGATCGTGAGCGGCCCACCGAAAGACTTCGTCGTGTATGACGTCAGCTTGCGCATCCCGGGTTCGCCCGGCACGCGCTACACACCGTACACGTCGTACCGCTGGGGACGCGACGTGTCGGTCGGCGAACGCATCGCGATGGAGCTGGTCTGGGCCCGGGATCAGCACCGCTTGATGGAGGTTCTGACGTGAAGGCCGAGCCGAAGCGATTGCGGTCACCGCAAATGACGTACGAAGGCGTGCGCAACGTCATCCAACGGACATATCCCGCTTACGACGTGGAAATCCGCGAAGGCGAGTATCACATCGTGAGTCCTCACGACATGATCTCGTCGAACATCGTCATGCGCCTCGGACGGCGGCTTGGTGCGTGGGTCGAACCACGCAAGCTAGGCAACGTTTTCGATTCCAACGGCGGCTTGGTCTTTCCGGACGGCGACAAGATGGCCCCGGATCTTACGTACGCTTCGCACGAGCGGCTGCCCGTGATCCCGCGTTCGTTCGCGCACGTTGTCCCCGAGCTCGTCGTGGAGGTGCGGTCGAGCCGCCAAACGGAGCGCGCCACCCGCCGTAAGCTGGAGACACTGATGGCGAAAGGCGTCGATGTCGGCGTGTACATCGATCCAGGCGCGCGGGTGGTCGAGATCCATCGCGCCGGCGTAGAGCCGGTGTCCTTGGCGCCCGGCGACCGGTTCGAAGTGCCCGACGTCCTTCCGGGGTTCGGGTTTGTCGTGGACGAACTCTGGCCGGAATGACCGGCCCCGTCCAAGCGCGACCCGCGACCGTCGTCATCCTCGATTTCGGGTCCCAGGTCAGCCAACTGATCGCGCGCCGCGCGCGCGAAGCGAACGTCTATTCCGAGCTGCTACCGTTCGACGCGCCGTGGGACGAGATCGCAAAGCGCGAGCCCGCGGCGATCGTGCTCAGCGGCGGTCCGGAATCGACCTTCGGCGACGACGCGCTCGAGTGCGACCCGCGCGTGTACGACAGCGGGCTTCCGCTGCTAGGGATCTGCTACGGGATGCAGCTCATGGTGAAGCGCTTCGGCGGCGGCCTCGTACGGCTCGGGCACAGCGAGTTCGGCCCGGCGGAGTTGGTCGTGGACCGCGTGGAATCGCCGCTGTTTCTCGGCGTCCCGCGTGAATCGCGCGTGTGGATGTCGCACGGCGACTCCGTTGAGAGCGTACCACCGGGCTTCGCGGCGCTGGCGCACACGGCGACATCGGCGGTCGCTGCGATGGCGGACGACGAGCACAAACGGTACGCCGTGCTTTTCCATCCGGAAGTCGTGCACACGCAAGCCGGCACCGCGATCTTGGAAAACTTCCTGCATACGATCGCTGGCATCCCGCCGTCGTGGCAGATGAACTCGTGGGTCGACGACGCGATCGAAAAAGTGCGCGACCAGGTCGGTGACGCCAACGTGCTCTGCGCTCTTTCCGGCGGCGTCGACTCCGCGGTCGCCGCGACGCTCGTCTCGCGCGCGATCGGCAAGCAGCTCACGTGCATCTACGTCGACACCGGCCTGATGCGCAAGGACGAGTCGCTCGGCGTGATCGCCGCGTTCCGCGACGTGCTGCACCTCGACGTCGTGCACGTCGACGCGCAGGACCGGTTCCTCGAACGCCTTGCGGGTCTCGATGATCCCGAGCTCAAGCGCATCGCCATCGGTCACGAGTTCATCGCGGTCTTCGAAGAAGAGGCGAAGAAGATCCCCGGCGTGCGCTTCTTGGTGCAAGGCACGCTGTATCCGGACGTGATCGAATCGAAGACGCCCGGTTCGAAGGCGGGCCACAAGATCAAGTCGCATCACAACGTCGGCGGTTTGCCGGAGCGTATGGCACTCGGCCTCGTCGAACCGCTGCGCGCGCTGTTCAAGGACGAAGTCCGTGAAGCGGGTCGCGTGCTGGGCCTGCCGAACGCGATCGTCGAGCGCCAACCGTTCCCCGGCCCGGGGCTCGCGGTGCGCATCATCGGCGACATCACGCGCGAGCGCCTCGACGTGGTGCGCGAAGCGGACTTCATTGTGACCTCCGAGATCGACGCCGCGATCGCGGAGGGCAAACTCTCGCCGCGGCCGTGGCAGTACTTCGCGGTGCTGACGCCGGTGAAGAGCGTCGGCGTCATGGGCGACGGCCGGACCTACGGCAACTTGGTCGGCGTGCGTGCAATCACGAGCGAAGACGGCATGACGGCGGACTGGGCGCGCCTACCGCACGATCTGCTCGAACGCATCTCGACGCGCATCGTGAACGAAATCCCCGGCGTGAACCGCGTCGCCTACGACATCACGTCGAAACCGCCCGCCACGGTGGAGTGGGAGTGATTGGAAGGCCTATGTCATGACAATTCGTGACGTTCGCGCTCAGTGTCACTCTTCGATACGATCGCACGACGTTACGGGCGAGACCACCTGATCGCTGGGCCGCTGTCGTCGCGCTGGACCATGCCGCGCCGGCGCAGATGTTCTAGGTGCGCCAGCGTTTCCGCCACGGCGAATTGCTGGTGCTCGTGCGGTAGCTGGTCGAAGCGATCGCCGCGGCGCCGCCATTTCAGCCGGCCGGCGACTTCCGCCCCGGTGAGCGGGCCGCCGGCGAGCGCGTTCAGTACGTCCGCTTCGCGCGTCGCTTCGTGGGCGAGCAGCTCTTCGACGCGGCGTGCGAGGTCGGGAAACGCCTCGCCGTGCGCCGGCAGCGCGCCGCTGGTTTCGAGCGAACCGACGGTGCGCAGCGACGCGACGTACTCGCCCATCGCGTCGCGGCCGGAATCATGCCACATCCCGACGTGCGGCGTCACGGGATCGAGCACGTGGTCGCCGGTAAACGTGCGGCCCGATACCGTGTCGACGAAGCAGACGTGCCCAGGCGAATGACCGGGCGTCCACATGGCGCGCAGCCGGCCGACTCGTGCGCCGTCTTCGAGCATGCGTGTCGGCTCGACATAGTCGAAGCGGTCGTACGGTGAGTCGCCGTCGTCATCGTCCGGTTCGACGTGCAGGCCGTTGCGTTCGAGCCACGCGTCGACGATGGAATCGGTTTCGCCGCGCCGCTCCTTGCGCGCTTTCAAGAACGCCCAGTCGCGCTCGTGCATCCCGAGCTCCGGAATGCCCTTTTCGACCAGGGTCCCCGCCAGGCCGTAGTGATCCATGTGGAAGTGCGTCACGAGCAGCCGCCGCACGTCGCGCACGGCGTGCCCGTGCTCCGCGAGGCCCTCC
>DASWRD010000065.1:0-15481 GCA_036403315.1 Candidatus Elarobacter sp.
GGGGTGAATCCGGCGCTGCACGTCGTCGCTTCGTTCTTCGTCGACAACGGGATCGACCCGAACGCGCGGACCGCGACCGAGGTGCGCACCGGCGGCGCGCCCGGCTCGTCCTTCGACAGCCTCGCGCAAGGCGTGCTGCGCTGGAGCTTCGCCGCCGCCGGCGTCGCCGGGCTCACCGGCGAGTCCGGCGCCCGCGTGACCTCGACCGCGATCGCGCAGCTGCTGACGAACTTGCAGGATGCGGCCGCGAGCGAAGCGGCGTTCTCCTACGACAACGTCGCTGGGCCGACGGGCTTCTTGGCGGCGAACTACGTCGTGGGCTTCGAGCCCGCGCAGTTCGACGAGCAGAGCGGCTCCCTGACGGTGTTCCCGATCCCGTCCGCGTTCAGCATCACGCCGAGCGACGGTTCGCCCGTCGACCTGTGGAACACCGCGTGCGTCGACGCGGCGTACCGCACGCAGTTCGAGACGTACTACGATCAGATGCGCGTCGCTCCCGCGAGCGCGGAAGCCGGCGCGGGGCCGCACGCGCTCAGGAGCCGGCGCTTGCGCGCGCCGCACGGCTTCATGCGCGCGGAGTCGCTGCCATCGAGTTGCCCGGACGGCACGACACCGCTGAGCGCCGTCGTGTTCGGCGACTACTTCGCGCTCATCGCGAAATCGGCGCTGCAGAGCGCGAGCGATCTGCTCACGGCCTATCCGTACCACGCGACCATCGGCGACTCGCTCGCGTCGCTCGCGGCGGAGTTCGGCGGCGGCGACGCAATCACGGTGACGGCGCGGCGCGGCGACACCATCGCCTCGATCGCGGCGTCGCTCGGGATCGAGCCGCACGTCGTGGCGCGCGCGAACGCGCACCTCGCCGGGCCGCGCTCCTTGGCGCACGCCGCCCCGCTGCACGCGCGGCTGCATGCGGGCACCGACGTGACGGTGCCCGCCGGCCCGACCGTCGGCACGATCGCGACCGCGAACGAGAACGTCACGCTCGCGCCGGCACGCGGCACGCTGCTGACGATCGACGGCGTGGTCACGCAGGTGACGTCCGGTCAGACCATGGCCGGGCTCGCGAGCGCGTTCGCGCTCGGAGCATCAGCGATCTTCGCCGGCGACGGCGCGAACGCGTCGAGCACGAGCCTGCTGCGGCCGGGTGCGACCGGATTCATGGTGCCGCCCATCGGTTACACGGTCACGGCCGCCGACATGGCGGACGATCCCGCCGATCCGCTCGACCGCATCGGCGCCGTGTATTACGTGCGCGGCAACGGGCCGCTGGGCGCGACCGCGCAGCAGTACGTGCCGTGGTACATGCAGCAGATCGGCGCGACGGGCGCGACCGGGCCGAGCAGCACGACCGAGTACGTCGTCCCGCGCGCGTCGCTGAGCGGCGGCGTGATCGGCGCGACCGGCGCGACGACGTCGTACGCGGTGCGCGATCAGTTCGACACGCTCGAGCGCGTGGCGAAATATTTCGCGCTCATCCAGCTTGCCGAAGCGCGTCCCGCGAGCTTTACGCAGTTCGTCGCAGAGATCTCCGCGCCGTCGAACGTCGGGCCGGGCACGACGATCGTGATCCCGACGTTCAGCTATGCCGGCGCGACGGGCGATTCGCTCGCCGGACTCGCAGCCATCTTCTCGGCGGGCCAGACCGGACAGGCAGCGCTCGACCCCGGCGCGCTCGTCGGGATGAACGCCGGCGCGGACGTGCTGCAGCCGCTGGCGGTCGTAAACGTCCCGCCGTTCCAAGCAACGCTTGAAAGCGGCGACACGCTGGCGACGATCGCGCAGCGGTACGACCTCACGGTGGACGCCCTCGCCGATTCGATCGCCGGCGCGACGGGGATCTTCGCGCCGGGGCCGACCGGCGGCGTCACGCTGACGATCCCCGACGTCGTGTCGCGCGACGTCGACACGCTGCTCGGCGACATGGTCGCGCGCGGCGAGTTCAACGGCCTCGCGTCGACCGTCTCGCGCTTCTTGATGAACGGCATGCGCGTCGCGCCGGTGAACGACGACCCCGATTGGACGCCGACCGCCGGGCTCTATTCGGTGATCGGTCAGCAGCTCGCGGCGCCCGCGCCGGGCGCGACGCTCACGCTGTCGTTCGCGGCGGGCCCGACTGCGCCGTGGATGGCGTTTTATGCGAACGGCCCGACGGGTCCCACGTCGGCGTCGCTCGACGTCGTGCTCGGCGCGACGTTCATCGCGGCCAACGCGCCGAGCCTGAACCTCGATCCGCAGATCGCCGGCGGACCGCGCGGGATGACGGCGTACGACGACGTGCCCGTGCGCTATCCCGCGCCGCAGAACGCGCATTGGCAATCCGCGACCGGCCCATCGCTGCCGGGCCCGACCGGCGGCATCGCCGGACAGCCGTCGCTGTGGTACTTCCCGCCATCGCTGCTCGCCGTGACGTCGCAGTTGTCCGGAGCCACCGCCGCGACCGGTCCGTTCGAGGTCGTCGCGCTGGCGAAGAACGCGCAGTTCGGCGCGACAGCAACGCCGCCGGCGCTCGAGCGCTGCGCGTTCGCGATGACCGTCGAGCTGCGGATTCAGCGCGTGCTCGCCGCCGACGGCAACCCGATCCCGAACCGGTACCTGCTGATCGGCGCCGACGAAACGGGCCGCGACTTGCTGCTCGCCGCGTGGCAGTTCGCGCGCAACGGCATGCGCCCGTTCGGCGACCGGCTGGATCAGCTCTACCTGCTCTACGCGCCGCCGGGCGCCGGGAACGGGAGCGGGTTCGCGTCCGACGCGCTCGGCGCCGGCGTCGTCGTGCTGCGCACGAACCTCTCGACCGTAACGCACCCGAACCGAATGATGCTGGCCGCGGCGTTCGGGGGCGACTCGAGCGTCTTCGACGCGCCGATCACGCAGCCGGCCAACTTCATGCAGACCGTGTGGGAAGCGAGCATCACCGGCAGCGGCGGATACTACCTGCAGTACCAGACCGCACATGGGAACGGCTTTCCCGACGGGCTGTTCACCGGCAGCCCCGAAGCGACCATTCGGCTCGTCTACCTCAGCTTCGAGCAATGGTCGGGCCAAGACCAGCAGCTCCATCCGTACACCAACTGCGCGGTCGTCGGCGAGAACGTCGACGCGGGCTCGACGACGATCTATCTCAACATGCCGCCGGGTACCGGTCCGACGCGCCGCGTCGCGACCATCCCCGCGGGAGCCGTCGGCTTCGAGCTGACGCGCGTCAACCCGAGCGGAAACACGGACGCGCCCGACCTGACGCGCTCGCTGTACGACGTGCTGTCGTATCGCGTGGAATCCAATCCGTACTTCAGCGAAAGCCATTTCGGCCGGCCGATCGGGCCCGTCAGCCCGGCGGGCGCGACCGGGACGTGGCTCTACCGGCAGATCGTTCCGGTCGCGCAGTTTGGGCTCGTGAACGACGGGCCGACCGCCAATTCCCAAGCCGGCTTCGCGCTGCCGAACCCGGCGCAGAACCCGTACGCGGGGATCACGTTCGGTCCCGGACCGACCGATGCCGCGCAGCTCAGCGCGGCCCGCATCGACTTGTTTTTCAACGACGTGTTCGGCAACGCGATCGGTCCGTCCGGGACGGTCGCGCCCGTTGACGTTACCGCGGGCTACACCGACGATCTCGTCGCGGTGTCGTCGTGGCCGGGCGCGGCGCTCGCGTACCGCCTGTCGGCAACCGGACCCAACGGCGCGCAGCTGTCCGTCGACCTGACGCTCGACACGACGCGCGCGATCCCGTCGAGCTCGCTGCCGGTCGCGACCGCGAACGCCGCGGCGGTCGCGGACGCCGCGCGCTACGCGACCGTGTTCTATCAGGTTCAGCAGCGCGATCTCACGTTCGCGCTCGACTGCAATCTCGGCGTGCCGCACCAGCAAGGCGACGAGCTCAAGGGTCCGCTCGCGGCGTTCGTCACCAAGGCAAAGCTGTTCGCCGACGCCGCGTCGTCGCTGAGCCCCGTGACGGGTTATTGGTTCGGCGGACGCGGCGCAACGTTCGGTGCCATGGCGCGCGCGTTCGCGGTGACGCCCGGTGCGCTGTTCGCGGCAAACCCGGACGCGATCGTGGCCGCGGTGTTCGCACCCGCCGACGGTGCGACGCAGTTGCTCGAGCCGGTGCTCCGCGCGGCGCAGTCGCCCGACACGCTGGCGTCGCTCGCGGCGCTCGGTACCTACGATTTGGTTGCGCTCGTCACCGTGAACGCGGCCGTGCCGCTGCGCGTCGGCGCGACGCTCTACGCAGCGGCGGCCCGAACCGTGCCAGTCGTCGTAACGCCGGCGGCGACGCTCGCCGCGACCGCGGCGGCGACGAGCTCCGCGATCTATTTCGTGAACGGCACGTCCGCCGAAACCGGGCTCGTCGTCGACAACTGGACCGCCGCGAACCTCGTCGCGCCGAACCTGCGCATCACGATCGGCAAGACGACGAAGGTGACGCCGGCGGCACCGTCGTCGTTCGCCGACGTCTACGCGCAGTTCTCGGACGCGGACATCGACCGCGGGACGTTCGCGAACGCCATCGCCGGCGTCGCGGGAATTTGGGCGTCCGGTGCCACGCAGATCACGTCGTCGAGCTACTGGGTGCAGCCCGTCGCACCGGCGCAATACAAGGTGGCGCAGCCCGTGACGTTCGGGACGATCGGAACGAGCCTGGGCCCGGTCGAGACGCTCGTCGAGCTGAATCGTGCGGTCCCGTATCTGTTCGTCGCCGGCAGCGTCGTGCAAGTCGGCGAAAACTCGATTGCGCTCGAACCCGGCACGACGTTCGCCGAAGCGGCGCAACAGGCGAACCTCACGCTCGCGCAGCTCGGTACCGCCAACGCCGCGGCGCCGCTGCAAGTGTTCGAGCAGCCGCCGCCCGTGCACTCCGACATCGCTTTGACCGTCCCGAACCTCGTCGAGCTGCGCGAACGCGGTTGGGCCGCGTACACGCCCATCTCCGGCGACACGCTCGCGAGCATCGCGGCGCAGTTCTCGCCCGGCGATCCGGTTGGGGCGACGGGTGCGCTGGCGACGCTCAACCGCTACCTGCGCGGCATCATCACGCCGGGCCCGATCGCGATCGGCGGCACGTCGTACACCGTCACCGCCGGCGATTCGCTCGACACGCTGGCGGCGCGTGTGGGCGGCGGCTTCGATGCGTTCGTGGCAAAAGCGGCGAGCGTTGCGGGGCTCTTCTGGCCGGCGGCGGCGGTCGTGGTCCCCGGACCGGCGCTCGCGCTGAACCTCACGCTGGCAGAAGTCGCGACAGGCTTCGGGCTCAGCGCAACCGATGGTGTGCTGTCGCTGTTCCGCGCGAACCAGTCGCTGCGCGGGTTCCTCGCCGCGGGGACGCGCAGCGTCGCGTTCGGCCCGCTCAAGACGACGATCGAGGTCGGCGTCTACGACACGCCGGGCACGCTCGTGCAGCGCCTGCGCGAGGAGCAGGGTATCGACGTCACGCTCGATCAGCTATGCACCGCGGTCGCGGACATCGTCGGCTTGCTCGCGACGGGCGACGTCCGGTATTTCATGCTGCCGCCGAATGCGACGCCGATCGCGACGTTGCTGACGCCGACGATCCCGCCTGCCGGTCCGGCGGCATACTACCCGGTCACCGTGTCGCTCGGCATGAGCCGCGCGCCGGAACTGATCGTGCCCGACTTCGCGGGCACCGCCGTTGCGAACGTCGTAACGCGCATCAGCGCCGCGGCGTTCGCCGCCGGCGCGACCGCCGACGGCGCGCTGCTCGCGTTCGCGCAAGACTTCGAGTCGGCGTTCGCACCGTTCCGGCTGAAGTGCGCCGTGGGCGACGTCCCGTCCGCGGGCGGCACCGATCGTGCATCCATCTACGCGGTTGACTTCGGTCCGCAAGGCATCGCGCAACTCGCAATTCAGGCGGACCAGCCGGCGTTCTATTCGCTGCCCCCGATCTCGACCAGCCTCGTGACCGGGACGTACACGGTGACCGATCCGAGCGGCGCGACGGCGGCGAAGTCGCTTCAGGACGCCGACCCGCAGACGTGGCTCGAAACGTTCCTCGCCGCGACAGATCTGATGCTGTCGGCACCGTACGCGCTGCCGGCGTATGCCGCCGCCGGTCCGACCGCGTACGAGACGATCGTCGACGCAAAGCTCGCGGTTGCGACCGCGCTCAGCAACGAGGTCGCACCGATCCTCGCCGGCGCGACGGGCTCCGCGCCGGCCGCGGTCGATGCGCTCTACCAGCAGATGCTCGTCGAGCTCGCATCGGCATATCGCACGACGGCGATCGTGCAGTTCCCGGTCGACGTCACGTCGCCGCCGCCCGCCGGCGCGACGATCGCGCCGCGGCTGTTCGGCCCCGTGGCGACCGACGCGTTCACGTTACCGCCGGGGTCGACCGGTCCGACCGGACTCGCGGCGTTCGCGACGCAGCTCGGCGTCGCGCCCGCATACCTCGCGCAGCTCGTCGCCGGACAGCGCGGATTGCTCGCACCCGGCATGACGGTCGAGTACGCCGGCAAGCCGTATCGAATCGGCAGCAACGACACGCTGATCGACGTCGCGGCTCAGTTCGGCGTCACGTTCCCGGCGGGGCCGTCGGCCGGGTGGTGGACGCAGACGTGGACGCCGTTCATCGAAGGCTCGCTCACCGGCGGTCCCAGCGGGATCGCGGAGCAGCCCACGGTGTATGCGACGACGCCGCTGCAGGTCACGCGCATCGCGCGCGAGTTCGGTCGCGGCGAACCGTTCACCGCCGCGGCCGATTTCTTCGGCGATCCGATCGCGTTCGGCCGCGCCAACCAGGATCTCGGCGCGATGTTCCTCGCCGGCTGCACGATCGGCTTCGGTCCGGCGGGGCCGACGTACGTCACCACCGGCGCCCCGTCGGAGACGATCCGCACGATCGCGCAAGCGCTCGGCGACAGCGACGTCGACGACGTGCTCACCGTCATGGAGGCGTCGCCGCTGCCGCCCAAGCTCAGCGGCGGAACGCTGCAGGGCGCCGCGACGACGAGCGGCTTCACGCTGTCGAGCACGAAGCTCTCGCTGGCGTCCGGCGCGTCGCCGTATCTGACGTTCTTGCTGTCCGTCGCGGACGCGAGCGCGGCGCGCACGCTGTTCCTCAACACGCGTTTCGCGCCGACCGATCTGGAGTACGCGATCGCGACCGTGCCCGGCGCGGGCGCATACGAGTCGTCGTCGTGGCTGCGCTTCGTGATCCCGCCCGATGAGGGCTTCCTCCCGGGCAGCGTGATGCCGCAGACGCAAGTCCCGATCCCGCTGCGCGAATATCCCGGCCCGCCGATCCTCACCGGGAACTCGGGCACGCAAGAAAACCCGAACGCGACGACGATCGCGTGCGCGAAGCTGTGGAGCTACGCGTTCGACGTGATGCGCCAGGAGGCGGCGCAAGACCAAGACTACGTCGCGGCGTCGTTCTACCGCAGCACGCGCCCGGCGAACGATCTGGTCGCGGCGTTCGTGCTCGGCGACGATCTGATCGCGGCGCTCGCGCAGTTCGCGTTCGCGTGGCCGGCTTTGCGCGACGACCTCGCACCGCTGCCGGCCTCGCCCGCATCGCCGGATCTGAAAGCCGCGGTCGAAGCGTTCGCGTTCTACGCCGCTGCGATCGCCGTGGCGATGAGCTCCGGCCAGTTCGCGAACCTCATGTCCGGTACGAACGATCCCAATCTCGCCGAACGCTACGAGTTCAGCGTAAGGCGCGCACCGGGCGCCGAGCTCACCGGGCTGAACCTGACGTGGACCGAGGCGACCGGACCCGGAGCGTCGGCGACGGCGCCGTGGCCGCAGATCGCGATCGTGGCCGGGCTCGCCGGGCCGAGCGGTCCCGTCGATCCGCTCACCGGCCCGCTCCCACCCGTCGGCGCGACGGCCGCCGTGTACCGGTATCCGCCGGGCTATCTCGCCGACGAACGCCTCACGCAGCGCTATGCCTTCGGCGGCCGCGACGTCGCGCGCAACGAGCGCGCGTCCGGCGGCGCGTTCGTCACGCGCAACGCCGAATTGATCTCGAGCGGCCCGATCGGTGCAGCCGGCAGCACCGGCCCGTACGGCACGAATCCGAAGTTCATCTATCAAACGCCGCTGGTCGAGTTCATCGATCCGCTCGTGCCGTCGTTGACCTGCACGACGCCGATCGATCTTGCACCACCCGGCACGGCGCCGCAGCCGCTGTGGGCGTTCATCGCGCAGATGCTCGACGCGATCACGAGCAACGCGGTCGCCGACGGGTTGAGCGCGCACTGGATCGAGCTCTTGTGCTCGTACCAGTTCTCGACCTCCGGCACGGACGACGGGATCTTCGCAACGATCCCGCTCGGGCTCCGCCCGACGCCCGCGTCCGGGATGACGCCGCCGTACGACGCGTACGCGCGGGAGCTCGCCGCCGCGATCTATGCGGCGCTCCCGCCGGGCGTGCTGACAACCGGCGGCAAACGGCTGAGCTTCGCGGCGCGCCTCTTCACCAACATCCCCGATCCTAACGGCGCGGCGGAGCTCAAACCGGTCCTCAGCTACGACGACTTGTTCGTCCGCGCGGCGATGATCACCAGCCCGACCTAACCGGCCCCTGAAGGAGACACGCATGAGCAGCTACGGACGTACCGAAACGCACGGTAACGACGGTCCCACCGGTCCGAAGGGCGTCACGGGCCCCACGGGCCCCGCCGGTTCGACGGGTCCCACCGGATCGACTGGCCCGACGGGACCGCGCGGCTCGACGGGCGCGACCGGTCCGGCCGGTGCGTCCGGCGGCGGCGGCGCGGGGACGCCGGGCCCGACGGGACCGCGCGGCTCGACGGGCCCAACGGGTTCGACGGGCGCGACCGGTCCGGCTGGTGCGTCCGGCGGCGGCGGCGCGGGGACGCCGGGCCCGACGGGGCCGCGCGGCTCGACGGGCCCAACGGGTTCGACGGGCGCGACCGGTCCGGCTGGTGCTTCCGGCGGCGGCGGCGGGGGGACGCCGGGCCCGACGGGGCCGCGCGGCTCGACCGGCAGCACGGGGCCTCAGGGACCAACGGGTCGGGCGGGGGCGACGGGGTCGATCTCGCCGGTGGACGTGAGCGCGATCGCCGTGCAGCTCGCCGCGCTCATCGCGCAGGGCCAGATGGGCGGCGGCGCGACCGCGGGGAATCCCGGCTGGGCGCTCGTGAACGTGCTCGGCTACTATCTCAACGGCTGGGGGCCGGGCTCCAATCAGCTTCCGCAGATCTCGAAATTCCCAGCACCGACCGGCCCGACGGGCCCGACGCGATAGCGCGCAGCTTCCATGCGCATCCCTCGCACATGACCCTCGGCGTCTCCGGTAAGGACCTTCCATGAGCAACCCAACCGGCCCAGATCCTGCCCTCGGCTGGCATTACATCGTCGCAAACAACCTCACCGGTCCGACCGGGCACACCGGCCCCACCGGCGGCACCGGGGGCACGGGCAACACCGGCGGGACCGGTCCTACCGGTCAAACCGGCGGGACCGGCCCAACCGGCCATACAGGCGGCACCGGGGGCACGGGCAGCACCGGTAACACGGGCAACACGGGCGGGACCGGTCCGACCGGTCATACGGGCGGCACCGGCAACACCGGCAACACCGGCAACACCGGCAACACCGGCAACACCGGCAACACCGGCAACACCGGCAACACCGGCAATACCGGTAACACGGGCAACACGGGGAACACGGGCGGGACCGGTCCTACCGGTCATACCGGCGGGACCGGCCCAACCGGCCATACAGGCGGCACTGGGGTCACGGGCAACACGGGCAACACGGGCGGGACCGGTCCGACCGGTCATACGGGCGGCACCGGCAACACCGGCGGGACGGGCAACACCGGCAATACCGGTAACACGGGCAACACCGGGGGGACCGGGCCTACCGGTCATACCGGCGGCACGGGGAACACCGGCAACACGGGCAATACCGGTAACACGGGCAACACCGGCAACACGGGCAATACCGGTAACACGGGCAATACCGGTAACACGGGCAACACCGGCGGGACCGGTCCTACCGGTCAAACGGGCGGCACCGGCGGCACCGGCGGGACGGGCAACACCGGCAATACCGGCAACACGGGCAACACCGGCGGGACCGGGCCTACCGGTCATACCGGCGGCACGGGTAACACCGGCAACACCGGCAACACCGGCAATACCGGTAACACGGGCAATACCGGTAACACGGGCAACACCGGCGGGACCGGTCCGACCGGCAACACCGGCAACACCGGCAACACCGGTCCGACCGGCTCGACGGGTCAGACCGGCAGGACCGGTCCGACCGGCAACACCGGTCCGACCGGCAACACGGGCGCGACCGGGAATTCCGCGATCACGCCCGAGTTCGTCAACGCCGTCGCGGTGGCGCTCGCGAACCAGATCAGTTTGGGGCGCGCGGCCGGCACTCCCATGAATCCGGCTTGGGCGCTCGTCGAGATCCTCGGATACTATATCACCGGCCAGATCCACCGGTTCAATTATCAAATATCGCCGTATTCGGGGTGGCAGATTTGGCCCGGCCCGACTGCTCCCCCGTGGCCGGGAGTCACGTTTGCGCTCGACGCGCCGGTGATCGGGCCCACGGGTTCGCCCGGTTAGCGCGTAGACATGAGCGCTTTCACCCTCGCACAACAGGGCACCACGCAGTTCTACGCGCCGGCGGCAAACTCGCGGTTTGCGTTCCTGCTCTGGTCGAACCTGTTCGTGCCGAAGTCGCTCGACGTCGGCGATACCGCGGGCATCGCACCGGCGTACGCCGGCTGGTTTCTGTTCGGACCCGAACCGGCGAGCTGGACCGGCATGCTCGAAACCGCGCTGCGCAAGGTTCTCACCGCACCCGTGCTGACGTCGTTCGCGTGGTTCGATTCGACGACGGTTCCGGCGATCGCGGGGCGCATCGACGCCGTCGTGAGCGCAGATGCGCCGCCGCGCTCCGTCTCACAGGACGACGTCGTGTTCGCCGGCAGCGTCGAGATCGGCGCCGGTGCCCCGATCGAGCTGCTCACGCCGGACGAACGCGTCGGCTTCGGCTTCACCTATCCGCCGATCGCCGTCGTTCCGCCGGCGCCGCCGCTACCGCCGCCGCTCGGGCCGGCGCTGACCGTCTGGCTGAAGCCGGGCGACGGCGACCTGGCCGGCACGTTCCGGTTCACGGGGCTGTATCCGTTTACGCCGGGCTTGCAAAACGTCGCCGACGTATCTGTCGATCCGCTCGCCGTCAACGACCCGACTCGCACATTCGTACGCTTCACCGGGCAGCGCTTCGGGCTGAGGAAAGCCGGCAACCACTACGAGCTCGACCCGGTGTGACCGCAGGCGGCCAGACGATCTGCCTGTGCATGATCGTCAAGAACGAGTCGAAGGTGATCGCGCGCTGCATCGCGTCGGTGCAGCCGCTGATCGACGCGTGGGCCATCGTCGACACCGGGTCGACCGACGGCACGCAGGAGATCGTTCGCGACGCGCTGCGCGATCTGCCCGGCGAGCTGATCGAACGGCCGTGGGTCGACTTCGGCCACAACCGCTCCGAAGCGCTGGCGCACGCGCGCGGGCGCGCCGACTACGTCTTCGTGATCGACGCCGACGAGACGCTCGAACGCGACGACGGATTCACGCTGCCCGAATTGACCGCCGACGCGTACACCGCCGAAGTATTCTACTCCGGCTGCACGTATCTGCGGCGACAGCTGGTGAAGAACACGCTGAACTGGCGCTACGAGGGCGTGCTGCACGAGTACATCACGTGCGAGCAGGCCGCGGCGGAAGGGCACATCACGGGGATGCGCACCGTCGTGCACACCGACGGCGCGCGCTCGAGCGATCCGCAGAAGTTCCGCCGCGACGCGCTCGTCCTCGAGCGCGCGCTGCTCGACGATCCGAGCAACGTCCGCCACGCGTTCTACTTGGCGCAGAGCTATCGCGACGCGGGCGACGGCGAGCTCGCGCTGCGGTGGTACCGCAAGCGCGCCGAGATGGGCGGCTGGCCGCAGGAAGTGTGGTTCTCGCTCTACCAGATCGCCGTGCTCGAGCACCGTGCCGACAAGCCGTGGCCCGGCGTGCTGGAGGCGTATCAGCGCGCGTACCAATACGATCCGAACCGCGCCGAACCGCTGTTTCGCATCGGCCTCGCATATCAAGCACGGCGCGAGTTTCACACCGCGATGCTATTTCTCGAACGCGCCGCGGCACTGCCGCTCCCGCCGGCCAGCGCGCTCTTCGTGGAACGTCCCCTCTACGAGGTCCAGATCCCGCTCGAGCACGGCGTCGCGGCGTTCTACGCCGGCGATCACGACACGTCCGTGGCGGCGAACAACAAACTGCTGCGTTCCAAGGCGCTGCCGGCGGCGCTCATCGAGCACGTCATCTCGAACCGCCGCTTCAGCCTCGACGCCCGCGCGCCGAAGCCGGCCGCGCTCGCCGGGCCGATGCCGGTCGAGGCGATCGTCGTGTACCGCGATCCCGGGCCGGAGCTGGACGATCTCGTCGAGTCGCTGCTGCGCGCTGATATCGCGAACCTGCGGATCACGTTCGTCGACGACGCGTCGCAGGCCGACCACGCCGCGCGCCTGCCGCTGGACGATCCGCGGTGCAGGCTCGTCAGCTATCGCGAGCCCGTCGGATTCGAGCGCGCGGTGCGCGCGCAGATCCCGGCCGATGACGCCGTCGTCGTAGCGCTGACGCCTGCCGACCGCCTCGCCGACGCGAACGCACTTTCGGCGGTCGCCGGTGCGTTCGCGGATCCCGGCTGCGTGCTCGCGTACGGTCAGTTCCGGCGTGCGAACGGCGCGCTCGGCGACGCGGAGCCCGCCGAGAGCGCGCGCGCGTTCGCGGCGCGCGGGCCTGCGTCCGCGAGCCGTGCGCCGCTGCTCTTCCGAACGGCGCTCGCGCGTCGTGTGGATGCGAGCGCCGCGTTCTTCCCGGCGCTGTGGGCGGCGGCCGGCTTCGACGGCACGCGCTTCAGCGACGCGGTGCTCACCGTCGCGGCGCGCGACGTCGCGCCCGCGCTCGCGCCTGCGCCAAGCGCGCTGCCCGCCACGCTGCCGCTGATCAGTTGTTTGATGGTGACCTACGACCGCGTGCTGCTGGCGAAGCGCGCGATTCGCGCGTTCGCCAAGCAGACGTGGCCGAACCGCGAGCTCGTCGTCGTCAGCGCGGGCTCGGCGCGCTTCCGGCGCGCGCTCGCAGTCGAAGCGGCGGACGCGGGGATCGCGGAGATGGTTCGATTCGTCGCGGCGGATGCGGGCAGCACGCTGGGCGCGCTGCGCAACGTCGCGCTCGACAACGCGCGCGGCGAGCTCGTGTGCCAATGGGACGACGACGACTACAGCCATCCCGAGCGCCTCGCGACGCAGGCGGCGTACCTGCTGCGGCTCAACGCGGACGCGTGCTGTCTGACCGATCATCTGCAGTACATCGAGGACCGCCGCGCGGCGTTCTGGGTGGATTGGACCGACGGCGGACGGCTCAGCGGCACCGCGTCGTACCTGCCGGGTTCGCTGATGATGCGCGCGCCGCGGCTGCGCTATCCGGAGTCCGGCGTGCACGCGAACTCCGGCGAAGACTCCGTGTTCATCGACCAGCTCGCGGCGACGGGCGCGGTCGTCGGGCTCGCCGGCAACGCGCACCTGTACCTCTACCACTATCACGGGCGCAACACGTTTCCGGAACGGCACCATCACCACATCGCGTCGTTCGGCGTCGGCAAGGACGTGCTCGAGCGCAACGAGGACCGGATCCGCGAAGCGCTGGTGTTCGCCGAGATCGCGCGGCCCGCCGTCGTCGCGGGCCGCGACGGTCCCGCGTTCGTCGTGGCGTAGCGCGCGTGGACGCGGCCGGCCGCACGATCTGCTTGTGCGCGATCGTCAAGGACGAGGCGAAGGTGATCGCGCGCTGCATCGCGTCCGTGCGCCCGCTGATCGACGCGTGGGCGATCGTCGACACCGGCTCGACGGACGGGACGCAGCAAGTCGTGCGCGAGCTCCTGGGCGATCTGCCGGGCGAGCTGATCGAACGGCCGTGGGTCGACTTCGGCCACAACCGCACCGAAGCGCTGGCGCACGCGCGCGGCCGCGCGGATTACATGCTCGTGATCGACGCGGACGAGACACTCGAGCGCGACATTGCGTTCACGCTGCCGGCGCTCACCGGCCGCGCGTATGCCGTGGAGGTCGTGTCGTCCAATCTCAGCTCGCCGCAATGGCGGTTGCTGCAAGACGCGCTGCCCTGGCGTTACGAAGGCGTGCTGCACGCGCGAATAGCGGCGGATGCACCCGCGAGCGGCGACGTCCTCGCCGGGTTGCGCGTCGCCGTGCACCGTGACGGCGCGCGGTCGAGCGATCCGCTCAAAGCGCGGCGCGACGCGCTCGTGCTGGAGCGCGCGCTGCTGGGCGACCCGGACAACACCGCGTACGCGTTCTCGCTCGCGCAGAGCTACCGCGACGCGGGCGAGATCGACCAGGCGCTGCGGTGGTACCGCAAGCGCGCCGAGTCGGGCGGCGCGCCGGACGAAGCGTGGTTCTCACTGTACCAGATCGCGTTGCTGGAGCAGCGCGCGGAGAAGCCCTGGCCGGAGGTGCTGCAAAGCTTGCTGCGCGCCTACGAGCGCGATCCGTCGCGCGCGGAGCCGCTCTTTCGGATCGCGCTTGCATACCAGGCGCGGCGCGAGCACCACGTCGCGATGATCTACCTGGCGCGCGCGGCGAAGCTGCCGATGCCCCCCGCGAGCGCGCCGTTCGTGGAGCGCGCGCTGTACGACGTGCAGGTCCCGCTCGAGCACGCCGTCGCAGCGTTCTATGTCGGCGACCACGAGACGGCGGTCGCCACCGACAACGCGCTGCTGCGCTCGAAGACGCTGCCTGCGGCGCTGATCGAGCACGTCATCTCGAACCGCCGCTTCAGCCTGGACGCGCGCGCACCGCGCGCGCAAGCCGCGGCGGAACGGGTCCGTCTGCACGCGATCGTCGTGTTTCGCGATCCCGGGCCCGAGCTCGACGATCTGGTGGAATCGCTGCTGCGGCAAACCGCCGCCGGCGTGCGCGTCACGTTCGTCGACGACGGCTCGCGCGCCGATCACGCGGCGCGGCTGCCGCTCGACGATCCGCGCTGCACGCTCGTGCGCACCGGCGAGCCGCTCGGTGTCGAGGCTGCCGTGCGCGCGCACGCCGGCGGCGACGATGACGCGGTGGTCGTCGCGCTGACGCCGGCGCACCGCCTCGCCGACGCGCAAGCGCTCGCGACGGTGGCCGAGGCGTTCGCCGATCCGGGCTGCGCGCTGCTGTACGGCCAGTTCCGCCGTGCCGACGGGTCGCTCGGCGACGCCGAACCACCGGAAAGCGCCGCCGCGTTCGCCGCGCGCGGCGTCGCCTTCGCGAGTGGCGCGCCGCTGTTCTTTCGGGCCGCGCTCGCGCGCGAAGCCGGCGCCGGCGCGCCGCTCTTCGCCGCGCTGTGGACCGCCGCCGGTTTCGACCGCACGCGATTCAGCGATCGCGTGCTCACCATCGCCGCGCCGC
>DASWRD010000066.1:0-3883 GCA_036403315.1 Candidatus Elarobacter sp.
TGGGGCACCGCCTGCAGCCCGTGGCGGAGATCGAAGGCGTGCGCTACGTCGACGACTCCAAGGCGACGAACCCCGGCTCGGTGATCGCCGCGATGAAGGCGTTCGACCGCCCGATCGTGCTGATCGCCGGCGGCAAATCGAAGGGCACGAACTTCGCCGAGCTCGGCAAAGTGCTGTCGTCGCGCGCGAAGGCCGTCGTGCTGATCGGCGAAGCCGCGGAAGAGATCGCAAGCGTCGTGAAGCGCGCGAAAGTAGAACACGCGATCTCGATGGACGACGCGGTGCGCCGCGCGCGCGACCTCGCCGAGGAAGGCGACGTGGTGCTGCTATCGCCGGGCTGCGCATCGTTCGACATGTTCCGCTCGGCCGAACACCGCGGCGAAGAGTTCGCCGGCGCAGTGCACGCCCTCCAACACCCGGTGGCCGGTGCACGCTAATCGAGGAACGTACGCGCAGCGCGCGACCTCGCCCAATGTCACCCTGAGCCAGTCGAAGGGTGCGTCACGACCGCGCCACCGCACGGCGTTGAAACCGCCGGACCCGCTGCTCCTCGGGCCGATCGCGTTCCTCGTGGCGCTGGGGCTCGTGATGGTGTTCAGCTCGTCGAGCGCGATCGCGTACTCCGCGTATCACGACACCGCGCACTACCTCAAGCGCCAAGCGCTTTACCTCGTCGTCGGACTGGTGCTCGCGTATGCGGCCTATCGCATCGACTACCACAGGCTGCGCAAGATCGCGCCGGGCGTCGTGTTCGTGGCGTTTCTGCTGCTGGTGCTGACGCTGATCCCGCACGTCGGCTACGCGACGGGCGGCGCGCGCCGCTGGCTCGGCCTGCGCGCGCTGTCGTTCCAGCCCTCGGAGTTCGGCAAGCTCGCGCTGGTGCTGTTCCTCGCGGCGAAGCTGTCGGCGCTGGGCGAAGGCATCCGCTCGCTGTCGAAGGGCGTGTTTCCGGCGCTGCTCGTCACGTTGCTGCTCGCCGTGCCCGTGCTCTTCGAGCCGGACATGGGGACGGCGTCGCTCTATCTCTTCGTCGCGTTCGCGCTGCTGTTCACCGCGGGCGCGCGCATCGAGCACTTGATCATGTGCGTGATCGTGATGCTGCCGGCCGTGCTGATCGCGATCGGCTCGTCGGCGTACAAACGCGCGCGCATCCTCGCCTTCCTCCATCCTTGGAAAGACCCGCAGAACACCGGCTTCCACATCGTGCAATCGCTGCTCGCGCTCGGCAGCGGCGGGATCCTCGGGCTGGGCCTGGGCGCGTCGCGCCAGAAATATTTCTATCTCCCCGAAGCGCACACCGACTTCATCTTCGCGGTGATCGGCGAAGAGCTCGGCATCCTCGGCGCGCTCGGCGTGCTCGTGCTGTTCGTGCTGTTCGCGATCCGCGCGGTGACCGCGGCGCTGCGCGCGCCCGACCGCTTCGGCATGCTGCTGGCGATGGGCTGCACATTCCTCATCGTGATCCAAGCCTTCGTGAACATCGGCGTAGTAACCGCATCGTGGCCGGTGACGGGCGTCCCGCTGCCGTTCATCTCTTTCGGCGGTTCAGCCCTGATCGTGTCGCTGATCGCAGTAGGCCTGATCGCGAACGTAGGCAGGTACCGAACGACGTGAACGGACGGCGGCTGCTCGCAAGCATCATTATCATTGTCACCCTGAGCTTGTCGAAGGGTGCGCCACAACCGGCCCTCGCAGCAACGTCGTCGCCGCCCTTGCTCGTCGCGACGCGCTTCGTGCTCGTCTACGTGGACGGCGACACGCGGCAAACTGCGTCCGCCGGCGCGAACACGGGCAACTACCGTCTCCTGCGCACGCTCGCGGACGGCAGCGTGCTGGTGAGCTTCAACGACGGCGGTAGTCTCGACGTCGAGTCGATCTCGCCGTCGCTGGGCTCGCGGCGCATCAAGTCGTTTCCGCGCGGCACGGCGTTCATCGGTCCGAGCACCGACGGCTTCGTGGCGTACGACGGCATGACGCAGCTGCTGCGCCGCTACGACGAGCGCGGTTCGGTGGTCGGAAACCCCATCGCGCCGTCCGGTGTGCGCGACGCGCTCGGCATCGACGACGCGACCGTCGTGCTCGGTTCGGGCCGTCTGGCGGTGTGGGACCGCGGCGGCCGGCTGCGCCACGAGATCATCCTCGACGCGGGCGCGATGGTGATGATGCCGGACAACCGCTTCGCCGTGACCGACGTGCAGTACGGCGAAGTGCGCACGTACACCGCAGCATTGGATCTCGTCGGCCGGCTGCGCTTGCCGCAGCGGTCGCCGCGCGCGATCGCCGCCGGACCGGACGGCTCGATCGCAGTGCTCACCGGGACGCCGTCGTGCGTGAGCAACGACGCGGAAGTGGACGTGTACGACAGCGCGACGTCGGACCAGCCGCGCGCGCGCATCCGCCGCGACGTCGGAACGGCGAACGCCGTGGCGATCGACGCGAACGGCGTGTACGTAGCGAACAACGGCTGCCGCGGCGACGGCGACGGCTCCGTCGCAGTGTTCGCGCGCGACGGCACGCCACGCGGCGTAATCACGAACGTCGGCTCACCGACGGGCGTGCTGCCGTTCAACCCGCCGAAGTAAGACGATAGGACCTCCGTGAAGCTGCGCGTGGCGTTCACCGGGGGCGGGACCGGCGGTCACATCTATCCGGCGCTCGCCATCCACGACGCGCTGCGCGCACGCTACCCTGCCGAAGACGCGTACGAAGCGAAGTTCTTCGGCAACGAGGACGGGCTCGAAGCGACGCTGGTGAAGACGATGCCGATCGCGTTCGTGCCGAGCGCGCCGCTGCAGCGCTCGCTGTCGCTGTCGACGCTGCGTACGGTGTTCGCCAACGCCGCCGGCGTGATCAAGGCGCTCGGCGCGCTTGCGCGGTTTAAGCCGAATTTCGTCGTCGCGACGGGCGGCTACGTCTGCTTTCCGGTCGTCGTCGCCGCGCGCATCCTGCGCTTGCTGCGCATCGTGCGCGCGCGCATCGCGCTCCTCGAGATCAACGTCACGCCCGGCCTAACGAACCGGCTCCTCACGCCACTCGTCGATGAAGTTTGGACGACATACGCCGCGTCGGAAGAGTCATTCCGGCGCAAGACCGTCGTCACCGGCGCGCCGGTGCGCGCGTCGTTCTCCATCGCGAAGGACGGGCCCAGCGCGCGCGAGCGGCTGGGGCTCGATCCCGATCGCACGACGATCGTCGTCATCGGCGGCAGCCAGGGCGCGCGCTCCATCAACGAAGCCGTCGCGGCGCTCGTGACACGGCGCACGCTTGGCGAAACGTGGCAACTGCTGCACGTCAGCGGGGAACGCGACTACCAATACATGCGCGCCGAAGAGCGCGAGCTCGCCGCGGGCAACCGCGTCGTGCTCGTCCCGTATCTCGACGATCCCGCCGATGCGTACGCCGCGGCCGACGTCGTCATCGCCCGCTCGGGTGCGTCGACGCTCGCGGAACTCGCGCTGACGGGCACGCCGTCGATCCTGATCCCGTATCCGTTCGCGGCCGACCAGCACCAGGCGCACAATGCGGCGCTGTTCGCTGACGCCGGAGCGGCGATCGTGCTGAAGGACGGCGAGATCGACGGCGACCGGCTGTGGTGGACGCTGCGCGACGTGCTGGAAACGGACCGGGTCACCTCAATGCGACAAGCCGCCCGGTCGCTTGCGCCGCGGAACGCGAGCGCATCGATCCTCGCACGGATCGAGGCGGGCGTGGCCGGACGGGTCCAAAGCAGCACCGGCGCGAACGATTCGAGCCCGTGACGGACACCGCGTACCATCTCGTCGGAGTCGGCGGAATCGGCATGAGCGCCATCGCGCGCCTGCTGCTCGCGCGCGGCGCCCGCGTCAGCGGCTCCGACATGAAGCGCACGCCGCTGATCGCCGAG